>CAJULQ010000003.1:90829-263128 GCA_910587595.1 uncultured Christensenellaceae bacterium
TTTCATTTCTGTCATCTCGACCGAGCGGTTTCATTTCTGTCATCTCGACCGAGCGGTTTCATTTCTGTCATCTCGACCGAGCGTAGCGAGCGGAGAGATCTAAAAAAAAGACCCCTCGGCTGACGCTCGGGGTGACACGGTAGGGGAATAGGCTCGGGGTGACACGGTAAGGGGGGGGACATGGGGGTGACAAAAGCGGCGAATGTCACCTCGACCGAAGCGGAGAGGTCTTTATGTTTTTAGCGTTGGAAGGGCAAAAAGTCCTCGTCGTCGTTTTTGTCGTAGATAAAATCGGCGCCTTCTATGCCGGCGCGATATACGGCGTGCTCGCCGTATTTGCGACGAATGGCGTCGAGCGCCTTTTCGAGGTTTTCCGCTTTGGCGGCCGACGTATCGTCGAACATGCCCATTTGCACGGCGTCGAGGCGGCTGAGATCGAACGCGCTCACCGTAACGGTGCGCAGCGGCGGATCCTCGCTCCAATTTTCGTGCAGTAAAGTAACGGCGGCCGCGCGGATATCGGCGGCGGCGCACGTGGCGCGCGGCAAGATTTTTTGGCGGGTGATGTGTTTGAGCTCAAAGCTGCGCAGTCCCAAAGCCACGCCGCTGGCGCGCACGTTTTGTTTGCGCATGCGTTGCGCCACTTTGTCGGACAAATAGGTGATGAGCGCCTCGGCGTCGGCGTATACGTTAAGGTCGCGCGTGGCGGTCATGCCGTGTCCCACCGACTTTTCCGCCCGCTTTTGCACGTATTCGCGCACGGGTTCGTTGTCTTGTCCGTTGGCGTATTCGTGCAGTTTTTCGCCCATCACGCCAAAGTGCGATCTGAGCACGGCGCGGTCGGCGGCTGCCAGATCGCCCACCGTAAAAATATTGAGCTTTTGCAGTTTTTCGGCCGTGCGTTTGCCCACCATAAGCATGTCGGATACGGGCAACGGCCACAGCACTTTGCGGTAAGATGTGCGCATCACGAGCGTGGTGGCGTCCGGTTTCTGAAGATCGCTCGCCATTTTGGCAAACACCTTGTTAAAGCTGACGCCCGCCGACAGCGTCAGCCCCGTTTCTTTTTTCACCGTTTCGCGAATGGCGTCGGCGATCTGTTTGCCCGTGCCGAACAAGCGGGTGGAGGCCGTCACGTCCAGCCAGCATTCGTCGGGGCCGAACGGTTCCACTTGGCTTGTAAAGCGCGTGTATATCTCGAACGCTTGTTTGGAATAGCGCATGTATTCCGAAAAATGGGGCGGCACGCACAACAGCGCGGGTTCTTTTTGCTTGGCTTGCCAAATGGTGTCGCCCGTTTTGATGCCCTTTTTCTTGGCAAGTTCGTTCTTTGCCAAAATCACCCCGTGCCGCTTGTCGGGGTTGCCCGCCACTGCCAACGGAACGTTTTTCCATTCGGGGTGTTCCACGCATTCGACCGACGCGTAAAAATTGTTGAGGTCGCAATGCAATATCAATCTGTCGTTTGCGCTATGCATATATACCTATATAGTATAACACAAAACATGCGAAAATTCAATCCACAAGTTGCGAAAAAACAATTTACGTGGTATAATAACGGCATGGACTATGAGTTATGTGCTCCGTATAAACCCACGGGCGACCAGCCCGAAGCCATCGACAAACTCTGCGAAGGCTTGCGCGACGGCTTGAAAAGCCAAGTGCTTTTGGGCGTGACGGGCAGCGGCAAAACGTATACCATGGCAAACGTGATTGCCCGTATGGGGCGGCCGGCTTTGGTGTTGGCGCACAACAAAATTTTGGCGGCGCAACTTTGCAACGAGTTTCGTGAATTTTTTCCGCACAACCGTGTGGAATTTTTCGTGTCTTACTACGATTATTACCAACCCGAGGCGTATATTGCCTCGTCGGATACGTATATAGAAAAAGACATGTCTATAAACGACGAGATCGACAAACTGCGGCACAGCGCCACTTGCTCGCTGTACGAGCGGCGCGACACCGTGGTGGTGGCGTCCGTTTCGTGCATTTACGGCTTGGGCGCGCCCGAAGAATACTATAGGTTGTCCGTTTCTTTGCGGCCGGGCGACGCCATGCGGCGGGACGATCTGATCCGCCGTTTGGTGGAGATCAACTATAAACGCAACGACACCGCGCCCGAGCGCACCGAGTTCCGCGTGAAGGGCGACACGGTGGATATTTTCATTGCGTCATCGAGCGATCTCGGCGTGCGCGTGGAATTTTTCGGCGACGAGATCGAGAGCATATCCGAATTCGAGATCGTTTCGGGGCGGGTGGTCAATCGCTTGAAACACGCGGCTATCTTTCCCGCCAGCCACTACGCCGTAGAGCAAGCCACGCTCGATCGCGCGCTTGTGCAAATAGAGCGCGACATGGAAGAGCAAGTAAAAATATTTACCGACGCGGGCAAGCTGATCGAGGCGCAACGCATTGCCCAACGCGTAAAGTACGATATGGAAATGATGCGCGAAGTGGGGTATTGCACGGGCATAGAGAACTATTCGCGCTATTTCGACGGGCGCACGCCGGGGCAACCGCCTTTTACGCTGTTAGACTATTTCCCGCGCGACTTTTTGCTGTTTGTGGACGAAAGCCACATGACGTTGCCGCAAGTGCGCGCCATGCTGGCGGGCGACCGCAGCAGAAAACAGAGTTTGGTGGAATACGGGTTTCGGTTGCCGTCGGCGTTTGACAACCGCCCGTTGTCTTTCGACGAGTTCAACGCGCGTATCGGGCAAACGGTGTATGTGTCGGCCACACCCGCGCCGTACGAACGCGAGCAAGCAAGCGGGTTTGTGGCCGAACAGATCATTCGCCCCACGGGATTGCTCGATCCCGAAATAACGGTGCGCCCCACCGAGGGGCAGATAGACGATCTGCTCACTGAGATAAAACGCACGGCGGCGCAAAACGGGCGGGTGCTGGTGACCACGCTCACCAAGCGCATGGCCGAAAGCCTTACCGATTATTTGGCCGACCACGGCGTGAAAGTAAACTATCTGCACTCGGACATAGGCACCATGGAGCGCATACAGATCGTAAACGCGTTGCGGGCGGGCGAGTTCGACGTGTTGGTGGGCATCAACCTATTGCGCGAGGGATTGGACATTCCCGAAGTGCGGTTGGTGGCCATATTAGACGCCGACAAAGAAGGCTTTTTGCGCAGCGAATCGGCGCTCATCCAAACGGTGGGGCGGGCGGCGCGCAACGCAGACGGCCGCGTGATCATGTATGCCGACACGATCACGGGATCCATGCAACGCGCCATCGGCGAAACGGAACGGCGGCGGCAAAAGCAAACGGCGTATAACGACAAAAACGGCATTGTGCCCAAAACCATCGTAAAGCCCATAACCAACACGTTGGAGATCACCAAAAAGGCGGAAGACAAGATCGACGAAAACGACATTCCGCGCCGGATAGACACGTTGCGCAGTTTAATGAACGTGGCCTCCAAATCGCTCGATTTCGAAACGGCCATACGTTTGCGCGATCAGATCACCGAATTAAAGCGTTTGCAAGACAACATACAGCGCGCCCGCAAGCGGGGCGGCGCATAAACAAGCGAGGAAACACAAAACCATGGACAACATCGTCATAAAAGGCGCCAAAGAAAACAATTTGAAAAACGTCAGCCTAACATTGCCGCGCAACAAGCTTATCGTGTTTACGGGGCTGTCGGGCAGCGGCAAGACGAGTTTGGCGTTCGATACCGTTTTTGCCGAGGGACAGCGGCGGTATGTGGAATCGCTGTCGAGCTATGCCCGCCAATTCTTGGGGCAAATGGACAAGCCGGACGTGGAAAGCATAGACGGCTTGAGTCCCGCCATTTCCATCGACCAAAAGACAACGGCGCGCAACCCGCGTTCCACCGTGGGCACGGTCACCGAGATCTACGACTATCTGCGTTTGATGTACGCCCGCTTGGGCGTGGCGCATTGCCCCAAGTGCGGCAAAAAGATAGAACAGCAGTCTATAGACCAGATTGCCGACGCCATCATGGCGTATCCCGAAGGCAGTAAGATCTTATTGCTGGCGCCGAGCGTGCGCGGCCGCAAGGGCGAGTTTTCCAAGCTGTTCGAGGACTACCGCAAGCAAGGGTTTGCGCGCGTGTGGGTGGACGGCGTGACCTACACGTTAGACGAAGACATCGCGCTCGACAAACAGCAAAAGCACAACATAAGCGTTGTCGTGGATCGCTTGGTGGTAAAGGCGGGCATCGAAAAGCGCTTAACGGACAGTTTGGAAACGGCGCTCAAGCTGAGCGAGGGCATCGCGGTGGTGGAGTGCGAGGGACAACAGCGTCTATTTAACACCAAGTACGCGTGCACCGATTGCGGCATTTCATTGGCCGAGATCGAGCCGCGGCTGTTTTCTTTCAACAGTCCGTTCGGCGCTTGTCCCGATTGTTTGGGGCTGGGGTATAAGCAAGCCATCGACCCCGAACTCATATACGGCGACGGCCGCAAAACGCTCAGAGAGGGCGCGCTCACCATTTCGGGTTGGAATTTCGAGAGCGGGGCGCAAACGCAACTGTATTTCGAGAGCCTATCCAAGCGGTACGGCTTTTCGCTCGACGTGCCTTTTCGCGAGTTGCCCGAAAACATCCGCCACATGTTGCTGTACGGCAACGGCGGCGAAAAGCTGGAACTGCAATACAATTCGTATAACTTTAAGGGCAGTTTCACGGCGGCGTTCGAGGGGATCGTGACCAATCTCGAGCGGCGGTATAAAAGCACCGAATCTGAATACGTGAAAAACGACATAGAGCGGTATATGCGCACCCGTCCGTGCGAGAGTTGCGGCGGCAAGCGGCTCAAAAAAGAGGCGTTGGCGGTCACGCTGTTTGGCAAAAACATCGAGGAGATCACCCACTTAAGCATTGTGGAACTGCTCGACTTTATCAACACGTTTGCCTTTTCGGCGGCGCAAGAGATCATTGCCAAACCGCTCTTAAAAGAGATACGCGCGCGTTTGGGCTTTCTCAAAGACGTGGGGCTTGGGTATCTCACGTTGGCGCGCGGCGCGGCCACGCTGTCGGGCGGCGAGGCGCAACGCATTCGGCTGGCCACGCAGATAGGGTCGGGACTGCAAGGCGTTTTGTATATCCTCGACGAACCGAGCATCGGATTGCACCAACGCGACAATGAAAAACTGTTGGCCACGCTCACGAGACTGCGCGATCTCGGCAACACGCTCATTGTGGTGGAGCACGACGAGGACACCATTCGCGCGGCCGATTTCGTGGTGGACGTGGGGCCGGGGGCGGGCGTGCACGGCGGCGAGATCGTGGCGGCGGGTACGGTGTCCGAAATCATAGCGCAACCGCGTTCCGTAACGGGTAAATACCTAAGCGGCGAAAAAAAGATCGCGGTGCCCGCGTCGCGCCGCGCGCCCAAAGGATATATAACGCTCAAAGGGTGCAACCAAAACAACTTGAAAAACGTGTCGGCGCAATTCCCCGTGGGGTGTTTCACCGCCGTAACGGGCGTGTCGGGCAGCGGCAAATCCAGCCTTGTCAATCAGATACTGTATCCCGCGGCGGCCAACGCCGTGATGGGCAGTCGGCTCACCGTGGGCAAGCACGCGGCCATCGAGGGATTGGAGTATATCGACAAGGTGATCTGCATAGACCAAAGCCCCATAGGGCGTACGCCGCGCAGCAATCCCGCCACCTATACGGGCGTGTTCGGCGCGATACGCGAACTGTTTGCCAAAACGCCCGACGCACAGCAAAGCGGATACAAAGCGGGGCGGTTTTCGTTCAATGTGAAAGGCGGGCGTTGCGAGAGTTGCGGCGGCGACGGTATCATTCGGGTGGAAATGAACTTTTTGCCCGACGTATACGTGCCGTGCGAGGTGTGCGGCGGCAAGCGGTATAACCGCGAAACGCTCACCGTGCAATACAAGGGCAAGAGCATTGCCGACGTGCTCGACATGACCATAGAGGAGGCCTACGCCTTTTTCGAAAATATCCCGCAGATCGCCAATAAGATCCGCACGCTCAACGAGGTGGGGCTGGGGTATATCAAGATGGGGCAACCCGCCACCACGCTGTCGGGCGGCGAGGCGCAACGCGTGAAACTGGCCACCGAGCTCAGCCGCCGCGCGTCGGGCAAAACGCTGTATATCTTGGACGAACCCACCACGGGACTGCACATTGCCGACGTGGAAAAGTTGATCGCCATATTGCAACGGCTGACGGACGGCGGCAACACGGTGGTGGTGATCGAGCACAACCTCGACGTGATCAAGTGCGCCGATCGGCTCATCGATCTCGGACCGGAAGGGGGCGACAAGGGCGGCACAGTGGTGGCTTTGGGCACGCCCGAAGAGGTGGCCGAGGCGCAAGAAAGCCACACGGGGCGGTTTTTGGCGCCCATTTTGCGGCGCGGCTACTGATTTAACGCAATTTTAAGATATCTCTAATCATTATTTGTTGACAAGTTACGGCGTTCAATGCCATAATATAAGTATAAGCGGTGCACGCATCGGTCGTGGCCGTTTTTTATAAAGGCAGGAGTTTTGTTTATCATAGCATGGTTATCACATTTGTAATGGATCAATATAGCGAAATGAACAACGGCACCACTATGACCGCCGTGCGTTTCGCCGAAAAATTGCGGGAAAAGGGGCACGAGGTGCGCGTGATTACCGCCTCCGACATTCAAGAAGACGGCGTGTACGTGTTGCCCGAAAAGCACATCCCCGTGTTTCAGTCGATCGTGGACAAGCAAGGCATGCGTTTGGCGCAACCCGTAGACGATGTGATCGCTCGGGCCATAGAGGGAAGCGACGTTGTGCATATGCTCATGCCGTTTTGGGTGCAACACGCCGCCGCGCGCATTGCCGAAGAAAAGCGGGTAGCTACCACGGCGGCTTTTCATATCCAACCCGAAAACATCACGTACTCCATTCACATGAGCAAGTGGCCGGGTATCAATTCGTTTGTGTATTCCTTTTTGCGCCGCAAATTTTATGACAAATTCTCGCATATCCATTGCCCCAGCGAGATGATGAAAAACTTGCTTATAAAAAACAAATACCGCGGCGAAATCCACGCCATCAGCAACGGCGTGTGCGAGGCGTTCGAAAAACGGGACGTGGTGCGGTGCGAGCAGTATAAAGATAAGTTCGTGATCATGATGATCGGGCGATACAGCCGCGAAAAACGGCAAGACCTTATCATCAAGGCCATAGGTAAAAGCAAATACAACGACCGCATACAGTTGGTGTTGGCGGGCAAAGGGCCCACCGCCAAAAAACTCAAAAAGTTGAGCGACCGCTATTTGAAAAATCCCGTGGATTTCGTGTTCTTGCCGCAAGAAGAACTTATTGACCGCATCAACATGTGCG
Organism: uncultured Christensenellaceae bacterium; assembly: GCA_910587595.1. Taxonomy (GTDB): domain Bacteria; phylum Bacillota; class Clostridia; order Christensenellales; family Pumilibacteraceae; genus Pumilibacter. The sequence continues at coordinate 98,168 of CAJULQ010000003.1, forward strand.
ATCTATACGTGCATGCGTCCGACGCCGAAAGCGAGGCCATTTCGTGTATCGAGGCGTTCACGTGCGGCTTGGTGCCCGTGATCTCGGACAGCAAGATTTGCGCTACCAAGCAGTTTGCGTTGGACGAACGCAACTTGTTCCGAAAGGGCAATTATAAATCGTTGCGCGAAAAAATCGAGTGGTTTATCGAGCACCCCCGAGAAAAGGCGGCGCTGTCCGAGCAATACGAGGCCTATGCCAAGCAATTCACGCTCGATGCGTGTGTAGACCGCTTGGCCGACGTGTTCGTTACGGCGGTGCAAGAAAACAAAGAGCGTTGGCAAAACACCGACAACGAGCAAGCGTATTTGCAAACGCTGAGCGCCAAACAAAAACGGGCGTATGAAAAAGGAAAAAAGAAGTATTGCAAGCAATGCGACAAGCAAGGCAAGCACGACTATAAAAACGCGTATATCACCACGGTAAAAAACGGGTGTCTTGCGTAAACAAATAGATCATATTGAAAACGAAATCGGCGGATATAGCCGTGAACAGTAAGACGGCGGATGTGACGAGCACCGCCGTTTTTGCGCGCGCGAGCACGTTTTGCAACGGGTGCCATACAAGTCCCATGGCGGCCACGGACAGCGCCCCCCACACCAAAGTGTATTTTAGGCATACGTAACCGTGTATATTGTTTTCTTTGTTACGGTAGTTCCACAGCCGCACGCCGAATTTGTTGTCGTAAAACGCGCCCGTGATATATTCGAACAGCGAGGCCAAAAGCGCCGCGGCCGCGGCGTAGAGCAAAACACACGTTGCTACGGCGGCGAACTTGCCCGCGCGGGTTTTGGGTAAAGCCGCGATTTTAACCCAAATGCCCGTTTGCGGCGTGCGCAAAACAGCGTATACCGCCAGCATGGAAAGCCCGTACATGGGGCAAAAGGGCAGCGTCAGCAAGCCGCGGTCTACAAAATGTCCGCGCTTTATAAGGAACAAAACGGTTTCGGCCACCCAACCCAGCAAAGAAAAGAGCGCCGCCAAAATCGTGAGTATGCAAAGCTTGCGCCCGACCGACTGTCGGCCGTAAGGTTCGGTTTGTACGGCTGTGATCGTATCCATGCGTATAGTATGTGCATATGTTTTGGGTTTATGTGTTGACATACGCGCCCGATTGGGCTATAATGGTTCGTAGAGGAAAAACCGATGACAAACAAGGAACGTTGGCTTTCGAGCACCACATTGCTTATATCGTTGTTGCCGTTTATTTTGGTGGCGGGGTCTATGCAATTTTTGCCCGATTCCATACCCATTCCCGTTTTGCTGGGCGAAGAAAAAGAAGTGTTCATCAACAGATACCAGTATTTGTATTTGGGGCTTATGGGGTTTATTCCCACGGGGCTGGTTATTTTGGCGCGCATTTTGAAAGGTCGCCGTTTTGTGGAACGCAACTTTCGTTTTATGGTGATCGCCGCGCTGTGTTTGAGCGTAACGTTTTTAACGGTGATAGTGTACGGCATGATCCGCAACATCATCAAGTATAAAGTGGATCTATTGATGTCGTTTGAGTTTTTCTCCGCGTCGGTCATCGCGGTGTCCCTTTTAATGGGCGAGCTTTCCAATTTCTTGCCGTCGCTACGAAGAAACGAGGTGCTCGGGCTGAAAAACCGCTACACCTTGGGCGACAACCGCGTGTGGGTCAAAGTGCACTACGTGGCCGCCGACGTGTTTATGGGCACCATGTTCTCGTTTGCGTTGTTTTCTTCCGTGCTATCCATTTGGTTGGATTTTCGATACGGCTGGCTGCATCTCATATTTTGGACGCTCACCGTGTCGGGGCTTATTTTATGGGCGCGGCTGTACGCGCGCAAGCAATTCGAGCGTTTGCATAGAAAATCGGCCGACGCATAAAGACAAAAACAAAAACGCCCGCTTTTTTGTAAGCGGGCGTTTTTTGTGCGCGTTTTGCGTTAGGCTTGCGCCGCGGATAGGAGCGAGGCAAACGAGCGATACAGCGCGGTGGCTACTTCTTGCGCGGCCGCAACGTTTTGCGCGGCGGCGGTTGCCGACGCATTGGCGCTCGCCGCGGCGGCAATCGGTTCTTTCTCTTTGCCGAACACTTTCAATAGGCCGTCGGCGCGGGTCGTGAGCTTGGGCGCCGCGTCCGATGCGTTGTCGGCGCTTGCCTTGAGCGCGGCGATCGCGCCCATAAAGCCGCTTGTTTCGTTGCCCAAGGCGTTTTGCACGCTTTGTATGTGGGCGGTTTGCACAACGGGGGAATGGGCGGCCGTATCGAACACCGTTTGCACGCTTTGCAACAGATCGCGCGCGGCGGCCGCCAGCAAAGCGGTTTGGTCGGCTTGCGCCGTTACCGCGTTGGCCGCAGCGGTCACTTCGCTGTAGCGCGAGTTTTTGTTCCAGCTTGTGTTGTTGCATTCGTTTATTGCATCGGTATACGCCGTTTGCATGTTTTGTTTGTTGTCTTGCGCGGCGGTATAGGTGTGCGGGGCAAACGTTTGCGCGGCTTGCGTAACCGCTTGCACGGCGGTCGTGTAGACGGCATACAGCGTTTGCGTGTTTTCTTGGGTGAGCGCATAAACATGGCATTGCGCGGCGTGGCGAACGAGTTGCGCGATTATTACGGCTTGCGCCGCGGCCGTATCGGCGTCGGTTTGCGCGTTTTGCAGTTGTTCGGCCGCCGTTTGCGTGGCAACGAAAGCAGTGTTTATGCCTATGTCGCCGATATACGTTGCCGTTTGCGCGGCGGTTACGGCGGCGGCTTGCGCGGCGGCGATCAGCGACGCGTCTTGCACGATCTCCACGGCGCGGCGGGCGCTTTCCGATGCCGTTTGCGCCGCTTGGGCGTAGTACAGCGCGCTTTCGAGCGCGCGACTTGCGTCGGCCGGCCGTTTGTTTCGGGCGTGTTCGTCGGCGGTGTTTACAGCAGTTTTGCCGAGCAGTGCGATGTTTTCGGCCGCGTCTACGGCGACTTGCGCGGCCGTTACGGCGGCGGCTTGCGCGGTGTCGGCCACAATGGCGGCGTTTTGGGCGGCCTCGGCTATAAGCGTTTCGTTTTCGCTCAGCGCGGCCGCTTGCACGGCGGCGGTGTCGGTGATCTGCATGGCCGCCACGGCGGCAAGCGTATCGCCCGCATATTGCGCGGCCGCGATCCACACGGCGCTGTCTTGTTGCGCCTCTTTATGGGCGGCGTCCGTTTGCGCTTGGGCGATCTTTGCTTGGGCGATCGCGCTTTCGCACGCGCGGTTGGCCGCCGTGGTAACAAGCGCCGCCGTTGCTTTGCGGTCGGCGTGTATGTCGTTACGCACCGCTTGGATGTGTTCGCACAGCGCCTTGCCGCTGTCGCCCGCTTGCAAAGCGGCGGCGTATGCTTTGTCGAGCGCGTCGTCGCAAGCGTTTACCGCGTTGACGACGCACAGCGCCGCGTCGCCCGCGGCCGCATAGGCGCGCACGTCGGTGATCCCTTCGTGGTCGAGCGTTTTGTCGCGTTCGAGCGCCGCGTTGGCGTATTGCGCCGCAAGTTGCGCGGCCGCATAAGCGGACTGCGCTGCGTCGCAAGCCGATTGCGCCGCCGTCAGTCGGTCTGCGAGCGCCTCCGTTACGTCGCTTTCGGCATGTTCGAGCACGCGCGCGGTGTATTCCACATTGGCTTGCGCGCGGTCGTAGCCGAACGAGTCCTCGGGGATAGAGGCGAGCTTTTCCACGGCGGCGGCATACGCTTGTTGCGCTTTGTCGAGCGCCTTTTCGCACGCGGCCACCGTTTGGCTCGCTTTGCTTGCTTTTTGGGCGGCCGCTTTTGCGCGTTCCGTTTTTTGGGCGGTCTTGTGCGCCGACGTTTCGGCCGCTTCCACGGGGAAGATCTTGCCGAGCGAGCTTTCCAGATCGTCCATGCTATCGCTTAAACCCAGTTGCGCGAACTTTTGGCTTTGGCCGAAACGGACGGCGGTAAGCGGTTGCACGCGTTTGCCGTTTTCGTCGGTTACGGTGTTGTTGTTTGCGTCTACGCGCAAGTTGGAAAGCGTTGTGTTTTGCAACCGTACGGTGGCAATGCCCGCAAACGCGGTGTCGAGCGCAAGCGAACGAATATAGCCGTCGGCGGTGGTGGCAAGCGACACGTTAAGATCGCCCATATCGCTGTTGCCCGCCAATTTACGCAAGCTTACCGTTAAACCGTAGGTGTTGTTTGCATACGAATAGGCTTTTAAGATGTCGGCGGGGTTTTTGCTCGGCTGTTCGTCGCCGCCCTTTTTGATGGCGCTTTCGATGGGATCGCGGATCATACTGCCCATGCGCAGCAGATAGAAGAGGTATTTGGCGGGGTCTGACAAGAACTCTTGGGGCGTGGCCGAAATATATTCGGTCTGTTTGTAGCTGCCTTCGCTCCAAGCGCCGCTGTTCCACACGTCCACGATAAAGTACAGCATGTCGTCGGCAAAGTAAATGTAACTGTCGGTGCGCGTAAGACCCACGCTGACCACGGCCGAAACGAAAGGTACTTGCAGTTTGACCGCCGCCACGGTGGAGCCGTCGTCTTTTATGCGCACTTTGACGTTGAAAGGGATAACGGGATCTTTGATGACGGGCAGTTCCATCTTGATCTCGCCGTTTATCTCGAAGTCGCGCAAGTCGGCCGTTTGGATCAAGCTTTTAAGCAGGCCGTCCGCACTGCCGAAGTCCATGGCGCCTTGGGGCGCTTGCACGGGCTCGAACGGATCGAACGAGAACGCCGCCGTAAAGTTTACCGTATCGCCGCGCGCTTTTAGGTTGCTTATTTGTAAATTCGTGAGATCGCGGCCGTTGTGCGCTACGGTGATCGTGGCTTCCGTGCCTTTGTAGAGCGGATCGAATAGGCCGTTGTTTATGCGGATTTGCAACGCGCCGTCCGTTAAGCCGAGCGAAACGTTGCGCAACAACCCGTGCAACATATCGTCGCTGACAAGGCCGAGCATGCCCGATGCGCCGCCGCTTGCCACGTCCGACATGTCTTCGCCCGTGCCTAAGAGTTTACGTAGCGTTTCGCGCAAGTCCTCCAAGCCGGCAATGTTCATGGTTTGGAACACGTCCGTTTGGTAATGCTCGTAGCCCGCCTCTTGCAACAGGCTTTCCCATTCGGCGGGCAGTTGCACGTTAAGAATGTCGCACAGCGAGCCCGCTATGCCGAGCACCGACGCATAGTCGATCTTGGCGTACAGCGAATTGTAGTTTACGTACGCCGTGAGCGCGTTTTTATCTACGCTCGCCGTTTGGTCGGTGTAGTCGGTGCCGTCTATGAGATACAGTTGCACCGTGTGGTCGCCCGCCCGTCCGCCGAGCGCAAATTCCACGTAAAGGTTCATAAAGCCTTGCGTGCGTTGCAATTGCAGCACGCCTTGCTCGCCGTGTATGCCGCCGATGGCGGTAACGCCGCCGTTGCTTGCCGTCACGTTGCCGCCGAACGATACGGTGTAGTATTGTTGCCGCAAAAGATCCACGGCGGGGCGAAGGTAACTTTGCAGCTCGGCAATGCGCACGCATTCGCTTTCCGACAGATCCACGGCCGAAAGCCCGTCGATGGGGGAGAGCGCGGCGGTAATACGGCTGTCGTAAACGTCCGCGCCGTAGTTAAAGTTCAACACGTCTATTGCGAGCGCGTCGCCGGTTGCCGTGATAGCGGCCGTGAGCGAAAACTCGTTTACGTTCAGTCCCACCGTGAACCCGTTGCCGCACGGCGCAAAGGTCTTTACATAACCGAATAGGTCTTTAAGCGTTTGTCCGCCCAGCGCGCTTTGCAAAAGCGAAACGGTTTGCACGGTGCTTTCCGCATACGCGGCCACCGCCGCGGCCTCTTTGTCCGTGCCGCCCGCTTGTTTTATGAGCTGTTGCAACTCGGCGATCAGCGCTTGCACTTCGTCGGCCGTGAAAGCGATTTTTATGTTGTTGATACGCGCGCAGTAGGCGTTCGTTTCGCCGTTGTACACAAACTGCACCGTGTGGTCGTGCAACATAAGATCGGCTTGCGCGCGCAACACGGGCGTCAGTTGCAGTTCGATACGGCCGCGTACCGCGCCGGACAGCATGGACGTGTTGAGCATGCCGTCGGTTATTTCCAAACGTACGGCGGGGGCGGAAAGAAGTTTGCCGAGCGCGGGCGCAAATTCGCTTAGGTTCGCAAGGTCGAAGTAGGCGGCGTCGTCTACGTCTATGGCAAAGCTTACGTCGGGCGTGAGCGCGGCATTCATATCGAGCGACGCGTTGCCGAGCGCAATGCCGTCGGCCGCCAATGCCGTGATGTAGTCGTCGTTGGCCGTAAGCGAAACGCGGCCGCCCGCCACGGGCAAGGAGATCGTGCCGTTTTCTATGCGGATGCCCGCTACCGTTTGTTGCAGTTTGTCGAAATCTATGGAGGCCAACAGTGCGAGTATGTCCGTGTCGGATGCGTTGTCGCCGCTCGGCGGGGACAGCAGCGTCTGCAAGTTTTGCAACGCGGATATCGCTTGTTGCGCGCTTTCAGTGCCGAGATAGGCCGAAATGTTTTGCAAGAAAGTTGTCGCGTCGCCTAAAAGCGGCCGAAGATTTTCGATGAGCGCGGGCGCTTGAGATAGGCGCAGTTTTACGGCCAACGCCCCTACGTCGATATATACCGTGCCGTTTTGCCACACGGCGTTGATCGTTTGTCCCGAAACTTTGAGCGCGCACGCCACCGCCAAGCTTTGTCCGCCTTGGGGCATGCGCACGGTGATACCCGCCGTGAACGTTTCGCTTGCCGCGTTGCCCGCCGCATCGGGGGCGGTCACAACGCCGTCCGCCCGCACGTATATCGTTTGCGACGAAAAGGTGTTTATGAGCGGCGTGACAAAGGGTGCCAGCTCGCTCGGTGCGAACGGCAAGCTGTTTATCACGTCTTGCAGTTTGGCAAGGTAGGGCAACAGTTCGGCCGCGTCCGTGTAGTTGCCGCTCGGCACGGTCACGGGCGCGTTGTTGTCGTAGGATAGGGCAAGCGTTGCGTTTACCGTAACGCCCGCCAAAGAGAAGTTTTGCAAGGCGGCGCGGCTTAACCGTTCGTTGTGACAAAGTTGCAACGTGTAAGGCGTGTTTTGTTGCGGCGTTACGGTGAGCGACAACGTGTTGTCGGCGTAGTTTAGTTGCGAAAGCATGCTAAAAAGCGTGCTTATGCGCAGTTCGCCGGGCAACAGTTGGGGCAACACCGCTTGCAACACGGCCGAAAGATCGATGCCGCTTGCGTCGGCGGGCAACAGCGCGGCCGCCGCTTGCGTCAGCGTTTTCAAATCGTTTTTGTGCGCGCGGATACCCGTATTGCCCAAACGGACAAACACCGTATCGTCTACATACGTGACCGAAAGCGTGCGTCCCGCGATTTCTAACGTGCCCGCGGCGTTTAGGCCTTTTGCCGTTTGCAGCATGTGTATGTCGGCGCGCACAACGGCGGGGCTGTCGCCCGTGCCGATCTCCAGCGTGCCCGCAATATCCATGGCGGGCGCTTTCGCGGTGTTTTGCACCGCTTGCAACAGCGGGCGCAACGATACGTATTCGTTTTCGTGCAGCGGGGGCAAGGTCACTTGGTCGATAATATCAATATCGGCCACGGCTTGCACGTTTCCGATTTCTATAGTGGCGTCTATGGTGTCCGCTTTAACGCCCTCGTCCGTTTTCTTAAGCCCCATGTTCACGTCTAACTTCACGCCGAACAGCGTAAACGGCATGCGGATATACACGTGCGTGTCGGTGTGCGTCACGGTGTGCTCGGCAAACAGCATGGTGAGCAGTTCGTCGGCGCTCATGCCGAGATCGAGACCGCCGCCCGCCGCCGCTATGTCGGCGGAGGAAAGCGAGTATTTCTTTTCATTTAGGCGCACGAACAAGCCGTTGGGCGTATACGCCGCAAACACGTCGTCGCCCAACATAAAGCGGTAGTCTTGGCCTGCAATGTCGATCGATGCGCGCAAGGGCAGCGTTTCGCCGAGCACGTCGAACGTGGCCGTAAGGGCGAGGGGACGCTTGCCCGAAATGTAATCGCCGTACGCCTCGCTGAGATAGTCGGCGGGGCTTTTGTCGCCGCCTATTTCGCCCGTGTTGCCCGTGGGCACGTAGTCTATAAAGATCTGCGCGCTGTCGGGCATGGTCACGTTTTCGAACGTGTACGTTTCCACCAAGCGGCTGTCGCATTTGATGCCGCCCATCAGATCGATCTTGTAGGTGTCGTACGATTCCAACGTGCGGATATGCCAAGTGTCGTCTATGGTGAACACCAATCGGCACGTGTAGAACTTGGGGAAAGCGGTCACGTTGGCAAAAGTCATCATTTCGTAACGCGCAAATTCCATGGCGCCCGCGGCGTCTAACACGAGCTCGTACGTGAAAGTGCCGTCGGCGTTTTCGGATATCTTGTTTCCTTCTTGGATATTTTTGGCTTGCACCGCGTATTTGGTGATCTCTTGCGGCACCACGCCGTACCGTTGCCGATAGGTGGCGGTGGTAAGCTCCACGATGTTATCCGACCACGATTTCACCGCGCTGCCCGACGCCGTGCCTTGGCGGAACAACAGCGCGCCCTCTTTGAAATAGCGTTGCTCGGCTACCGACGCGATGGCGGAAAGCGATACCGACTCGCTGAAAATGTGGTCGTTGTAGCGGATATGCTTGTTGAGAACGGTCTGCTTGTAAAAGCCCATGGCCGTAACCGTGCCTTCGGTCACGCTGGACACCGCGTCCGATTTGCGGTATACGTCGGCCGCAATGGCAAAGTTTTCGGCCGCCGTGTAGTCGGCGGGCGAGTTTTTACCGGCCACGGGCACGGCCGTATCGCAAATTTGTTGATAAATGTCGAACGCCGAAAAGCTCTGGTCGGCAAAGATGTTGTTGTTTGCCGTCAGAACATAAAATACGATAGATATGATGGGTATGAGCGCGAACAAAAGTTTGGTTCGTCTTAAGTGCCAACGCATGGTTTTTTATTCTCCGTTATGACAGCCGCCGCTTAGGGCGGGAATACTGCATGTGTGTTATATACTTTATATATATAATTATACCGCATTGCAAACGGCATGTAAAGTTTTTTTGAAAATTTTCGCGTTTGCGCTCGCTTTTTGCGGTCGATTATTGCACATTTTTGCTATTTTCGTAAAATCAAAATAAAAGCAAACGTGAATTCGCCTTAGCGTATATTTTTGATCGCGCGGCGCACTTGACAGTATCGACGCGCTTGTGGTATTATGTTACAATGAGGAAAAAGAAAGGTGCCGACGGCGTTGCCGAGGGAATGGCGGCTCCTTCGCCCATGGATAGGACGAAAGAGAGCGAGATTCTTTTGGCCAAGCGCATTGTAGACGGCGAAGAAGTAAAAACGGAAAAAGGCGGCAAAAAAGCGGCGGCCTACGATAAAGCGGAAGAATCGCGCGAGCGGCTCCGCAAGTTGCCGCGCGTGGTCACCAAAGACACCAACACCATCGATCTGGAAATAGACCGCAGTCTGTTCGACGGCGGCGAGGACAGAGAGGGGCGGTCGAACTCGCGCAGCGTTACCATAGACAGCACCATGCTCAGCCAAGAAAAGTTGCGGGCGCAACGCAAAAAGCGGCATAAGGTGATCAATACCGACTATTCCGCGGCCGAGCGGTATGAATCGGACTATACCCGCGGCCTTACGGCCTTTCAAGTGGAAAAACGGGAGGCGGACGGTTTTGTGAACGTGACGCGCCGCAAAACGGGCAAATCGTACGGGCGCATTCTGTTCTCCAATATTTTTACGTTTTTCAATCTGCTTATCTTTATCGTGGCGGGCGCGCTCATCGCGGTGCACGCCGCTTTCAGCCAACTGTTCTTTTTGGTAATCATTTTGGCCAATATCACCATCGGCATCGTGCAAGAAATAAAGAGCAAACACACGGTGGATAAACTCAACCTAATCACGGCGCCCACCGCCATGGTGGTGCGCGACGGCGAGAAAAAGGCGGTGCCCATCGACGACGTGGTGCTCGACGACGTGATCTATCTAGAAATGGGCAAGCAGATTCCCGCCGACGCGGTGGTGATAAAGGGCGATATCGAGGTGAACGAAAGCATGCTCACCGGCGAAAGCGTGCCCATGCGCAAGCGCGAGGGCGGCGAGCTGTATTCGGGCAGTTTCGTTACGAGCGGATCGGCGTATGCCCGCGTGATGCAGGTGGGCGCCAACAACTATGTGGAAACGCTCACGTCTTACGCCAAAAAATACCGCAAGCCCAAGTCCGAACTGCACAATTCCATTCGGCTCATCATTCGCGTGGTGGCGGTGATCATCATTCCGCTTACCGTGCTCATGCTGATGAATGCGTATAAAAACTATACGGGACTGCCCGAAGATAAATGGAACACCATAATAAGCAACACGTCGGGTGCGGTAATCGGCATGATCCCCGCCGGCATGTTCTTATTGACGAGCGCCGCTTTGGCCATGTCGGTGATCCGCTTGGCGCGCAAAAAGACGTTGGTGCAAGATCTGTATTGCATAGAGATGTTGGCGCGCGTAGACGTGCTGTGCCTCGATAAAACGGGCACCATCACCGACGGCAGTATGCAAGTGAACAACGTGATCGAGCTGAAAGGGGGCAACAGCCAGTCGTATTCGCTTTCGGAGATCATCGGCAGTATGCTTACCGCCACGCAAGACAACAACCAGACCGCCATGGCGCTTGCCAACAAGTTCGGCTACAGCATGACGCTCAAACCCAAAACGGTGATGCCCTTTTCCAGCCAGCGCAAGCTTTCGGCCGTTACGTTCGAAGAGGAAGGCACCTATATGTTGGGCGCGCCCGAATTCGTGCTCAAAGATATGGGCGTGCGTATCGAAAAGATCGTGGCCGAGAACGCCGCCAACGGCTACCGCGTGATGGTGTTGGCGCATTCGCCCGCCGAGATATCGGGCGAAAAATTGCCCGCGGTGCGCCGTCCCCTCTGCTTGTTGGTGATCGAGGATCATATCCGCGACGACGCCGTGCAAACCATTCGTTGGTTCAAAGAAAACAACGTGGCCGTGAAGGTCATTTCGGGCGACAACCCCATCACCGTGTCCGAAGTGGCGCGCCGCGTGGGCGTGGAAAACGCCGATCTGTATATTTCTTTAGAGGGGCTCAGTAACCAAGAGGTGTTGGAGGCGGCCACCAAATACACCGTGTTCGGTCGCGTCACGCCCGAACAAAAGTGTTTGCTTGTAAAGGCGCTCAAAGCCAAGGGGCACACCGTAGCCATGACGGGCGACGGCGTGAACGATATTTTGGCCATGCGCGAGGCCGACTGCAGCGTTTCCATAGCATCGGGCAGCGAGGCGGCGCGCAACGTGAGCCATTTGGTGCTCTTAGACAGCAACTTTACCAGCATGCCCGACGTGGTGAAAGAGGGGCGGCGGGTCATAAACAACATTCAAAAATCCAGTTCGCTGTTTTTGATGAAAACGTTCATGAGCATGGCGCTTTCCATCATTTTCCTCATTTTGCGTAAACCCTATCCGTTCGACACCTCCAACCTTTTGTTGTTGGAACTGTTGGTGATCGGGCTGCCGAGTTTTGCCTTGGCCATGCAACGCAACACCGATATTATCCGCGGTAAATTCCTTTCTAACGTTATCGGACGATGTTTGCCGGGCGGGATCACGCTGACGCTGGCCGTGATGAGCGTGTATTTTTATCGCTACGGATTGCACACGAACGTGACCGACGCCGCATACAAAAGTATGTTGGTGATCGCGCTTACCTACACGGGCATGATCATTTTGTATAAAAACTGCGAGCCGTACGACGCATTTCGTTCGGTGCTGATGATAGGGAGCGTGTGCCTCAGTTTTGTGGCGGTGTTCTGCTTGCCCAAACTGTTCGGCATAACCCAGCGGCTGTCTATGACCGAAGTGTTGTTCGACGTGAGCGTGGTGCTCGCGAGCTATTTCGTGGTGTCTATCATGATGCGTATCATGCGCACCGCCAAACTCTTGCAATAGCAAAAGGAGAAATTTATGATAGAATACGTTACCGTGGGCGCGCTGTGCGTTATCGCCGTTTCGCTTTTATCGTCGGTCGTGGTGCAGGCGGTGCGTTTTCGGCACGAGAACAAAAAGAGCGCTCGCGTGGAAGGCAAGGTGATCGCCGACAGCGCGCGGCTCATTTGGCGTATCGTGAACACGGGCGTGCGCAACATCTCCATTGTGGAAATAGGGATCCGTTGCGCCGATAAATATGCGTCTTACCGTCCGCTCTATGCCGCCACCGAGGATATCAACAATATTCCGCACCTACTGTGCCGCGGCGAAGTGGCGTCTTACCGCAAAGAAATGGAGCGGTTCATGTTTCGGCAAAGCGAGGCGGACGAATTGAAAATGTCTAACCCGTATATCTATTTTTACGCCAAAGACGCCGAGGGCACCGTGTATCTCGAAAAGAGCGACTATAAGTTCGTGCAATATCTCACCATTTTATTGGGAGGCGGCAAGTGATTAAGGAAGTGGCTATCAACGATAATTGGCTGCACCGCAAAGGGTTCGACGCCCAATGTTTGGAGCGTTCGTTCGACTGGTCGGACAGTTTTATCGTGCAGTTGCCGCACTGCATAGATTGCGGCGAAACCGAATATTACAACGAAAAAGCCATGCGGGCGCTTTCCACCTATTCGCGCATCTTAACGGTGCCCGAAACGTATAACGGCAAAAAACTTTTGCTGTGCGTAGAAGGCGTTTTGAGCTATGCCGAGGTGTACGTGAACGGTATTTTCGTTACCAGCCATAAAGGCGAGGCGCCCTTTGTGGCCGACATCACCGCGCCCGTAAAATACGATTACGAAAACCGCATAGTGATCAAAGTGGACTCGCGCATTCGCCCCGAAGTGGTTTCGGCGGGCACGCGCGGGCCGCTTTTGCCGTACGGAGGCATTTGCCGCGGTATCACTTTTATGATATGCGACGGGCGGGACATTCGCGACGTGTGCGTGCGCAGCGCGCAAAACGGCGAGGCGTATACGGTAACGGCCGACGTGGAAATGTTCGATTTTTACCCCGACACCGAAATGGAAGGGGAGATCCGCAACGCCGAGGGCAAAACGGTGGGCACGTTTACGCCGCGCATGGTGCAAGCGGCGTCGGTGCGCATAAAGGGCGAGGTGACGGGCGTCGATGCTTGGGAGCCGGACGCGCCCGCGCTGTATACGGCCGTGGTGCGACTTAAAAGCGGCGCCAAAGTGCTGGACGAAAAGCGGGTGGAGTTCGGGTTTGTTTCGGCCGTGTTTCGCCGCGAGGGATTTTATCTCAACGGCAAGCTCACGCGGCTTTTCGGGCTGGTGCGCGCCGATAATTACCCCGGCATAGGGCGTAGCGCCACGTCCGAAACGGAGCGGCGCGACGCGCGTCTACTTAAACAATACGGCTGTAACGCGGTGCGCACGATGGGACAACCCTCTCGCGATTTTGTGGACGAGTGCAACCGCATCGGGCTAATGGTGATAGAGGACGTGTACGGCGACGGCGGCATCGGCAACGCCGATTGGAAAGACGCATTCATAGACGGCGTGACCGACATGGTGCGGCGCGACCGCAACTGTCCCGCCGTGATCGGCTGGGGCGTGCGCGCCAACAACGCCGCCGACTGCGACGGGCTGTTTTTCAAGGCGCACCGCGCGGCCAAAGACGCCGACCCCACGCGCGCTACGGTGGGGGCGTGCAATTCGTTTGCTTGCCGCACGTACGAAGACGTTTTCGCGTATAACGAAACGGCAAGCGCTAAAAGAGGGCGGCGCAAAACGGGCAAGCTGTTCGTGCCGTATATCATCGGCGAGCACGGCGGCGCAAGTTGCGGGGCGGCCAATTTCGACGGCGAGAACGTACGGCTTGGCCAAGCGCTCGGCCATTTGGACGCCGTGAACGACGTGGCGGGCGGCGCGGCGCTGGGCGCGTTCGGCATGAGCTTTTGCGATTTTGCCACGGGACGCGGGCGGGGCAACGGCGACAACCGCAACCGCTACGGCGTGTTCGACGCGTACCGTAACCCCAAGGCGGCGGCGTATGCCTACCGCAGTCAATTCGGCAAAGAGCCCGTTATGGCGCTTTCGAGCAATCTGTCCGACGACGATTTTACGGACAAGTTATATATTTTCACCAATGCCGACAGCGTGGTGATGTATCGCGACGGCGCGCGTGTGGGCGAGTTTTTGCCCGACCGCAAGCATTGGCAACATTTGCCTCATCCCCCCGTGGTGATCGACGATTTTTGCGGCGATCTGCCGGCGGCGGACGTGGGCGAAGGGTGGCGGCTCAAGCTGTTTAAGAGCGTGTTGCGCGAGGCCGAATGCAACGGCGCGTTGCGCTTGGGCTTTTGGGGCGATAAGCGCGCGCTATTATTGCGAAAACTCGCCAAGATAGACGAGGACGCGTTGCATGCGCTCATCGACAAATACCGCCGCATGCCGCCCGACGGCGTGGCCTACCGTTTCGAAGCGATATACGACGGCGAGGTGAAGGCGGTGCGCACCCTTTCGCCCGAAGTGCGCCGCGTGTTGCGCGTTACGCATTCGTGCGACGGCAACGTGTTGCGGTGCGGCAACTCGTTCGAGCGCATTGCGTTTTCGCTCTTGTTGGAAGACGGTTCGGGCAACGTGCTCGACTACGGCTTTTTGCCCGTTACCGTGACAACGTCGGGCAGTCTTTCGGCGGAGGGCAGCGGGCACTTGTGCGTGGCGGGCGGCCGCGGCGGATTTTTCGTTCGCAGCATTGCCGCGGGGCAAGGCACCGTTACCGTTACGAGCGATCTCGGCACGCAAGTGTTCGAGTTTGTTTGCGAGTATCGCGCCAACGAAAAATTCTGAAAATCGGCTATCGGCCGCGCGTGGTTGTCGGGGTCTATATCTTGATATTATTAAAAATACATACCACAATATATAGTGGTTTTGCAAAAAGAAACGGTATATTCGTATTTCCCGCAAAAAAGTTGCAATTGCAACTTACGCGATCGTAGTTGCTTGTTACAATAGTCGTGCACCCGTTTTCCGAGAGGATGAGAGCGGGTCGAATGCGCAAGGAGAAAAACCACATATGGAACAATGGAAAGGCTTTATAAAGGGCGATTGGTGCGATACGATCGACGTGCGCGACTTCATCCAAACAAACTACACGCCGTACGAGGGCGACGGCGCTTTTTTATCTAAGCCCACCGAAAAGACGCAAAAGCTTTTGGCTATCCACGAAGATCTTATGGCCAAAGAGCGGCAAAACGGCGGCGTTTTAAGCGTGGATACCGAAAAGGTATCGTCGCTTTTGAGCTATGCGCCGGGCTACGTGGATAAGAAAAACGAACTGATCTACGGATTGCAGACCGAACGTCCTTTGGAGCGCGGCGTCAATCCGTTCGGCGGCATTCGCATGGCGCGCAGCGCGTGCGAGGCGTACGGCTACAAGCTCAGCCAAAAGATAGAGGACAATTTCGAATACAAAACCACGCATAACGACGGCGTGTTCCGCGTGTATACCGACGAAATGCGCAAGCTTCGCAAATACGGTATTTTAACGGGGTTGCCCGACGCGTACGGCCGCGGGCGTATCATCGGCGATTATCGCCGTGTGGCGCTGTACGGCACCGATCGTTTGATCGCCGAAAAGAAAAAGGATTTCGAATCGTCGGCGCATCGCTACATGAGCGAGGACAATATTCGTTTGCGCGAAGAGGTTTTTCGCCAGATCGACTTTTTGGGCAAACTTACTAAAATGGCGGCGGCGTACGGCGACGACATATCCCGCCCCGCGGAAAATGCGCGCGAGGCGATGCAGTGGACGTATTACGCCTATCTGGGCGCCATCAAAGAGCAAAACGGCGCGGCCGAGAGCATAGGGCGCACCTCCACGTTTTTCGATATTTACATCGAGCGCGACCTTAAAAACGGACTGCTCACCGAAGAGAGCGCGCAAGAACTCATGGACCAATTGGTGCTCAAACTGCGCTTGAACCGCCAGTTGCGCACCCCCGAATACAACGAATTGTTTGCGGGCGATCCCACGTGGGTCACCGAGAGCATCGGCGGCATGGGCAACGACGGCCGCACGCTGGTGACCAAATCGAGTTTCCGTATTTTGCACACGCTGTATAACCTAAACCCCTCGCCCGAACCCAACCTCACGGTGTTGTGGAGCGAGAAACTGCCCGCGGCGTTCAAGCGGTTTTGCGCGGCCGTGAGCATAGACACAAGTTCCATACAGTATGAATCGGACGATTTGATGCGCCCCGTATACGGCGACGACTACGGCATTGCTTGTTGCGTTTCGGCCATGAAGATCGGCAAGCAAATGCAGTTTTTCGGCGCGCGTTGCAATCTGGCCAAAGTGCTCTTAATGTCTATAAACGGCGGGCGTGACGAAATGACGGGCGAGCGCGTGGCGTTTGAAATGCCGCCGCTGAAAGGTAAACTGAACTACGACGAAGTGCTCGCGCGCTATCACAAGTATATCGATTGGCTGGCCGAAACGTATGTGAACACCATGAACGTGATTCACTACATGCACGACAAGTACGCCTACGAAAAGGTGCAAATGGCGTTGCACGACACGCAAGTGGAACGGCTGATGGCGTTTGGCGCGGCGGGCATTTCGGTGGCTACCGACAGTCTGTCGGCGATCAAGTATGCGTCCGTTACCCCCGTAACGGACGAGAGCGGCCTTATCGTGGACTACGTGACCGAAGGCGAATTTCCCACCTACGGCAACGACGACGACCGCGCGGACGAGATCGCCAAACATCTTACCGACTATTTCTATAAAGCGCTGTGCCGCACGCCGTGCTACCGCGACGCCAAGCACACATTAAGCTTGCTTACCATTACGAGCAATGTGGTATACGGCAAGAAAACGGGCGCCACGCCGTGCGGACGCAAAAAGGGCGAGCCGTTCGCGCCGGGCGCCAACCCGCTGCACAACCGCGAGCACAACGGCGCGTTGGCGTCGCTCAACTCGGTGGCCAAGCTCAGTTACGACGATTGCCGCGACGGTATTTCCAACACGTTCGGCATCGTGCCCGCCACGCTCGGCAAAGACAGAGAACACCGCACGCAAAATTTGTACGGCATTTTAGACGGATATTTCCATAACGGCGGCCACCACTTAAACATAAACGTTTACGATAAATCGGTGCTGTTAGACGCGCACGCCCACCCCGAAAAATACCCCAATCTCACCATTCGGGTATCGGGCTACGCGGTGCGGTTTTGCGTGCTGAGCAAGGGGCACAGAGAAGAGGTGCTAAAGCGCACGTTCTTCGAACAGATGTAAATGA
This sequence comes from uncultured Christensenellaceae bacterium, assembly GCA_910587595.1. Taxonomy (GTDB): domain Bacteria; phylum Bacillota; class Clostridia; order Christensenellales; family Pumilibacteraceae; genus Pumilibacter. The sequence continues at coordinate 115,432 of CAJULQ010000003.1, forward strand.
TACAACTGCATTCCGTGGAAACGTTGGGCGCGCTGGACGGGCCGGGCATTCGCACCGTTTTGTTCTTTTCCGGTTGCCCCATGCGGTGCTCGTATTGCCACAACCCCGATACGTGGCAAGGCGGGCAAGCGCGCGACGAACAAGAACTGGCGGACATGTGCGCGCGTTACAAGGCGTATTACGGCGCCGAGGGCGGCGTTACGCTGTCGGGCGGCGAGCCGCTGTTGCAAAAGGAGGGCGCCGTCAAACTGCTCGGCGCGCTCCGCGAACGCGGTATACACACGGCGATCGATACGGGCGGCGGGGTGTATTGCGAAGAGGCGCTCGCGTTGGCCGATCTGGTGCTTTTGGATATCAAACACCCCGATCCCGCCGTTTTCGAAGACATCACGGGGGTGTCGCAAGAGGCCTTGCAAAAAACGCTTGCCTATTTGCGCGCGCACAAAAAAAGATTTTGGGTGCGCCACGTGTGCGTGCCCGATTTGACCGACACGCCCGAAACGGTGCGCGCCGTGCGCAAAATGGCGGCGGGGGCGGAAAAGATCGAACTGTTGCCCTATCACACCATGGGCGTGCACAAGTGGGACAAGCTGGGGCTTAATTACCCGTTGCGGGGCGTGCCGCCGCTGTCGCAAAGTAAGTTAGATGAACTCAATGCCGTATTGAACGAGGAGGGAACATAAAATGAACAAACAAGAGATCATGCAGATCATACCGCACCGCGACGACATGTTGCTGATAGAAGAAGTAACGGTAGACGAAGAGGGCGCGGCGCACGGCAAGTATACGGTGCGCGGCGACGAATTTTTCTTGCGCGGCCATTTTCCGGGCAATCCCGTGGTGCCGGGCGTTATTTTGTGCGAGATCATGGCGCAATCGGCGTGCGCGCTGTTTGCCGATAAGGGCGGCGATTTCACCCCCATGTATACGGGGCTGAACAACGTAAAATTCCGTAACCCCGTGCGGCCGGGCGACGTGATCGAAACGGAATGCAAGATTGTGAAAAGTAAAGCCGTGTTCTATTTTTGCGAGGGCAAAGTTACGGTGAACGGCAAGGTGTGCGTTTCGGCGGAATTCAGCTTTGCGTTGGCGCCCAAAACAGTGAGTAACAAATAACCAAAAAAGGAAACGATCCCCCTATGAACGGAGAAGAGAGCGGCGGCGAGGCAACGACGGTAGGCGTTGCGAGCGAAGGGCAACCGGCAACGGACGGCAACGCGGCAAGCGTTTGCGCGCAAGGCGAAAGCGTGCCGACGCGCAAAACGGCGGGCGACTATGTGAAAGCGTTTGTGCGTAAATATTTTATCACGGCGTTTTCGGGCATGGCGCTCGGTTTGTTTTGCACGCTCATAGCGGGTACGATTGTTTGGCAGATCGGCGATTTGCTCAAAAATTATAAAGTAGGCAAAGTAATTTTGTATATCGGTACGGCCGTGCGCATGATTATGGGCGCGGGCATCGGCGTGGGTATTGCCCATGCGTTCAAGTCGCCCAAACTCACGATGTTTTCGGCGGCGGCCGCGGGCATGTTGGGCGCGAACATAACCAATATTTTTATGATGAGCGGCATAAAGGTGTGGGGCGCAACGGGTAGCAGTATCGGTATCGGCGACCCCGTGGCGGCGTATGCGGCGGCGGTGGTAGCGATCGAGTTGTGCTCGCGCATCGAGGGTAAAACGCCCGTAGACATCATTGTTATACCCATTGTTGCCATTGCGTCGGGCGCGGCGGCGGCGATCGTGCTCGGCATACCGTTCGGCATGCTGTTTGCATTGTTGGGGCGGGGGATCAGCCATGCCATAGCGTGGGAGCCTATCACGTTCGGCATTCTCATTGCGGCGGTGATGGGGCTGTTGCTCACCTTTCCCACGTCGAGCGCGGCGTTCGGCGTTATGCTGTTCAGCAGTATTCCCGATTCGCTGTTAGGCGCGAGTCGGTTGGCGGCGGCCGCGGCGTGCGCGGGATGTTGCGCGCACATGGTGGGGTTTGCGGTGGCCTCTTTTCGTGAGAACAAGTGGGGCGGCCTTGTCAGCCAAGGCATAGGCACCAGCATGTTGCAGATCCCCAATTTGGCCAAAAACATGCGTATACTCTTGCCCGCGGTGGCGGCCAGTATAGTGGCGGGACCTCTTGCGAGCGCGCTGTTTGGATTGCAGTGCGGCGTTACGGGCAGCGGCATGGGCACGGCGGGACTTGTGGGTGTGATCGACACCGTCATGGTGTCGCACGCGGCGGGGTTGGCCGCTTGGCGCATTGCGCTCGGCGTGGGCGTTTGCTACTTTATCGTGCCCGCCTTGGTGGCGCTGGGCGTAAGCGAGCTTATGCGCAAGTTCGGTTGGATCAAGTACGGCGACATGTTGTTGCCCAAATAAGTCTGGCGGTTTTGTGGACAAAAACGAGAAATACAATTGCATAGCGGCGGTGGCGGTCGACCAAACCGAAAATGCGAACCACGCCGCGCACCGCGCCCGCGTGGCGTATCGCGTGTCGGCGGCGAGCATCGCCGTCAATCTTTTGTTGACGGCGTTCAAATTTTTTGCGGGCATTGCGGCGCACTCCATGGCCATGCTATCCGACGCGGTGCATTCGGCCAGCGACGTTTTTAGCACGTTTATCGTGATGTTGGGCGTGAAGATCGGCGGCAAGCCGGGCGATAAAAACCACCCCTACGGGCACGAACGGTTCGAGTGCGTGGCCGCCGTTGTGTTGGCGGCGGTGCTGGCGGGCACGGGCGTTTTGCTCGGATACGGCGGCGTGCGGTCGTTGGTAAAAGAACGGTATGCCGCGGCCGTCACGCCGGGCACGTTGGCGCTTGTGGCGGCGGCGGTGAGCATTGCGGTGAAAGAGGGCATGTTTTGGGTAACGCGCGCGGCGGCCAAAAAGATCGATTCGAGCGCGTTGCGTGCCGACGCATGGCACCACCGTAGCGACGCGCTCTCGTCGGTGGGCGCGTTTGCGGGCATTTTGGGCGCTAAATTGGGCGTGCCCGTGCTCGACCCCGTGGCGTCGCTCGTGATATGTTTGCTTATCGTGAAAGCGGCGGCGGATATTTTCGTGGATGCGGTGCGTAAGATGACCGACGAGGCGTGCGACCCCAAAACGACGCAAACGCTTCAAACGCTTATCGCCGCGCAAGAGGGCGTGGAAGATATAGACAAACTGCTCACCCGCAAATTCGGCGACCGCATTTACGTGGAGGTCGAAATATCGGTGAACGGCGACATACCGTTGCGCGACGCGCACGAGGTGGCGCGACGCGTGCACAACGTGATCGAAGAGGGGTTGCCGCGCGTCAAACACGTAACGGTGCACGTCAACCCGTCCGACCATGAACAAAACGATTTTTGACGGCAAAAAAGGCTACGGCGCATACCGTAGCCTTTTTAAGCGATTTCTTTGTTTTTACAGCGTTTCGCGCACGCGCTGTTCGAGCATGGCCTTTTCGTCCGTTTTGATCTTGGCGATATAGGCGAGCAAAAGCGTGCCGAGCTTGCGCGGCATTTCCATTTTTTTGGCGGGATTCTTTTTCATCAGTTCGATGAACACGCGCTCTAACAGCGTTTTCATAAACGGGCCGTAGGCAATGCGCTCGTTTTTTACAAGGCATTTGAAAAATTCTTCGGCGGGCGCCGTTTTCACGTTGGAAAGCAGATCGACCATCACGGAGAAAGCCGCGTTTTTGTCGGCGGCGGAACAATACTGAAACACCGCGCGGCGCAAAACGGGCAGATCGGAAAGCGCTTTCACCGTTTTGGCGGCCGCTTTTTTATAAAACAGCTCGAACACGGTGCCGCCGAACAGCAGACCGAGTTCGGCGTTTTTTATAAGCTTTTCCTCCCGATCGGTGCAGATATATTCCCAAGTGTCCAGCGCGAACGCGTAGTCGAGATTTAAGAGCGAGGGGAAATATTTTTTTACCGTTTGCTCGCTCGCTATATCCGCTTTGGCCATGTTTTCGAAAACGGACAGATACTTGAGCTGTTTTGCGTTCATGGGTATATATTCTCCTGTGTGTGTCTTTTTTTTCTATTGTATTCGTAAACGTGTATTATTATAGCATGAAATTTTTTGCTTGGCAACCTTTTTGCGGGGGCGCGGGCGGGGCAACACCGTGCAAAAAAAATTGACAAAACCGCGCTTGCATGGTATAGTAAAACCATGCAAGAGAAGGAGACGGAACATGCCGGTTAAGGTGCCGCTCAGTTTGCCCGCGGCCAAGCGCCTTGCGGGTGAAAACATATTTATCATGGACAGCGCGCGCGCGTCCACGCAAGAGATACGGCCGCTACGCATCGCCGTTCTCAATTTGATGCCCAATAAGCTGGACGCCGAAACGCAGTGGTTGCGTTTGCTGTCCAACAATCCGTTGCAAGTGGAAGTGGTGCTCTTGAAAACGGCGTCCTATAACCCCAAAACGGCGGCCGCCGAACATCTCGAAACTTTTTACCGCACGTTCGACGAGGTGAAAAGCGCGGGCATGAAATTCGACGGGCTGATCGTGACGGGCGCGCCGGTGGAAAAGCTGGATTATCAAGACGTGGCTTATTGGGAAGAGCTCAAAGGCATAATGGCATGGGCGGAACACCACGTGTATTCTTCCATGTATATCTGTTGGGCGGCGCAAGCGGCCATGTACTATCTGTACGGTATCGAAAAGCGCGTGTTGCCCGAAAAGATATTCGGTATCTTCACCCAACGCGTGCCCGACAAGCGCAACCCGTTGGTACGCGGGTTCGACGACGAGTTTGCGGCGCCGCACTCGCGCTACACGCAGATAGACGCCGACGCGGTGCGCGCGTGCGATCGGGTGGATATTTTGGCCGAGTCGGACGAGGCGGGCATTTATTTGGCCGCCGATAAAACACTGCGCAAAGTGTTTGTGTTCGGCCACGGCGAATACGACGCCGAAACGTTGCACAACGAGTATATGCGCGATCTGAAAAACGGCGAGGATATCATGCCGCCCGCGCACTACTACGTAAACGGCGTGACGGGCGCGTTGCCGCCGCTGTCTTGGCGGGCGCACCAATCGTTGCTTGTTTCCAATTGGCTCAACTATTGCGTGTACCAAGCCACGCCCTACGATATCGAAACCATACGCTGAGCAAGTTTTGTGTGCAAAAACATATAAACAAAACGAACGGCGAAAACAAAAACGAGAATAGCTATATGCGGCAAGAACGTAGCCGCAAAACGCATGCGAGGATAGAAAAAATGAGAAAAACGAAAATTGTCTGCACATTGGGTCCCGCCACCGACAACTACCAAACGCTCAAGCGCCTTATAAAGGCGGGCATGAACGTGGCGCGTATCAACATGTCGCACGGGTCGTATGAAGAGCATGCGGCGCGTATCGCGGCGGTAAAGCGCGCGCGGGCGGAACTCGGGCAGGCCGTGGCCGTTATGTTGGACACCAAAGGCCCCGAAATACGCATTCGCACGTTCGAGAGCGGCAAAGCGGTGCTGACCGACGGCGACTATTTCACGCTGACGACCGAGCCGTGCGAGGGCAACAACGCCCGCGTGTCCATATCGTATGCCGAACTGCCCAAGTGCGTGAAAAGCGGCGACGTGATCTTATTGAACGACGGTTTGATCGAACTGAAAGTGGATTCGGTGGCCTCCGACGAGATCGTGTGCGTGGTGTCGCACGGCGGGGAACTGTCTAACCGCAAAAGCATCAATCTGCCCGGCATCGCCATAGACATGCCGTATATTTCGGCGGCCGACAAAGCGGACATCTTGTTCGGTATCGAGCAAGACGTGGACTATATCGCCGCCAGCTTTGTGCGTTGCGCCGACGACGTGCGGCAAGTAAAACAACTGCTGAACCTAAACGGCGGCGAAAAAATACAGATCATTGCCAAAATAGAAAACCGCGAGGGCGTGAACAACATAAAGGAGATAACCGACGCGTGCGACGGCGCCATGGTGGCGCGCGGCGACATGGGGGTGGAAATTCCCTTTGAGGAACTGCCCGCCATTCAAAAGCAGATCATAAAGCTTTGCTACAAGCAAGGCAAAAAGGTGATCACCGCCACGCAAATGTTAGAGAGCATGATAAACAACCCGCGCCCCACACGCGCCGAGATCTCCGACGTGGCCAACGCCATCTACGACGGCACGTCGGCCATCATGCTGTCGGGCGAAACGGCGGTGGGCAAATATTGCGTGGAAACGGTGAAAACCATGGCCAAGATCGCCGAAAAAACGGAGAACGCCATTCACTTTAAGCACCGCTTTCACACGCTCGAACCGGAGATCAAAACCATTACCGACGCAATCAGCCACGCCACCGTGGCGGCGTCGTTCGATCTGAACGCCAAGGCGATCATCGCGCTCAGCAATTCGGGCTTTACGGCGCGCAAAGTGTCGCGCTTTCGTCCCGACTGCGTGATCGTGGCGGCCACCGTTTCGGAAAAGGCATATAACCAACTGGCCATGAATTGGGGCGTGGTGCCCGTTTTGAGCAAACTACAGCCCGATTACATGGAACTGATCGCCCATTCCATAGAGTGCGCCAAAACCACGGGGCTTGTGAAAAACGGCGACCTCGTGGTGATCGCGGGCGGCCTTCCCGTGGGCGTTTCGAGCAACACCAACACCATGCGCATAGAAGTGGTGGGCAACAATTAACGCGCAAAAAGCGGGCGGGGGAGCCAAACATGAAAATACTCATAGTGGAAGACGAAACGAGCATTGCGCGCTTTGTGCAACTCGAATTGGAGCACGAAGGATACCAAACCGAGAGCGTGGCCGACGGTAGGCAAGCACTGGATAAAGCGGTGCAAAACGACTACGACCTTATCGTGCTTGACGTGATGTTGCCCTCGCTCAACGGGATCGAGGTGTTGCGCCGTTTGCGGCAAGTCAAGCAAACGCCCGTGATCATTTTGACGGCGCGCGACCAGATCATGGATAAAGTGGCGGGGCTGGATCTTGGCGCCAACGACTATATGACCAAGCCGTTTGCCATCGAAGAATTGTTGGCGCGTATCCGCGCGAACGTAAAAAAACGGTCGGAGCCCGAAAAAAGCACGCTTAGTTTGGGCAAACTGAAAGTGGACGTGGAGGCGCACGTAGTGAGCTACGGCAGCGACGCAATAGACCTCACCAAAAAAGAGTTCGACCTTTTGGTGTATTTGCTGTCTAACCGCAACGTGGTGATCTCCCGCGAGCAAGCGCTGGACGCGGTGTGGGGCTTTGATTTTTACGGAAACACCAACGTGGTAGACGTGTACATACGCTATTTGCGCAGTAAGATAGACGACGCGTACGGCGTAACGGTGATACAAACGGTGCGCGGCGCGGGATATGTGATCCGCGACTGACGGCAAAGGAAAACGATGGCGCGAAAGGATACGAAACGAAATACGGCGGCGGACGGCGCGCCCAAAACGGGGGCGTCCGTTTTTTGTTGCGCGGAAGAGGACCGCGCCGACGTGGAGCGCACGCTGCAAGACCTAAAGCAAGAAAAAAACAACGAGAAGGCGGCGCGCGCGGCCAAGCGGCGCCACCCGCTTATCGTCGCTTTGATGGTGCTGTTTTTTCCCGTAACGGGCATTGTGTGGGCAATGCGCCGATTGTTTCGGCGTATCAATATGCCGCTCACCGCCAAAATGACGCTGATATACGCGGCCATTTTCGCGTTGGTGCTCACCGCTTTTGTGGTGTTTTTCGTGGAGAGCGTGAAAAAAGCGTCGGGCGGCGGCAACACGGGGTATTTGCGCATGCTCATGATCACGTCCGCCGTTTTGGTGGCGGCGGTGAGCGCGCTGTACGCCGCCATGGTGTGGATGACCTCGCAGTTCATGTTAAAGCCCATACGCGGTATCACCGAGGGGATCGACAAAGTAACGGGCGAAAATCTTTCGGCGCGGTTGGCGCAGTCGGACAGCCAAGACGAGCTGATGGACTTGACAAACCGTATCAATAAAATGCTCGACAATCTCGAACAGTCGTTTGTGCGTCAGCAAAACTTTGTATCGGACGCCAGCCACGAACTGAAAACGCCCGTGTCCGTTATACAAGGGTATGCCAACATGTTGCGGCGGTGGGGCAAAGACGATCCGTCGGTGCTCGACGAGGGCATAGAGGCCATTGCGCGCGAGAGCGAGAACATGAAGCGGATAATCGAGCAGTTGCTGTTGTTGGCGCGGCTGGGCAATTTCGGGCTGAACGTTTCGCGGTTCAATCTGATGGAAGTGGTGGCCGACATTGCCGACAGCTATAAAATGGTGGACTTTTCGCACACCATCGTGTATCGTTGCGAAGAGGACGCCGTAACGGTGGAAACGGACAAAAACCTACTTACCGAATGCGTGCGCGCCATTGTGGACAATGCGATTAAATACACCCCCGAAGGCGGCCGTATCACCATTGCGTGCGTAATGCGCGCAGATTACGCCGAGATCACCGTGTCCGATACGGGCGTGGGCATCAAAGAAGAGGACTTGCCGCACATCTTCGAACGGTTTTACCGTTGCGATAAAGCGCGCGGCCGCGAAAAAGGCTCGTCGGGGTTGGGGTTGTCTATCGCCAAAAGCATTGTGGAAACCATGGGCGGCAAAATAGACGTGCAAAGCACCGTGGGCAAAGGCACCACTTTTACCATACAATTATATTAAAATACAATCATATGCAAATTTGCACCGCGACGGAGAGGTCTTTCCAAAAGCCACGAATAGACCCCTCGGCTATGCTCGGGGTGACAGTGTGGGAGTGTCACCGCGACGCCCCATTCACACCAACGTCACCTCGACTAACCAATACACAACAACGTCACCTCGACCGAAGCGGAGAGGTCTTTCCAAAAGCCACAAGCAGACCCCTCGGCTATGCTCGGGGTGACAGTGTGGGAGTGTCACCTCGACCGAAGCGGAGAGGTCTTAACGCCCCAAAAAGGAGAACATGCTTATGTCTACATTGGTCATCTTTGCCGACTACGGATTAGACGACGCTTGCGCCACGGCGTATATTTTGGCGCACCGCACGGCGTGGCAAGCCATAGACATCGTGCCCGTGGGCGGCAACGTGGCGGCGCCGCGCGCGCTGCTTAACGCGCAAAAATTACTAAAGGCGGCCGCGGCCGACGGCTTGGACGTCAGCGGCATTCGGTTGATAGACAGCACGGCGTTGCCGCAACCGGCCTGTCCGTTGCCGAGCATTCACGGCGCCGACGGCATGGGCGATCTCTTTGCCGACGGCGGGCAACCGTTCGCACAAGCCGTGCCCTATGCCGATTGGGTGCAAACGCTTGCTTTGCCGTATACCGTGCTGTCGCTCGGCCCGTGCACCGTGCCCGCCCGCTTTTTGCGCGACGTGCCCGTGCCGCCCGCGGGCGACATCGTGATGATGGGCGGTTGCAACGCCCAAGAACCCAACTACAACGGCTACGAATTTAACGAGGCGCTCGATTTGGCCGCCTTTGCCGCCGTGCTCGCGTATCCGCACGTGTGCGCTACATTGGATACGTGCCGTGCGCCCGTTTTCAACAGTATCGGGGCGCGCTACGGCACGGCGCGCTTAATAGATCGCCTTATGAACAAGTCGATCGCATTGGCCGCCGCGCGTCACCCCGACCGTTGCTATATTTACGATCATGTGGCCGCGTTGGCGCTGTGCCACCCCGAACGTTTTACCGTGCAAGACGTTGTGCAAAAAAGCGGCGCGGTAATGCATGAATTACAAACCGTTCGATAAAGCGGAAGAATAGTATTTTTCCGTTGTAGACGTGTGTTGGGTGTTGGCGGATAGCCCCGACTATTTGACGGCACGCAAATATTGGAATAAACTGAAACAGCGACTTTCGCAAGAGGGAAGTGAACTGGTGACAAATTGTCACCGGTTGAAATTGCAAGCGTCCGACGGAAAATATTATAAAACCGACGTGCTTGACACCAAAGGGGGGTTGCGCCTGCCCATAGTATCCTCTTAGCTTTCTGTTATTGAGATAGCCACAGCTATGTCATTTCGAGCGAAGTCGAGAAATCTATTCTTTCGTAACAAGTAGACCCCTCGGCTACGCTCGGGGTGACATTGTTGGAAGTATAAACTCTGTCGGGGGGTGACACAGCCCCGTATATGTCATTTCGAGCGAAGTCGAGAAATCTATTCTTTCGCAACAAGTAGACCCCTCGGCTATGCTCGGGGTGACATTGTTGGAAGTATAAACTTTGTCGGGGGGGGATACAGCCACAGCTATGTCATTTCGAGCGAAGTCGAGAAATCTATTTATTCCACTTCTATATCTTTGGAACGGAATATATCATCGTCTAAAAATTCATTGATCGACATGTCGAAACCATTAGCAAGTTTATATACTGTTGCTAAAGTTATAGTGCTATTATCACCTCGTAATACTCTGCTCATTGCACCGTGATACACGCCCGATTCTTGTTCGAGGCGATACCGCGTAATATTCCTTTCGCGCATTAGTTGCATAATTCTTTTTGCCACAGCATCATTTGTAGTCAAGGTATACTTTCTCCGAGTATTTCTACAATTTATTGTATCGTATAACAGAGTAAAAAATAGGTATTTAGTTTGCGACTATATAGGAGCATAAAACAAATGCCTATTTTTTTTGTGTTCTATCTTATCATTATATCGTATTTATACCGTCGTGTTTTAAGTATATCAAATTTTGAGAATTCTTGTAAGCAGGTATGCATGCATATAGAGGGGTGGGGTCATGACAGTCGCATTTATCGGGCACAGAAAAATAGCGCACGAGTTTGCGCAACAAGCCGCGTTGCGCGAGATCATACGCGATTTTATCGTGCAAGAAAATGCCGATACGTTTTTGTTCGGGAGCAGAAGTGAATTCGACGCGTTATGCTACAACATTGTGTCCGAACTGCAAAAGGAATACCCGCACATTCGGCGGGTATACGTAAGGGCGGAATATCCGTATATTCACAACGATTACAAAGCTTATTTGCGCACGCTTTACGAAGAAAGTTTTTATCCGCCCGAAATATTGCATGCGGGCTATAAAGTGTATGTGGAGCGCAACCGCAAAATGGTGGACATGTGCGACTTGCTTGTTTGTTATTGCAACGAACGCATACAGCGCGCAAGCGGCACGCTGTCGGCCGTGCATTATGCGCGCCGCCGCCATAAACGAATTTGCAACGTGTTTGCATAAAAAGGGGGTGCGTGCGATGTTTAGGGAAACAGTGCGAAAAATCGTGCGTTGGTGCGATTTGGCATACGATTTGCAACAGACTTTATACGGGCATTGGCTTGCCGAGCGTTCTTTGCGCATGCCGCTGTCCGCGTTGCAGCGTGCGGACGAAAACGCGGTGCCGGATATTATCCGTTATGCGTCGGAAATAGGCGACGTGTCCCGCAAAAGTTTTCGCATAACCAAAACGGAAATTGTGGGCAGAAAAAGCATCAAAAAAGAGATACCGCCCTATTTGTTTGAACAACTCACGCTTTTGGTATCGCCGCCCGCGTATCCGCCGCCGCAGAGTAGGGAAGAGATCGTGCGATCGATAGACCAACCGCCCGATGTCGCGCGCGAACGAGCGTTTGTACGGCGCTATGAAACGCAAGAAAGCTACAGCGCAAGCGCGTTGCGGTTGTTTGACGTGCTTATTAAAAAGCTGTGCGCGTTGGAAAGCGCGCCGCCGCCTTTGTCCGACCAACCCGTTTTAACGTCGTTTTGCCGTAGCGCGCAAGAGCATTCTTATTTTTGGGAAGTGTTTGTTGGCGACTTGGTGCACGGAAAACTGCAAGCGGGCGACAGTGCCGAAGGGCGGTACCCCTTGCCGCATGCGTTGAAATGCGCGTTGCTGTGGATAGAAACGTGCACGAAGGTGCCCGCGCTCATCCATGCTTGCGACAATACGTTTACGGTGTCGCATGCGTTTGCGCAAAACCAAACCGTGCTATTGCCTTATTTGGCGGCGCGCATGCAATTTCCGTATTTGTCCGATTTCTCCCGCAACACTTTACTGTATTCTTGTTTGGCGTGCAAAAATCCGTAAAAATTTTCTGAAAATTATTTGCTTGCCAAAACTTGACAAACTCTGCTTTTTGGGTGTATAATTATCGCTGTGCGTTGTGCGCTTTTGGCAAACGGGCACAATCCAACCCATAGGGCAGAGGAGTAAACATGGCGGAAAGAACGATAAAAACGGTGAAGTACGGCAACACCGAGCGCAAGAGTTTTGCGCAGATACAAGAAGTTATCGACATGCCGTACCTTATCGAGGTGCAAAAGGCAAGTTACGATGAGTTCTTGAAAAACGGCATAGACGAGGTGTTCAAGGATTTTTCGCCCATCACCGATTTTTCCAATCGTATCGAATTGCATTTTTTGGGGCATAAGTTAGAAGACAAGCCCAAATACAGCGAAAAAGAATGCAAAGACCGCGACGCGACGTATGCCGCGCCGTTAAAGGTCAACGTTCGGCAAATAAAGACCGAAACGGGCGAAGTGATCGAGCAAGAGGTGTATATGGGCGATTTCCCGCTCATGACGCCCAACGGCTCGTTTATCATCAACGGCGCCGAACGCGTGGTGGTCAGCCAGCTCGTGCGTTCGCCGGGGGTGTATTTCAATTTCACGCCCGACCACAAAACGGGTCAGCCGCACTACAACGCCACCAATATCCCGTCGCGCGGCGCATGGTTGGAATTCGCCGAAGACGATAAAGGCGTGCTGTGGGTGCAAGTGGATCGCATGCGCAAGGTGCAAGCGTCCGTTTTGATGCGCGCTTTGGCGTCGGTCACGGCGGACAAAAAGTTCTTGGAGAACGAAAAGCGCGCTTGGATCTCGCCCGAATATCCCATTGCCACCGACGAAGACTTGTTAAACCTTTTCCACAACGAGCCGCTCATGGCGGGTACGGTGGAAAAAGACATGATGAAAACGCCCGACGAAGGCTTGGTGGAACTCAACCGCAAGTTGCGTCCCGGCGAAGTGCCCAACGTAGACAGCATTCGCGGCTATATCGAGGGGTTGTTCTTCGATCGCCGCAAATATGACCTTTCTCGCGTGGGGCGGTATAAATACAATAAAAAGTTGGCGTTGGCTGCCCGTATCACGGGGCAAACGGCGGCTAAGGACGTGGTGGACGCCGACGGCGTGCTGTATGCAAAAGAGGGCGACGTGATCGCCGAGCCGGTGGCTATCGCCATTCAGAACGCGGGCATCAACGAAGTGGCCGTGAAAGTGGACGACGTGAGCGGCAGCGTGCACGTTGTGATGGGCAACCGCCAAGTGGACATTGCCGGCTATCTGCCCGAAGGCGTTTCGGCCGCCGATCTCGGCATCAAAGAAAAAGTGTATTATCCCGTGTTGCGCGCGCTCATCGAGCAAGCCGACGGCAACGCCGACGAGCTGTGCGACGCCATTCGCGCCAACGCAGACCGTTTGGTGGCCAAGCACTTGTTGGTAGACGACGTGGTGGCCACGATCAACTACTTGATCGGGTTGCGCTACGGCGTGGGATATGTGGACAATATCGACCACCTCGGCAACCGCAGAGTGCGCAGCGTGGGCGAGTTGTTGCAAAACCAATTCCGTATCGGCATTGCGCGCTTAGAACGCGTGATCCGCGAACGCATGCAGATCCAAAACGAGGCCGAAGTTTCGCCGCAAAGTCTTATCAATATCCGTCCTATCGCGTCGGCCATCAAAGAGTTTTTCGGGTCGTCGCAGCTCAGCCAATTCATGGACGAGAGCAACCCCATTGCCGAACTTACGCACAAGCGCAAGCTTTCCGCGCTCGGCCCCGGCGGCCTAAACCGCGAACGCGCCAGTTTCGAAGTGCGCGACGTGCACTATACGCACTATTCGCGCATGTGCCCCATAGAAACGCCCGAAGGCCAGAATATCGGTTTGATTTCTTCGCTTTCGAGCTATGCGCGCATCAACGAATACGGCTTTATCGAGGCGCCCTATCGCAAAGTGGAACGGGTATACGACGCGGCGGGCAACGCGGTGAACGGCCGCGTGACCCAAACGGTGGAATACATGCCGGCCGACGAAGAAGACCGCTACCGCGTGGCGCAAGCGGGCGAGCCGCTCGACGAAAACGGTTGCTTTGTAAACAGCCGTGTGCTCATGCGCTACCGCGAGGACATTTCCGAAGTGGAAAACACCATGATCGACTACGTGGACGTTTCGCCCCGTCAGATGATCAGCGTGGCAACGGCGCTCATTCCGTTCTTGGAAAACGACGATACCAACCGCGCGCTCATGGGCAGTAACATGCAACGGCAAGCCGTGCCTTTGCTAAAACCCGAGGCGCCTATTGTGGGCACGGGTATCGAACATAAGATCGCCTACGATTCGGGCGTTATGGTGATCGCGCGCGAAGGCGGCGAGGTCAGCTATGTGGACGCCGACGAGATCGTCGTGCTCGAAAAGGGCGGGGCGGTGGCGCGCTACACCTTAAAGAAATTTATAGGATCCAACCAAGGCACTTGTATCAACCAGCGCCCCATTGTGAGCAAAGGCGAAAAGGTGAACAAAGGGCAAGTGTTGGCCGACGGACATTCCACGCAAAACGCCGAGCTTGCCTTGGGCAGAAACATTTTGATCGGCTTTATGGCGTGGGAAGGGTATAACTACGAGGACGCTATTCTTATCAGCGAACGTTTGGTAAAGGATGACGTGTTCACTTCCATTCATATCGAAGAACACGAACTCGAAGCGCGCGACACCAAGCTCGGCGAAGAAGAGATCACGCGCGATATCCCCAACGTGGGCGACGACGCGCTCAAAAATCTGGACGAAGACGGTATTATTCGCGTGGGCGCCGAGGTGGACAGCGGCGACATTTTGGTGGGTAAGGTAACGCCCAAAGGCGAAACCGAACTCACGCCCGAAGAGCGCTTACTTAGAGCCATCTTCGGCGAAAAGGCGCGCGAAGTGCGCGACACCTCGTTGCGCGTGCCGCACGGCGAGGGCGGCATCGTGGTAGACGTGAAAGTGTTTACCCGCGCCAACCGCGACGAAATGAGCCCCGGCGTGAACAAGCTGGTGCGCGTATACATTGCGCAAAAACGCAAGATCAGCGTGGGCGACAAAATGGCGGGACGCCACGGCAACAAGGGCGTTATCTCGCGCATACTGCCCGAAGAAGATATGCCGTTTATGGCCGACGGCACGCCGTTGCAAATCGTTCTCAACCCCTTGGGCGTGCCTTCGCGTATGAACATAGGCCAAGTGCTCGAAGTGCACCTCGGCTTGGTGGCCAAGGCGCTCGGTTGGAAGGTGGCAACGCCCGTGTTCGACGGCGCGCACGAGAGCGACATTCAAAAGCTGTTGGGCGAAAACGGTTTTGTCAATCCCGACGGCAAAGTGGACGGCAAGATACAGATGTACGACGGCCGCACGGGCGAACCGTTCGAAAACCGCGCCACGGTGGGCTACATGTACATGATCAAGCTTATCCACTTGGTAGACGATAAGATCCACGCGCGCAGTACCGGTCCGTACTCGCTCGTAACGCAACAGCCTTTGGGCGGCAAGGCGCAATTCGGCGGCCAGCGTTTCGGCGAAATGGAAGTGTGGGCGCTGTATGCTTACGGCGCGGCCAACATCTTGCAAGAGATCATGACGGTCAAGTCCGACGACGTGGTGGGCAGAGTAAAGACATACGAGTCTATCGTGAAAGGATTGAACATCTCCGAGCCGGGCGTGCCCGAATCGTTCAAGGTGCTCATAAAAGAGTTGCAAGCGTTGGCGCTCGACGTGAAAGTGCTCACCGAAGACAAGGTGGAGATCGGCATAAAAGACCTTATCGAGGACGAGCTGGACGAACCCGAAGAAAAGAGCCGCTTTAAGCACTACGAGGCGGGCGAGTTGAGCTTTAACGACGAGATCGACCTTTTGGGCGGCGACGACGCGTTCACCGACGATCTGACCGAGGACGACAAAGACGCGGGCAGCTTGTTCAGCGACGAGGACGATTTCTCGTTTGACGATCTCGACGATCCGTTCAGCGACGACGATATAGACGATCTCGGCGACGACGCCGAATTCGGCGAGGACGAAACGGACGACGACAAGCCCAAGGCCAAGAAAAAGGGCAAAAAGGCGTAGGGAGAGGAGAGCGAACGTATGTTTGAATTAAATAATTTCGATTCGATGCAGATAGCCATTGCGGGTCCCGAAAAGATCCGCGAATGGAGCCACGGCGAGGTGACCAAACCCGAAACCATCAACTACCGCACGCAAAAGCCCGAAAAAGACGGCTTGTTCTGCGAGCGGATCTTCGGCCCCACCAAAGATTGGGAGTGCCATTGCGGCAAGTATAAGCGGGTGCGCTATAAGGGCGTTATCTGCGACAAGTGCGGCGTGGAAGTCACCCGCAGCAAGGTGCGCCGCGAACGCATGGGGCATATCGAGTTGGCCGCGCCCGTCACGCATATTTGGTATTTCCGCGGCGTGCCCAGCCGTATCGGCCTGTTGCTCGACATGACGCCCAAGGCGCTCGAACAAGTGGTGTATTTCGTGCACTTCGTGGTGCTCGATCCGGGCGAGACCGACCTCGAATATAAGCAAATACTGTCCGACGCGAAATTGGCCGAGGCGCGGGAAAAGTGGGGCGAAAACGCTTTCCGCGTGGGCATGGGCGCCGAGGCCGTGAAAGAACTTTTGGCGTCTATCGACGTGAACGCCGAATACGAAAAACTCAAAGACGTGGTGGCCAAGTCCACCGGTCCCAAAAAAGTAAAAGCGATCAAGCGTTTGGATATCCTCGATTCGTTCGTTCGCAGCGGCAACAGTCCCACTTGGATGGTGATGGACGTGTTGCCCGTATTGCCGCCCGAACTGCGCCCCATGGTGCAATTGGACGGCGGGCGCTTTGCCACGAGCGACTTAAACGACTTGTACCGTAGGGTGATCAACCGCAACAATCGGTTGAAAAAGCTGATGGATCTGTCGGCACCCGACATCATCATCCGCAACGAAAAACGTATGTTGCAAGAGGCGGTGGACGCGCTCATCGATAACGGCCGCCGCGGCAAGGCCATTTCGGGCGCGGGCAATCGCGAACTGAAAAGTTTGTCGGGATTGTTGCGCGGCAAGCAAGGTCGGTTCCGCCAAAACCTTTTGGGCAAGCGCGTGGACTACTCCGGCCGTTCGGTTATCGTGGTGGGTCCCGAACTCAAAATGTATCAGTGCGGTCTTCCCAAAGAAATGGCGCTCGAACTTTTCAAGCCGTTTGTTATGCGCGAGCTTGTCAAGCAAGGCAGAACGCACAACATTAAATCGGCCAAGCGTATCGTAGACCGCGCGGGCAGCGAGGTTTGGGGCGTGTTGGAAAACGTTATCAAAGAACACCCCGTGCTGTTGAACCGAGCGCCCACGTTGCACCGTTTGGGCATTCAAGCGTTCGAGCCGGTGCTCGTAGAGGGCAGAGCCATCAAACTGCACCCGTTGGCGTGCGGCGCGTTCAACGCCGACTTCGACGGCGACCAAATGGCCGTGCACGTGCCCCTTTCGGTGGAAGCGCAAGTGGAAGCGCGTTTCCTCATGCTGGCCAGCAACAACATCTTAAAACTTTCGGACGGCCGTCCCGTTTGCTCGCCCACGCAAGATATGGTTATCGGGTGTTACTACCTTACCATAGACAAGCCGGGCGCCAAGGGCGAGGGCAAGATCTTCTGCGACGTAGACGAGGCCAAAATGGCGTACGCCAACAAAGAGATCGAACTGCAAAGCAAGATCTGGGTGCGTATCTACAAAGAGATCAACGGCAAACTCGAACACGAGCGTATCGAAACCACGGTTGGCCGCATCATCTTTAACGAGGCCATACCGCAAGACCTCGGACTGTGCGTGCGCGACCCCAACGACCGCAAGAGTTTGTTTGCGCTCGAAGTAAACTACAAGGTGGGCAAGAGCCAACTGCAAAAGATCGTAGACGCCACGTTCAAGCACAAGGGCGCTACCGAAACGGTGAAAGTGCTCGACAACGTGAAAGCGCTCGGCTTTAAGTATTCCACCATCGGGTCGATCACCACGTCGGTGTTCGACATGAACATCCCCGACGAGAAAAAGGCCATTCTCGACAAAGCGGAAGAAAACGTTATAAAGATCGAGAATCTGTATAAGATGGGGCACATGACGGGGCGCGAGAAATACGAACGCGTGGTGGGCGAATGGAGCCGCGCCAACGACGAAGTGACCAAAGCTTTGCAAAAAACGCTGTCCGAATTCAACCCCATCAACATGATGGCCGTGTCGGGCGCGCGCGGTAGCATGAAACAGATAGCACAGCTTTCGGGCATGCGCGGTCTAATGACCAACCCCCAAGGCGAAACGTTGGAAACGCCCGTGCGTTCTTCTTTCCGCGAAGGACTTTCGGCGCTCGAATATTTCATCTCCAGCCACGGCGGCCGCAAAGGCTTGGCCGATACGGCGCTTAAGACCGCCGACTCAGGCTACCTTACCCGCCGTTTGGTGGACGTGGCGCAAGACGTGATCGTGCGCGAGGACGATTGCTTTGCGGGCGGCGCGCCCAAGGGCATTCGCACCACCGCCATCATGGAGGGCGACCAAGTTATAGAGAGTTTGGAAGACCGTTTGAACGGCCGCTATGCCGCCGAAGACGTGATCAACCCGTTTACCAAGCAAGTGATCGTGGCGTGTAACGAAATGATCACCGAAGACAAGGCCAAAGAGATCGCGTCGCTCGAAGATCCCAAAACGGGCAAAAAGGCGATCACGGCGGTCAATATCCGCACGGTGCTCACTTGCAAGAGCAAGCACGGCGTGTGCGCCAAGTGCTACGGCAAAGACATGGCCGGCTCCAAAGTGGTGAAGATCGGCGAGGCCGTGGGCATCATCGCCGCGCAAAGTATCGGCGAGCCGGGCACACAGCTTACCATGCGTACGTTCCACACGGGCGGCGTGGCGTCGGCCGACGATATCACCCGCGGTCTGCCCCGCGTGGAAGAGTTGTTCGAAGCGCGCAACCCCAAAGGCGTTGCCGTGATCGCCGAGTACGGCGGCAAGGTGCGTATCGACGAGAAAGACGGCGTGCGCAACGTGTATATCAAAAACGACGAGGGCAAAGAGGATCGCTACGTTATCCCCTTTACCGCCAAGCTCAAACCGTCGATCGTGAAAGGCGCGGTGGTGGCCGCGGGAGATCCCTTAACCGAAGGCCCGATCTACCCGCAAGATATTTTGCGCACCAAAGGGCGTCGCGACGTGCAAGAGTATATCCTCAAAGAAGTACAGTCGGTATATCGCAGCCAAGGCGTGCAGATAAACGACAAGCACATCGAAGTGATCGTGCGGCAAATGCTTAAAAAGGTAAAAGTGGAGGACAGCGGCGACGCCGACCTTCTCCCCGGCGAACTCATCGATCTGAGCGTGTTCGAAGAGGCCAATGCCAAGGCGCTCGAAAATTACGGACGTCCCGGCGCGGCCAAATACACGCTTTTGGGCATCACCAAGGCGGCGCTCGCTACCGACAGTTTCCTTTCGGCGGCGTCCTTCCAAGAAACGGCGCGCGTGCTGACCGAGGCGGCTATTAAAAACAAGATAGACCCGCTGATCGGTTTGAAAGAAAACGTGATCCTCGGCAAGCTGATCCCCGCCGGTACCGGCATGAAAAAGTATAAAAACATCTACCCCGTGGAACTTTCGGGCGGCGAAGAATCGGAAGAAACGGGGGCGTAAGCGTGCGCTTTTAACCCCGAAGTTGTAAGCGACGCGGGGAAAGGGGGAACACCGCAACCGTGTTCCCCCTTTGCTATTATGGAGCACTCCATGTTGGAAAACGCAAAACAATTGATCGAACAGTATGCCATGGGCAAAAGCGTGGCGGCGGCGGTGTCGGGCGGCGAAGACTCCATGGCTTTGTTGCACGTGCTTTTGCCGTACGCGCAACAAAAAAAGCTGTCGCTTTGTGTGGTGCACGTGGATCATTGCTTGCGTAAAAATTCGGCGGACGATTGCGCGTTCGTGCAAGATTTTTGCGACAAAAACGGGGTGGCTTTTCGCGGCGTTCGCATAAACGTGCCCGCGTTGTGCGCTCGCTCGGGGCGCGGCGCGGAGTGTGAGGCGCATTTTGCGCGGCGCGACGTATTTGCCGCGTTGCAAAGATCGGGCGCGTGCGACCTTGTGGCCACGGCGCACCATGCCCGCGACAACGCCGAAACGGTGTTGTTGCATTTGTTTCGCGGGTGCGGTTTGGCGGGGCTTTCGGGCATGCGCGTTTTGTCGGACGACGGCTTGTTTCGCCCTTTTCTCACCACGCCCAAAGAGGAGATAACGGCGTATGTGTCGGCGCACAGCATCCCGTTTGTAACAGACGCCACCAACGCCGACACCGTTTACGATCGCAACTATATTCGGCATATTGTGTTGCCCGCGGTGCGGTCGCGCTTTCCCGCGGCCGAGCAAGCCATATGCCGCACGGCGGCCATTGCGGCCGAGGCGCAAGCGCAAACGGAGGCAACGTTGTGCGACCATGCCATTGGGGAAAAAGACGGGGCGGTCTTGTTGCGGGAAGACTTTGTGACCGCGCCGTATATTTTTGCGGCGCTGAAACGGTTGGGGCAAAAGGCGGACGTATACCAAACCGCCGTTGCGAGCGTGCAACGATTGGCGGCGGGCAAGCCGTGCGCGCGCGCGGATATAGGCAACGGGATCGTGGCGGCGCGCGAATACGGCGCGATCGCGTTTTACCGTCCCGCGGCGACCCAAAACGCCCAAGCGCCTTTCGAAGTGCCGCGCGGCGACGCATTGCGCATACACGTGGGGCGCGGCGCAACGGTGGCGGTGCAATCGCGCCCGCCCGCATATCCCGCCCCCAAAGGCGTGTTGTATATAGATGCCGACAAAGTGCCCGTTGGCAGTGTGTGGCGCACGCGGCGGGAGGGTGATGTGTTCGCGCCGTTCGGGAGCGGGCGCAAAAAGCTCAAAGAATATCTCATCGATAAAAAGGTGCCGCGCCGTTTGCGCGACGGTATCGCTTTGCTGTGTTGCGGCAACGAGGTGTTGGCGGCGGCGGGGCTGGAAATTTCCCGCGCGGTGCAAACGGACGAAGACAGCCGTTGCGTGCTGTGCATACGTGTGCTCAAAGAGGAGAGCGAACCGTGCGACGCATAGACGATCTGCAAACGCACGGCTTGCGATTCGTGCAAGACACCGAGCTGTTCCCGTTCGGCACCGATTCGGTGGAGCTGGCCAATTTTGCCGCGCCGCCGTCCAAAACGCGGGTGTGCGATTTGGGCGCGGGCACGGGCATTTTGTCTGTTTTGTTGGCGGGCAAGTTCGGTTGCACCGTAACGGCGGTGGAACTGCAAGAGGCGTGTTGCGCTTTACTGCGCGAGAACGCCGCCCTAAACGGACTGCCTATCACGGTGGTGCACGGGCGCATGCAAACCTTTTCGGGGCAGTTCGACGCGGTGGTGTGCAATCCGCCGTACGCCAAAGCGGGCAGCGGCGCCATGCGCGGCACGTTGCCCGAACGGTTGGCGTGTTTCGAATTGGAAGTAACGTTCGACGAGGTAGCGGCCGCGGCGGCGCGTCTATTGTCCACGGGCGGCAAGTTTTACACGGTGTTCCCCGTCACGCGATTGGCCGAGGCGATGGCCACGCTCAAAGCGCACCGCTTAGAACCGAAACGGTTGCAGATACTGCGCCCCGCGCCCAACAAGCCGCCGCACATATTTTTATCGGAATGCCGCAAAGACGGCAACGAGGGCCTGACGGTATTGCCCGAAAAAACAGTAGGAGAATACTGAGCGAATGTTGTATTTGGTGTGTACGCCCATAGGCAATTTGCAAGACGTTACGCTACGCGCGTTGGAGGTGCTCAAAAGCGTGTCGCTCATTTTGGCCGAGGACACGCGGCATTCGGCCATACTGTGCGCCCAATACGGGATCACCGCGCCCATGGCGTCCTATCAGAAATTCAACGAAAAGAGCAAGTGCAACGAAATAGCCGAGCGGTTGCGCGCGGGCGAAGACATTGCGCTCATCACCGACGCGGGCACGCCGTGCATTTCCGATCCGGGCGGCGTTTTGGTGCAACGGCTGATCGACGAGGGGTTGCCTTACACGTTGGTGGGGAGCGCTTGCGCGTTTGTATCGGCGGCGGTATTGAGCGGTTTTTCGCTGGGCGCGTTGGCATTTGGCGGCTTTTTGCCCGAAAAAAACGCCGCGCGCGAAAAGCATTTGGCGCAATTTGCCTCTTTCGGCGGTTGTTTGACCTTTTACGTTTCGCCGCATGCGTGGGAGCGCGACCTTGCTTGTTTTGCCGCCGCGTTCGGCGGGCGCCGCGCCGTTTTGGTGCGCGAGATCAGCAAAAAGTTCGAAGAGTGCGTGCGGTTTAGGTTGGGCGAAACGCCCGATTTTACGCAAAAGGGCGAATACGTTTTGGTGATAGAGGGGCAAGCGCCCGAAAACAAGCGCAACGCGCTGTCGGTGCGCGAACACGTGCAAAGCTATCTCGACGAGGGCGTGCCCAAAAAGGAGGCTGTAAAGCGTACGGCCGCCGACCGCGGCGTGGCCAAAAGCGATATTTACCGACAAACGGTGGACATGTGAACGGTATACCGCGGCAAAATCGGGCAATACTTCTCTCACAAGGGTGGGAGGAGTTTTTTTATGGTAACGTATTATATAGGCAATATCCGCGAAAAGCGTTTTTTGTTCCGCAAGTATAAAACGCGGGCGGCGGTGGCCGACAATTGCGATGTATTGGCCCATTTCAAGCTGAACGGCAAGGTGTGTTTTGTGCTGGGCGATATTCCCTACGGCGACATGCGCGTGGGGGAATATTTGGCGTATGCCCGCGCGTTAAAGACCCGTTTGCCGCTCACCGACGCGGCGGCCGCGGCTTTGTTGAAAAGGGCGGGCGTGCGCGTGGGGGTGCACAAGCGCATGCGCGCATTGCCGCGCGAGGTGTTCCGCGGCGTTTTGTTGGCGGCGGCGGTCGACGACGATACGCAGTCGGCTTGGCTCAACTTAGACGGTGTGCCCTTTTCGTGGAGGGCGCGCGGCCGTGTGCGGGGCATGGTGCGCCGCATGGCACGGCAATACGGCGAGGTGCACGTGGCCGTTTCCGACTATCGCTTTATCCCGCGCAAAGCGAGCGCCATGGCGGTGGCGAACAACGCGATGTCGTGCGGGCGGGTAAAGTCGGCCTCGCGCCGTTGCGGGCGGTTGCGGTTTGCCCGTTACAAGCGCAAGGCAAACCTTGTTTTGGAAGGGTTGAACGGCAAAAAAACGTTGCTGTGCGATAACTGATACGGCCGCGTCGCTACGGGTGGCAAGGACGCGCAAAGCGCATACACTGGTAGTGATGGATAGTTTGTTGGTGGCAATACTTTTGGCGCTGAGCGTGAGCGCCGACGCGTTGGCTTGCGGGTTCGGCGCGGGCGCGTCGCGTATCAAAGTGCCCGTGCGTTCGGCCGTAACGGCGGCCGCGGTGTCGGCGGCCTTTGTGGCGGCGGGCATGGCGGCGGGGCACTACAGCGCGCCTTTTATGCCGGACGCGGTGCAAAAGTACATATCGTTTGCCGTTTTGGCCGCGTTCGGACTGCTCAAGCTGGCCAGCGGCGGCGAGGGCAACTCCGCGTTTGCCGACTGCAACACCGATCGGGTATTGTCGGCGGCGGAGGGCGCGGCGCTCGGCGCGGCACTCAGTATAGACGGTTTGGCGGCGGGGTTCGGCTACGCGGCCAACGGTTGGACGCTTGCTTTTTCGTCGGCGTTCACTTTTTTGTTTACGGCTTTTGCGCTGTTTTTGGGCGCCAAGGGCGGTCGCGGCGTGCGGCGCGGCCGCGCGGGAAACGTGGCGGCGGGTTTGGTATTGGTGTTGTTGGCGGCGGAAAAACTGCTCGGCGGCTGAAAATTCCTTTACAAATGTTTGCCGAGGTGCTACAATGAAACGGTAGTAAACAAAAGGGAGAACGGAATAAAATGTCTGAGATCATGGATTCCATTCGGGCGCGGGCGGCTAAGCTGAACCGCCATATCGTGTTGCCCGAAGGCAACGACGAACGCACGATACGGGCGGCGGCGGCTATCGCCGAGCGTAAAATGGCGCGCATCACGGTGCTCGGTAAGCGTGCGGAAATGCAAAAACTGTGCCCCGACGTTAGCCTAGACGGGTTTCAAATCATCGACCCCGCGACGTCGGACAAGCTGAACGAGTATGCCGATCTGTTATACGAACTGCGTAAAGCCAAGGGCATGACGCGGGAAGCGGCGCAAGCGACGGCGGTCGATCCGCTGTATTTCGGCACGCTCATGTTAAAGGCGGACGACGCCGACGGCTTGGTGGCGGGCGCGATCAACTCCACGGGCGCGGTGCTTCGCCCCGCCTTGCAGATCATCAAAACGGCGCCGGGCATCGGCAGTGCGTCCAGCTGCTTTATTATGGCGCTCCCCAAAGAAAACCCCGCCTATAAACTGTACGGCGAAAACGGCGTGTTGGTGTACGGCGATTGCGGCGTGATCCCCAATCCCACCGAAGAACAGTTGGTGGATATTGCCTATTCCACCGCCAAAACGGCGCGCGACGTGTGCGGCTTTGCCGAACAGCGCGTGGCGCTACTCAGCTTTTCCACCAAAGGCAGCGCCAAAGACCCGTTGGTGGACAAGGTGACGGGCGCGCTCGCAAAGATCAAAGCCAAGTATCCCGACATGAAAGTGGACGGCGAACTGCAAGGCGACGCGGCGCTCGTGCCTCGCGTGGCGGAAAAGAAAGTGAAAGGGGGCAGCGACGTGGCGGGCAAAGCCAACGTGCTCATTTTCCCCGATCTCAACGCGGGCAACATAGCCTACAAGCTCACCCAATATTTGGGCGGTGCGGAAGCCATCGGGCCGCTTATCCAAGGATTGGCCAAGCCCGTAAACGATCTTTCGCGCGGTTGCAGTGTGGAAGACATCATCTCGGTGGTGGCCGTGGTGGTTCTCAATACGCAAAAATAGCATACCCTTATTAAATAGGGGCAGGGAGGAAACGAAACTATGAAAATTTTGGTTATCAACGCGGGCAGCAGCTCGCTCAAATATCAGTTGATCGATATGGAAACCGAGCAAGTGGCGGCCAAGGGCGTGTGCGAACGTATCGGTATAGAGGGCAGTATGCTCACGCACAAAGCGGGCGGCAAAGAAAAGGTGATAAAGTCGCCCATGCCCGATCACAACGAGGCCATACGCTTGGTTTTGGAGGCGCTCGTAGACAAAGACTGCGGCGTGGTCAAAAGCATGCGCGAGATCGGCGCGGTGGGGCACCGCATGGTGCATTCGGGCGAGGACTTCACGCAGTCGGTGCTTGTTACGGATAAGGTGATGCAAGTGTGCCGCGCCAACGGCGAATTGGCGCCGTTACATCAACCCGCCAACTTGATAGGCGTAGAGGCTTGCCAAAAGGCAATGCCGGACGTTCCCATGGCGTTGGTGTTCGACACGGCGTTCCATTCCACCATGCCCCAAAAGGCGTATATGTACGGGTTGCCGTATGAATACTACACCGACTACAAAGTGCGGCGCTACGGGTTCCACGGCACCAGCCACAAATTCGTTTCGGAAGAGGCGGCCAAACTGCTCGGAAAAGACGCCAAAGACGTTAAGATCGTTACTTGCCATTTGGGCAACGGGTCGTCGATCAGCGCGGTGGACGGCGGCAAATGCGTGGACACTTCTATGGGCTTTACGCCGCTCGAAGGGGTGCCCATGGGCACGCGTTGCGGCGACGTGGACCCCTCCGTTGTGGAATACATGATGGGCAAAACGGGCAAGTCGGCGCACGACATTTTGAACGAGTTCAACAAAAAATCGGGTATGTGCGGTTTAAGCGGCGGGCTTAGCGATTTTCGCGATCTGACCGCGGCGGCCGAAAAGGGAGATGCGCGCGCCGCGTTGGCGCTCGACGTGTTCGGCTACACCGTGAAACGCTACGTGGGGGCGTATATCGCCGCCATGAACGGCATAGACGCCTTGGTGTTCACGGCGGGCGTGGGCGAGCACACCCCCGAAGTTCGTTCGCGCGTGGCGGGCAACATGGAATATTTGGGCATTAAGTTAGACGAAAAGAAAAACTACAGCGGCGAGCGCGGCGTGGTGCGCGATATTTCCGCGCCCGATTCGCGCGTGCGTATTTACATTATCCCCACCAACGAGGAGTTGGTGATCGCGCGCGAAACCAAAGCGTTGGTGTGCGGCAAGTAAAAAACGCAAAGTATCGATAAAAAAATTCGCATGCGTAAAAAGCGGATCTCGGCTATATTTATACTCTCGATCTTGGCGATTTTTTTGTCGTTTGCGTTGGTGGCGTTCACCATGTCTTACGGGCAAGCCAAAGACGTGGCGCGCCTAAAGCGCGACGGCATGCTTGTATCGGCGGAGATCACAAAGTACCGTTACGACAAAGAGGACAGCGTATACACGCTGTATTACGAATATACCGACGAGGCGGGCACCGTTTACACGGGGTCTACGGGGCGCAAGTACGGCAGCTACGAGTTGGCCAACGCGCACTACGGGGAACGCATAGACATTTACATCGGCGCCGACGGCGAAAGCATACGCGCCGATTTTCCCGACCAAAGAAAGTTTATGCATGCGGCGTGCGTCGTGCTGTGGTGCGTGTTGGGCGCCGATGCTTGCGCGGCGGTCGGCTTGGGTATTTCGCTGTTTGTTACGCGGCAAAAGGGCGCCATGCCGACGCGCCGACATCTTAAGCGCATTTTGGGCGTTGTGGGAGTGATCGCGCTGTTTGCTTTGCTGTTTGCCGGCGTGGTCACGCAACGCGCTTGGTTGCTTATTTTGCCCATTGCGCTGGCGGGCGCTCTCGGCTTGATCGTTTCGATCATCTATGTGGTGGGGATATTCGTTGGGGCGGGCAAGGCCGCTCGTTCGCTCGGTAAGAAAAGATATTCGCATGCGGCCGACGATAAAACGGATAGCGCGGCGGATACCGAGGATCAAAGCGTTGCGGACGACGTACCGCCGCCCGAAACGCCGCCCGCAAACGAGCCGTTGCCGCTACCCGAAACGGAAAAAACAAGCGAGTCGTTATCGCCGATCGAAACGGAAAAAATAAGCGAGCCGTTATCGCCGATCGAAAAGGAACAGCCGCCCGTTGCCCGCCCGCCCGTGAAAAAGCCGCGTTCGGTGATCAATCGGCCGCGCAAACTGCCCTAAATACAGACACCGCTACGGAGATCTCCGCGGCGGTCTTTGTTTTTGGCGTTTAAAAACAACATAAATTCATAAATACATTGTGGTTTTATCTTTGATTTGCGGTTGACATTTGTGGTTTTGTGTGGTATACTACAGCCATACATATAGGTGAAAGGGGTGTGTGTATGTCGTTCGAGATCAAAGAATGCGATAAAACGCCGCGTATCGGCAAGCTCATCGATCATTTGTTTGCAAAAATGCCGCAGATAGAACACTACCGTGCGGTGCTGTATACCCAATCGTTCCGCGAAACGGAGGGGGAGCCTATCGTTTTGCGCAAGGCCAAGGCGTTTTACAACGTGTGCAAAAACATTCCCATCGTGATCCGCGACAACGAGCTGATCGTGGGCGCCAATTCGGTGTCGCCCCGTTCTTGCCCCACGTTCCCCGAATTTTCGTTCGAATGGCTGGAAAGCGAGTTCGAAACGGTGGCAACGCGCGCCGCCGATCCGTTTGAGATCGGAGAGGAGAGTAAAGCGGCGCTCAGAGAAGTGCACGCCTATTGGCGGGGCAAGACTACCAGCGAGTTGGCCACGGCGTATATGGCGCCCGAAGCGCGCCGCGCGTTCGAGCACAATATGTTTACGCCCGGCAACTATTTTTACAACGGCGTGGGGCACTTAACCGTGCAGTACGACACGGTGATCTATAAAGGATTGGACAGCGTGATCGAGCGCGCCGCGCAAGAACTGCAAAAGGCGCGCGTATCCGACGCCGACTATCCCGACCGCTCGGCCTTTCTCAAAGCGGTGATCGTGGCGTGCGAGGCGGTGAAAACGTATGCCGCGCGGTACGCCGAGCAAGCGTCGGCCGCGGCCGCTATAGAGCGCGACGCCGTTCGCAAGGCGGAATTGGAAAAGATTGCCCGCACGTGCGCGCACGTGCCCGCCAAACCCGCCCGTGATTTTCACGAGGGTTGCCAAGCGTTTTGGTTCGTGCAACAGCTGTTGCAACTCGAATCGAGCGGGCACAGCATAAGTCCGGGGCGATTCGATCAATATATGTATCCGTTGTATGCCGCCGACTTGCAAAGCGGCAAACTCACGAGAGAACATGCGCAAGAGTTGATCGATTGCATTTTCGTAAAGCTCAACGATCTCAACAAGGTGCGCGACGCGGCCAGCGCCGAAGGGTTCGCGGGCTACAGTTTGTTCCAAAATATGATCGTGGGCGGGCAGAACGCCGAAGGGCAAGACGTGACCAACGATCTTTCCGTTATGTGTATTGTGGCAAGCAAGCATGTGCAGTTGCCCCAGCCCTCGCTTTCCATTCGCGTGTGGAACGGCAGTCCGCACGAACTTTTGATAAAAGCGGCCGAACTCACGCGCACGGGCGTGGGGTTGCCTGCCTATTACAACGACGAAGTGATCATACCGTCGCTACTCGGTCGCGGTCTCAGCGTGGCCGACGCGCGTTCGTATAACATTATCGGTTGCGTGGAACCGCAATGCCCCGGCAAAACGGACGGCTGGCACGACGCGGCGTTTTTCAACATGTGCCGCCCGCTCGAAATGGTGTTTTCGCGCGGCATAGACAAGGGCGAGCAAGTGGGGTTGGATACGGGCGATATTGCCGCCATGGATACGTACGAAAAATTCCGCGACGCTTACGTCAAGCAAATCAACTATGCCATCGAACTATTGGTAAACGCCGACAACGCCATCGATTGCGCGCACCGCGACCGCGCGCCGTTGGCGTTTGAAAGCTGTTTGGTAGACGATTGCATCGCGCGCGGCAAGAGCGTGCAAGAGGGCGGCGCGATATACAATTTTACCGGCCCGCAAGGGTTCGGCGTGGCCAATATGGGCGATGCGCTGTATGCCGTAAAAACGCTTGTGTACGAGCAGAAAAAGTTCACGTTGGTCGAGTTGCAACGCGCGCTGTATTATAACTACGGCCGTATCACCGAGGCGCGGGCGGCCGACATCACGGCGGACGTGGTGCGCGCCATGCAGGCGGCGGGCAAGGCCGTTTCCGAAAAAGACATCCCCGCCGTTTTGAACAGCGTGTTATCTTCTTTAACGGAAAGCGACAAACAACGGTTTGCCGATATCAAAAAGATGATAGACGCCGCGCCGCACTTCGGCAACGACGACGATGCGGTGGACGCGTTCGCCCGCGAGGCGGCGTATATGTATTCCCGCCCGCTCGAAACGTTCCGCAACCCGCGCGGTGGCATGTTCCAAGCGGGGTTGTATCCCGTTTCGGCCAACGTGCCGCTGGGGGCGCAAACGGGCGCCACGCCCGACGGCCGCTATGCCTATGCGCCCGTGGCCGACGGCGTAAGTCCTTCGGCGGGGCGCGACAAACTCGGCCCTACGGCCACCGCCAACTCGGTGAGCAAACTCGACCACGGCATTGCCAGCAACGGCACGCTGTTCAACCAGAAATTTCACCCGTCGGCGTTGGCGGGGCGGGAGGGCCTAGAAAAGTTCGTGGCGCTCATTCGCACCTACTTCGACCAAAAGGGCAGCCACATGCAATTTAACGTGGTGAGCCGCGAAACGTTGTTAGACGCGCAAAAGCACCCCGAAAACTACAAACATTTGGTGGTGCGCGTGGCGGGATACAGCGCGCTGTTTACCACGCTGTCGCGCTCGTTGCAAGATGATATCATAAACCGCACCGAACAAGCTTGGAACGGGTAAGGACGGCGCACGGAGATAGGATGATGGACGACCAAAAGACCACGGGACGCATATTCGATATACAGCGCTACTCCCTTCACGACGGGCGGGGCATTCGCACCATCGTATTTTTGAAGGGGTGCGTTTTGCGTTGCCGTTGGTGTTGCAATCCCGAATCGCAACGGTACGAGATAGAAACCATGCAAACGCCGGACGGCGTGAAAACGGTGGGGCAAGACGTGACCGTGGACGAGGTGCTCCAAACGGTGGAGCGCGACCGCGGCTACTATCGCCGATCGGGCGGCGGCATTACGCTGTCGGGCGGCGAGAGCTTGTGCCAACCGCAATTTGCGTTGGCGCTGTTGCGGGAAAGCAAGCGTCGCGGGTTGTCTACGGCCATCGAGAGCATGGGGTGCGCCCCGTGGGAAACCATCGAAGAGATGTTGCCGTATATCGACCAATACTTATTGGACATAAAGCACACGGATGAAGAAAAACACCGCTTGTTCACGGGCAAAAGCAACGCGCTCATGAAAGAGAACGCCCAAAAGATCGCCCGCAGCGGCCGCACCGAACTTACGGTGCGCGTGCCCGTGATCCCGTCGTTCAACGCCACCGAAGAGGAGATCGCGGATATCGCCCGTTTTGCCGACGGCTTACCGAAAGCGAAAGCGTTGCACTTGTTGCCCTATCATCGTTTGGGGCAAGACAAGTACGGGTGGTTGCAAAGGGAATACACCATGGCGGACGTGTTGCCGCCCAAAGAAGAGCACATGCGCGCGCTGTTGGCGGCGGCGCAAAAAAATTGCTCGTTGCCTTGTCAGATAGGAGGTTGACCGCATGGAAGCCGAACAGAAAATGCGCATAGTGCAAGAACTCGTGCCCGGCAAACAGATCACGCTGGCGCACATCATAGCCAATCCCGACCAAAGCTTTTACGCGGCGGCGGGCTTGCAAGGCGCGCAAAACGGCGCGATAGGCATTGTGAACGCGTCGCCCGCGGAGTTTGCGCTCATTGCCGGCGATATCGGCGTGAAAGCGTCGGGCGTGCAGGTGGCGCATATCGATTATCACGAAAGCGGCACGCTTATCATGACGGGCGCGGTGAGCGAGGTGCAGTCGGCGCTGTCGGCCATTTTGGCCTATTGCGGCGCGCGCGCCGATTTTACCGTTTGCGAGATCACCAAAACGTGACGTTTGCCCCGAAAACCGCAAAAAGTGTAAAAATCGGGCAAAACCCCACATAAAAACTATTGACATTCTGCGGTATTTGGGATATAATATAGTCAAAGACCAATAAAAACAAAATAAAACCACATAAACAAGGAGAAAGAACATGGCAAACGAATTTGAGATCAAAAAGCAGATCTGCGATATCGGCAAGCGCATTTACAACCGCGGCATGGTGGCTAATAACGACGGCAACATCTCGGTAAAGATCAGCGAAAACGAATTTCTTTGCACGCCCACCGGAGTGAGCAAGGGCTTTATGACCCCCGAATACATATGCAAAGTGGACCGCGACGGCAAGGTGTTGCAAGCCAATGCCGGCTTTAAGCCTTCGAGCGAGATCAAAATGCACATGCGCGTTTACAAAGAGCGCCCCGACGTGAAATCGGTGGTGCACGCGCACCCGATGTACGCCACGGCGTTTGCCATTGCGGGCATTCCGCTCACCCAACCCATCATGCCCGAAGCGGTGATCGCGCTCGGTTGCGTGCCCATTGCCAAATACGGCACGCCGTCTACCAACGAGATCCCCGATGCGGTGAGCGAATACGTGCAGTATTTCGACGCGGTGCTTTTGGAAAACCACGGCGCGCTCACGTTCTCCGACAGCTTGCTTTCGGCGTACAACAAAATGGAATCGGTGGAGTTTTACGCGCAACTGCTGTATTTGTCCCGTCAGCTCGGCGGACCCAAGGAACTGAGCGACGCGCAAGTGCAACGTTTGTACGAGATCCGTCGGCAATTCGGTATGACGGGCAAACACCCCGCCAACCTTTGCGCCAACACCAAAGAGGGCAAGGCGTCGTGCCACAACTGCGGCGGCCACTGCGGACAAAAGAGCCAAACGGCCAATGCCAGCGAAGAATTGGTAAAGAACATTACCGCCAAAGTGATCAAGGAATTGGGACTGTAAAATGATGCCCCCCGATATCGATAAGATAATAAGCGGGGCGGTGCGCCAAGCGTTGGCGCGCAACAAGGGCACGCGGACGTATGCGTCCGTTACGCTGGCGGCGGCGCAAACGCTGATAGAAAAAGTGTTTGCCGAGGCCGAGCGCATGGGCGTGCCCGTGATTGCGGCGGTGGCCGACGCGGGCGCGAACACGGTGGCGGTTGCCCGCATGGACGGCGCCATCACGGCGAGCTACGATATTGCGGTAAACAAAGCGTATACTTCGGCGGCGCTACATATGTCTACGGCGGACTTGGCGCGCTTGGCCGCGCCCGGCGGCGATCTATACGGCATACAGCACCAAGGCGGCGGCAAGATCGTGGTGTTCGGCGGCGGCGAACCGCTGTGCGCCGAGGGCGCAACGGTGGGCGGTATCGGCGTGTCGGGCGGCACGTTGCAACAAGACACGCACTTGGCGGCGTTCGCCAAAAAGTATTGGGAGGACAATATATGTCGGTAAACGAAAACATGGTTTCGGATATCGTGAAAGAGGTAATGGCGCGCATGGGCTTGCAAGAAACGGCGCAAACGCCGTTGCGCGGTATTTTCACCGATATGAACGAGGCGATCGCGGCGGCCAAAAAGGCGCAGCAGGTCGTGAAAAAGATGACCATGGACCAACGGGAAAAGATCATTTCCAACATTCGCCGCAAGGCGATCGAAAATGCGGAAGTAATGGCGCGCATGGCCGTGGAAGAGACGGGCATGGGCAACGTGGGGCACAAGATCCTCAAAAATCGCTTGGTGGCCGAAAAGACGCCGGGCACCGAGGATATCACCACCACGGCGTGGAGCGGCGATCGCGGCTTGACGCTTGTGGAGATGGGGCCGTTCGGCGTTATCGGCGCGATCACGCCGTGCACCAACCCCACCGAAACGGTGCTGTGTAACGCCATGGGCATGATCGCGGGCGGCAACACGGTGGTGTTCAATCCGCACCCCGCCGCCGTAAAGAGCAGTAATTTTGCGGTGGATCTTATAAACGAGGCGTCGCTCGAAGCGGGCGGCCCCGTGAACGTTGCTTGCTCCATGGCCAAACCCACCATGGAAACAAGCGCCGTTATGTTAAAGCACAAAGATATCCCGCTTATAGCCGCCACGGGCGGCCCCGGCGTGGTCACGGCCGTTTTAAGCAGCGGCAAGCGCGGTATCGGCGCGGGCGCGGGCAATCCGCCGGCGCTTGTGGACGAAACGGCGGATATTCGCAAAGCGGCGGCCGACATCGTGAACGGTTGCACGTTCGATAACAACTTGCCGTGCATTGCCGAAAAAGAGGTGGTGGCGGTAGACGCCATATGCGACGCGCTGATGAAATACATGGTGGAAGAGCAAGGTTGCTATTTAGCCAACGAGGATGTGCAGAAAAAGCTCACCGATTGCGTGCTCACCCCCAAAGGGCTGAATCGCAAATGCGTGGGGCGCGACGCCAAAACGTTGCTTTCCATGGTGGGCGTGAACGTGCCCAGCAATATCCGTTGCATCGTGTTCGAGGGCAAAAAAGAACATCCGCTCATAAGCGAAGAACTGATGATGCCTATATTGGGCGTGGTGCGCGTAAAAGATTTCGAAGAGGGTGTGGAAACGGCGGTGTGGTTAGAGCACGGCAACAGACATTCGGCACACATCCACAGCAAAAACATAGATAATATCACAACGTATGCCAAAGCGATCGACACGGCCATCTTGGTGAAGAACGCGCCCAGCTATGCGGCCATCGGGTTCGGCGGCGAAGGATTTTGCACCTTTACCATTGCCAGCCGCACGGGCGAGGGACTTACCAGCGCGTCTACGTTCACCAAACGGCGCAGATGCACCATGAGCGACAGCTTGTGTATTCGATAACGGCAAAACGCGGCAAATAAACAAAGAGGGCGTTAAACAGTATGGAACAGAACAAAATAGAAGAGATCGTAAAAAAAGTGCTCGGTGAGTTGGGCGCCGATACAATGGCGGCGAAGTCGTCGGGCGGCGCGGCCAAAGCGGTGCCGAAAACGGCGCACGTGGCCATGCTTACCGGAATCGAGAAGATGGAGATAAAAGAGTATCCCATGCCCGCGGTGGGCGACGACGACATATTGGTAAAGGTGGAGGGGTGCGGCATTTGCGGCACCGACGCCCACGAATACCGCAAAGACCCGTTCTCGCTCATTCCCGTGGCGCTTGGCCACGAGGGCACGGGCGAGATCGTGAAGATGGGCAAAAACGTGCAAAAAGACAGCGCGGGCAAGCCGCTGCATCTGGGCGACAAAGTGGTCACGTGCATGATCTTTAAGGATAACCCCGACATCACCATGTACGATCTTAATAAGCAGAACGTTGGCGGCGCGGACGTGTACGGCTTATTGCCCGACGACGACGTGCACCTTAACGGTTGGTTTTCCGATTACATTTTGGTGCGCGGCGGATCCACGGTGTTCAACGTGTCCGATCTCGACCTTTACTCCCGCGTGCTCATAGAGCCGTGCGCCGTGTTGGTGCATGCGGTGGAGCGCGCCAAAACCACGGGCATCTTGCGGTTCAACTCCCGCGTGGTGGTGCAAGGTTGCGGCCCTATCGGCCTTATCTGCATTGCCGTGTTGCGCACCATGGGTATCGAAAACATCGTGGCGGTAGACGGCGAAGAAAAACGTTTGGCGTTTGCCAAAGAGATGGGCGCGGGGCAAACCGTGAACTTTAAGCAACACAAGGGCATCGAGGCGCTTGCGGGCGCCGTGCAAAGCGCATTCGGCGGTTACCAAGCCGACTTTGCGTTCCAGTGCACGGGCAGTCCGGCGGCACACGCCAATATCTATAAGTTTATCCGCAACGGCGGCGGGCTGTGCGAGTTGGGCTTTTTCATCAACGGCGGCGACGCCACCATCAATCCGCATTTCGATCTGTGCGCCAAGGAGATCACGCTGGTGGGGTCGTGGGTGTATACCCTTCGCGATTATGCCACTACGTTCGACTTTATCAAGCGCGCCAAGGCCATCGGGTTGCCGCTCAACAAGCTGATAACGCATGCGTTCCCGCTCGAAGAGATCGACGAGGCGTTCAAAACCAACATACGCATGGAAGGGCTGAAGATCGCCGTCATCAACAAGTAAAACGGGCGGCGCGAGGTAACACACAATGAACGAAGCATTGGGACTATTGGAGGTTTACGGTTTGGTCGCCGCGTTTGCGGCGGGGGACGCGGGCGCGAAAGCCGCCAACGTAACGCTCGAACCGTTTGACCGCAACAAACCGGCCAACGCCGACAAACTGCCCGTGCCGTTACTGATAACGGTGAAATACCGCGGCAGCGTGGCGGACGTTCGCGCGGCGGTGGAGGCGGGCGAAGAGGCGGCCAAGCGCGTGTCGGGCGTGGTAACCAAACATATCATCGCCAAGCCGGAAAACGACACGCAAAAAATGTGCAAGCTGTGCGCATTCGACAAAAACTGACACAACAGGGAAATCATACGGAGGTATAGAAATATGGCTAAATCGGCACTTGGCATGGTGGAGACCAGAGGGCTCACGGCCGCTATCGAGGCGGCGGACGCAATGACCAAAGCGGCGGAAGTTACGCTTGTGGGCACCGAGAAGATCGGTAGCGGCTTGGTGAGCGTTATGGTGCGCGGCGACGTAGGCGCGGTGAAAGCGGCGGTAGAAGTGGGCAGCGCATCGGCAAGCAGATTGGGCGAATTGGTGGCGTCGCACGTTATCCCTTCGCCGCACCCCGACGTAGAGCTTATTTTGCCCAAGCTCAACGGTTAACATAGGGCAAAAGGACAAACGAATGTATAACGCATTGGGATTTGTGGAAATATCGGGCACCACGGCGGCCATCGATGCCTTAGACATCATGTGCAAGACGGCGGGCGTGGCGCTTGTGACTTGGGAGCGCAAGCTGGGCGGTCGGTTGGTCACGCTCGTGATCACGGGCGAAGTGTCGGCGGTGACCGACTCGATCGAGGCGGCCAAGAAAAACGCCATCGTGCCCCCCGTGGCAACGCTCGTGATCCCCAATCCGCACGCCGAAACGGTGAAAATGGTGTCGCTGAGTGCGGCGCGGTTACAGCGCAAAAACGCGCCCGACGATACGGCGCGCACGGCGCCCGACATGCGTCCGAGCGAGCCGGTAAAAGCGTAAAAGCAAAAGCATACACAGTGTTCAAGCGGTAGACAAACTATCGGAACAATAAAAAAAGAAAAAAACATATTTTTCGGAGGTAAAGAAAAATGGCACAAGAAGCACTCGGCATGGTGGAAACCAGAGGTTTGGTGGCGGCTATCGAGGCGGCCGATTCGATGCTTAAGGCGGCGAACGTCGTGCTTGTGGGCACCGAGAAGATCGGCAGCGGCTTGGTGAGCGTTATGGTGCGCGGCGACGTAGGCGCGGTGAAAGCGGCGGTAGAGGCGGGCGCCAACAACGCCAGCAGCCTCGGCGAGCTCGTGGCTACGCACGTGATCCCTCGTCCGCATTCGGATGTGGAAAAGATATTGCCCGTACTGAAGTAAGTTCGGCCAAATCAATCTGTAACGACCAAAAATCGAACGTCCCGTCCCGCGTCGGGCAAAGCATCCGACGCGGGGTGGAATTTCGGTTTACAAAGAATGGGAAACGCGCGTATTTTTGTATTGTATATAAAAACGCAAGCGTTGCATGAAAAGGAATTTCGGTATGGAACAATCGAGCGTGGAGCATATCGCCAAACTTGTTTTGGAAGCGTTGGAAAAAAAGACCGTGAAAGGGTATTCCGTGCCCATCGGCGTGAGCGCGCGGCACGTGCACTTGACGCAAGCGGACGTGGAAACGCTGTTCGGCAAAGGGTATGCGCTTACCAAAAAGAAAGATCTGATGGGCGGGCAGTATGCCGCCAACGAAACGGTCACTATCGTGGGGCTGAAATTGCGCGCCATAGAGAACGTGCGCGTGCTCGGTCCCGTGCGCAAGGCCAGCCAAGTGGAGATCTCGGCCACCGATGCCATCAAGCTAGGGATTAAAGCGCCCATTCGCGAATCGGGCAATTTGAAGAGCAGCGCGCCCATTGCCGTGGTGGGGCCCAAAGGCGCCGTGTACTTGAACGAAGGGTGTATCGTGGCCAAGCGGCATATCCACATGTCGCCCGCCGACGCGTCGGCCGCCGGCGTGCAAGACGGCGACATCGTTTCGGTGAGCGTGGATAACGAGCGCGGCACGCTGTTTCATAACGTACAGATTCGCGTGGACGAAAGCTTTACGCTGGAAATGCATATAGACACCGACGAGGCGAACGCGGCAAAGATCGGTTGCGGCGCGTTGGCGGTGATCGTGAACGACAGAGGTGCGCAATGATCATCGGCAAAGTAGTAGGCAGTGTGGTATCTACCCGCAAGTGCGAAAATCTTACGGGCAGCAAATTTATGATCGTGGAGCCGGTGCCCAGCTTAAAGATCGAAAACCGTATTGTGGCGGTAGACCGCGTGGGCGCGGGTATCGGCGAATACGTGTTGGTGACCACGGGGAGCGCCGCGCGCGTGAACGCGCCCTCGGCGCCGGTAGACGCGGCCATCGTAGGCATCATAGACGACGGCAGCACTTTAGAATAAGCACGGCATGTGTAAGCGGCGGTCGGCAAATTATCCTTTCGCCGCAACGGTAGAGAAATGACCATAGAAGAGATCAAAAAAACATGGCAAAACGCCGGCATCGTGGGTGCGGGCGGCGCGGGCTTTCCGTCATACGGCAAGTTGAATACGGGCGCGGACACGCTCATACTCAACTGCGCCGAATGCGAGCCTCTCTTAAAACTCCACCGCCAACTGTTGGCGGACAAGAGCGTGGAGATCATTTCGGCGTTCAGCGAGATCGGCAAGGCGTTGGGCGTGAAACAGTGTATCATCGGCATTAAAAGCGCATACAAGAGCACGTTAGACGCCATTGCGCCCATTGTTCGCGGTTACGACAACGTGACTGTTAAAACGCTCGACGAAGTATACCCCGCGGGCGACGAAGTGGTGCTCATTTACGAGGTAACGGGGCGGGTGGTAGCGCCCGGCGCGTTGCCTATCACGCAAGGCGTTATCGTGTATAATGTGGAAACGGTGTATAACGCCTACCGCGCCTTGCACGAAGAGACGCCCGTGATCGATAAGTTGGTTACCGTAACGTGCGAAGTGGCGCATCCGCAAACGGTGCGCGTGCCCATAGGCACCGCCGTGCAAGACGTGGTGGCCTATTGCGGCGGCGCCACCGTGCCCGATCCCGTGTATGTTTCGGGCGGCGCCATGATGGGGCGCATCGTATCGGGCGGCGACGTGATCACCAAGACCACCAATGCCATATTGGTGTTGCCCGCCGATCATCGCGTGGTGCAACAAAAGCGGCGCAATCCCGCGTTGGACGCGCGCCGCGCGCAAAGCGCGTGCTGCCAGTGCCACATGTGCAGCGATCTGTGCCCCCGCCATTTGTTGGGGCACCCCATCGATCCCGCGCGGTTCATGCGGGCGGTGTCTAACCACAGCGCGACCGACACCGAGGCATATGTGCAAGCGTTATACTGTTCGGGGTGCGGGTTGTGCGAATCGTATTCTTGCATGCAAGGCCTTTCGCCGCGCAACCTTTTGGATGTGGCCAAACAACAGCTGAGAAAAGGCGGTATCAAACCGCAAACGCTGGCGCCCGCGCCCGTAGCGTCGGCGCGCAATGCGCGCAGTGCGCCCGTAGAGCGGCTGGCCGCCCGTTTGGGGCTTGGTAAATACATGCGCATAGAGGCGCCGCTTTCGGGCGATATGCCCGCTACGTGCGTGCGCGTGCCGCTTTCCATGCACATCGGCGCGCCGTCCGTGCCCGCGGTGCAAGCGGGCGACACGGTGCAAAAAGGGCAAGTCATCGCCCTGCCCGCCAACGGACTGAGCGTGGCATTGCACGCGCCCATTCACGGCCGCGTAACGGCGGTAGGCAATGAAATCATTATTGCGGCAACGCAGAGGTCGGATACGAAATGAAAAAGGCAATCGCGGTTTCGGAATATAAAACGGTGTCGGCGGGCGTGACCGCGGCGGACGCCATGCTCAAGGCGGCGGACGTGGACATTGTGGAGGCGGCCACGGTTTGCCCCGGCAAATATATCGTGATCATCGCGGGCGAGCTGAGCGCGGTGGCGGCGGCGGCCGAGGCGGGCAAAACGTTGTGCGCCGAGCAACACATCGGCACCTTTACTTTGGGCAACCCGCACGAGGGGTTGTTTGCGGCCATTTACGGCACGACCGAGGTGGAAAACTTGCGCGCGTTGGGCGTTTTGGAAACGTTCGACGTGGCGAGCATGTTGGTGGCGGCGGACAACGCAGCCAAAACGGCCGACGTGCAACTCATCGAATTGCGGTTGGCGCGCGGCATGTGCGGCAAAAGTTATTTGATGCTCACGGGCGAAGTGGCGGCGGTGCAAGCGGCCGTAGATCGCGCCAAGCAGACGGCGGCCAACGAGGGAATGTATCTCGACAGCAGTGTGATCGCGCGTCCCGACAGCAAACTGCTCGGTTCTATCGTATAAAAATACAGTGCGCGCGGCGCGGCAAACGGGCGGCGCGCAAAGAGAGGATGTATGCTGGCAATTGAGAGAAGAAACCAGATCTTAGAGCAACTGCAACGCGAAAAAAGGGTGGTAGTGAGCGAGCTGAGCGCCTTTTTCGGCGTGAGCGAAGAGACCATACGGCGCGATCTCGAAAAGCTGAGCGAAGACGGTTTTGTGGTAAAAACGTATGGCGGCGCGGTGCTCAACGAGGACAACGTGGTGGATCTGCCGTTTGTGATCCGCAAAAACACCAACGTGACCGAAAAGCAGTCTATCGGCAAGCTGGTGGCGGCCATGACCCAAGACGGCGAACATCTTATGCTCGATTCGAGTTCCACGGCGGCCAGTGCGGCGCGCTATCTCAAAACCAAAAACAATCTCACCATTATCACCAATTCGGTGGAGGCGCTCATCGAGTTGAGCGAAGTGTCCGGCTTTAACATCATTTCCACGGGCGGCGTTCTCAAAGAGGGCACGCTGTCGCTCACGGGGGCGCAAGTGGATCGCAGCTTTGCGTCTTACAACGTGGACACCGCCGTGTTCTCTTGCAAGGGGATAGACAAAGCGGCGGGCATCACCGATTCCAACGAAACCAACGCGCATTTTAAGCAGACGCTTTTGTCGGCCGCGCGCCGCAAGATCTTGGCCATCGATCACACAAAGTTCGATAAAACGGCTTTGGTGCGCATTTGCCGATTGGGCGAACTCACGCATGTGGTGACCGATCAAAAGCCGAGCGACGATTGGCTGGCCGCGCTTGCCGAGGCGGGCGTTGCGTGCGTGTATCCCAAAGACGCGGCCGACGGATCGGCGGGAAGGTAACGCCATGCATACGCGGATCATAGCATTTGCAAACAACAAAGGCGGCAGCGGCAAAAGCACGAGTTGCTCGTGTATCGCGGCGGCGCTCTCTAAGCAAGGCAAGCGCGTGTTGGCGATAGACGGCGACATGCAACTCAATCTCACGCTGTCCTTTTTCGAGGAAGAGCAAGCGTTCGAATTTGCCAAAAGCGAATATAACACTTACACGCTGTTAACGCGCGACGCGCCCGTTCGGCAGTGCATTCGCCCCACGGCGTATGAAAATGTGCACGTGTTGCCCGCCAGCACCCTCTTGTCGGGGGTGGAATACGAGTTGTTCGCCAAGTGGCAGCGCGAAACCATTTTGCGCCGCGCGCTCGAAGAGGTGAAAGCGTCGGGCGACTACGACTACATATTGTTGGACGCGCCGCCCACGCTGGGGTGCTTGGTCATGAATATGTTGGCGGCCGCCGATCATCTCGTGATCCCGTTGGAGGCAAGCCCGTGGGGGTTGTTCGGTTTGGCCAATATGTTCGACTTTGTGCGCAACGTGCAAAGCATCAATCCGTCGCTTTCGGTGTTGGGCATTTTGGTCACCAAGGTAGACACGCGCAAAAACTACTTCAAACAGACCATAGACGATCTGACGGCTTTGGAAAACGTGCACGTATTCGGCGAAGTGATCCGTTTGGACAGCGCCGTGGAATGGGCGCAAGACAATTCCAAACCGGTGGTGTTTTATAAACCGTCGTCGCGCGCCAGCAAAGAATTTACGGCGGTGGCGCAAGAGATCGTGCAACTGACCGAACGATAAACGGAGGAAAAACGATATGGCAGTGGGTAAATCGAGTTTGGGACGCGTGGCGCAATCGGGCGTGCGCGCCGAAGTGGCGGCAACGCTTGTGACCGCCGTGCAGACAGATAAAGCGGCGGAGCAAGCAAAACGCGCCAAAGAACAAGAAGGAAAGACGGCCAAAAAAGCGTCCGCCCCTGCGGCAAGCAAGACGCCCGCGGCGCAAACGCAAAAGGGCGCGGGCAAAAAATTGCAAGCGCGCAAGATATATGCGGTGGGCGATCCGTTGCCCGTGCATTTGCTGTAAGGATAGAGCGAAACCGAACCATTCGGTTTCGCTTTTTTATGGCGCAAGTGCGGTAAAATCGTATACAAACGCAAAAATTTGCTGTATACTATCGGTAGGAGAGAGTACGTATGAAGAATTGCGGCGTATTGTTGCATATTTCGTCGTTGCCGTCGCGATACGGTATCGGCAATTTGGGGCGCGAGGCATATGCGTTTGCCGATTTTTTGCACGGCGCGGGACAAAAGGTGTGGCAGATCTTGCCCATCGGCCCCACGTCGTACGGCGATTCGCCCTATCAATCGCCGTCGTCGTTTGCCGGTAACCCCTATTTTATCGATCTTGACGACCTATGCGCGCAAGGGCTTTTAACGCGGGAAGAATGCGATACCGCCGTGTTGCCGTGCGGCGCGGTGGATTACGGCGCGCTGTTTGCGTCGCGCATGCCGCTACTTAGAAAAGCGTTTGCGCGCTTCGATACGAGTTGCGCCGAGTACATACGATTTTGCGAGAGCCAAAAGGATTGGCTACCTACGTACGCCTTGTTTACGGCGCTCAAATGGCATTTTTCGTTGCGTCCGCATTGGGCGTGGCCGAGCGGCTACGAGCGCCCCGACGCGCCCGCCGTGCGCGCGTTTGCCGATGCACACAAAGAGGACCTTGCCTTTACGTGCTTTACGCAATATATTTTCGATACGCAGTGGCGCAAGTTCAAAACGTATGTAAACGGTTTGGGCATTGCGCTGATCGGCGACATGCCCATTTATGCGGCGTATGACAGCGCCGATTTTTGGGAGGACAGAAGTAGGTTCGCGGTGGACGAAAACGGCAACTTGGCGGGCGTGGCGGGCGTGCCGCCCGACTATTTTTCGGCCGACGGGCAGTTGTGGGGCAATCCGTTGTATGATTGGGACAACATGCGGGCGGACGGCTACCGTTTTTGGATCGCGCGGATCGGCAGAGCGTTGACGTTGTTCGATCGATTGCGTATCGATCACTTCCGCGGTTTTTGCGCCTACTACGCCATTCCCGCGCAGGCGAGCACGGCGCGCGAGGGGGTGTGGAAAAACGGCCCCGGACAAGAACTTTTCAAGGCCGTGCATGCCGCTTTGGGCAACGCCGATATCATTGCCGAAGATCTGGGCGTGGACGCGCCCGAACTGCGCAAGTTGTTGGCCGATTGCGGATACCCCGGCATGAAAGTAATGCAGTTTGGCTTTGGTGGCAACGCCGCGCAAAACGCGCACGCGCTCAAAAATTTTGCCCCCGCGTATGTGGGGTATACCGGCACGCACGACAACGACACCTCGCTCGGTTGGTTTTCCGCTTTATCCGCGCAAGAAAGAAAGCGGGTGCGTGACAGATTGCCGCGCGGGCAAAGCGACACGGTAAAAGCCATGATCTGCGCGCTGTACGGCTCCCGCGTGCAAACGGCCGTTGTGCCCATGCAAGATTGGTTGCGCCAAGGTAGCGCCGCCCGCATGAATACCCCCGGTACAAGCGAGGGCAATTGGCGTTACCGCATGGAAAATATCCCGTCGCCGAGTTTGCAAGCCGAAATGAAACAAACCGCCTTGCAATACGGCAGATAGCACATAAAAAAAGCCGCTCCGTTGATAGAAACGGGGCGGCTTTTTTGGTGGTTTGTTTAGGCGTATATCACCACGGAATCGATATTGGCTTTTGTATTGCATTTCACGGTAACGCTGTGCGAGCCGTTAGAAAGTTCGGAGGAGATATACGAAACGCCGTAGGGGTTTTGGTCGTCTTTCAACTCGATGGACGGAACGACTCTGCCGTCTATGGTAACGGTGAAATCGGTTCCTTCGGCAAACGAGGAGAGAAGCGCAAGCCGCGTGCCGGTGAACGTAAAGGACACCGTGGCGCCGCTTTGGCCGACATAGATGTGGCCGAACGTGGCATTGGTTTGCAAGCCGCTCCAATTGCCCGTATAGGTAAACATGTCGTGGTCGGGCGTGATAAGGTTGCCGTTGGGGATATTGTCGCTGAATTCTATGTTGGCGATCGCGGCAAATCTGCCTTGCACCGTTTGTCGCACGACGATCTTATAATAGCGGAACGACGTTCTCTCGAATGCTTGTTGGATCGTTATGCCGCTTACGGTGCCGTTTTCCACGGTAAACAATTCTTGCAGCGTTTCGGGCGTGTTACCCACATACAGCGTGAACGATTTGGGCGTTTGGTTTTGATTGCCCGCGCCGTT
This sequence comes from uncultured Christensenellaceae bacterium, assembly GCA_910587595.1. Taxonomy (GTDB): domain Bacteria; phylum Bacillota; class Clostridia; order Christensenellales; family Pumilibacteraceae; genus Pumilibacter. The sequence continues at coordinate 159,049 of CAJULQ010000003.1, forward strand.
ATTCAGTCGACCCGTGAGTGTAAACTTATTGGCGGTGATCACTTTTCCCAGATCCACGGTGATCTCCCACGGCTTGTCGGCCGACACGATCGCGGGCGACGAACAAGATGTGGTAAGGTCGTTGTCGAATAAGTTTTCGATGGGGAAGTTAGAGGGGCATTGCGGATCGCCCACTACGCTCTGCGACAAATTATTGTGCTTAACGCTATACGTGTAGTTGTATTTGCGCGTATAGAAATACTCCGTTTCAAAGCCCGCGTTGTCGGGGAACTCGTAGTCGGGGCGATAGGCGTTTACATACGACGCTTTGGTGGGCGGAATGGGGGCGGCGTTGTTGGCCTCCTCTTCGGTCACTTCGTTGCCTTGGTAGTCGAAGTAGTGCAAGGTGCCGTCTTCGTCGGTGGTGATGGTGAACATGGGTTGCGTCCATTGGGCGGTGCCCAAGCCGATAAAGCTGACTGACGGCGAAGATTGCACGATGAGCACTTCTTTTACATATACCCACGAATGTTCGGGCAGTTCGAGATCGAAGTATGAATCGGGTTCGTTGGGGCGGAAGTTAGATGTATTGCCGCTCGTGATCTTTGCGCCCAACGTATACGTTTGCCCGTTGTCTAACGAGTAGTAAACGGCGGCATTGGTGCGGCCGCGCAAATAAATTCTGTATTTGCCCGCCGCCTCGAAATACAGTTTGCCTTGCAACTCGTCTACGGTGTTGTTGCGCACAAAGTGCCAATCGGGTGCGTTGGGGTGTGCCGTATGGTTATCATCGTTGTCGGGGTAGAACCATATGTCCGTGTTGCAGTTTTGCACGGGGTTGCTGTGGTCGTACGTGACGGGCGCGCCGGTGTAGCCGGCATAGTTGCTTTCAAAGGCGGTTTGCGCGTCGGTATACATCGTGTTGGCGTTGTACGTGTAGGTGGTTCGGCGGAGCGTTGCTTTGTTGGTTTCGTGCGATTGCTCGAATTCCAAAATAAGGTCAACGTCGTCGATACGGTTGGTCACAATATTACCGTCCGTTTTGGTAATGCCCAAAGTCACCACGATCTTTCCCGAACGCGCGTGCGCGGCGTCGGGGTGATACACAAACGTTTTTGCCGTTTTGTCTATGTCCGAAACGGTGCCGTGTTCGGGCGTGGCTACGTTTTTCACCGTGTAGCTAAAGCCGTCGGGCAGAATAACGCTGCCGCTCGCATATTGCCCATTGGGGGCGGTATACGGACTGAGGTCTACGGTGAACGAATCGGTGTAGGGGATAACGTACGGTTGCATGGTGGTGATCTCTTTTTTCACGCCGTCGTACGTATACGTTCTGCCCGTTTGGTACACCGAGGACACGGGCACAAAGGTGGGGTAGTCGGGATTTCGCCATTTGGCCGCCGTGGTTTCGTCGAGGCCTTTTAAGATATCCTTGAAGTAGTAGGTCATGTCTTGGTGGGTGATATCTTGCCATGCGCGCAAGTAGCCTTGGTAGTTCTCGCCGTAGCTGTGACTGCGCTGTTGCACTTTGGCTTGAATATAAGCGTCGGGGCCGAAGTTGTGCAAAAGGGTGGCGTACAGCGAAAGCCCTTTGTTGCCGTTTGAGGGGTTCTCGTCGGGTTTGGCGATCTTGAGCACGTCGTTGAGCGCCCACGTGGCGCTGGTGTAGCTGTTCCAGCCGCCCAATCCCGCGCCGCCGTAGCTTGCTATACCGCGGTTGGCCGAGATCTTGGTAAAGAGCGCGTAAGAAACGAGCGTCATGCCGTTGTTGGTGACTTCGCCGCCCGCGCCCACGCCGTAGCCTTGGAAGTTATGGTGGTATTCGTGGAAGTTGCCCCAAGCGCCCGAACTTACGATGGTGTTGTAATTGAGCGAATTACTCATCCAACCGGCGGGACAGTTTACCGATCCTTGGCCGGGGAAGGCAACGGCCGCGCCCGCGGCAACAAAAGGTTCGTATAAGAACACGATGCCTTGCGTGGATCCCGTGGTGGTGACCGACGCCACTTTATCCCACAACACGGCCGCTTTGTAAGCGTCGTCGTACGAAAGATTTCTGGCGTAGTATTTGGGGCCGGAGTGCAACACGCCGTTGTCCCACACTTCCATGTCGAAATAGGGCGCAGACGAGCGGGCGTTTTTCTCGTATTCTTCTTGGGTGGTGTAACCCAAAATAAAATGCGAATAGGCCACGCCGCCCGAAACCGTGGCGGTGAACGTTACCGTTTCGTTGCGGATATAGAGAGGGCCGCCGATAAACGAACCCACATAGGCGGTGTATACGCCGTTTTCCAACGTGGCCGTGGACTTATCCACCACCATGGTGTTCAAAAGGTGGGGAATTCGTTGCATTTGGCCTTTTTCCACCCAGATGTTGTTGGCCTTGCCGTTATACAGCGCTTGCCCGATATGGATAACGATGCCGCCCGTGGCGTTCATGTCGGCCTCGCTCATCTGTATTTTGATAACTTCGCCCGCGGGTGCGTACACGCCCGTAACGCCGTAGCCGCGCGTGTAGGCGCGGGGACGCATGGTCACCGATTTGATGATGCCCGGCTCGTCGGGGCTGACGTCGCCCATATATAGACCCGCCGACGCGGAATGCTTGTAGATGCGGCGGTGCTTGCCGTATTTGTCCAGCGTGGGTTGCGGGTCGGCCGTGGTGCCGTTGTAGAGGTAGCCGTCTTTGTCCATCCACTTGTAGTTGCCGCCGCCCGCGTTCCACGTGCCCGTGGCCGTAAGATAGCTCGATTCGGCGATAAGCGCTTTACGCGCCGCGATGTTTTCCTCGCTGCTACCTATCACGGTGCTGAGCGTGTAGCCGAACTTGGGGTATACGCCCAAGCCTTCGTCGCGGCTGTTTTGGGGAATGTTGCGCTCCACCGTGCCTATGGTTTGGTTGGAGTAGCCCACCGCAGTGGTGCCTTTTTTGTCGGTGTTGTAAGGATATTTTTGGATCTGATCGGGCGTGAACTTTGTTTCGGTGCCCGTGCTGATGTCGTCGTAGGGGTCGTACGGCTTTATTTGGCTGCCCAAATTGTAGGCGCCGCGATCGGGAACGGGAATGGTGATCGTGCCGTTGCCGTTGTTGCCGCCGTCGCCGCCGATGTCGGTGTTGCCGTCGCCGCCGGGATTCAAGTGATTGCCGTTGTTGCCCGTTCCTTTACCGCACGAACGCGCGCCCAAGGCAATGCTCAAAATAAGCAGACTGAGCACAAGAAAAGACAGAATGGCAATGGCGGCAATGCGCGTTTTTTTGTTTTGCCATACGCCCGCCACAAAACCGCCCACCGAAGATTTGGCGGCGGGGGCATTCTTTTTTTGTTGTTGACGCGTTGCGGCGCTCGGCTTTTTGGCCGTTGCGCTCGAAGATCTTGCGGCGGGTTTGGCCGTTTGCGCGGCCGCAATGTTGGCTTTAGGGGGGGGCACCGTACGCGTTGCAGTCGCCGCGGGTTTGGCAGGTTGTGCGGTGCGAGCGGCGGGCGCGGTGCGCGTTGCCGCTGTTGCGGGTTTTGCCGCGGGTTTGGCGGGTTGTGCGGTGCGAGCGGCGGGCGTGGTGCGCGTTGCCGCTGTTGCGGGTTTTGCCGCGGGCGTCGCCGTGGGTTTGGCGGGTTGTGCGGTGCGAGCGGCGGGCGTGGTGCGCGTTGCCGCTGCCGTAGGTTTTGCCGCGGGCGTCGCCGCGGGTTTGGCGGGTTGTGCGGTGCGAGCGGCGGGCGCGGTGCGCGTTGCCGCTGTTGCGGGTTTTGCCGCGGGTTTGGCGGGTTGCGCGGTGCGAGCGGCGGGCGTGGTGCGCGTTGCCGCTGTAGTAGGTTTTGCCGCGGGCGTCGCCGTTTTGTTTTTCTGGTCTTTGTCTGCCATAAAAAACTCTCCTTACATTACATATATGTTGCGTAAAATTTTTTGCGCATGCTTGCAAAGGGTTGCTATAGTATTCATATACAGCATGCAGGCGTAATATAGCAAAATCATGGCGCTGTTTGCATTATTTATTTGTTGTCAAGTATTTTTCGCCAAACGTTTTTACGGGGCAACGCAACAACAATTTTGCCGTATGCTATTATAGCATATAAAATTGCGTTAGGCAAGACTATTTCTAACGTTTGCGGCAATTGAAACGCCAAGCGGGTGTGGCCGTGCCGCCGTATATTCAAAAACAAGCAAATACCGTTTTTGGGATATTATATCAACCGAACAAAAAAAACACCGCTCGGTGTTTTTTGCGTTGTTATTCTTTTATGCCTATATGATTCACTTGTAAGAGCTTTAAAAGCGGGGGGAATAGGCATAACGTTGTAATCAAAGCGCACAGCATTTGCGGTATAGCGGTGTAAAGGGAAGTCAGCCAGTAGGCTTTGGCGGCTTGCGTTGAATACTCGAAAAACAGCGGCGTAATGATGTTGTCGATTACCGTAAAAAGAGCCGTCATAGCCACAGCCAATAGCACCAATGCCGCATGTTTTGCGATAGAATATTTGCGCTTGAAAGCTTTGCCCACAAGACCGAATAGCACCGCAAACAAATTGTAATATATCGCGTACAATAATATTACGGTAGGCATAAACCCAAACAAAACGCACCGCAAGATTGTAAAAGCGTTTGCTACCAACATGCCTTGCCGCACGCCGCAATTATAACAAAAGACGAGCAACAGAACGGTGACAAACTCCACGCCCGCAATGCCGCTTAGCGCAAACTGTGCCCCTATGAGTAAGGCGGTAAACACGCCCGCCGTTACTATGTTTCTTGCGCCGTTTCGCACGTTCAGAACGTTTGGTATACCCAAATATAAAGCGCGCCGGCTTTTATTTTAAGCAACTCTGCGCCTAGCGTTGCCGAGCCGTATATTTTTCCGTTATATTCCACCGTGCCCCACGCATCGTTAGCGTTGCTTGTATCGCTTGTATACAGCATCCAACATTGTGAGAAGTCTGCGGCATTCTCTATGCCGTTCACCGACGTAATCATGCCGTTTTTCATGGCAAAATCCAATTCGCCGCTTTCTTTCAGCTTGGTCATGTAATCGACCAGTGTGTCGTCTTCGCTCACGTTTTCATTTGCGTTGATGATTATAAACGTGTCCGATTCTTTAAGAACAATCGGATCTTTTTTGTCTACGCACGCGCATAAAAGTATGCTTGCCATGCACATGAGCATAATAAAAGTTACAAGTCTGACGGTTTTTTTCATTTATCTATACTCCTAACCTATAATAACAAAAAAGCGTGCCGTTTTCTCGGACACGCAAAAAACAAGCCTATTAGGCTTTTATTTGCATTTCTTCATTGCCCAAGAAAATCAAATACGGGTTCGGCGGGTAGGTTATCGGACTTTGACCGCAATGACTGTTGCGACGGAATTGCACCGTACTTCCCCTACTTTCCGTGCTAAAAGCACGACTCGCACCGACTATTAAGCTATATTGGCAGTATACCGCCTTCTCGAATATATGTCAAACAAATTCGTGCGGTTCATAAAAAAGTCGTTTCGATTCTTTTTGCGTGGAAAGGATCGTGAATAGTGTAGGGAATAATATATAAGACGCTTGATTTTATTGGTCGGGTTTGGTATAATGCATAAAGGAGAGATTTGCAATGGATAGTTATATTCCGCCTTTTGAAATGACAAATGAAATGTTTACGCTTGCGGCACAAATCATGGAACAGCTCGGAAAACTCTCGAACGTAAACGAACTGGAAAAACTGCCGAGATTAAGAAAAGTGTCAAGAATCAAGAGTATTCATTCTTCGCTTGCCATAGAAAACAATACGTTATCCGTCAAACAAGTAACAGACGTTATAGAAGGGAAAAGAGTTCTCGGCCCGTCCGATGATATTTTAGCCGTAAAGAATGCTTTTGCCGCGTATAACGAACTTGACGGAATCGATGCTTTCAGCTTGACGGATTTGCAAAAAGTTCACGCAATTATGATGGACGGGCTTGTATCGGAAAGCGGCATGCTGCGGACGGGAGACGTAGGCGTTTTTGATGCAAACGGTACTGTGGTGCACGTTGCTCCGCCCGCTACTGTCGCAAGAGAGCAAATAGAACAACTGTTCCGTTGGATAAAAAAATCGGACGTTCAAATGCTTATAAAATCAAGCGTGTTTCATTATGAATTTGAATTTATTCATCCGTTCCGTGACGGCAACGGCAGAATGGGTAGGTACTGGCAGACGGCATTGCTTGCCGGTTGGAAGCCGATTTTTAAGTATATTCCTATCGAGAGTGTTATTAAGGATAACCAAGAAGCGTATTATAATGCAATTAAGGTTTCAACAAGACAAGGCAAGTCAAACGTATTTATTGAATTTATGCTCGACGTCATTTTGAAAGCGATAACCGATATTGTCAATGATACCGCCGAACATTATAATCATTTAAGCGTGCAAATAAACAAACTAATGCGGGTGTTGGAATCTTACCCGCAATCGGCGCAAATGCTTATGGACAAGTTGGGTTTAAAATCACGCGTAGGTTTTCGCAAAAATTACTTGAACCCCGCCATAGAAGCGGGACTCGTGGGGATGACTATTCCGGATAAGCCTACAAGCAAAAGCCAAATGTATTACAAAATGTAACGGTATGGAATCCAAAATCATAAAAAAACGGCTAAAATCATTTGATTTTAACCGCTTTTGGCGCGCCAAGTGATTTAATATCCGAATTTTTTGTTGCTTCAAGCTCGGAAAAGAACACCGTCTGCGTTCCGTCTTTGAAGTTAAAAGTAATGGTAAACTTATCGTCATACAGGTAAATTGAGTTTACGAACCCGTCTATAAGCCGCCGTTTACCTTCAAGCGTGGTAATATCAAGATTACTAAATCTCTCTATACCAAACTGTATTTGTTCTTTCGTAAGGAAGGGCTTTTTTATTTTCTCTTGCAAAATGGCGATTTCGATTTCTTTCTTTTTGGTTTCAAGTTGTGCGAGTCTGTCCTTCGTTGTGTCCGTGATAATGCCTTGCTCGATAGCGTTCATAAGATTTTCTATGCGCTTTTCGGTGTCGGCAAGCTGTCCTTTCAAGTGCGGTATTCTCGGATTTTCTTCGCCCTGCAATACGAAAATTCTTTCGGTAAGGTATTCAACGAGCTTATCGTCGTGGAGTACTTTCATAGCTTTTTCAACTACCAAATCTTCTATCCAATCTTTCCGCACGGCTTTTTTGTCGCAGATATGTACTTTCTTTGTGTTGGCGCATTTATAGTAACGGTAAACCCTTGAAGTTCCCATACCGCTTTCGCCAACCATATGAGTATTGCATTTGCCACAGAAAAGTTTTAGAGTAAGCAAATAATCATCTTCGGCTTTATGCCTTGCCGGCGCTTTCTTGTTCTTTGCCAAACGCTGTTGTACTCTCTCGAAAACATCTTCCGATACAAGCGGCGGTATAATGTTAGGCACGGTTACATCACGGAATTTATATTCACCCAAATAACGGCGGTTGGATAGCATACGCTGAACGCCCGTGCCGTTTATCTTGCCGCCACGATAAGAGCGTATCTTCTTTTCGTCAAGGTAGTCCACTATATATTTAATGGTATGCCCGTCGGCGTACATAGTGAAAATCTCTTGAAGAATAGGCGCATAAGTTTCGTGCGGCTCGAACTTTCTTTCCGCATTGAGCTTATAACCGAAAGTGATTTGACCGCCGTTGTTTATGCCTTTGAGTACGTTTTCAGTCATACCGCGCACAACCTTTTCGGCAAGTTCGGCGGAGTAGTATTCTGCCATTCCTTCTAACAAGCCAAATGGACATAAAGCCTATTTTGGGGGTGTTTTGGTATTACGGGGATAAAACCGAATCGATGTCAATCTTGTAGTAGATATGTATCTCTTGCGGTTTGCCCGTAACCGTTTCTTTGCCGCCGATGATAAGTCTGTCGAATAACGCCAAGCACATCTCGCGTGTGAGCGTAGGCGAATTGAAATACATTTTCAGCCTACGGATAAATTCGTCCACGTCGGTCTTTGCTTGCGACACTTGTTCAAGCCCTTGCGTTAGCGAAGATACTTTCTCTTTGAGTTCCGTCTGTTCGGCGGTGTACTTGTCGATTAGCTTCACGCACACGCTTTCGGGAATCTTGCCAGCGACTTTTTCTTCAAACGCCGCTTCGATTAGTTTGTCGAGTTCGGTCAAACGCTTTTCGGCTCTTTTTAGCTCTTTCTTAACATCGGCTTGATTTCTATCCGCGAGCGTGGCTTGCTGTTGAAGATAACGTTGTTTGAATTCCGCTTCGTGTCCTATAATCATCTCGGCTTTCGCCGCAACGTCGTTTTTGACAAGCTGCTCCAAAACGGGTACGGTAATGAAATGACTGAAACAAGCAGATGAACCCATACGCGATTTTGTTCCGCAGTTAAAGTTGAAATACGGCACAGCTTTCCCGACGCTTTTAATGAACGGCGTATTCCAGCCGAGCCGCATTTTCGCACCGCAGTCCGCGCAGAACATCAGTCCCGACAGCGGGTGCATATAACCACGTTGCGTATACTTTCCGTGTCCTACGGCTTTTTCGACTTCTTTCACTCTGTCCCATAGCTCTTTCGAGATTATGGCTTCGTGCGCATTTTCCACGATTATCCAATCTTCTTCGGGACGGCGTTGCCACTTATGGTTCTTGTATGAAATTGTAGTTGATTTGTGTTGGACTAAATTGCCGATATACGCTTGGTTGGAAAGCATAGTACGGAGAACGGAAGTACTCCATAAATGTGCCGAATTCCTTACGCCGTTAATACCCGTTGTCGCTATTCTGTAATCGTTGGGCGTTAAAACCTTTTCGACGTTCAGAATATCCGCTATTTTTCTCGGCGTTAAACCGCTTGCACGCATTTCGAATATCCGTCTTACTATTGGCGCGGTTTCCTCGTTTACTTGCAAAGTACGTTTTTCGTCCGTGCCGAGCGTGTAACCGTATGGCGAGTGGGACATACCGTTTTTGCCTTCCTTTGCGTTCTTGATACGCACGGCGCGTAGCTTCTTGCTCGTAGTCGCCGCCCACCATTCGTTGAACACGTTTGTAATCGGCATCATATCCATAGCGGGAGTGTCTTTGTTCTCCGTGTCGATATTGTCAGATAACGCCACAAACCGTATGCCGAACGTGGGAAAGACGTAATCGAGGTATTGACCAACCATTATGTAGTTTCTTCCGAAACGGCTCATATCTTTGACGAGTATGGTGTTTATAACGCCTTGCTTCGCATCTTCGAGTAACCGTTTTACGCCCGCTCTTTCAAATGTAGTCCCCGATATACCGTCGTCCACGTAAACGTCGTGGAGCGTCCAGCCTTGCTCGGTTATATACTCCGAAAGAATAGCCTTTTGGTTTTCGATAGACAGCGATTCGCCGGCGCGTTCGTCATCTCTGCTGAGCCTAACGTACATTCCTACAATGTAGTCCTTGTTGTTTTGCTTTGATTGCATTCTTTTACTCCTTCGAATCAAAGCAGCCAAATTCAATGTAAGGGTATTATACCACAATACACCGAATTTGGCAAGCCCGATCCTTTCAATTTTTATTTAGCGGAATCTTGCATATCCGCAAGAACTTGTCTGAAAGCCAAATCGCTTAATACTTTTTTGAAGTCTTTGCCGCCTATGTAATGGCTTACTACTATGTACTTTTTTCCGCCTATGATTTCGGTATGAGAAGTAGTAGGTACATCTCTGCCGTTGCTTAATTGTGTTGCTGTGTTGCTCGTAACTTTTCCTCCGACTTATCTAAAATAATCATTCATATTCAATTTTCATATTCGATTTCCTCCGCGATTCTATGCGCGTATCTAAACGCAACTGTATTTTCTTATTTGCGTTGTCCGTTCTACGACGATATTTTCCGTATAAAAAAGCCGTGATTACTCTTTCAGTCCTGTTTTGTTTTCATATTCCTGTGGACGTATTCTTCACGGTCTTTGTTTGTCTATTTAATTGTTTTACTTTGAATTGCCGTTAAATTTTGTGGGCGACTTATGCGGCGTTGCCGCTTTCGTCATTCTTGCCCGTCGTAACAGTTCTTCATATTCTCTCGGTAGTACGGCTCTTATCTCAGTTACTTCCGAATGCGCTCTCTCACAACTCTCTGCCGTGCGTTCCGCGCTTTGCAATCTCTTAAACATAAACGCTTGGTCTTGGTGCGCTCGTTCAACTTCGCTGTCCTTATCCGAAAGCTGTTGTCGTAGCTGTGAATTTTCCACGCGAAGAGAAGTGATGAGCTTATCTTTACCGAATAGCGGTATAGGCTCATCCGCAGATGTTCTGACTTCGGTAAGTTCGTCTATCTCTTGCGATAGCGTTTCTCTCTGCGTGGTCAAGCTCTCGACTTCCGTTTGAGCATTCCGCTTTTCGGCTTTTAACTTCGTCAGCTCGCTACTCGTTTCGGAATAGGCAGTCGTTATCTCCGCGGCTTTTTCTTCTGCCATTTTCACCTTGAATTCCGCTACGTCAAGATGCTTTGTTTTACTGCCTTCCTTGCCGCGTTCCAAACCCCAATGCTTTCCGACCTGCTCATAAATATCCGTTTGAAGTTTTTGCAGAGCTACTCTGTCAAATAGGTGCTTACAGCATAACCGTCCGTCTAATACGGGCATAAGATTTAAGTGCATATGCGGCGTGGTTTCGTCCATATGGACGACTGCGCTTATGATATTTTCTTCGCCGTATTTTTCCGCAAAGAACCGATAGCACATTGCAAAATATTCTCGTATATGTTCGGGCAACATACCTTTGAAAAAGTCGGGACTTGCGCTCACTAACATACTGCACGTTAACACGGTATCTTTCTTTGTTCGGCAACCCAATTCTTTTATCCGTTGGTTTATATAACCGAGATAGGATTGCTCTCTTTTCATAAGGTGGATATTGTTTTTAGTCCGTGTACTGTCTATCTTGCTGTTAGTGCCTTGATAGGTTTCGTCGCGCTCGTTTTCCTTTTCTACGGGCGGAATATCGTCGTGCTTAAACTTCTTCATATTGCAAATGATATAACTTATTTTCGTGTTCCTCCTAAATGCTTTTTCGTTCAGTGGACGAAGCCTCGCAGAGCGCACACCTTGCTCGCAAGGTATAGTGCGCTATACCTTCAAAGAAGGGTACGCTCGATCCGGCTTTATCCGTTTATGTTTTGCTTTCCGTTTGCTTGCTAATTAAGGCGGTCTGATTGTCATTGTTTTACCTCCGAATTGTTAGTTTTTTATATCTTCGTCCACGCAAGAAAGAATGGAATAGATACCGTAAAAAAAGACACAAAAAAGCCGCTGATACTTTCAACGTGATCACCGACTTCTAACCGTATTTAGCAACTTATAATTGCTCTATGGTGGTTAGCCATTCTATTGAATTTGTTAGTTTATTGTTAGCTCAAAAGATACCTCGTTTACTTAAAAATTTGTAACACAAAATAGACCATCTACGCTATCCAACTTTCGCATCCTCATAGGAATCTCGGATAACTCCGGCTGCACTCATTGTCATACAAAACTGTACGACAATAAAAGCCTATCACGGCTCACGAATTTTGCGTACAACTAAAAAACCTACGCTCTATCCGTAAGCTAAGGCACTGGCGGTTTAACCGCCCAAAACCTTCCGCATTCTATGAGTTTTCACTCATCGCGGAACTCTGCCGAGCATAGCTCTGCAACCCCCTTTCAAAAGGGTAAACTTCCACATTTATCGTTCTGGAATATGGTGAATTATATCATTTCTCGATAGGCTTGTCAACAGATATGAGAACATTTGTTTGTTTTTTTTTGCAAAAAAATTTATATGCAATATGAATTATCCATTTTCCATACCAAAACGCTTGACAAATTATTTTAAATATGGTATTTATATATTGCTATGAAAGAAAAGTTTGTCATTGAAGATTTTATCATCACATATAAGGGAACAACAAATTTTTGCGAAACGCCGTATTTTAAAGCGTTTTTCGACAGCCTTGACGATGAAGAACTGTATTCGCATATTATTTTCAACAACGACGTTTTGAAGATTCCGCCGATATTAACTTTTGTAAAGTATAGGCAGAGCATAGGCGACGAGCTTTTTTGCAAGCCAATGCAAAAAACCGACAAGCGTTGTTTGGGTGCTTGCTTCGGATATTTGTTTCAACATACCGACTTAGGCTATTTGGACTCCGTTTCCGTTTGGGTGGGAGAAAAATATACAAATATCAAAAATGCAAGTTATTTTGTGAAGGAGTGATTTTTATGTATGATTTTCTTGATTACGAACAGCATTTAAGCGATGCTTTAAAAAATTTATATTTTGATGATGCCCGTTACAAACGACTGCGCGAAACTATTAACGATCAGTGTAAGGACAACGACGATGATTTGATTTTTGCTGTGCGCAAAAACGAGATACATATCTATTATCGCGGCGGTAGGTTGCTTAAAATTGCCGATACCGCAAAAGGCACATCTCTGAAAATTTATACCGACCCCAAATATGCGGGCGACGAACACGACCCGAACAACGAAATAGTAAAGCTAAACGCTTTGGATACTTCGGAAAAAGAAAATGTTACAATCTGGTGTGAAAAGCTCGACAAACTGAAAGACTATGTTGCCCGTTACTATACTGAACATAGAAACAAGGAACGCCTTTTACAGCATAAATTGGAGCTAAACAACAGAGATTTTAAAGGCGAAGTAGTAATCATAGACAACGAGTACGGAGTGAGAAAGCTTGCGGCAAAGCTCACGCATTTAGACAAGTCGAAGGATAATTTCGGTGAATTTACCGAAACGGAGTTGCAAATTCTATCGAAACACGAGCCAAAGCTAACCGCAGAATCCGTGCGGGCAATGTCAGACGACGAGCTTAAACGCCTTAAACTCGAGTATAAGCTATGTAAGGTCGATTTGGTTGCGCTGTTTAAAGGCGACGACGGGAAATACAAAATTTGCCTTATTGAGCTTAAAAAGGGTTACGACGCTATCGGAGGAAAAGCGGGCATCAAAGACCATATACAAGATTTTAAGATCTTTATACAATATCGCAAAGACGATATCATTAAGTCCGTCGAAAACTTAATCGAGTATAAAAAAAGTAAGGCTGTAAACACTATCACAAACTACCCTACAGACGGTATAGAACTTGATACGGAAAATATCTATGTTTCCATTCTCTGCTACGACCTCTCAACTTTGGGACAGATAAAAAGTGCGGAAAACAATATAAAACAAGTTTATGACGATGAAGCAAAGAAAATCCTGCCGCACCTTCACTACAATCTGCGCTTGAAGGAAACAGACGGCTATACGCTTATCAAAGCAAGTTTACTTGCAAACTGATTTTAAGTCGGCTGAATACCGCCTTTCAAAAACGGTTTACAATATGGAATACCGATATTAAGGAGATGATTATATGAAAGAAAAGACAGTACAGGTCGGAATTTTTTGGGCAGTGCCCGACGAATATGACGGCGGTTGGAATTTTTATGAGGTCAAAAAGTCATATCCCGTAAGCGCGGCGAATGCGCTCGGGTTTATCGACTACCCCTATTCGCATTATAACAAGTGGGATGACGTGCGAAGCCTAAGCGAAACGGACGATTGCTATTATTATCCGCGCGGCAGAGTGCTTTACGACGTCAACCAAAATAAGCACCGCATTTTTGCCGACGAGTGTTTGGGCGAATATGCCTTGCAAGAGATTATCGAATTATTTGAAATAGAAAACTACGAACTGTGCCGTGATGAACATTATGTAAGCACGTTTACCCAAAAGCGTATAAAGGACAAAGCCACTGTGCCCACGCTCGAATATGAGATTTTGCGCGGAAAAGATAAAATCGGCGAAAACCTAATAGAACTCACTTACGGCGATACAAAAATTTTGGTCGAACTCGGCAAAGCGTTAGATAGCGGCGACAAACATAGCGAATTAGAAAAGACCGTACTCAAAAATAAGTATGATGCCGTTGTGGTATCGCACTATCACGCCGATCACGCGGGACTTATCGAATACAAGAAGGACTGCCCCGTATATATCGGCTGCGGTGCATACCGCATAATAAAAGCAATGAAGGAGTATAGGAATGCTTCCTATGTCGGAAAAAACGTCGGTTATAACGCCAAAATAGCCGATACGCAATGTCTTCGTGCATACAAGTATCGGAATACTGTCTATTACGGCGAAGATATTGGCGATAACGTCAAGACCTATCGCAATGGAAGACCGTTTATTGTTGGTGGCATAAAAATAACGCCGTTTCTTTGCGACCATTCGGCGTTCGACAGTTATATGCTGTTGTTCGAAGCGGGCGGCAAAAGCATTTTATATACCGGCGATTTCCGTTTTCACGGCAGAAAAGATAAAGAAAAGCTACTGTCCGCGCTTCCCAAATCTGTCAACGTCCTTATTTGTGAGGGAACGAATATCGGAAGCGAAAAGCCGTGTTTTTCTGAGCGCGAGCTTGAAGATAAACTTGCGGAGATTATGCGAAAGACCGATAAGCCCGTATTCATTTTGCAATCGGGGTCGAATATCGACAGGCTTGTGAGCGTATACCGCGCCGCGAAAAGAAGCGGGCGCATTTTATACGAGGACGATTATACCGCCCTCATTGCTTCGGCTGCGGGCGGAAGCATTCCCCGTCCCGACGTTTTTCCCGATGTGTATGCTTTTACGCCGCGCCCTCTTCGAGATAAACGCAAAGATATGTTTTTCGAATTTGAAAATAAGCGCGGTTTGCGAGCCATAGCACATAGCGGAAAATTCGTTATGATTGTGCGCTCTTCGATGTGCGGATTTATGAATAAACTATACAATTCGTCGCTATATCTCCAAGGTTCGACGTTGGTTTACTCTATGTGGAGCGGATATAAACAAGAGAAAAGAACGGCTGAATTTTTAGACTGCGTAACGGATATGTTTATGGATATTGTCGACTTGCACACAAGCGGTCACGCGACCGAAGAAGATATAGAACTACTCAAACAAACGGTAAACGCCGACAAATACGTAACCGTTCATATGGATAAAACCGCTATGCAAAATCCAAATCTATTTCAGATTGACGGAGATAGTTACGAGTTTATGTGCCCCGACGAATTTTTTCGGCGAGAAGTTTATAACGGGCTGCAAAGGAAATTTGCGGATATTACGCCGAGCCTAACGGAGCGCGTCGAGAGAGAATTAAGCAAAATATCCGAATATAATCTCGTCGATTATTTTATTGCTATTTGCGATGCCGTGCATTATGCAAAATGCGTCGGCATTGCCGTAGGAACGGGACGCGGCAGTATAGTAGGCAGTCTTGTCGCATATGTTCTCGATATTACCGAAGTCAACCCTATTAAATATGCCCTTACGGCGGAACAATTTTTCGACGGAAACACTAAAGAAATAGCCGTTGATTTTTGCCAAGAACGCCGCGGCGAGATATTCGACTACCTTGTGTCAAGATACGGTTGCGACCGAGTTGCGCATATCGTATATCGCACGGAAAATAATACAAATCTTCGCCCGCACCCTACGGCGATTGCCGTAAGCGAAAACCCTATCGAACAACTTACGTCGTTGACTATGACGAAAGACGGGACGTGCGTTACCACTTGCTCTATCGAGGAATGCAGAGAACTCGGGATATCCGTTTTTCATATTTTCGGTTGGAATAAGCTCACGCAGATACAAAAGACAATAGCGCTTGTAAAAGCGAATAAAGGCATTACGATAAATTTTTCGGATACCGTATGCGGCTATGACGACGAAAAAGTTTTCGACTTTATTGCAAGCGGCACCACGGACGGCGTGTTCGGTTTGGAAAGAAAAGAAACGCAAGAATTTATGCGGAACTTCAAGCCACAAACGCTCGAAGAACTTGTCGCGGGCGGGCAATTGCTTTGGTTGCAATCAAGCGCAAATAAGCGGACGGAAAAATTTTTACAAAACTTGGATATTTGTGCTATGCCAAAAACAAAACTGATTGCCCTATACAACAAAATCGCAAGGGAAACGCCTACCGTTATTTGTAAGCCGCACGATATTTCCTACTACGGATATATTACCTATCAAACGGCGTATCTTAAATGCTATTATCCCGACGAGTTTATGCAAGTCTGTAATCAGACGAGCAACTGAATCAATTCTGGAGATAATTGTATGACAAAACTTAAAGAACTTATTAAGAACAATACGGTTGTAGTCATCGATACCGAAACCACAGGACTTTTTTCGAACGAAGGAACTGCTCAAATATATGAAATCGGCGCACGAAAAATTATAGACGGCGACATATCCAATGCACTGTTTTTGTATCGAGATGACAAACATAAAGTCGATAACGGTGCAATAGCGGTTAATATAAATGTTTATAAAGTTACCGACGACGAAGTTATTAGTGAATATACGTGCACTATGTTAACAGGCTTAAATTATAAAGCACCGCTGTTGTTCATCGGTGATGATAAATTGACACTCGAAACGTCCAATATAAAATCAGCGGTAAAAAAACTAAAACGCTATGTCGTCAAAGGTATTTTGTGCGGTTACGATTTGGCGTTTGATTTGAAATTCCTCAATCAATATGAGGCTTTTGACGATATACAAACTGTGGATTTACTTCCCATCGTGAAAGCGGCAATCGGCGATAAAGTCCGGAATTTACAACTAAATACTGTCTGTGATTATTTCGGGATAGTCGTTAATAAAAAATCCTTTACGACCTTAACAGCGGAACTCCTACTGAAATTAGCAGGCGAGAACCGATAACATTTTTAGCTACAACAATGCCGCCATTAGAGATTTGCTCAATGGCGGCATTGTTATTTTACATTGAATTGACTGCTTTAATTCTGATTTTAATTTATTGTGTCCATTTGTATGCTCAAACCCTTCCAAGACCGATTCAAGGAGTATGCCTTCCGAGCCTTCGGCTATTGCTTCTTTTGCTGATACAACCTTTACGCCGTTCTTTCGAAGTAGTGCTTTGTAGTGTGCGCTGTCGTAACGGTTACGGGAAAAGCGGTCTAACTTCCAAACGATAATACATTCGAAAGCGTGTTTATAGCTGTCCTTAATCATTTGCTGAAATTCGGGACGGTTATCCGATTTAGCGGAAAGCGCACGGTCTATATATGACTTGATAACGTCAATTCCTGCGTGTTCGGCAAATTCCATACACTCACGAAGCTGACCTTCTATGCTCGCTTCTGTTTGGTTGTCTGAACTGTATCTTGCGTAAATGACTGCTCTCATTGTTTTTGTTCCTTTAATAGTTTAAGTACGGCTTCTTTAAGTTTAGCGTTAGCGGCAGAGGACGGATCAAAACACATCTCTATAAATTCCTGCATACGCTCGTCGTTCTCAAATGCTTTCGGCTGATAGTCGAATAACTTTCCTTGCGGCTCGTCGCACCGTCCGAAGATATAATCAAGCGAAACGTCGTAATAGTCCGCAAACCAAAGTAGTGTGGCGTTAGGCACGTCGGAATGACCGTTCTCATAACGGTTGATTGCCGATTGAGTAGTACCAAGCAAAGCCGCTATTTTAACTTGCGATTGCTTTACGCTTTCTCTTAATTGCTTTAACCTTTTACCAATAATATTATCTTGCATATTAAACTCCTTGCATAACATTATAAACGATTATTGAATATAAGTCAACACTTTATTTGCATATTAAAAATTTTAATTTTGAGTCGATTGTTCCTATACAAAAAGGCTCTCGAACGATTTATTCAAGAGCCTTTGACAACATATTGTTTATCGTAGTTATATCAACCAGCACAAACTAAAAGAAACAATGAGCTTATTGCTCACCGTCAATTTTGATATTTCGGTTATGTGTCCAATAATAAATGCAGTACACTATTCCCGCACCAGAAATCAGAAACATTATCACCGCAGGCACAACATACTTTGCATATCCTGTAACACGGTAAGAATTAACCTTTATTTCAACATTAAAATTAGAATAGTTGCCATAATAAAATTTCTGTACCTTATAATATTCTACATCTAAGATATCTTCAAACGTTCCTTGTTCCGTTGTATATTTGACAGTAACGTTACCCTCTTTGAATACAAAACCATTTTGAGTATGAATTTCAAAATTAAGATTAATCCGCCCGATAGATGTATTGTTTTGCGTAGTGTAGGAAACTCTTGTGATTTTGTTTCCAAACGTTGGTCGCAAGACAAAAAACGCCCCCAAAAATATAAGAACACTGACTATCACTAATATCTTAACAAACAGTTGCTTTTTTATTTTAATCAATATTTCCATACTAAATTATATGCGTATGAAAAGGCGGTTGATAGTAGCTTATTTTTAACTTTCGACAAAACTTCCTATAAAAAGACCGTTCACCGCCCGTTTATGGACGGTGAAAGTATTGCGCCGAACAAATGTTTGTGATATAATGCACAATACCACAATGTAAGTTGTGGAATTATACCCTTTTTAGGGAATAGAGTTCTGCGATGGATATGGGGCTTATCCATTGAACGCAGAAGGTTTTTAGGCGGTAAAGCCGCCTTGCCTTAGCTTACGGAAATAGCGTAGGTTTTTTTAGTGTACGCAAAATTCGTGAGCCGTAATAGGCTTTTATAAGTGTACAATTTTTTAGCTATCTACCACCTTTTGCGTGGACGAGATAAATCATTTTTGGAGGTAAACACAATGACATTCAGACCACCCTAATGCGGCAAGCAAACGGAAAGCAACTTCGTAGGAAACAACTTATTGCCGAGCATAAGTGTAGCTCACTACACTTATTCCGCTTCGCTACATAAGTTCCGTTCGCCCTGCGGGGCTTTCGACCACACGACCAAACAAAGATTTTAAGGAGGATTTTAAGTATAAGCTATTTAGTATGCCATATGGAAAAATATAAACGGCAAGACGTTTCGCCTGTTGAAAAAGAGAACGAAAGAGATGAGAACTATCAAGGCTCTAATCCGCAAATAGACTGCGAGAGAACAAGCGACAACTATCATCTTATTTACCCACAGGGCAAGTACATAGAGATGATAAACAAACGACTTGACACTCTCACTCTGAAACGCAAAATCCGTTCGGACGCCATACTTATGAACTCGTTTGTAATCGGATCGGACGGAGAATTTTTTAAGGATATGCGAGCTTGGGAACAAAACGCTTTCTTTGAAGATTGCGCCCGCTTCTTTATGGAAAAGTACGGCTATGAGAATATGCTGTCGGCAGTCGTCCACGTGGACGAAACAACACCGCATATGCACTTGAACTTCGTGCCTATCAATGACGGAAGATTAAGCAGTAAAAGCCTATTCGACAGACAGAAACTTGCGGAACTGCAAACCGAACTTTGGGAACAAGTCGGAAAGAAATACGGTTTACAGCGTGGCAAAGAAAACAGTCAGGCAACGCACATCACAGCCGCCGAACATAAGGCAAAAGTCATTGTGCAAACTGCGGAACAAAAGCGTGATGAGATTGACAGACAGAACGAGCAAAAGCAAGCCGAGCTTGACGGACTTACTCAAACGGTTGAAGCGGTAACGCAGGCAACAGGCAAACCGATACCCAAAAAGAAAAAACAAGCTGCGGACGAAATCACGGCTTTAAGAGCAAGGAACGCCGTACTCGAAGAAGAAGTCAAACGAGCAAACAAAGACCGTACAGACCTATTCAGAGAGTACACAAGAGAGAAACGACGAGCGGACGAATACGAAAAAACTGTCCGAGAAGTTGCGGAAATCAAGGCGATACTGCCCGAAAGCTACGACCAACTGTTACAAGACGTGCAGTATGAAAAAGCAGACAGATACGAAAGAGAACGGCAACGCAATCTCGCCCGTATTCACGGACGATATAGCGACCACCAAATGTAAACTTAATAACCGCTTATAAGGAGGAAAACGCCAACAGTTAATGTCGAGAAGGAAAAAGAATACTACGGGGATACCCGACTTTGAAATCGATTCCCTTGCAAGAGCATTACTGCCCGCTATACAAGCCTACTTTGAAACCGAAGAAGGACAAAGAGAGTTTGCGGCGTGGCAAGCCGAAAGGCAACAAACACAACTGAATAAAAAATTGAATAAAGAAAAAGAATCCCGTTAAATCGTATAGGGATAGCCGTTGAAAAAGACGGAACAGGAAAAACCGCCAGAGCGTGCGGTATATAAATTTAGATTTTACCCCAAGTGGGGATTCCGAATAGAATATGTGTAGAACGGCAAAAGCCGATAGAGTATTATGCTCTATCGGCTTTTTTGTTTATGTGGCGTTAGCAAGCATAAGCAAGTGCTTGTTATTTCACTTTGGATATGGTATAATGATTGTACGATAAACAGTAATTTAACGGAGTAACTACGGAGAATAAAGATATATGACACGGAAAAATAAAAACGGCTTAATAATCACAGTAGTATTTTTAATGGTGTTTTTCACAATTATTTTAACTCCTTCTATCGGTGGAATGGCTGTTCTGAAAGATTTGAAATATCTAATAGATAACGGGCGTGAAGTTGAAGGTGATATTATAGAATTAAAAAAAGGTAGAAGTTATTCTAATAGTGATGGTTTTTTACATTATAGCTTCAAACTTTACTACCAATACGAAGAAAATGGAACTGTTTGGAAAACTCACGACTATTGGAGTATCCGCGAAGATAGAACCGACGAGTTAAATGAAATGCGGGATTGGTGTGGAAATCAAGTCGGCAAAACCGTAAAACTTACGATAGACGACAAAGGACACTGCGAGCCAACCGCAAATTTGCCGTCTAAATATAAAGGACAGTACGATTTCGTATGGATACGCGGCGGAATTCTGATAGGTATTGAAATAATATTATTGATAATTTTGCTTGTCATAATTTTCAAAGTTAAAGTGAAAGACCACTTGGGAAACAGCTTATAGACACCTACGGTATTTTAGAAGAAATGTCGGCAACGAAACAACGAAAGTAAATATAAATTTCAATTTATCTTACTTAATTATGTTTAGACAAAAGCTCTCGGACAATTTGTCCAAGAGCTTTTGTCGTTGATTAGAAGTTTAACTATTTATTACCGAAATAAAAAGTAAATCCGAACCACTCACTTGTTACAAGTAAACAATTCGGATTATACTCTTTTGGTGCGCCGTGAGGAGTTCGAATCCCCAACCTTCGGTTCCGTAGACCGACGCTCTATCCAATTGAGCTAACAGCGCACACGCCGTTGTGTTTCAACAGCTTATATAGTATATAACAACTTAAAAAAAAAGTCAAACGGTTTGGGGGAATTTTTTATATTTCTGTGTGCGACCTATGCGAAAACGGTGATTTATATATATTCGCCGATACCAAGCAAATAGTCGAGAGAACATGCAAGCAGTTTGGCAATTCTGTATAAAGAAGATATGGAGGGTAGAAGTTTAGCGGTTTTCCAATGGTAAATAGAGCTATTGCTTATTTTGCATGCTTTTGCCACTTGGTAGGGATTGTATTTTCGTAATACGAGCAAAGTATTAAAACGTTCGTAAAAACTTGTTTTGGCGGCATGGTATCGCAAAGTTTTTATGTCCGATAAACCGAACATATAATCGGTTGAAATATTGTTTTTTACGGCTATTTTTATGACGGTGGCCGGAGCGGGTAGATATTTGCCGGCTATCCATCTGCCGACGGCTTCGGGCTTACAGTCTATGTTGTCGGCAAATGTCTTGATATTGGAGCCGCTGTCTTGCATGAACTCATGCAGAAAGTCCTGAAAAGCCAAAAATTCTTCCATTCGTCACCTCATATACCATTATGAAGTAAAAAAACGTGTTTCATCAAAAAGAGGACGGAAACGAGAATGTCAAGCGAGGGAACGACCCAATAAGTATTCGAGCGAGCAATGCAAACATTCGCAAAGTTTGAGCATGGAAATAATAGACGGGAATTGTTCTATAGCTTTCCATTTGGAAATCGCGCTGTCGCGGATCTTACACTCGCGAGATATATAATAATCGTTGTAGCCTTGTTCTTCGCGCAACCGAGTATATCGCTCGTAGAAAGTATTTTCGGAAATGTTCTTTACAAAATCTTTTTTATCGCTGAGGCCGAAAAGATAATCGGCCGACACATTGAAAAGTTCTGCGATCTTTATGACCGTTTCGGGCGCGGGCAGATAGCGATTGTAGAACCAACGGCGTATGGCCGCTTTATCGCAATGCAAGGCCTCGGATAATTGCGGTATGCCCATTTGCTCGTTTTCCATCAGTTCTGTAAGCGTTTCGGTAAAAACGTTAAAACTATTTTCCATAAAATATACCTTATACCCATTATGCAGTACGTTACCAATCTATGGCGGAATAGTGACGAAAACGAGAATTTGAGGGAAACTATAAAATTACGTAAAAAACTATAAAATATTACAAGTTCATTGCTTGCAAATGTCGAAAAGAAGAATTATAATAGTATTGAGATGACGAAAACGAGAAAATGAAAAAGGCGGTATACAGATGCACAAAAGTTATTATAAAGAAACGGATATAGTAGCGGCAAAATTGAGCAGTCGAACATCGATAAGCATGCTTATAAACAATTTAGCTTTGGAAGATATAGTGATGGGAAATTTGAAAGTGGGGGACGCCGTGCCGCTTGAAAAATATATACGCGAATTGAAACCGTGTGATCGCTATTCGAATATCGAGCGCGAAGAAACATTGGTTGGAACGGTTATAGACGACAATAGAAAAATACGCATTTGCCAACAAGACTACTTTTTGGATCTGTTCTATACATCGCACTGTAGGTTGACGTATTGCAAAGAAATTTTTGATGATCGGTTTTGCGTGGAAAACGGAATAAGCGCCGATCTAAGGGCATTGTATCCTTTATTTTGTGATATTATGCAAACGGAAATAGAAAAAAAGCCTTGTTCGATTGTTGTGGAACAAGTGCAATTTGCGCCCAAAAATGCAGATATATGCCGATTTTTGGTAGCGATCAAAAAGAAAAATTTGATAAAAGGAGCAAATGTGACGTCGCATTTGAAAAAAGTTGACAGCTTACCTTATTTTGTAAAACGATTGATAGTGAAAGAAAAAAACAAATATAAACTTGCCGTTGCCAATGCGGAAAGTCTTTTATATAAAATATCGCTTTTGGCTTGGTTGTTTTTTTACAAAAATTCTCATGCAGAGCAATTTGAACAGAAAGCAATAAAGTGGCTTTCTTTGCATAGCAAAGCGCTTGACAAATGGGCGGGGGTGTAGTACACTATGCAAAAGTCGATGCGGGCGCGGCTTTTTTAGAAAAGATACGATCTTTTAAGATCGTGCAACGGAGTGGCGACACGGTGATTATTCGTCCCAAACGAAATAATGGCCGTGTTTTTTGTTACAATATACACAACGGAGGGTAAGCGACCATGGCAAAGAACATACCGTATAAAACCTATTTGACCGAGGCGGAGCTGCCGCGCTATTGGTATAACGTGAAAGCGCACATGCACGGCGGGCACGATCCGTTTATTCACCCCGCCACGGGCGCGCCGTGCGGCAAAGCCGATCTGCAAGCGGTGTTTTGCGACGAGTGCGTAGAGCAAGAACTGAACGACAAAGACGAGCTTATTGAGATCCCCGACGGGATTCGCGATTTTTACCGCATGTTTCGTCCGTCGCCGTTGGTGCGTGCCTACTTTTTGGAAGAGATGCTAAATACGCCCGCCGAGATATACTATAAGTTCGAGGGCAACAACACGTCGGGGTCGCACAAGCTGAATTCGGCGGCGGCGCAAGCCTACTATGCCAAAAAGCAAGGGTTAAGCTGTCTTACCACCGAAACGGGCGCGGGGCAGTGGGGCACGGCGCTTGCCATGGCGGCGGCGTTTTACGGGTTGCGCCTCGAAGTGTTTATGGTAAAGGTTTCGAGCGAGCAAAAGCCGCACCGCAAAGAGGTGATACGCACGTTCGGCGCGGACGTGATCCCCTCGCCCGGCACGCAGACGGCCGCGGGGCGCAAGATATTGCAACAGTATCCCGACACGGGCGGATCGCTGGGGTGCGCCATTGCCGAGGCGGTGGAGCGGGCAAAAAACACCGATAATTGCCGATATGTGCTCGGTTCGGTGCTCGACCACGTGTTGTTGCACCAAACGGTGATCGGGCAAGAATGCAAAGTCGCGCTGGACAAATACGGCATAACGCCCGACGTGGTGATCGGCTGTTGCGGCGGCGGCAGTAATTTCGGCGGGTTGATCGCGCCGTTTATGGGCGATAAACTGCAAGGCAAAAACAATATAGAATTTATCGGGGCGGAACCGGCCAGTTGCCCGTCGCTCACGCGCGGCAAATTTGCTTACGACTATTGCGACGCGGCCAAGACCACGCCCATGGCGAAAATGTATACTTTGGGGTGCGGGTTCATGCCGTCGGCCAACCACGCGGGCGGCTTGCGCTATCACGGCATGAGTCCCATTGTGTCCAAACTGTATCACGACGGCCACATGCGCGCCGTGGCGGTGGAGCAGACCGCCGTGTTCGAGGCGGCGGTGCAGTTTGCCAAGTGCGAGGGGATACTGCCCGCGCCCGAAAGCAGTCATGCCATTCGCGTGGCGATCGACGAGGCGCTTAAGTGCAAACGCGAGGGCAAAAAAAAGGTCATACTGTTCGGGCTGACGGGCACGGGGTACTTCGATATGGCGGCTTACAAGCAATATAACGACGGCACCATGACCGACACCGTGCCCACCGACGCGGACTTGGAAAAGGGGTTTGCGAGCATTCCGCGCGTGGGGGAATAGATCTCTCGGCTGCGCTCGAGATGACAATAAAGGGAAGTAGGGCGAGAGGACAAAAAGAGAGTAAGGCGAGAGGACAAAAAGAGAGTAAGGCGAGAAGGCGGTGAAGTGGTGGGGAAGATCTCTCGGCTACGCTCGAGATGACAAAAAGGGAAGTAAGGCGGAGAGGACACGGTTAGGGTGTGTGCATATATGCGCATACAACGCAAAAACTTGACAAAATAGCGGTTGCTCTGTTAAAATGAAAGCAAGTGCATATGTGCATAGTAACAAAGGGAGGACGATGGCATGAAAAAGAGGTTGGCCGCGGTATTTACGGCGGTGTTGGCGTTTGCGGCGGTGTTTTGTTTTGCGGGGTGCGAATCTAAAACGGCGGGCGGCAATTCCGCATCGAGCGGCATAAGTTACGATGAAAAGTACATCGAAGTGGAAGACAGCTATACGCCCGAAGACGAACAACAGTATTACATATTTTCCCAAGACGGCACGGGTACGTATACGTACTATTTGCGCTTTGACAGTGAGAGAGCGGCGGCGTACACCGTTACATTCAATTATTTTGTGGACGGCGATATCGTGAATATGTTTTACGATTCGGTAGACTATCGGTGGGATCATACAATCGTGCATGATGTAAGTA
Organism: uncultured Christensenellaceae bacterium; assembly: GCA_910587595.1. Lineage (GTDB taxonomy): Bacteria > Bacillota > Clostridia > Christensenellales > Pumilibacteraceae > Pumilibacter. The sequence goes on from CAJULQ010000003.1 coordinate 184,374, forward strand.
GCAAATGGCAAAGATATTTTAAGGTGAATAAAGAATATATGCGTGCAATCGATTCGGGCAAAATATCTTTTGCAACGCAAGCGTTTTTGGATGAGATCCCCAGCTATGCATTAGGCTATTAAAAAAAGAACCTTGCGGTGGCAAGGTTCTTTTTTGTTGCGAATACGGCCGATTATTTTTCGGCTTTTTGTTTGTAAACGGCAAGGCGCGCTTTGGCGTCTTCTTCCGATTGCTTGAAGAGCTGTTCGGCAATTTCGGGGTGCATTTTCTGCAAGCTCTTGTAGCGCGTTTCGCCCGCGATAAACTCTTGGTAGTTGCCCGTGGGGTCTTTGCTGTCCAGCGTGAACGGATTTTTGCCTTGCGCGGCAAGATCGGGATTGTAACGATACAACTGCCAATAGCCGGCGTCTACCGCTTTCTTCATTTCCGCTTGCCCGTTCGACATATCGATGCCGTGGTTGATACAAGTAGCATACGCAATGATCAAGCTGGGGCCGTGGTAGGCCTCGGCCTCGGCGATCGCTTTGATCACTTGATTTTGATTGGCGCCCATGGCCACTTGCGCCACGTAAACGTAGCCGTAGCTCATGGCCATCATGCCGAGGTCTTTTTTCTTGGTGCGTTTGCCCGCCGCGGCGAACTTGGCCACCGAGCCGGTGGGGGTAGATTTACTGGACTGTCCGCCCGTGTTGGAGTATACCTCGGTATCCACGACCAATACGTTCACGTCTTCGCCCGAGGCAAGCACATGATCGAGGCCGCCGTAGCCGATGTCGTACGCCCAGCCGTCGCCGCCGAAGATCCAAACGGATTTCTTCACCAACACGTCTTGCTCGTCTTGCACGGCGCACAGAGCGGTTTTGAGAACGCCCTTGGCCGCTTTGATGGCGGCGGGCAGTTCCGCTTTGATGGCGTTTGCGGCTTTTTTACTGCCCTCGGCGTCGTCGCTGTTTTTGAGCCAGTCGTTGAGCGCGTCTTTGAGCGCGCCTTCCGCGCCCGCGGCCAACGCCGCTTTTACGTCGGACGTAAGCTTTTGCTTGCGCGCTTTGTAGGCAAGGTTCATGCCGTAGCCGAATTCGGCGTTGTCTTCGAACAAGCTGTTCGCCCAAGCGGGGCCGTGGCCGTCGTCGTTGGTGGTGTAAGGGCAGGTGGGTGCGCTGCCGCCGTAAATAGACGAGCAACCCGTGGCGTTGGCCACAACCATGCGGTCGCCGAACAATTGGGTGATGAGCTTAACGTACGGGGTTTCGCCGCAGCCCGCGCAAGCGCCCGAGAATTCGAACAACGGTTGTTTGAACTGACTTCCCTTGATGGATTCGGGCTTGAACTTGGTGGAAACGTCGCGCACGGGCAATTTCTCGGCGTACGCCCAGTTGGCCTCTTCGGTTTTCAAGCTCTCTTCCAGCGGTACCATTTTGAGCGCCTTTTCTTTGGCGGGGCACACGTTGGCACAGCTCGAGCAACCCGTGCAGTCGAGCGGCGAAACTTGCATGCGGTAGTTCAAACCGTCTAAGCCCGTGGCGGGTTTGGTGACAAATGCTTTGCCGCCTTTGGCCGCTTGCTTTTCGTCGGTCAGCACGGGGCGGATGCATGCGTGCGGGCAAACGAGCGAGCATTGGTTGCATTGGATGCAGTTTTCGGGGATCCATTGGGGCACCATGGGCGCTATGCCGCGCTTTTCGTATTTGGTGGTGCCGGTGGGAACGGTGCCGTCGGCCGTAAACGCCGAAACGGGCAGTTTGTCGCCCTCTTGCGCAATGATGGGTTTAACGAATGTGTTGAAGTAGTCGTTGTCGGTGGTTTCCACAACCGCGGCGCCCGTGGTGGCGGTGGCCCAAGCGGCGGGCACTTTCACTTCCACCAAGCCCGAAATGGCGTTGTCTACGCACGCGTAGTTCATGTTGACTACGGCGTCGCCTTTCTTGCCGTAAGCCTTTTTGATCATTTGTTTCATGTAGTCGGCCGCTTGCTCGTAGGGGATAATGTCGGCCAGCTTGAAGAACGCCGCTTGGCACACGGTGTTTACGCCCTTTCTGGCGCCTATCTCGTTTACGATCTTTAATGCGTCCAGCGTGTACAGCTTGATGTGCTTTTTGGCGATCTGGTTTTTCATGACGGCGGGCAACTCGGTTTCGAGCTGTTCGGGCGTCCAGTTGGTGTTAAGTAGGAACACGCCGCCGTCTTTGAGGTCGGACACCATGTCGTAACGCGTAACGTACGATTGGTTGTGGCACGCCACAAAGTCGGCTTGGTCGATGAGGTAGGTGCTCTTTATGGGCGATTTACCGAACCGCAAGTGCGAGATGGTGATGCCGCCGCTCTTTTTGGAGTCGTAGCTGAAATAGCCTTGCGCGTACATGTCGGTGTGGTCGCCGATGATCTTGATGCTGTTTTTGTTGGCGCCCACCGTGCCGTCGGAGCCGAGGCCGTAGAACTTGCAACGAATGGTGCCTTCGGGCGACGCGTTGATAAATTCTTTTACGGCCAGCGAGGTGCCCGTCACGTCGTCTTCGATGCCCACCGTGAAGTGGTTTTTGGGTTGCTTTTGGGCAAGGTTTTCGTACACGGCATTCACCATGCTGGGGTTGAATTCCTTGCTGCCCAAGCCGTAGCGGCCGCCTACCACCGTAATGTCTTTACGGCCGTTTTCATACAGCGTGGAGCACACGTCGAGGTAAAGCGGTTCGCCCAACGCGCCCGGCTCTTTGGTGCGGTCGAGCACCGCGATCTTTTTGACCGAGGCGGGAATGGCGCCGAGGAAGTCTTTTACCGAGAACGGACGGTATAAGCGGATCTTAAGCAGACCCACTTTCTTGCCGCGGGCGTTGAGATAGTCCACCGTTTCTTCGGCGGCCTCGCAGCCGCTGCCCATCATTATGATGATTTCGGTGGCGTCGGCCGCGCCGTAGTATTGATACAGCTCGTATTTGCGGCCCGTGAGTTTATACACTTCGTCCATCATCTTCTTCACGATAGCGGGGGTGGCGTCGTAATATTTGTTGGCCGCCTCGCGGTTTTGGAAGTAGATGTCGGGGTTTTGCGCGGTGCCCTTTTGCACGGGGTGTTCGGGGTTGAGCGCGCGCGACTTGAAGTTTTTGATGTCTTCGAGCGTGTCGAGACTGTCGGCCAGCTTTTTGATCTCGTCGTATTCGATACCGTCTATCTTGCTCACTTCGTGGCTGGTGCGGAACCCGTCGAAAAAGTGCAAGAACGGCACTTTGGCTTTGAGCGTGGAAAGGTGCGCCACAAGCGCCAAGTCCATGGCCTCTTGCACGGAGTTGCTCGCCAGCATGGCAAAGCCCGTTTGGCGGCACGCCATTACGTCGGCATGGTCGCCGAAGATGGAAAGCGCGTGCGCCGCCAAAGCGCGCGCCGATACGTGGAACACGCACGGCAACATTTCGCCCGCGATCTTATACATATTGGGGATCATCAACAGCAAGCCTTGGCTGGCCGTGTAGGTGGTGGTGAGCGCGCCCGCCGTTAAAGCGCCGTGCACGGCGCCCGCCGCACCCGCTTCCGACTGCATTTCCGCCAAACGCAACGGTTGGCCGAACATGTTGGTGCGCCCCGCGGCCGCCCATTCGTCGGCGTATTCCGCCATGGGGGACGACGGCGTGATGGGGTAGATGGCGGCTACTTCGCTGAACGCATACGCTACGTGCGATGCGGCGGTGTTGCCGTCAATGGTCATTTTCTTCATACATACCTCCGTTATGATAGGTTTTTTGGTCAAACATATATATTATAGAACGTAGGCAAAAAATAGTCAAGGAAAACACGCCCGACTTTTTTCACTCGGGACAAGCAACAGAATGTCACCTCGACCGAAGCGGAGAGGTCTTGAAAGAAACGAGTAGACCCCTCGACTGTGCTCGGGGTGACATCGCTGTCGCCATGTCATTTCGACCGGCTTTTCTTTCTCTGTCATTTCGACCGGTTTTTCTTTCTCTGTCATTTCGACCGAGCGTAGCGAGCGGAGAAATCTATTTTTTGCAAACTGCTATGCAAGCAGCACATAACATAACAAAAACGCCGCTATCGTGTGATGGCGGCGTATTGTACAAGGCGCGAGGAAAGGGGGACAACCCCGCGGAATTGTCGGGACGATTATTGGATGCCTTGGGCGAGCATAGCGTCGGCCACTTTGGTAAAGCCCGCAATGTTGGCGCCCACGATGAAGTTGTCTTTGTGGCCGTATTTTTCGGCGGCGGCGGCCATGTTGTGATATATGCTCGTCATGATATCGTGCAGTTTGGCGTCCACTTTTTCGAACGTCCAAGAAAGGCGCTGGCCGTTTTGGCTCATTTCGAGCGCCGAGGTGGCCACGCCGCCCGCATTGGCCGCTTTGGCGGGGGCGAACAGCACGCCGCTCTTTACAAACAGTTCTTGCGCTTCGGGGGTGGACGGCATGTTGGCGCCCTCGCCCACGGCGGTCACTTTGTTTTTCACGAGCGCCTTGGCGTCGTTTAGGTCTAATTCGTTTTGGGTGGCGCAAGGCAACGCGATGTCGCACTTTACTTGCCACACTCTGCCCGAAGTGGAATATTCGGCTTTGGGGCGGTAGTTTTTATACTCGGCCAGCCGCGCGCGTTTTACCTCTTTGAGTTCTTTCACGGCGGCCAGATCGATGCCTTCGGGGTCGTGGATCCAGCCCGTGGAGTCGGACATGGTGACCACTTTGGCGCCCAAAGCGGTTGCTTTTTCGGCGGCGTATATGGCCACGTTGCCGCTGCCCGAAATGGCCACCGTGGCGCCCGCAAAATTCTTGCCTTTGGCGCGGAGCATTTCGTCGGTGAGATAAACGAGGCCGTAGCCGGTGGCCTCGGTGCGGGCGAGCGATCCGCCGTACGAGAGGCCTTTGCCCGTGAGCACGCCCTCGTAACGGTTGGTTATCTTTTTATAGGTGCCGTACATATAGCCGATCTCTCGCGCGCCCGTGCCGATATCGCCCGCGGGTACGTCGGCGTCGGCGCCTATGTGGCGGTACAGTTCGGACATAAAGCTACGGCAAAATTCGAAGATCTCGCGGTCGGATTTGCCCTTGGGGTCGAAGTCGCTGCCGCCCTTGCCGCCGCCGATGGGCAGACCCGTTAAGCTGTTTTTGAAGATCTGTTCGAATCCCAAAAACTTGATGATGGAGAGGTTGACCGAGGGGTGCAGACGCAAGCCGCCTTTATACGGGCCGATGGCGTTGTTGAACTGCACGCGAAACCCGCGGTTTACGTGCGCCACGCCTTTATCGTCTATCCACGGCACGCGAAACATGATTTGGCGGTCGGGTTCCACCAAGCGTTCGAGCACGGCGTTTTTACGGTAGGCGGGGTTCTCGTTCACAACGTCTTCTATGCTTTCGAGCACCTCGGTGGCCGCTTGCATGAATTCGGGTTGCCCCTCGTCACGCTTAGTGATCTGCGCCAAAACTTCCTTTACATACGACATTTTTTTGTCCTCCTGCAAAAATGTGAAAAAGGACGTAAAAAGCGACTGCTTTTCGACGTCCTTGTCCGTTAACGATGTGGTGTGTTTGTATGCTAACTTTATCACACAGTGTGCCGTTTGTCAAGCGCTTTTTTGTGCCGCGCGCAAAAAAAAATAGGCAACGAACACTTGACGCGGGGGGGGGAAGTGCTATAATAGATATATGGCTTATATAATACTATAGTATAGCGTTATTTTGCGGCAATTCGCAAGAAACAAGGGAGGATACAAGTATGTTGCGGGCAAGAGATTTCAGGGCGCAAGCGTGGGAACGTTTGAACGGGAAGTGGGGCACCATGGCGCTGTGCGCGTTGATCGTGTCGGCCATTTCGTCGGGGTGCGGCGCGCTTTCGTTTCTTGTTGTGGGCGGCGCGGCGCTACTATTGGTGGCCGGCCCGTTGGAATTGGGTTGGGCAAAGCTTTCGCTAAGAACGGTGCGGCGCGAGGGCGTGGCGGTGGAAATGCTGTTCGACGGGTTCAAAGCATTTGCCAAGGCGTTTTTGCTGTATCTGATCAACAGCATTTTCGTGTTCTTGTGGACGTTGCTCTTTATCATTCCCGGCATCGTCAAATCGTATGCCTATTCGATGTCTTACTATATCTTGTTGGATAACCCCGAACTTTCCGGCAACGAGGCGCGTATTCGTTCCATGGAGATGATGCGCGGACACAAGTGGCGACTGTTTTGTTTGCATTTCAGTTTTATCGGGTGGTGGCTTTTAACGCTGTTAACGTTCGGTATTCTTTCGTTTTGGGTGCAACCGTATCAAAAGACGGCCGACGCCGCTTTTTACCAAAGCTTGTTGCCCGAACAACCCGCGAAACCCCAAGACGCGCCCATCGATCCGTTTGCGTCGGCGCCCGGCGAGCAGAACGCGCCGAGCGAGCAGAACGAGGCCTCTGCGGCGGACGACAAAGCCGAATAATAAAAAAACAAAAAGCGTCTTACTTGCGGTAAGGCGCTTTTTTTATGCGGGGATCACAGCGCGGCGCGAATGTCTTTGCCCTTGAACGACACGGCATAGGCCAACGATTTATCGAATAGGCGGCTGAAAATGCGCTCGCCGTAGCGGGCAAGGATATCGTTGTGCCCCAAGTTGGTGGTTATAAGCGTGAGTTTGCCCGCCGTGTTGCGTTCGTTGATCACTTGGTAGAGGTATTCCACCGTCACGTTTTTTAAGATGCTTTCGGTGCCCAGATCGTCTATCACAAGTAGCGTGCAATCGAGCAAGGGATCCAGCCAGCTTGCCTTTTGCTCGTTAAACGTGGTGTGGAATTTGAGAAAGCGGTTGTTGGCGGCAAAAGCGGTGAGCGCCGTAACGCTGCGGCCGCGCTCCAACATTTTTTGGGCGGCGCAACCCGCCAAATAGGTCTTGCCGTTGCCCGTGCCGCCGTTTATCACGATACAGCGCTTTTTGTTGGCTGGGTAGTTGGTGCAAATGGTTTGCACGTCGGCAAACACTTTTCGACACGCGTCGGCTTGCTCGCCGTAAACCGAAAAGTCGACTTCTTCGAATTTGTGCAAGGGAATGCTCACGTCGCCGCTTTGCGAACGCAAGGCCAGCGAAACGGCGCAGTCGCAATATTTGCCGTGCGTCATGCCCGTGTCGCCGCACAAAGCGCAGTGCGGTGCGGGCGGGACAAGGCCGAGTTCGCGGCGCAAGCGTTCGTTTTCCTTTTCGGCTTGTTGCAGTTTGGCGGCCGAAACTTTTTCGCCTTTGGCTTGTTGCAAGCGAAGTTGGCGCACCAGCCGTTCGCTTTGGGCAAACGCTTGGTTTTGGGCAAGCAGTTCGAGTTCGGCTTGCTCGAAAGCGCGAAGGCGGTTTTTGTGGTTGGCGGCGATCTGTCGCACCGCTTGGGCGTAGGTCATGGCTTTACAGCTCCTCGTTGAGTTTGGCAAACGCGGCGTTTAGCTCGTCGGCCGAAAAATCGGTAACGATACGGTGCTCGGTCGCTTTGGCGGGCGCGGGAACGGCGGCGGCTTTTTGCGCGTCGGCCACCGTTTGTATGCCTTTTTCGTGCCATGTCGCCAACACCGAATTGAGATAGGAAAGCGGATTGTCCGCTTTTTTGCTAAGCTCGGCGGCGTATAAGATAACGTCTTTGGGCATGTTCCAAGTATACGTCCACGTGCGGTAGTAGTCGCGGTCGCGCGTGGAAACGGGGCGGGAGGCGCCCGCCGCGTCGAGGATCTCTTTGATCTCGTCGTCGCACTTTACCGCCTCGGAGATGAACTCGGAGATGCTTTCGGCCGAAACGCACCCCTTTTTGTAGAATTTTTTGACGGTGTCGTCCATGGCCTCCAACGTTTTGAGGCCGTGCTTAAAGCAGTAGTCGGCAATGGCCAGCAAAGTGGGCGCATCAAACCCCATATCCAGCCACTTTACGGTGTAGGTTTCTATGATATAGTCGAGCTGTTCGTAGTATACGCCGATGGTGCGGTTTACCTCTTTGGCCAGCGCATACAGTTCGTCGCGGTTTTTCTCGTAGTTTTCGATCTCGGCCAACGTGTGCAAACGCATTTCGTAGTATTTGGTGAGTTTGGCGTCTAAGCGGGGCATGCCGCCCTTTTTGATCTTTTTGGCCACTTGCACCACCGTGGCCGAATCGAACTTGAATTGGCGTGTCCACTTGTTGTATAGGCGGTTGTCTTCGTGGTCGATCACGCGTTTGTTGAGCGCTTTGGTCACCGCGCGCAGTTCGCTGCCGTGGAGGTCGAGTTCGCCTATTTTTTCGTTCACGCGGTCGAACGTGATGTAGCCTTCCGCGGCGAAGTTGCGCGCCACCGTTACGATGTAGGGATAGGTGATGTCGTCGCCTTTTAGCTGTTTGCAATAGCCGATAATGGTGAGCATGGCCTCGATCTCTATATTGTACGTTTCCATTACCGTGTAGTATTCGTTGTATTCGGCGGGCAAAATGTTGCGTTGGGGGAAAAGGGCGTGCAGTTGCTCGTTGAACGCGCGGTATTTTTCTTTGCTGAACTTGCGGATCCGGCGGTCGCGAGGCACCACGGCGAGGTATTCCACGGCGTGCGTTTCGGGGTGGATATGCACAAGGCCTTGCTCTTGCCAATAGAAAAAGGCCTCTTGCACCGTTTTTATGTCGGTAAACAGGCGCATGGCCACCGTTTCCATGTTGTTGTCGGGGTCGGTGATCGCCAAATACAGACCCGTTATGTATACTTTAAGGTACATATCGGGTGCGCTCGGCATGTATTCGGATAAAAACGTGCCGCTCAGCGTGATGCTTTGTTTTTGCGTGATGCCGTCGCCCAGTCTGATTGCGCCCATTGTAGCACACTTCCTTTTTTTGCGTATGGCGGCTTGTGTTGCCGTTTTGCTTGCTTTTGGGGCGCGCTCTATTATATACTATATATAAGTAGCAATAAAGCGGCGCCGTATCTATTATGATAGCATGCGCCGCGAAAAAAGGCAAGAACTTTAAGGAGTTAAGGCGGCATTGAAAATTTTGCACACGTCCGATTGGCACTTGGGCAAGCGCTTGGAGGGCAAGAGCCGATTGCCCGAACAAGAACGGGCGCTCGATGCGTTGGCGGCGTTGGCGGCCGAAACGCACGCCGACGCTTTGGTGGTGGCGGGCGACGTGTTCGACACCGTCAACCCGCCCGCCGAGGCGGAGGCGCTGTTTTACGACGCATGCTTGCGCATAGGGCGCACTTGTCCCGTTATCGTGATCGCGGGCAATCACGACAACCCCGAACGGTTGTCGGCGCCCGACGGCATTGCGCGCGCGTGCGACATCGTGCTGTGCGGCGGGTTGGACTGTTCGCAAGTAAAACAGCCGCTAAGCGGCGGCGAGGGGTTTGTCACGCTGACCAAAAAAGAGGAACGCGTGCATTTTGCGCTGTTGCCTTATCCGTCGCCCGCGCGCATGTCGCAAGCGGGGCACGTGCCCGATCCCGAAAAGAGCTATGCCGACAACGTGCGCGAGTGGCTTGCCATGTGTGCCAAAGCGTTTACGGCGAGCGACTGCAACATCACCGTGAGCCATTTGTTCATGGCGGGCAGCGTGCGGGCGAGCGACGAGATAGAGCTTGGCACGGCGGCGCTGTTGCCGCTCGACGTGTTGCCCGCGGCGCATTACACGGCGCTGGGGCACGTGCACAAACCGCAATGCGTTTCCCGCCGCGGCAACGTGTATTACAGCGGCAGTTTGTTGCCCTACACGTTCGACGACGATAGCGACAAATTTTGCAATCTGGTGCACACCTCGCCCGCGGGCGTCACGGTGGAAAAGGTGCCGCTGTATGCGGGCAAGCGTCTTATCACCCAAACGGTGGGCGGGTTCGACGAGGCCATGGCCGCGCTGCAACAAAACGCCGACGCGTATGTGCGTTTGCTGTACGACTGCGCGCAACCGCTTTCGGCCGCGCAGTATGCCGAGTTGCGCGGCGCCGAGGGGTTTGCGGTGATCCGCAACGTGCGCATGTTGCCTAAGTCTGTGCAAAAGGTAAGCAAGACGCTTTCCGACCGCGAACTGTTTACCGCCTTTTACCGCACCGTGTACGACGGCCAAACGCCCGACGAAGAGGTGCTGGCCATGTTTGAAAAAGGACTGCGGGGGGAACAGCTGTGAAACCGTTGCGTTTGACATTGGAAGGGATCAACAGTTTTACCGACGCGCGCACGGTGGACTTCGAGCGGCTGGGGCAAAACGGCATATTTTGCATTTGCGGCCCCACGGGCAGCGGCAAGACCACCATACTCGACTGCGTGATCTTGGCGCTGTACGCGCCGAGCAACCACAACCGCGGCACGCTCAAAGACTATATCAACACGGGGTGCGACAAGGGAAAAATCACGCTCGACTTTACGTCGGACGGCGTAACGTATCGGGTGTATCGCGAGTTGCGCCGCAACAGTTCGTCGCTTGCCAAGCTGTATAATCTGGACACGGGCGAGGTGTTGGCCGACAAGGCGGACACCACCACCGACGCGGTGAAAAAAATGCTCAAGCTGGATAAAGACGACTTCACCAAAGTGGTGGTGCTCGAACAAGGCAAGTATGCCGAGTTCATGAGCATGGGCAAAGCCAAGCGGTATGAAACGGTGGCCAAGCTTTTCAATTTGGAGCGGTTCGACGTGCTCAAAGACAAAGTGGCCGAGGCCAAGCGTCGCTACGAGGGCGAGGCGGAAAACATTCGGGCGGCGTTGGCCGAATACGAAGATGTGACCGAGGCCGCGTTGGCCGCGCAAAAAAAAGAAAAAAAGCAATTGCAACAAGAGATCGAAAGCGCGCGCAAGGAAGAGAGCGCGGCGGCCGAAAAGGTGCAAGCGGGCGAGCAACAAAAGAGCGCGGCGGCGTTGCGCGCCAAGGCGCAAGCGGACGAAATAGCGGCGCAAGCAACGCTGGCGGCGTGGCAACGGCGGCGAGAGCAGATAGACGCGGCGCAAAAGGCGCTGGGCGAAGAGGCGCAAAAAACCGAGCAACTGCGCAAGGAAAGCGAGCGGGCGCACACGGTGTTGCATTTTTGCGAGGAATGCGAGCAAGACGAAAAAGCGGCGGCGGACAAAGAAAAGCAAGCGGCTGTATTGCGCGAGGAATACAAGCGTTGCAACGCCGAGGCAACGGCGCAAATAACGCTGCTTGAAAAGTTGTTTGCGCGGGAAAACGAGTTGCGGGCGAACAAAGAAAAAGAGGAACGCGCGCGCGACGAGGCGCGGCAACGGTATGAGGACGCGCGGCGGGAAAACGCGGCGGCGGTGTTGCGCGTTTCGCTGTGCGAGGGGGATGTTTGCCCCGTGTGCGGCGGGGCGTATCACGGCGGCGCGCACAACAAACCCGTGGCGGGCGAACAAGAGATCGCGGCGTTTAAGAGCGCGTGGGAAAAGAGCGAAAAGGCATTGGCGGCGCTTGGCGAGGAATGGCAAAAAAATTTGCAGTCTCGCGTTACGGCCGAAAGCAAGCGCAACGAGTGGCTGTTAAAGCGCGACAGCGTGACCGAGGAAGGCAAGCGGTTGGCCGATGAGGCCAAAAAATTGCGCGAGCGCATTGCCGAGCGGTTGGGCGGCAAAACGCCCGACAAAGCGCGAACGGACGCGCAAAACGCCGTAGCGGCGTATGAGCGCGCCAAAAAAGCGTGGGAACAAAACAGCGAAAAACTGCGGGGCGAGCAAGAGCGCGCGGCGGCCGATCGGTCGGCGGCGCAAGAAAAATTAGCGGCGGCGCAAAACACGCTGGCCGCATTGCCGAGCGCGGCGTTCGACGAGGCGGCTTTTGCGGCGGCGCAAGCGCATTGGGTTCGGTGCCGCGCGCAAGCGGCCGAACTTACCGAGCGGTTGGGCGGGGCAACGGCGCGCATTGCGCACCTCGAAACGCAGTTGCAAAAGAAAAAAGAACTGAGCGGCGCGCGCAAGCAAGCGGAGGCCACGCTCAAAAACGTGATGTGTTTGTACGCATGCACCAACAAAGACAAGCTGTTGTCGTTCGTGGCCGAGCAATACGTGCAGTCGTTTACGGCGTCGGGCGGCGAAACGCTGTTTGCGCTCACGGGCGGCAAGTATACGCTTTGCTACGAGGACGGCGAATTTTACGTGACCGATTTTTTTGCGGACAACGCGCGGCGCAAGGTGAAAACGCTGTCGGGCGGCGAAACTTTTTTGGCGAGCATGAGCATTGCCATGGCCATCTCGCGCGAGATTGCCGCGCAAAATTACGAGTTTTTCTTTTTGGACGAGGGGTTCGGCACGTTGCACGAACGGGCGGTGGAAACGGTGGCCGACGCGCTCAACGAACTGAGCCGCGACACCACGGTGGGCATCGTTACCCACCGCACCGAGTTGGCCGATCGCATCGCCTCTCGCCTGACGGTGGTGCCCGCCACCGAGGATACGGGCAGCGACGTCGTGTATAACGGAACGTAAAGCGCAATGGCGGCAAAAAAAGATTTACAAGCGCGGCGGAATGTGGTATACTGTTTCGGTATATCGTGCATAATCGCATAAAGGAAAAGTGCGCGCACGGCAAGAAACGGAGAAAAAACATGACGTACGTAATCGACGAACAAGAAAAGGCCAAAGCGCGCCGCACCAAAAAAAGACTGTTTTGGAGCTGGTTCGCTTGCCTTACGGCGGCGGTGCTGATCGTAACGGCGCTTACGCTTACGGCGTTCTTTTTGGTGGAGAATTACCGCAACCGAAGTTACACGCCGTTGTTTGCCGTGGCGGCGGCCTTTGTGGCGATCGGCTTTGCGTGCGGCAGTTTGTTCTTTTTTGCCGTTAAGTATAGGCTGACGCGTAAATATGTGCGCATGTTGCGCGACATGGACACGGGGCTGAAAGACACCATAGAGGCGCGGTTCATGGGCTACGACGACGCGCTCGGCATGAAAGACGGCGTTTACTTTTATTCCATGCTTTTGAAAACGCGCCCTTTGCGCCGCGACGATATCGACGAACGAAAACTGCTCATCGAACAAACGGTGCCAAAGCCCGATTTGATCGAAGGCACCAAACTCAAAGTGGTGAGCCACGCCAATATTTTGGTGGCGTACGAGGTGATGGAAACGCCCGCGCCCGCCGAGGAAAAGGAGATACAAGCATGAAAGCGGTAGTCACCGTAGTGGGAAAGGACAAAACGGGCATTATCGCGCGCGTGACAACGTTTTTGGCGGACGCGGGCGTGAACGTGGAAGATATCAGCCAAACGGTGCTCCAGGACCGTTTTGCCATGATCATGTTGGCCGAAACGGGCAACGCGACCGTGGGCGAACTGCGCGCCGCCGCCGAAAAGTTGGGCGAGGAGATCGGCGTGCACATTTCCATTCAGCACCAAGACATCTTTTCGGCCATGCACAGAATATAGAAGAGGGCGGCCATGATCAACTTTAACAAAAACGAAATACTCGAAACGGTTGCCATGATCGACGACGAAAATTTAGACGTGCGCACCGTTACCATGGCGCTGTCGCTTTTCGATTGCGTGGGCCGAACGGCGGAAGAAACGGCCGATCTGGTGTATAAAAAGATCGTGTCCCGCGCGGGCGATTTGGTGCGAACGGGCGAAGACATCGCCGCGCAGTACGGCGTGCCCATCGTGAACAAGCGGGTGTCGGTCACGCCCGTAAGTTTGATCGGCGCGCGGCACGGCGGGTTCGAAAAGATTGCGCGCGCCTTAGACGCCGCCGCTAAAGACATAGGCATCGATTTTATCGGCGGGTATTCGGCGCTGGTGCACAAGGGCATGACGGCGTTTGAGCGCGACTTTATAGAAAGCATTCCTTCGGCATTGGCCGCCACGCACAAAGTTTGTTCGTCGGTCAACGTGGGCAGTACGCGTAGCGGCATCAATATGGACGCCGTGCGGCTGATGGGCGAGAAAATCAAAGAACTGAGCGAACGCACCGCCGACACGGGCGGGTCGGGCTGCGCCAAACTCGTGGTGTTTTGCAATGCGGTGGAAGACAACCCGTTTATGGCGGGCGCGTTCACGGGCGCGGGCGAGGGCGACGCGGTGATCAACGTGGGCGTTTCCGGCCCCGGCGTGGTGGCGTGCGCCTTGCGGAAATTGGGCAAAAACGCCGACCTACTTACCGTGGCCGAAGAAATAAAACGCACGGCGTTTAAGATCACGCGCGTGGGGCAGTTGGTGGCGAACGAGGCGGCCAAGCGCTTGCACGCCACGTTCGGCATTGTGGACTTAAGCTTGGCGCCCACGCCCAAAGTGGGCGACAGTGTGGCGCAGATCTTGGAAGAAATGGGTCTTGAAAGCGTGGGGGCGCCCGGCACCACCGCGTGTTTGGCGATCCTCAACGACGCGGTGAAAAAGGGCGGCGTGATGGCGTCCAGCAGCGTGGGCGGACTGTCGGGCGCGTTTATACCCGTATCGGAGGACGCGGGCATGATCGCGGCGGCCGAGCGGGGCGCGCTCAGCCTCGAAAAGTTGGAGGCCATGACGTGCGTGTGCAGCGTGGGATTGGATATGATCGCCGTGCCGGGCGATACGAGCGCGGCCACCATAAGCGCCGTGATCGCCGACGAATGCGCCATCGGCATGATCAACCAAAAAACGACGGCCGTGCGCATTATCCCCGCGGCAGGCAAGAAGGTGGGCGATCGCGTGGAGCTCGGCGGCCTTTTGGGCACTGCGCCCGTTATGCGGGTGAACGGCTACGGCGCGGAGCGATTCATCGCGCGCGGCGGCAGAGTGCCGGCGCCGTTACATTCTCTTAAAAATTAAGCGAAAGGGTAAAAAGAGAGGGTATCATGAAAAGAAACGAAGTGAACGAAAAAGACGTTTGGCGCACCGAGGACATTTTCGTCAACGCGGGCGAGTGGGACAAGGAGTTTTCCGAGCTCAACAAAGATCTGCCCGCCATATTGGCGTATAAAGGCAAGCTTGACGATAAATACGATTTTTTGGCGTGCATGCAATGCAACGATTCGCTCAACAAGCGGTTAGAGAAGTTGTATGCCTACGCGCATCTAAAGCACGACGAGAACGGCACCGACGAGGGCGGCGCGGCGCTGTACGCCCGCGCGCAAGACCTTTATATGCACTATTGCACTTATTCGTCGTTTGTCATGCCCGAATTGGGACAGCTGGACGACGTGACGCTTTCGGCGTATATCGGCGATCCCGAACTGAAAGCGTACCGCTATTTGCTCACCGAAGTACGGCGCAGTAAAAAGCACATTTTGTCGGGCGAAGAAGAACGTTTGCTGGCTTTGGGGCAGACCACGTTCAACGGCTATTACAACGTGTTCAACATGCTCAACAACGCCGACATGCCTTTCCCCAAGATCGATATGGGCGGCAAAAAAGTGCGCTTAAGCCACGGGCTGTACGGCGAGTGTCTTTCGTCGACCGATCCCGTACTGCGCAAAAAGGCGTTCGACGGCATGTATAAAGCGGTGGGGGCGGTATTAAACACTTTGGGCGCCAACTACGCCGCCTCGGTGGCCAAAGACAACTTTTTGGCCACGGCGCGCGGGTACGGCAGCGCGGTGGAAAAGTCCACCGATTCGGATAACGTGCCGGGCGAAGTGTATAAAAAATTGGTGCGCACGGTGGGCGACCGCTTGGCGCCCGTGCACCGCTACATGAAATTGCGCAAAAAGGCGTTGGGCGCGGACAAATTGCACATGTACGATCTGCACGTTTCCATTGTGCGCGACGCCGACTTGAAATTGCCGTTCGAGGACGCGTTCGAGTTGGTGTGCAAGGGACTTTCGCCCATGGGCGAAGAATACGCCGAGTTGCTCCGTTCGGCGCGGCGCAACCGCTGGATGGACGTGTACGAAACGGAGAACAAGCGGAGCGGCGCCTACAGCATGGGCGTGTACGGCGTGCACCCGTTCGTGCTGTTGAACTACTCGGCCACGGCGCACGACGTGTTCACTATTGCCCACGAATTGGGGCATGCGTTGCACACCTACTATTCGTCTAAAACGCAAGAATACGTGAACGCCGACTACTCCATTTTCGTGGCCGAAGTGGCGAGCACGGTGAACGAAGTGTTGCTGTTAAAATATATGCTTAGCAAAGAAACGGACGTAAACATGCGCAAGTTTTTGTTGCAGTATTATTTGGATATGTTCCGCACCACGCTGTTTAGGCAGACCATGTTTGCCGAGTTCGAATTAAAGAGCCACGAGATGGCGCAAGCGGGCAAGCCGCTTACGGTGGAATCGCTGTCGCGCGAGTATCTCAAACTCAACAAAAAGTATTACGGCCCCGACGTGGTGCACGACCGCGCCATTCGTTGGGAGTGGGCGCGTATCCCGCACTTTTATTCGGCGTTTTACGTGTACAAGTATGCCACCGGTCTTACGAGCGCGGTAAAGATCGCGCACGATATTTTGACCGAGGGCGATACGGCGGTGGCGCGGTATAAAGAAAAGTTTTTGTGCGCAGGCGGCAGTAAGTCGCCGTATGACATCTTGTGCGACGTGGGCGTGGACTTAAAGCGCGACGAGCCGTATGAGATCGCCATGGAGGAGTTTGCCAAAACGTTGGCGCTTTTGGAGGAGTTGTTGTAAGAACTTGAAAATGCGAAAATTGGCGGCGTTTTTCTTGGCGCTGTGCTGTGTATGCGCGCTGTTGTGCGGTTGCGACGCGGAAATAGACGTATACGAAGAGCAGACGGAAGACGCTTGGTATTTTGTGATAGACGTGCGCCTTAGCACCGCTTTGGTGCGGCGCATGGAGAGCACGGCGGCCGTGGATAAAAACAGCGGACGCAAGTGGACGGTGGACAGTTGGCTGAACGCCTATTTTACCGAGGTGGCCGACGGTTACGGGCTGCAGTGTTCGTTTGCGGGCACGTATAACGAGGCCGACAGCAACCAAAAACGGTATCAGTTCAACATTGTCGCGCCCAAGGCGGACGTGCGCTACGATCTTTCGGAGGGGCTGACGCTTTCGGGCGTGAGCGAGGTGAAAACCAATTTGTTTATCCGCAAGATCGACGTGGTACGCGACGACCGATTCAACTATTTCGTGGAACAGTTCGAGGACGCGCTGTCCCGCTACGACGACGGCGTGGCCAACGATATGGACTTACAGACAGCCATGGGCATCGTGCTGTTCGGCTACGGCAGCTACGTGTTCGATCCCGACAGCGGCAACACCGTGTTGCAGTGGGAGTTCCCCGGCGTGTTCGAGGCCTTTCCCGCCGCCAAACAGCTCAAAGAGGAATACAAAAACGTGCTGCTGCGCAATTTTTGGTATGCGTCGCGCCACATGCAAGTGGCCGCCGACGACGTATTCCCCATACGCAACGACAACAAAAACGTGTATTATCTGTTTGAAAAAACGGTGGGCGACGGCAGTACGACGGTGGATTACGCCTATTTCCGCGCCGACCCCACGGGGTGGTATATCGTGGCGATCTTGGCGGGGCTGGCCGTAACGGGTATTGTGTCGGCGGTGGCCAAGCGGCAACAAAAGCAACGCAACAAACAGCCGCCCGCCAAACCGCAAGACGACTTCCCGTACGATCCCTTTGCCGAATACGGCCGCACCGACGACAACAACAACCCTTTCGAGGGATATTGAATAAACGAACAAGAGTGAAAAAAACATGACGAACGAACAAATCAGAAACGTGGCGATCATCGCGCACGTAGACCACGGCAAAACAACGCTTGTCGACCAAATGCTCAAGCAAGGCGGCGTGTTCCGATCCAACCAAGTGGTGGCGGAACGCGTGATGGATTCCAACGCATTGGAACGCGAACGCGGCATCACCATTTTGGCCAAAAACACGTCTATCAAATACGGCAACTATAAGATCAACGTGGTGGACACCCCCGGTCACGCCGATTTCGGCGGCGAGGTGGAACGTATCCTCAAAATGGTGAACGGCGTGGTGCTTTTGGTAGACGCCTACGAGGGCACCATGCCGCAAACGCGGTTCGTGCTCAGCAAAGCGCTCGAATTGGGGCACAAGGTGGTGATTGTGGTAAACAAGATCGACCGCCCCGACCGCCGCGTGAAAGAGGTGTGCGACGAGGTGATCGAGCTGTTGATGGAGCTAAACGCCACCGACGAACAGCTAGACAGCCCCATCATTTATTGCAGCGGCCGCAACGGCACGGCAAGCACCGATCCCGACACGGCGGGCGTCGATCTTATCCCGCTGTTCGAAACCATTGTGCGCCATATCCCCGCGCCCAGCGGCGATGCCGACGCGCCCGTGCAGATGTTGGTGTCGGCGCTCGACTACAGCGAGTATGTGGGCGCTATCGGCATAGGCCGCATAGAGCGCGGCACGCTTACTACCGGCATGAACGTGTTACTTAGCAACTACCACAACGACCGTCCGCCCCTAAAGGCCAAGGTCACCAATATTTATCAGTTCGAAGGCTTGGCGCGCGTAACGGCCGACACCGCCACGGTGGGGGACATCGTGTGCGTGTCGGGCGTGGAGGGCGTTTCCATAGGCGATACGCTGTGCGACCCTCTTGACCCCACGCCCATCGAATTCCCCAAGATCAGCGAGCCCAGCGTGGAGATGACTTTTTCGGTGAACGACAGCCCGTTTGCCGGTAAAGAGGGCAAGTTCGTAACAAGCCGTCACTTGCGCGCAAGGCTATACAAAGAAGCGGTGCGCGACGTGAGCATACGCGTGTCGGACACCGACACCAGCGAGGCTTTTCGCGTGTGCGGCCGCGGCGAAATGCACTTGTCCATTCTGATAGAAAACATGCGGCGCGAGGGGTATGAATTCCAAGTGTCGATGCCGCGCGTTTTGCTCAAAGAAGAAAACGGCGTCACGCAAGAACCCATAGACCTTTTGATCGCCGACGTGCCGCAGACGGCGGTGGGCATCGTGATGGAAAAAATGGGCGTGCGCAAAGGCGAGTTAAAGTCGATGAATCCCATTGGCGAGCGCATGCGTTTGGAGTTTGAAGTGCCCAGTCGCGGTCTGTTCGGCTATAAGTCCGAATTTTTGACCGACACCAAGGGCGAAGGCATTCTGACTTCGGTATTCAGTAAGTACGACGCGTACCGCGGCGAGATAGAGCGCCGCCCCGCGGGTAGTTTGATCGCGTTTGAAACGGGCGAGGCGGTGGCCTACGGCTTGTTTAACGCGCAAGACCGCGGCACGCTGTTTATCGGCGCGGGCGCCAAGGTGTATGAAGGCATGGTGGTGGGCGAGAACCCCAAGGGCGACGATATCGCCGTGAACGTTTGCAAGAAAAAACAGATGACCAACATGCGCGCGGCGGGCAGCGACGAGGCGTTGCGTTTAACGCCGCACAAGATCATGAGCATGGAGCAAGCGCTCGACTTTATCGCCGACGACGAATTGTTGGAAGTAACGCCCGCCAATATCCGTATCCGCAAAAAGATACTCAACGCCGAGTTGCGCGCCAAGGCCAAAGCGCACGCAAAAAAACAGTAAATTCGTCGGGTTTTTTCCCACAAAGCACAAGGAGGCACATATGCCCAACAAAGCACGCGACCGTTTCGGAATCGATCCCGAACATCCCAACTTAAAAGCGCGGGTGTTGCCGCACAACAACGAGGCGGAACAAGCGGTGCTCGGCTGTGTTTTGCTCGACGCCGACGCGCCCATACATATTTTGTCCGAGCTTACGGCCGCCGATTTTTACAGCAAATCGCACGGCCACATTTTCGACGCCATGGTGCAGATCTCGCGGCGCGACGAGCCGGTGGACGTTGTAACGCTCACCCAACAGTTGGATACCATGGGCCTACTGGAAAGCGTGGGCGGCTTGACGTATTTGGCCGACCTAACTAACTGCGTGCCGGGCGCGGCCAACTATAAGCACTATGTGGGGTTGGTGAAAAAGCTGTCCGGCTTGCGCAAGCTGATCGGCGTGGCGCAAAAGATCACCGACGTGGCGTTTGTGGGCGACCCCGAAGACGACGCGCTCGGCTATGCCGAACGGGAGATCTACGCGCTGGGCGAAGAAAGCGAACGCTCGGCGCTGCGTGAGATACAACCCAGCGTGGTAGAGGCCATCTCGCGCATGGAAGAGATGTACCGCGACCCCACGGCGGGCAAGGGCATTCCCACCGGCTTTAAGGGATTGAACGCCATACTAAACGGCTTTCAGCCCTCCGATCTTATATTGATAGCGGCGCGTCCCGGCCAAGGCAAAACGAGTATCGGCATGAACTTTATAGAACACGCCGCCATGCACTGCGAGCGAAAGACGGCGGCGGGCAAGTCGGATCCGTATAAGTGCGCCGTGTTCAGTTTGGAAATGCCCGCCATTCAGCTGGCCAAGCGCATGCTGTGCAGCGAGGCGCGTATCGATATGAGCAAGGCCAACAGCGGCCGCCTGAGCCCCGACGATTGGAAGTCTATTGTGGCGGCCAAGGCGCGGCTGGATAAAGCGCATATCTATATAGACGACAGTTCGCTCACCACGCCCATCGAGATACTGTCCAAGTGCCGCCGCTTAAAGCGCGAAAAGGGGTTGGATCTTGTCATGGTGGACTATTTGCAGTTGATGTCCAGCGGCGATAGGGTGGAGAGCCGCCAACAAGAGATCAGCACCATCACGCGTACTATGAAGATCGCGGCCAAGGAACTGAACGTGCCCATCTTACTGCTCAGCCAAATGTCGCGTGAAGTGGAAAAGCGCACCAACAAAAAGCCGCAAATGTCCGACTTGCGCGAATCGGGCGCTATCGAACAAGACGCCGACATCATCATGTTTATTTACCGCGAGTTCGACAAAGACGACCCCGCCGTGGACGAGGAAAAGCGCAACAAAGTGGAATTGGTGATCGCCAAGCACCGTAACGGCGAAACAGGCAGTGTGGAACTGAAATGGGACGGCCCGTCCGTGCGGTTCTTGGACGTGGACCGTTCGCGCGCCACCGCGTCGCTCGAACGCAGCATTCCGCCCGAACGCGGCGAAGGGGATTTTTCGGGATTGGACAGCGCCGCGCCCTTTTCGTTGCACGAAACGAGCGCAGAGGATATCCTCGCCGTGCCCGACGGCGGCAAGATCGACGATATTTTCTAACATGAAAGCCTACCGCTATGTAGGCTTTTTTTATTGGGGGTCGCCGCTTACTGTCACCTCGACCGAAGCGGATAGGTCTATAAAAAAGGCATTAAAGACTCCTCGGCTACGCCCGGAGTGACACGGAAGGGGCAAAACAAAGCCGGTATAAAACGGGCGGAAAGGGCAACACTCTCGGTGTGCAAACGTGCACGGGGAGTGTTTATGCGTAGGATCATTGCGGTGTTGGGCGTGTTGTTGGTGTTGTTGGGCGTAAAAATGTACGCCGGCTTATAAAATCAAAAATATTTTCGGTTTTTATGTTTAGGCGCAAAAAAGCGTGGCAATACTTAGGTTGCGATAAAAAAAAGAAATTTTTTCGGAGGTAACAAAAACTATGAGAACGTATAAGAGCAGTCGTCCTACGGCGGAGAAACCCAAGCGTAAGCTGAGCAAGCGCGGCGTGCACGCCCTTGCCATAAGCGCGTCGGTCGTGCTCGTTGCGGTGGCGCTTACGCTGTCGCTCACTTTCGGATTGCGCGGCAATAACGTGCCCGTAGACAACGACACCAAACCCACGGTAACGCCGCCCCCCGTGACCGAAACCATCAAGTTTTACGCCCCGCTCGGCGTGTGCACCGTGCAAAAGGAGGCCGCGCTCAACCGTTTGGTGTATAACGACACGTTAAAGCAGTGGCGTTCGCACAACGGCGTAGACTTCGAGGCGGCAACGGGCAGCGAAGTGCTTTCGGTGGCGGAAGGCACCGTGACCAATGTGGAAAACACCATTTTGGAAGGCGTTGTGGTGACCGTTAAGCATGCCGACGGGTTCGAATCCATTTATAAGGGGTTGGAATCGGCCGCGGTGGAATCGGGCGAAACGGTAAAAGGCGGCGATAAGTTGGGCGTGATCGGCACCATGATGTGCGAACAAAAGGCGGGCGCGCACCTACACTTGGAAATGAAAAAAGACGGCAAGTTCGTGGTGGCCACCGATTATATCGATATCGGCAACGAGAAGTAAAAAACGCAGTAAAAAAGAGAGCAACGGCGCTCTCTTTTTTTTGTCGGTATTATAGGACTTGTCATTTCGACCGAAGTGCCGTAAGGCACGGAGTGAAAAATCTACACGCCGAGGTTGTTTACGGCGGACAACAGCGCCTTGACGGAGGCGGCCATGATGTCGGTGTCTATGCCGGCGCCGTAGCTTTGCTTGCCGTTTGCGCCCTCTTGCAGCCCCACATAGGCGCAAGCGCGCGAACCCGAACCGCTTTCCAAGGCGTGTTCGGTGTAGTCGGTGATATTGTAAGAAAGGTGCAACGCCTCTTTGATGGCGTTGAACGCCGCGTCTAACTGGCCGTTGCCGCAACCTTGCCAAGTAACGGGTTTTCCGTTATACAGTAAGCGCATGGCCACCGACACTTTGCCCTCTTTTTTATCGAACGTGTGCTCGATGAGTTCGAGCGGGGAAAGCACGTTTACATACGTGTTTATGAATGCGTCGCGCACTTCCGTAACGGACAGTTCGCGGTGCGCTTTGTCGGACACCGACTTTATGGCATAGCCCACGTGCTCGCGCATTTTGGGCGGCAACGAAAAGCCGTACTGTTGTTCCAATATGTAGCCGATACCGCCCTTGCCGCTTTGCGAGTTGATGCGGATAACATCGCCCTCGTAGTTGCGCCCCACGTCTTTGGGGTCGATGGGCAGATAGGGCACGCTCCAAACGCCGCCGCCCGCTTGCTCGCGGCAAGCCAAGCCTTTGGCGATCGCGTCTTGGTGCGAACCCGAAAAGGCGGTGAACACCAACGCGCCCGCATACGGTTGGCGCGGACTTACGGGCATGCCCGTGAGCCGTTCGTACGCCTCTACCATTTCGGGCAGACGGGAAAAGTCCAAAAGGGGATCCACGCCGTGCATGGCCATGTTCATGCCGAGCGTTACGATATCTGCGTTGCCGGTGCGTTCGCCGTTTCCGAACAGCGTGCCTTCCACGCGGTCGGCGCCCGCCAAAAGACCCAACTCGGCGTCGGCAATGCCCGTGCCGCGGTCGTTGTGCGGGTGCAGCGACACGATCACGTTTTCACGGCCGTGCAGATGTTTGCACATGTATTCCACTTGGCAAGCGTACACGTGCGGCAAGCTCATTTCCACCGTTACGGGCAGATTCACGATTACTTTTTTATCGGGGGTGGGGGCGAAAATATCCAGCACCTCGTTGCACACTTCGAGCGCGTATTCCGGTTCGGTGCCCGTAAAGCTTTCGGGCGAGTATTCGAACAAAAAGCAACCGTCGGTTTGATCGGCCAACCGCTTTAATAGGCGCGCGCCCTCCGCGGCGATCTTTTTGATCTCCGCTTTGCTCTTTTTAAACACTTGCTCGCGTTGCGCCACGCTGGTGGAATTATATAAATGCACGATGGCCTTTTTGGCGCCGCGCACCGCCTCGAACGTTTTTTTGATGATGTGTTCGCGCGCTTGCGTGAGCACTTGAATGGTAACGTCGTCGGGAATAAGGCCGTCCTCTATGAGCTTGCGGCAAAACGCGTATTCGGTGTCGCTGGCCGCGGGAAAGCCTATTTCTATTTCCTTGAATCCCATGGCAACCAGACGCGTGAAAAATTCCACCTTTTCGTCTAAGCGCATGGGGTTTATGAGCGCTTGGTTGCCGTCGCGCAAATCCACGCTGCACCACACGGGCGCTTTGTCTACATATTCGCGTTTTGCCCAATCGTAAGAGGGGCAAGGCGGCATGAAATAGCCGCGTTTGTATTTGGATACGTTCATACGGCAATCATAGCGTATAATGCCGATATTGTCAAGTGAAAGCGGTCTATTTCGATTGCAAAGCGCAGCGTAAAGTGGTATACTGAATGCATACAAAAACACAAAGAGGAAAAACCCATGAAAAAACAGACCGTGGTGGTGCTCGACTTCGGCGGGCAATACAATCAGCTCATTGCGCGGCGCGTGCGCGAGCACAACGTGTATTGCGAGGTGAAGTCGTATAAAACGCCCATAGACGAAATACGCGCCATGGCGCCCCAAGGCATTATTTTTACGGGCGGGCCAAAGTCGGTGTATTTGGAAGATTCCCCGCGCATGGACGGCGAGATCTTTACGTTGGGCGTGCCCATTTTGGGCATATGCTACGGCGCGCAGTTTTTGGTGTACGGGTTGGGCGGCGAGATCGGTGCGGCCAACGCGGATTCGGCGGCAGAGTTCGGCCGAACGGACTGCAACATGGATACGTCGTCGCCGCTCTTAAAGGGACTGCGCAAAAAATCGGTGGTTTGGATGAGCCACAACGACTATATCAAAAAACTGCCCGAAGGGTTCCGTTCGATCGCGCACAGCGACAAGTGCCCGTACGGCGCCATCGAAAACGCGCAGAAAAAGTTTTACGGCACGCAGTTCCACCCCGAAGTCAACCACACCGAGCAAGGGTTCGACATGCTGGGCAATTTCCTTTTCAACGTATGTAAGTGCACGCCCGATTGGACTATGGAAAACTACGCCGAAACGGCTACGCGCGAATTGCGCGCCAAGATCGGCAACGGCAAAGCGCTGTTGGCGCTGTCGGGCGGGGTAGACAGTTCGGTGGCTTGCAAGCTGCTCGCAAACGCCATCGGCGAGCAGTTAACGTGTATTTTCGTGGACCACGGCCTTATGCGCAAGAACGAGGGCGACGAGGTGGAGGCGGCGTTCGCGGACAGCGGCGTCCACTTTGTGCGCGTGAACGCGGGGCCGCGCTTTTTGTCTAAGCTGGCGGGCGTTTCCGACCCCGAACGCAAACGCAAGATCATCGGCGAAGAATTTATACGCGTGTTCGAGGAAGAGGCCGAAAAGATAGGCAAAGTGGACTTTTTGGTGCAAGGCACCATTTATCCCGACGTGATAGAAAGCGGCTTGGGCGACGCGGCGGTGATCAAATCGCACCACAATGTGGGCGGCTTGCCCGATTACGTGGATTTTAAGGAGATCGTGGAGCCGCTTAGGTTATTGTTTAAGGACGAAGTGCGCGCGCTCGGCGCGGCGCTCGGTCTGAGCGACAAGCTTGTGTGGCGCCAACCGTTCCCCGGTCCCGGACTTGCCATTCGCATTATAGGCGACATCACGCCCGAAAAAGTGGCTGTCTTGCAAGACGCCGACGCGATATTCCGCGAGGAGATCGCCGCGGCCGGATTAGACAGAAACATCAACCAATATTTTGCCGTGCTCACCAACATGCGTAGCGTGGGCGTGATGGGCGACGGCCGCACCTACGATTACACGCTTGCGTTGCGCGGCGTGTCCACCACCGACTTTATGACCGCCGATTTCTCGCGCATTCCGTACGACGTGTTGGAGAAAATATCCACGCGTATCGTGAACGAAGTGCAACACATCAACCGTATCGTGTACGATATTACGAGCAAGCCGCCCGCTACCATCGAGTGGGAGTAAAAAAACTTTTTTGCGGTCGTATCCGTTAAAACTTTTGTAAGCCGGCGCCCACAAGACGCGCCACCGTTTCGAGCAAGGCGTTTTCTGCGCTGTCGGGCACGCTGTCCGAAAAGAGGACGAGCGCGCCGAACACGCCCGTATCGCCCCACACGGGATACACGGCCGCGTGTTCGCGCTTATCGGGTATGCCTGCTTGGTTGCAAACGAGCACGCTCGGCTTGTGTTCTTGCGCGGCTTGCGCCACGCTTTCGGGCAGTTCGCCCGTCAGCGCGTTTTTGCCGCCCGTACTTAGCAGCCAATCGGTGAGCGAGCACACGGCCACGGTTTTTTGGATATGGGGCGCGAGGGCTTGCAAGGCAAGCGTGCCCACGCTTTTGAGCTGTGCCGAAAGGTTTACTTTGCGAATCACGATCTCGCCGCCGTCTAAGGCGCGCATTTCCAGCGGATCGCCCACTTCTATGCGGTTGAGCTTGCGAAATTCGCGCGGGATCACAATGCGTCCGAGCGCGTCCAATCGGCGAATAATTCCCGTTTCTTCCATGATCTTATCTCCTTGTATGACAATATTTTCTGCATTAGCTTACCGAATGTGCGCACAAAATATGTAAACGCAATGTATTTCATTGACTATTGCGCGCAAAACCGCTATACTGTTGCCATGAGTGCGACAGCGCGGTTTCATTGCATTACCACATCGGATGCGCGTATCGAAACGTTTGCGGACGGCGAAGTGGAGTTTTCGCCCACGGCAACGTATCTTACGATGCAAATGCCCGATTACACCATGCGTATCGGCGTGAGCGACGACGTTACCACCGTTACGCGTATCGGCGCCGACGCATATACCATTGTTTTGCGAGAGGGCGAACAAACGCTGATGGATTTGGGCTTTGCGTGCCACACGCTGTATACGCATAAAATACGGTTTAAGCGTGCGGCGGGCAAGATCGATCTGTCGGTCAAATACAGTTACGACGGCGACGACGATCTCACCGTAAGCATGATCGTGCACGCCGCTTTCGAAGAATAGCGCGATAGCGCGCGCGGCGTTCGCAAAAATGTGCGAACGCTTAGGGAGGAAAACATGAAAATACAGTGGTTGGGGCATTCGGCATTCCGCTTGACGGAAAGCACGGGCGCAAGCGTGATAACCGATCCGTTCGATCCGGCGGCGGTGGGGTACGGCATGGCCTATTTGCCTTGCGACGCGATCACGAGCAGCCATGGACACAGCGACCACAACAACTTTAAGGGCGTGAAGGGCAACCCCGTGATCATCAACCAAACGGGCACGTTCGACGTGCACGGCATAAAGATACACAGCGTGCAATGCTATCACGATTCCGCCGAAGGCGCGTTGCGCGGCAAAAATATCATGTATCTGTTCCGCTTGGACGGCGTGACCGTTTGCCACATGGGCGACGTGGGCGAGGAGTGCACGCCCGAACTGATCGAGCAACTGATCCCCGTGAACGTGTTGCTCATTCCCGTGGGCGGCAATTATACGATAGACGCCGAACAAGCCAAAGAATATGTGGATCGCATCATGCCCGACGTGGTGATCCCCATGCACTATAAAACCAAACACACCGATTACGACATCGACAAAGTGGAATCGTTTTTGCGCTTGTTCGACGACGAGTGCATCGTAGAGGAGAACGCCGATACGTTGGAATTCGACCGTTACGATTTCGACGGCAATTCCACCCGTATCATCGTGCCCAAACGTTTCAAGGGGTAAAATTTTTTCCGCTTTGTGGCGAAAAGGCTTTTGCGCACAATATACGCGGCAAGGTTTTTTGCAAAAAAGCGGGAAAACGCTTGCTTTGCGGCGGGCAATTGTGCTATACTGTTTCGGTAACAGTTTAACGAGGTGACTTTATGAAACGTGCATTTTTGCCCGGCGTGGCAAATTGGATATCCGAATCGTTCCCCACGATCCGCTTGGTGTTGCTCATTTTGATGGTTGTGTTGGCTTTGGCCATGATCTTGGTGGTGCTGTTCCAACCTTCGTCGGACGACGGCATGGGCGCCATATCGGGGCAAGTAAGCGACACGTTTTACACCAAAAACAAGGGGCGTTCGCTCGAAGGCATCATGAAACGCCTTACCATTGTGTTGGCGATCTGCTTGTTTGTGGTTTCGGTGTTGTTTTTCATCACGATAGTGATCTATCCGGTGGGCGCATAACAAAAAAAGACGGAGCGGGCGAAGATACCCGCTCTTTTTTATTTAGGAGAGATATGAAAAAAGAACAGAACAAAAACACCCTCACGGGTAAGATAGACGCCAGCAGCAAAGGCTTTGGCTTTTTGGTGCGCGACGACGGCGGCGAGGACTTGTTTATTCCCGCGCGGGACATGAACACGGCTCTCGGCGGCGACCGCGTTGTGTGCGTGCGCACGGGGCGCAACCGCGGCGCGGGCGAGGCGCGCGTGGTGGAGATCACCGAGCGAGCCAACAAAAACGTGGTGGGCGTGTATCGCAGAGAGGGCGGCGCGGGCGTGGTAACGCCCGACAATGCCCGTTTGGGCAGCGACATTTATATTAAGAACGACGGCAAGAACGGCGCGCGCGACGGGCAAAAAGTGGTGGCCGAGATTGTGGCGTACGTGCAAGGGAGGCGTCCCGAAGGCGTGGTGGCCGAGGTGCTCGGGTATCCCGACGATACGGGCGTAGACGTTTTATCCATTATCAGATCGTGCGATCTGCACGAGGCTTTCCCGCGCGGCGTGACCGAAGAGTGCGCCGTGGTGCCCGAATTCGTGCCCGCGCAAAAAACGGCGGGGCGCAAAGACTACCGCGACGAATGCATCGTAACGATAGACGGCGACGATTCGCGCGACTTCGACGACGCGGTAACGGTGCGTCGCACCGACGACGGCGGCTTTCGGCTGGGCGTGCACATAGCCGACGTGGCGGAATACGTGCGCCACGGCACCAAGCTGGACAAAGAGGCGTATGCGCGCGGCACGAGCGTGTATTTTCCCGATCGCGTGTTGCCCATGTTGCCCGAAAAGCTGAGTAACGGCATTTGCTCGCTCAACGAAGGCGAGGACAGACTCACGCTGTCGGTGATCATGTATATCGATAATTTGGGCAATATCGTGCGGCACAAGATACGCGAGGGCGTTATTCGTTCGGCCGCCCGTTTAACGTATTCCAACGTGGCCAAGATCTTGGAGGGCGATGAAACGTTGCGCGCCCGCTACGCCGCGATCGTGCCCATGCTCGAAGACATGAAAGTGTTGGCGGCTTTACTGCGCAACAAGCGCACGGCGCGCGGCAATATAGAATTCGATATACCCGAATGCAAGGTGGTCGTGGACGAAAACGGACACACGGTGGACGTGGTGAAATACGAGCAACTTATTTCGCACAAGATCATCGAAGAGTTTATGCTGGCGTGCAACGAAACGGTGGCCGAGCGGTTCGTGCGCGAAAAGGCGCCTTTTGTGTTCCGCGCGCACGCCGCGCCGCCCGCCGAAAAGGTGCAAACGTTTATGGGCTTTATTTCGGCGTTGGGGCTTTCGTACCGCGGCAACGTAAACGCGCCGCAGAGCGTGGACTTTGCCCGCTTTTTGGCGTCGCTCGACGGGTCGGTGGCGGGCGTTGTCAACCGCGTGGCGCTGCGCAGTATGAGCAAGGCGGCGTATGAGCCCAAAAACGCGGGGCACTTCGGTTTGGCCGCGCCCTATTACTGTCACTTCACGTCGCCCATTCGGCGGTATCCCGATCTGATGATCCACCGCATCATAAAAGACTATTTGCACAACGGCGACAAGGCGTTCAAAAAATACGCAAACGTTGTGGCCGAAGTGAGCAAGCACTGTTCGGAGCGCGAAAAATCGGCAGAGGCGGCCGAACGCAAAGTGGACGATCTGAAAAAGGCCGATTATATGCGCGACAAGATCGGCGCGCAATACGACGGCGTTATATCGGGCGTTACCGAGTGGGGCGTTTTCGTGGAACTTTCAAACACTGTGGAGGGATTGGTGCGCACCGAAAATTTGCCGGGGGACGGGTATGTGTTCAACGCCGATTTGTTCCGATTGGACAGCCCGCGCCACACGTTCAAGTTGGGCGACGCGGTGCGCATACAAGTGGCCGGCGTGTCGGGCGACAGAGTGTCGTTTACTTTGGCGTAAAAATTTTTTTGCATAAAATATGGAAAAGGGAATCATACTAACCGTACCAAATAAAAAGGACGGTGTATTTGTATGATGAAAGCTATTGGAACCATTGCGGTCACGTTGGCGGCGCTGTTGCCCGCCGCCGGTATGAAAGAGAAGATCAAACAGCCGTTGGCCGACAAGGCGGATAAAGCGGCCGTACGCGTGTTGCCGCACAAGTCGGCGCCCGTAGACGGCGACTATACCGTGGACGGCGAGATGAACGTGTCGGCCGACGAGCACTACAAACAGCTCAAAGCCGCGCTCGACGAACGGTTTGCCTATATGTTCGAGCTGAAAGCCGCTTTGGAAAACGCGCAAGGCATTATGAGCGCCAAATGGGAAGAATACTACGCCATGCACGAAAAATACAACCGCGAACTCAAAAAGATCGTGAGCGCGTGGGTAACGGAGCAAAACTATTCGGAAAAGTAAGGCCTTTCGGCCAAAGAGAACAAAGACGGGACGCAAACGCTTGCGCGCCGTCTTTTTTTGCGGCGCGAGGCGCGGGCAAATCCATCGGGAAAAGGCGCGAAAACCATTTGCCTATTTTTGCAAATTGTTGTATACTGAAATGCGATCACACACAAAAGGAATGGTATAGATGAAACTTGGAGTGGTAGGGTTGCCCAACGTGGGCAAAAGCACGCTGTTTAACGCCATCACCAAAGCGGGGGCGGAATGCGCCAACTATCCGTTTTGCACCATAGAGCCAAACGTGGGCGTGGTGCCCGTGCCCGACGCGCGGCTTGGCGTGTTGGCCGAGATGTATAACACCAAAAAGGTGACGCCCGCCGTTTTGGAGTTTGTGGACATTGCGGGGCTTGTAAAGGGCGCGTCGAAAGGCGAGGGGCTTGGCAACAAGTTTTTGTCGCACATACGCGAGGTGGACGCGGTGGTGCACGTGGTGCGCTGTTTCGGCGGCAGCAACGTGATACACGTGGACGGCACCGTGGACCCCGTGCGCGACATAGAAACCATTAACTTGGAACTCATTTTAAGCGACCTCGAAACGGTGAGCAAGCGGCTCGAAAAGGCCGAGAAATACCTTAAATGCGGCGAGAAGAAGTATGCCGACGAAAGCGCGCTGTTAAAAAAGATAAAGGCGGCGTTGGAGGCGGGCAAAACGGCGCGCACGCTTTCGTTTACCGACGAGGAAAAAGAACTTCTTAAAGATTTCTTTTTGTTGACAACCAAACCCGTGATATACTGCGCCAATATCGGGGAGGCGGATATAGGCAAACCCAACGCCTATGTGGATAAGGTGCGCGCGTTTGCGGCGGGCGAGGGCGCGCAAACGGTGGAAATTTGCGCCAAGGCGGAGGAGGACCTCTCTACGCTGGACGACGCCGACCGCGAAGAACTTTCGCGCGATTTGGGGCTTACCGAATCGGGGCTTAGCCGCGTGATCAAGGCGGGGTATGCGCTACTCGGGCTTATCAGCTATTTGACGGCGGGCGAAAAAGAGGTGCGCGCTTGGACGATCGAGCAAGGCACCAAAGCGCCGCAAGCGGCGGGCAAGATACACACCGATTTCGAAAAGGGATTTATCCGCGCCGAGATCGTATCGTACGACGATTTAGTAACTTTGGGCGGCTTTACCCAAGCCAAGGAAAAGGGCAAGGTGCGCAGCGAGGGCAAGGAATACGTGATGAAAGACGGCGACGTGGTGTTGTTCCGTTTTAACGTGTAAGAAAAAGGGATAGCGTATGGATTACAAACAACTGATAGCCAAAACCGTTCGCATCGAGGGTGTGAGCGAACAAGAGATATACGCGGCCGTCGGCGTGCCGCCGCGGCGGGAAAACGGCGAGTTTTGTCTGCCGTGTTTCAAGTTTTCCAAGGCGTTGCGCCTTTCGCCCGCGGCCATTGCCGACAAGCTCAAGGCGGAGATCGTTTTGCCGCCCGAAATAGCGAGCGCGGAGAGTGTGGCGGGGTATCTCAATTTTAAGTTGGACCGCGCCAAGTTGGCCGAGCGCACGCTGTGCGAGATCGCGGCCAAAGGCGAAACGTTTGCGCCGCATGCCTCTAACGGCAAAACGGTGTGCCTCGATTATTCGTCGGTGAACATTGCCAAGCCTTTTCATATCGGGCACTTGCTCACCACGGCCATCGGCGGGTCGCTGTATCGCATTTTCGGGTATTTGGGCTATCGCGCGGTGGGCATAAACCACCTCGGCGATTGGGGCACGCAGTTCGGCAAGTTGGTGTCGGCTTACAAGCGTTGGGGCAACGAGCAAGACGTGGCGGCGCGCGGCGTGACGGCGCTCAACGAACTGTATGTGCGCTTTCACAAAGAGGCCGAAACAAACCCCGCGCTCGAGGACGAGGGGCGGCACTATTTTAAGCTGATCGAAGAGGGCGACGCGCCCACGGTGCGCTTGTTCGAATGGTTCAAACAGCTCACGCTCGAAGAGGTGCAAAAGGTATACGAGCGGCTGGGCATCGTTTTCGATTCGTATGCGGGCGAAAGTTTTTACAACGACAAAATGCAACCCGTGATCGACGAGTTGGCGCAAAAAGGATTGCTCACGGAGAGCGAGGGGGCGCGCGTGGTGGATCTGTCGGACAGCGACATGCCGCCGTGCCTAATTTTGAAAAAGGACGGCGCCACGCTGTATGCCACGCGCGACTTGGCGGCGGCGCAATATCGCCACGACACCTACGCGTTCGACAAAAACTTATATGTGGTGGCGTATCAGCAAAATCTGCATTTTCGGCAAGTGTTCAAGGTGCTGGAAAAGATGGGGCGGCCGTGGGCGAAAGACTGCGTGCACGTGCCGTTCGGCATGGTGAGTTTGGAGGGCGGCGCGGCGCTTTCCACCCGCAAAGGCAACGTGGTTTGGCTCAAAGACGTGCTCGCTACGGCGGTGGAAAAAGCGGGCAAGATCATTGCCGAAAAGAACCCCGCATTGGAAGATAAAGCCGCTGTGGCCGAAACGGTGGGCGTAGGCGCGATCGTTTTTTCGGCGCTGTCGGCGTCGCGTATCAAAGACATGGTTTTTTCGTACGACAAAGCGTTGTCGTTCGAGGGCGAAACGGCGCCGTATTTACAATACACGCACGCGCGTTGCGCCTCTATTTTGGCCAAAGGAAACAGCGCGGCGGGCAATGCGTCGGGCGTGGATTTTAGCTTGCTGTGCGACGACGAAACGGTGGACGTGATCGCGTTGCTCGGGCGGTTTGAAAGCGTGGTGGCCGAGGCGGCGGACAAATACGAGCCTTGCCTCATTTCGCGCTATCTGCTCGATCTGGCGCAAAGCTTTAACCGATTCTATATTGACCACCGCGTGATCGCCGACGACGCGGCCGTGACAAACGCGCGGTTGCTGTTAACGTCTTGCGTGAAAAATACGCTCAAAAACGGTTTGGCGCTCTTGCTCATACAAGCGCCCGAAAAAATGTAAAAAAAAAGAAAAGGTCGAGGGTTGTCCCTTGACCTTTCTTTATTACGTTTTTTATCGCGACCGATAACAATAGCTAACAAATTTGCATACTCCTTTGTTGTGCGCATACCTTCCGATGTTCCGCGATTGCCGTGCTCGAAATGACAGCTCGCAACGGGTGTCACCCCGAACAATACCGTCCCCCCCCCACGGCACTGTCACCCCGAGCACGCGTGCGTTAAGCAAACAGTGCAGTGCACTGTTTGTAGCTAAGCGCGAGGGGTCTACCCGTACCGAGAGGAAAAAAGATTTCTCCGCTCGCTGCGCTCGGTCGAAATGACAAGGAAGGGAGGAAGTCGGTCGAAATGACAGAAAGAGGGGAAGTCGGTCGAAATGACAAGGAAGGGAGGAAGTCGGGTGAACTGACAAAAAAGAGGGGCACGGTTTACGGTGTCCCTCTTTCTTGCTTTTTTTGCTTGGCTTTTTAGCGTCTAAAAGGCGCGAACGTTAATAGGCTTTGCCCCAATAGATCTTGTGTTTGGCTTTTTTGCCGCAACACACGCACTTGTCGCCTACGGGGGATTGGTCGAAGGGCATATTGCGCGACGAGGCTTGGAAAGCGTCTTTTATTTTATCTTCGCAAGCACGGTCGCCGCACCACATGGAGAGCGCAAAATTTTGGCTGTTTACGGCGTTGCCCAACTCTTCCATGGTGTGCACCGTTTTTACGTGGCTGTCGCGGAACGCGAGCGCGTCGGCATACATGTTGTTGTGGATATCTTGCAAAAGCGTTTGGATACCTTGCACGGGATCGAGGAGGGGGAGCGTGACCTTTTCGCCCGCACGGTCGCGCCGCGCCACGGTGATCACGCCGTTTTCGATATCGCGCGGGCCGATCTCGATGCGCACGGGCACGCCTTTCATTTCGTATTCGTTGAACTTCCAGCCGGGACTGTTGTCGCTCTCGTCCGTTTTTACGCGTATGCCCGCTTTTTTGAGCGTTTCTTGCAGTTCGCGCGCTTTTTCGAGCACGCCCGCTTTGTGCGCGGCAATGGGAATGATCACCGCTTGCACGGGGGCCACGTAGGGCGGCAGTTTGAGGCCGCGTTCGTCGCCGTGCGCCATGATCACCGCGCCTATGAGCCGTGTAGACACGCCCCAACTCGTTTGGAAAGGGTTTTTATGCGTGCCGTCTTTGTCTAAGTAGCGGATATTGAACGCCGACGAGAAGTTTTGGCCGAGGTAGTGCGAGGTGCCCGATTGCAAGCTTTTGCCGTCTAACATCATGGCCTCTATGGAATAGGTGGCCGCGGCGCCCGCAAACTTTTCTTTTTCGCTTTTTTTGCCCGTAAACATGGGAATGGCCAACACGTTGCGCGAGAATTCCTCATACACGTTCAGCATGCGCAACGTTTCTTCTTCGGCCTCTTGTTGCGTGGCGTGCAAGGTGTGCCCCTCTTGCCACAAAAATTCGCTGGTGCGCAAAAAAGGTCGGGTGGTTTTTTCCCACCGCACCACGTTGGCCCACTGGTTCATGAGCACGGGCAAGTCGCGGTAAGACTGCACCCATTTGGCGTACATCTCGCAAATAATGGTTTCGCTGGTGGGGCGCACCACCAATTTTTCGGGCAGTTCGTTGTTGCCCACGTGCGTGACGAGCGCCACTTCCGGAGCGAATCCTTCCACGTGCTCGGCCTCTTTGGTCAAGAAGCTGTAGGGGATGAGCATGGGAAAATAGGCGTTTTCGTGCCCCGTTGCTTTGAAGCGGGCGTCCAGTTCGCGCTGGATATTTTCCCACAGAGCATAGCCGTAGGGGCGGATCACCATGGTGCCTTTTACGGGGCCGTAATCCACAAGCTGTGTTTTGAGCACCACGTCGGTGTACCATTGGGGAAAGTCTTCGCGGATGTCCGCGATCTCTTTAACGAATTCGTTTGCCTTTGCCATTGTGTTTCTCCGTTGGAAAAAAGTACCGTTTTAGTATACGGCAATCGGCGGCAAATGTCAACGATTTGGCCGCTTACAAAAACAGCACGATCACGGCGAGCAAGGCGGCGCCGGGCACGCCCATAAAGCCCACCACGAGCGCGTTGAGCGGATTGAGCGGGATATGCAGCGGCGTGCACAGCGAAAGGATAACAAATAAAAAGGCGCCCGCCGCCGTGTTGATCAGCAAGCGAATAAGCCCTTTGGTTTTGAGCGAGAACAGCCACCCGCAAAACATCACCGCCAACGCGCCGATACAATAGGACAATACCGTTTCGTAACTCATGATACTCTATGTGTATGAACGGCTTGTCCCGTTTATGCGGGCGAGGCGGCCGTGTTTTTGCGCGGCGGACAACCGCGCCGTATTCCTTGACGAACGGGCGGCGCGCGTGCTACAATAGAGCGGATAGATAGGAGAGAGAAAGCATCATGAAAAAGAAATACAAGCTGTTCACAAGCGAAAGCGTTACCGAGGGGCACCCCGACAAAGTGTGCGATCTGATCGCCGACACGATCTTGGATAAGGCGCTCGAACAAGACCCTTATAGCCGCATTGCGTGCGAGGTGTGTTGCACCACGGGTTTGGTTATGGTGCTCGGCGAGTTTACCACCGAGGGGTATATAGACATACCCGCGGTGGTGCGGCAGACCGTGGCGGACATCGGCTATACGAGCGCCGACTACGGGTTCGACAGCAAGACGTGCGCGGTGGTCACCAGCATAAAAGAACAGAGCGAAGATATTTCGGCGGGCGTTACCGAGGCGCTCGAAAAAAGACGGGACAGTTCCGACCCCGCCGACGCGGTGGGTGCGGGCGATCAAGGCATGATGTTCGGCTACGCCACCAACGAAACGGAGGAGCTGATGCCCTTGCCGCTATTGTTGGCGCACAAGCTGACCAAGGCGCTATCCGACGCGCGGCGGTCGGGGCTTTTGCCCTATCTTCGCCCCGACGGCAAGGCGCAAGTTACGGTGGCGTATGACGGCAACAAGCCGATGTATGTGGACACGGTGGTGCTTTCCACCCAACACGCGCCCGACGTGACGCACGAGCAGTTGGAAGACGATATCATCGAAAAAATCGTGAAACCCACGGTGGGCGGCAAATACCTTTCGGAAAACACCAAATATTATATCAACCCCACGGGGCGGTTCGTGATCGGCGGGCCGGCGGGCGACAGCGGCGTGACCGGTCGCAAGATCATTGTGGATACTTACGGCGGCGTTTGCCCGCACGGCGGCGGCGCGTTCTCGGGCAAAGACCCCACCAAGGTGGATAGGAGCGCGTGCTATTACGCGCGCTACGTGTGCAAAAACATGGTGGCGGCGGGCGCGGCCGACAAGATGGAACTACAAGTGGCGTATGCCATCGGCAAGGCGCGCCCCGTAAGCCTTTCGGTGAACACGTTCGGCACGTCTAAATATGCGGACGCCGACCTTTTGGCGGTGATCGAACAAACGTTTGACTTCCGTCCGCTCAGCATTATCGAAAATCTCGATCTGCGCAAGCCCATTTACCGTTTCACCACGGTGGGCGGGCATTTCGGCAAAGAAGGCATGACGTGGGAAAAGACCGATAAGGCCAACGTGATCCGCGCGCAGTTGCAAGCGCTCGGCAAATAGATGATCGTAAGCGGCGAGATCGACGAAGTACGTTTTCGCAACGAGGAAAACGGATACACGATTTTGGTGCTCGATTGCGAGGGCGAACCGCTCACGTGCGTGGGCACCTTTCCGCCCGTGTCGGAAGGGGAATACGTGCAGTTGGGCGGCGATTTTACCGTGCACCCCAAATTCGGCAAGCAATTCAAGGTGCGCGAAGTGCACGCCTCGCAACCCGATACGCTTGACGGGATCGTGCGCTATCTCGGCAGCGGTCTTATTCGCGGTATAGGCCCCAAAACGGCGCTTGCCATTGTGGACAAGTTCGGCAAAAACACGTTTGACGTGATCACTAAGTCGCCCGCGCGGTTGGCGCAAGTGAAAGGCATTTCCAAGCAAAAGGCGGCCGAGATCGCGCAAAGCTATTTGCAGATAGAAAACATGCGGCATGCCATGGTGTTCTTGCAAGGGCACGGCATTGCTTTGGGCACCTCGCTCAAAATTTACAAACAGTATGGCGACGACACGGTGTCGGCGCTGTCTGCCAATCCGTATCGGTTGGTGGAAGAAGTGGACGGCATAGGGTTTATCACCGCCGACAAAATAGCCGCGCGGCTGGGCGTGGAAGAAAACAGCGAATACCGCTTGCGGGCGGGGCTTTTGTATGCGCTCAAAGACGCGGGCGAGCGGGCGGGCAACACCTATTTGCCGCAAGAAGAACTGTTGGCGGCGGCGGCGCAACTGTTGCATGCCGACCCCGACCGTTTGGAAAAAACGCTGGAAGAGCTGATGCTGTCGCACGCCGTGAAAGCGGTGCCGCTTACGGACGGCGGCCGCGGCGCGATGTTGCGCGCGGCATACCGCGCCGAGAAGGGCGCGGCGCAAAAGCTTACCGATCTTATTGCCGCCGCCGACCGCACAAAGCGCGATTGCGGCGAGATCGTGCGCGAGTTCGAGCGGAGCGAAAACATAACGTTGCACGCCGCGCAACGCGAGGCGGTGGAGCTATCCACGGGCGGGGGCGTTACGGTGATCACCGGCGGCCCCGGCACGGGCAAGACCACCATAGTTAAGTGCATATTGGCGGTGTTCGACGCGCGCGGTATCAAAACGGCGCTCATGGCGCCCACCGGCAGAGCCGCCAAGCGCATGAGCGAGAGTTGCAACCGCGAGGCAAGCACCATTCATCGCGCGCTTACCATAGGGCGCGAGGGAGAGGGCGACGGGCAACCTATTTCGGCGGGCGCGGTGATCGTGGACGAATTCTCCATGGTGGATATCTACTTGTTCCACACCTTGCTAAAGCGGTTGCCGCAAGGGGTGCAACTCGTTTTGGTGGGCGACGCCGACCAGTTGCCGAGCGTGGGCGCGGGCAACGTTCTCAAAGACGTGATCGCGTCTAAAGCCGTGCCCGTGGTGCGATTGGAGCGCATTTATCGCCAGAGCGGCGAAAGCCTTATAGTGGAAAACGCGCACCGCGTGAACGGGGGCGAAATGCCCGTGCTCAACGGGCGCGACAACGACTTTTTCTTTGTGCACGCCAAGTCGGCCGAAGAGATCGCTCAACTGACGGTGGGGTTGGCGGCCGAGCGCATTCCCAAATTTTTGGGGGTGGATCCTTACCGCGTGCAAGTGCTGTGTCCGTTAAAGAGCGGCAACGCGGGCGCGGTGCATATCAACAAGCTGTTGCAACAGCGGCTGTGCGGCGGCGGGGCGTTTATAGACACCGAGGAATACCGCTACCAAACGGGCGACAAGGTGATGCATATTGCCAACAACTATAATTTGGCTTGGCGCAAAGCCGCGGGCGGCATTGCGGAAACGGGCGAGGGCGTTTTTAACGGCGACCTCGGCGTGATAGAAGAGGTGCGCCCGCAAAGCGGCGAGATAGACGTGCGGTTCGAGGACGGGCGCACGGTGACTTACACGCCCGACGTGCGCGCGCAACTCGTGCCCGCCTATGCCATCACGGTGCACAAGAGCCAAGGCAGCGAGTTCGATGCGGTGATACTGCCCGTGTACGGCGGCAATCCCATGCTCATGACGCGCAACCTTTTGTATACCGCCATCACGCGCGCCAAAAAGGCGGCGGTGATCGTGGGCGAGCAGTATACGGTGAAACGCATGGTAGACAACGATTTTATCGCCTTGCGTTACAGCATGCTGGGCGCGTTCATACAAGAGGCGCAAGCGCGCGATAGGTTGCTGTTCGGCGAGAAAAACGAGGCGCAGCATAAAACGGCGCCCGCAACCGATTGACGAAACGCAAAAAAAAGGGTACAATAGATAAGAGCGCTCTTTTTTCAATCCGAGAGCGCGTCGGAGCGGTATGAACGGACAGAAAAACGCGTCGCCCTTGTGGGGCGGGATTTTATACGGATTCGGCGGACTTTCCGCGGTGACGGAAGTCGTTTTTTTGTTGCTGTTTTTGCAATCGTATGCGGCCGTGCACGGCGCGGTGTTGGCAACGGGCGCCGCTTTAGGGTTGGCGTTGCCCGTTTTGATCATGCCGCTTTTTTACGCGCTCGTGAACGGCAACACCGCCATAGGCACGGGACGGTATCATCTGCCTTTGGTGATCTCCGGTTTGGCGGGCGCGTTGGCGTTTGTTTTGCTGGCGGGCGTGGGCAAAGGCAATGCGGGCGCGCAAACGGCGGCGCTTTTGGGGTTGGCCTTTTTGTTTTCGTCGGCGCGGCAAATATTTTGGTATACGTACTTTTCCATAGGGCAGCGGTTCGACCGCACCGACGCCGTGCAAAAATACCGCGGCGTGTTTTCGCTGTGCGCCGTGTTTGCGGCGTCGGTGCTTTCGGTGCTGTTGGCGGACGGCTCGCGCGACGGCGTGCGCGCGGTGACGGCGGTGGCCGGCATTATCGCTGCGCTGGGCGTTTTGACGGTGTATTTCGGCACGGTGCACGCCATGCCCTCTTTTATTCGGTTGGAGCCGTATCACAAGCGCAGTTTGAAAGAAACGTATCGGCGGTTCGTTTCGCCGCTTAAAAACCGCGCCGTGCGGTTGTTTGCCGTTGCCGCGCTTTTTACGAGCGCGGGCGCGTCGTTTGCGGCGGCGGCTTTGCCCGCGGGCGTGTTCGGCGGGCTATTGGGCATTACGCGCGGCTTTAAACCCGCCGTGCTCGTGGCGGCCATTGCGATGACGGCGGCGGGCGTGTACGGTGTGACGGGTACGGGCGGCCGCAAAACGGGCGACGTTACGCTTATCGCGCTTACGGCCGTGTTGGCGGCGGCGGCCGCGGCGGCGGCCGTGGCGGTGTGCTTGCCCGTGCCCCAAGTGGTGTCGGCGGCCGCGCTGTTCGTGTTGGCGGCGTTGGCGGGCATAACGCTCGGCACCAATCTTTCTTGCGAGTTGCGCGGCAAACCGTATGCGGCGCGGCTGTGCGGTTGCACGTTGGGGCGGTATGCATGTTTGCACCGCTGTGTGGTTACCGTGGGCATGGCCGCGGGCGTGGCGCTTGCCGCCGCCGTGCGCGCGGTGATAACGCACCTTGGTTTGAAAACGGGTTGCGTGGCGGCGTTCGCCGTGTTCGCGCTGTTGCTGTTGGCGGCGGCGCTCGTGCGGCGCGCGGGGCAAGCCGATAAATTTTGGCGCAAGCAAGACGAGGAGCAAGCGGCGCGCGCCGCGTTGACCGAGTCGGTCGCTTTGGAATCGGTGCCGGCGGAGGAAGAACAATGTTCACCGTAAAAGAGTGCAAGGCGGGCGAAAACGCTTGCGATCTGTGTGAAGAAAACGCGGGCGGCGCGTGTGCTCTTTGCGAGCGTTTGGGCGGCGCCGTGCAAGAGGGCGACCGCGTGTTCGTGTTGCGGGAAAACGTCCCGTTGGCGGCGGGCGTGCTTGGATTACGCGACGGCAAGGTGCTGTTAAAGGGCGTATACGGCGATATAACGCCCGATTACCGCGACGTGCTCATTCGTTCACTCTTGCATGTGTGCCGTTGTATGGCGCCCATTACGGTGCGCGTGGAGAGCACCGACGTCTATTACAAGCGGTTCGGTTTTACCCAAACGGACGGCGGCATGGAAGTGCGAAACACGGATATAACGTTTCATTAAAAGAAGAAAACAAACGGTTTAAGGAGGCTTGGACGCACGGATGAAGAGTGATATTCAGATAGCGCGCGAAGCAAAATTGCAACCCATAGAAAAGGTGGCCGCGCGGCTGAACATTGCCCGCAAAGATTTGCATCTTTACGGCGACTACATGGCCAAGGTGCGCCCCGCTACGGGCAAGGGCAAATTGATCTTGGTGACGGCTATCAATCCCACCGCGGCGGGCGAGGGCAAAACCACGGTGAGCATAGGCTTGGCCGACGCCATGCAACGTATCGGTTGCAAGGTGGCGCTTGCTTTACGCGAACCGTCGCTCGGGCCGGTGTTCGGCATCAAGGGGGGCGCCACGGGCGGCGGCTATGCGCAGATCGCGCCCATGGACGATATCAACTTGCATTTTACGGGCGACTTGCACGCCATAACGGCGGCCAATAATTTGCTGGCGGCTATGGTGGACAATCACGTGTATTTCGGCAACGAGTTGGGCATCGAGCGGGTGACTTTTCACCGTTGCTTGGATATGAACGATCGCGCGTTGCGGTTTATCCGTTGCGGACTCAAGTATAACGACCGCGACGATTCGTTCGACATCACCGCGGCGAGCGAGGTGATGGCCGCGCTGTGTCTTAGCCGCGACGCCGCCGACCTTAAAGAGCGTTTGGGCAATATCACCGTGGGATATACAAAAGAGGGCGCGCCCGTATATTGCCGCGATCTGCACGCGCAAGACGCCATGGCGATCTTGTTGAAAGACGCGGTGCAACCCAACTTGGTGCAAACGTT
The DNA here is from genome assembly GCA_910587595.1 of uncultured Christensenellaceae bacterium. Lineage (GTDB taxonomy): Bacteria > Bacillota > Clostridia > Christensenellales > Pumilibacteraceae > Pumilibacter. Next base: position 225,750 of record CAJULQ010000003.1, read on the forward strand.
GGAGGGGGTGCCCGCTTTTGTGCACGGCGGACCGTTTGCCAACATTGCGCACGGTTGCAACAGCATAACGGCCACGCGCACCGCCATGCACTATGCCGACTACGCGGTGACGGAGGCGGGGTTCGGCGCCGATCTGGGCGCGGAGAAGTTCTTGGATATAAAGTGCCGCGCGGCGGGGATCGCGCCCGACGCGGTGGTGGTGGTGGCCACCGTGCGCGCGCTAAAGTGCGCGGGCGGCAAGCAAAAAGAAAAACTTTCGGAGCGTGACGACGCGGCGCTCACGGCGGGGATAGGCAATCTTCTCAAGCACGTGGAAAACGTGACGGGGGTGTATAACCGCAAGTGCGTGGTGGCGATCAACCGTTTCGTGTCCGACGAGGACCAAGAAATACGCTTGGTGGAGGACGCGTGTCGTCGCGCGGGCGTGGACGCCGTGTGCGTTACCGTGTGGGGCGACGGCGGCAAGGGCGGCATTTTGCTGGCCGAAAAGGTGAAAGCGTTGTGCGCTCTGCCCGATAAGCCGTTTACGTATTGTTACGATTTAGAGGACAGCGTAACAGCCAAGATAGAGGCGGTGGCAAAGCGCATTTACGGCGCGGCCGACGTGGAATTTGCGCCCGCGGCGCAAGAGGCTTTGCGAAAGATCGCGGGCACGCCGTGGGAAAAGTTCCCCGTGTGTATTGCCAAAACGCAATACTCGCTCTCCGACGATCCCGCGCTTTTGGGGCGTCCGCAAGGCTTTACGTTGCACATACGCGACCTTACCGTGCGCACGGGCGCGGGCTTTATCGTGGCGTTGTCGGGCGACATACTGCTTATGCCGGGGCTTAGCAAAACGCCCGCGGCCGTAAAAATGCACATAGACGAAAAAGGCATAATAGAGGGATTGTTTTAGTATGGCAAGTTTTATCGAGGACATCATAGAGGCGGATTTGCAGTCGGGACGGGAAAAAGAGATCGTTACGAGATTTCCGCCCGAACCCAACGGATATTTGCATATCGGGCACGCAAAAGCCATATGTTTGAATGTGGCCATGGCCAAGAAATACAACGGCAAATGCAATTTGCGGTTTGATGACACCAACCCCGTGAAAGAAGAGGAAGAATACGTGCAGTCTATCATAGAGGACGCGCGCTGGCTGGGGTGGGAAGGCGACATCTATTTTGCGTCCGATTATTTCGAGGTGATGTTTGAAGCGGCGGTGCGTCTTATCAAAAAGGGCAAGGCGTATGTGGACGACGTGACGCCCGAAAAGATGCGCGAAATGCGCGGCACGCTTACCGAGGCGGGCAAAAACAGCCCCAACCGCGACCGCCCCATAGAAGAAAGCTTGCGCCTATTCGAGGACATGCGGGCGGGCAAGGTGGCGGACGGCGCGCTTGTGCTGCGCGCCAAGATAGACATGGCCAGCCCCAACATCAACATGCGCGATCCCATCATCTACCGCGTGGTGCACGCGCGGCACCACCGGCAAGGCGATAAGTGGTGCGTGTATCCCATGTACGATCTGGCGCACCCGCTCGAAGACGCGGTGGAAAACATCAGCCACAGCATTTGCACGCTGGAGTTCGAGGATCACCGCCCGTTATACGATTGGGTGCTCAACGAGTGCGGCATGTTTCCGCACCCGCCCCATCAATACGAGTTTGCGCGGCTCAATTTGGAACGCACCATCATGAGCAAACGGTATCTCAAAAAGCTCGTAGACGAAGGCTTTGTGTCGGGGTGGGACGATCCGCGTATGCCCACCATTGCGGGGTTGCGTCGCAGAGGGTATACGCCCTCTTCCATTCGCACGTTTTGCGAACGGATCGGCGTGGCCAAAGCCAACAGCGAGGTGGAGGCGGGGCAGTTGGAAAGCTGTATCCGCGAAGAGCTGAACGCCGCCGCGCCGCGCGCCATGGCGGTGCTCGATCCGCTCGAATTGGTGCTCGACAACGTGCCCGACGATTATGAAGAAACGCTGGATTTCGAAATTTGTCCGTTTGACGAAAACGCGGGCACGCGTGCCATTACGCTCACCAAGCATATCTATATAGAAAAGAGCGATTTTGCCGTGGTGCCGCCGCCCAAGTATAAGCGGTTGACGGTGGACGGCACGGTGCGCTTAAAGAGCGGCTATATTATTCGTTGCACGGGGTATGAGGGCACGCCCGACGCGCCCGTGCGCGTGCACGCCGAGATCATAGAGGGAACGCGCAGCGGACAAGACAACAGCGGCATCAAGGTAAAAGGCGTGATCCATTGGGTAAACGACCGTTCGGCGTCCGCCGTTGTGCGGCTGTACGATCATTTGCTGATCGCCGAAAACAAAGACGCCGACTTTTCGGAGCGGCTCAATAGGCAATCGCTCATTGAAAAAGAAGCGCGCGTGGAAACGTATTTGGCGGACGCGCAAAGGGGCGCGTCGTTCCAATTTTTGCGGCAAGGGTATTTTTGCCGCGACGCCAAAGAAAACGGTTTGGTGTTTAACCGCATTGTGGGACTGAAGGACGCGTACAATAAAAAGTAACGCTTTGCGCAATACGAAAAAAGGAGCAAGAGCATGAAAGTATTGTTGACGGACGGCAAAGGTTTTATAGGCAGTAACTTTATAGAGATGTTCGGCAAGAAGTATGACCTGTATGTTCCCGACGACGAGGAAGAAGGGTTTGACCGCGTGGAAAACGCGCTGCATATGTTCGAGGGCGAAACGTATGACGCGGTGGTGCACGTGGTGGCGTCCGACGCCGCCGACGCTTTGGTGGCGTTTAAGAACGTGCAATATGCCGCGGTGGCCGCGGGCGTGCCCAAAATGATCGTGGTGACCGAGGCCGCGCCGCCCCCGAAAGGCGACGCCGTGCTTGCGGGCGACGATACGTTCGACGCGAGCGCGCCTTTGTTCAGCGCCGACCTCAGCCGCTATTTGATCCCCGCGCTTGTGCGCAAAGACAATATTTCCACCATGCTGCGCGCGTTCGGCTTGTTCGGCAAAGGCATGCCGCCCGCGTCGCCGCTTACGAAGATATTTTCCGCCGCGCTCACCGGCAAAAAGCCCATTGCGTTGCCGCCCGAAAAAACTTTTTCGGTGCTGTATATAGACGATCTTTGCAAGATCGTTGCCAAGTTTTTAGACGGCGACTTACCAAAGGGCGTGTATAACGCGGCGTCGCCCGTAGCGGCAACCTACGGCGAATTTGCCAAAAAGGCCAAGGCGTATGCCAAAAAGACTGGGCGGGAAGTGGCTATCGAGAAAAACGACCGAACGGGGAACGAGTTTACCGCCAACACCGAGAAGTTGCAAAACGCGCTGGGCGCGTTCAAGTTTACGTCGCTTGCTACGGGTGTGAACAAGACGCTTGACTATTATGTCAAGCATAAGTCGAAACTCAAATGAAAAATACGTGCGTTATATTCGACGTGGACGGCACGCTGTTCGACACGGGCGAGGGCATACGCGATTGCGCGCGCCACGCGTTGCAACAGTTGGGCGCGAATTTTCCCGACGAAAAACTCGATTTGTTTATCGGGCCGTCGCTGTTTTACAGCTTTCACAACACCGTGGGGCTGAGCGAAGAGCAAGCGCACCGCGGCGTGGAGCTATACCGCGCCCGTTACCAAAGTGCGGGCATTGAGATGTCGCGCCCGTATGCGGGCATTTTAGACACGTTGGAAAAGCTTTGGCAAGAGGGATACACGCTGAGCATTGCGTCCAGCAAGCCGCTTGTCATGGTGGAATACTTGTTGGACAAATACGACATGCGCAAGTATTTTGCCAAGGTGGTGGCGGCAACGTTTGCCACGGTGAGCAGCGATAAAACGGCGTATGTGCAAAGCGCGTCGCTATGCGAACGCAACGTGATGGTGGGCGACACCCGTTTCGATATAGAGGGGGCGCACAACGCGGGCGTGCCCGTGATCGCCGCCGCCTACGGGTTCGGCGCCAAAGAAACGTTGACCGCCGCCGAATACACGGCCAACTCGCCCCAAGAGGTGTATGCCGCGGTAAAGCGGCACTTTGCATGACATAGGCCGCGCGCGTAAGCCGTACCGACGTAAAAATAAACAAAAAACGATTTGAATAAAAAGAGGAAACACGAAACCATGAACAACAAGATCACATCCGACAGTTTGCGCCAAATGTGGCTGGACTTTTACCGCGAAAAGGGACATGCCGTGATCGCCTCGGCGTCGCTCATTCCCGAAAACGACCCCACCGTTTTGTTTACCACGGCGGGCATGCACCCGTTGGTGCCCTATCTTTTGGGAGAGCCGCACCCTGCGGGCAAGCGGTTGGCCGACGTGCAAAAGTGCGTGCGCACGGGCGATATAGACGAAGTGGGCGATAACAGCCACTGCACGTTTTTCGAGATGCTGGGCAACTGGAGCTTGGGCGATTATTTCAAAAAGGAAATGATCGCATGGAGCTACGAATTTTTGACGAGCGAAAAATATTTGGGCATAGCGCCCGAAAACTTGGCGGTGTCGGTGTTTGCGGGCGACGACGACTGCCCGCGCGACGAAGAGAGCGCCAAACTGTGGATAGCGTGCGGCATTCCCGAAAGCCACGTGTTCTATCTGCCCAAAGAAAACAATTGGTGGGGACCCGCCGGCAAGACCGGCCCTTGCGGTCCCGACACCGAGATGTTTATATTGCGCGGCAAGCCGTGCGGTCCGCAGTGCTCGCCGGCATGCGACTGCGGGCATTATTTGGAAATTTGGAACGACGTTTTCATGCAGTACAACAAGACGGCGGACGGCAAGTTCGAGCCTATGCAACGCAAAAACGTGGACACGGGCATGGGTTTAGAGCGCACGCTGTGCATACTGCAAGGCAAAGAGAGCGTGTACGAAACCGATTTGTTTGTGCCTATCGTGTCTGAGATAGAGGCGCTTTCGGGCAAGAAATACGGCGCGAGCGAGGCGGACACGCGCGCCATGCGCATTGTGGCCGATCACGTGCGCACCGCCGTGTTTATGATCGGCGACGAAAAGGGCATTACGTGCTCCAACGTGGACCAAGGGTATATTTTGCGCAGACTGTTGCGCCGCGCCATTCGGTTTATAAAACAGCTCGGCATGCAACAAGGCGACATAGCGCGAGTGGCTGCGGCGGTGATAGAACGGTATAAAGCGGCGTATCCCGAACTAAAAGAGAGCGCGCAAAAGATCACCGACGAGATATTGCGCGAAGAGGAACGGTTCGAAAAAACGCTCCTTGCCGGTATCCGAGAGTTTGAAAAACTGTGCGGCTATTTGGTGGGCGACACCGTTTCGGGCAAGGCGTGTTTTAAGCTGTACGACACGTACGGTTTTCCCATAGAGATGACCGAGGAGTTGGCGGCCGAGCGCGGGTTGAAGATCAACCGCGCCGACTTCGAAAAGCTGTTTGACGAGCACCGCCAAAAGAGCCACGCGGGCGCGGAACAACGCTTTAAGGGCGGTTTGGCAGACAATACAGAGGCAACGGCGCGGTTGCACACCGCCACGCACCTCATGCACCGCGCTCTCAAAACGGTGCTCAACGACGAGAACGTAAACCAAAAGGGCAGCAATATCACCGCCGAGCGGTTGCGGTTCGACTTTACGTTCGGGCGGGCGCTCACCGAAGAAGAGGTGCGCGCGGTGGAAAAGCTGGTGAACGAGGCCATTGCCGCCGACGTGCCCGTGTCTTGCGAGGAGATGACGGTAGACGAGGCCAAGGCGCAAGGGGCGGTGGGGCTGTTTGCCTCTAAGTACGGCGAAAAAGTGAAAGTGTATACCATGGGCAAATTCAGCAAAGAGATCTGCGGCGGTCCGCATGCCGCGCGCACGGGTGAATTGGGGCGTTTCCGCATTGTGAAAGAGCAGTCCTCCTCGTCGGGCGTACGGCGCATTAAGGCGGTTTTGGAGTGATCGGGCTGATCTTTTCGTATGCCAAAAGCGCGGCGGTGTTTGCTGTTTCGGTGTGCGCGTGCGCGGCGGGCATTACGCTTGTGTGTCTGTTTACGAGCGACACGTTCGATCTTATCATGCGTCTTGTCGGTTTGGCCATATTGCTGTTGGCGCTGTATGCGATGTCGGCGGCGTATGCCTTTTCATTGCTTATGAAAGAAATTGACCGCTTAGGCGGCGACGCGTGCGACTGCCAAACGTTGGGCGCGCGCTTGCAAAAGATCGCGCACCGCATTTTGGCGGGCAAGTTGCGCGGCGCCGTGTTGTTGCAATACGCCTACACGCAAATTTACCGCGGCCTATACAAAGAGGCCATGTGCACCGTTTCGGACGCCGTGATCGCGGGCAAAGAGGGCATAAAGGGCGATGCGGCGGTGTGTTTTTGTCAGATATTTTATGCGCTGAAAGACGCGGCGTATTTTGCGAACTATTACGAACGGGCGGACGAAACGCTTGCCAAGCGGGCGGACACAAAGAACGCGCGCGATCGCGCCCAAATCAATGCGCGGCGGGCGGCGTTGGCGGCCATGCGCTTGCATTTGCACGGCGACGCCGCGGGCGCGTTGGCGCGCTTGCGCGACTTTGACACCGAGGGCGTGCCCGCGCTGCAACGCAAGAATTTGGCGGCGCTATGCGATAAGATCATAGAAGACTCGGCGGGGTAGATCTCTCGGCTGCGCTCGAGATGACAAAGTAGAGAGTGTGTTCGAGATGACAAAGTAGAGAGTAAGTACGAGATGACATTGTAGAGGGTGTGCACGAGGGGACAAAGTAGAGGGAAGAGATCTCTCGGCTGCGCTCGAGATGACACGGAAGAGAGTGTGTACGGGATGATATTGTAGAAGGCGGCGACGGAAAGTTGCCGTTTTTTCGTATTGTGCCGCGATGTGCTTGACATGCCTTGCGGGGGGGGGTGTATACTGATCTCGGGTATATAAGGGAGGGTAGGCATGTTAGAAGCGAGGCATTTGTGCAAAACGTACAAAACCAAAAAAGGGGTAAACACCAAGGCGTTAGACGACGTTTCGGTAACGTTTGCCGAGAAGGGCATGGTGTTCATACTCGGCAAATCGGGCAGCGGCAAAAGCACGCTGCTCAACGTTTGCGGCGGTTTGGATACGTCGGACAGCGGCGAGATCGTTATAAAGGGCAGGAGCAGCGCGGATAAAGGCGAGTTCGATTTCGACAGCTACCGCAACACTTTTGTGGGCTTTGTCTTTCAAGAGTATAACATTTTGGAAGAGTTTTCGGTGGAAGAAAACGTGGGGTTGGCGCTCGAACTGCAACACAAAAAGCGGGACAAAGAAACCATTGCCAAGATCTTGGCCGACGTGGATATGACCGAATTTGCGTCGCGCAAGCCCAACACGCTGTCGGGCGGACAAAAACAGCGCGTGGCCATTGCGCGCGCGCTCGTGAAAAATCCCGAGATCATCATGGCGGACGAGCCGACGGGCGCGCTCGATTCGAACACGGGCAAGCAAGTGTTCGACACGCTCAAAAAGCTTTCCAAAGATAAGCTGGTTTTAATCGTATCGCACGACAGAGAGTTTGCCGAGCAATACGGCGACCGTATCATCGAGCTGAAAGACGGCAAGATCATTTCGGACATGACGCGCGAAGAAACGGAGACGGACGGCGATAAGAAAAACGTTCGGTTTGTGGGTACCGACACGGTGTGCGTGGCAAGCGGCGCGCAACTGACCGAGCAAGATTTTGCCGACATCAAAGCGTTTTTGCAAAAGTCCAAAGGGCAGACGGTGATCACCGCGTCGCGCGATAAGGTGGACAATATCACGCGGGAGTTGCGCGGCGGCGAGTTTAACGAAACGGCCGAGCAACCCGCGGTGCGCGAATATGCGGCGCACGAAAAAAAGATGATACGTTCGCGGTTGCCTATGCGGCACGCCGTGAAAATGGGCGCGAGCAGCTTAAAGAGCAAGCCCGTGCGGTTGGTGTTTACCGTTTTGCTTTCGGTGATCGCGTTTTTGCTGTTCGGCGTATCGTCCACGCTGATGATGTACGACGCCGATAAAGTGACGACCAACGCGTTCATGGAATCGGAGTATTCGTTTATCAATTTGTCTAAAGGGTATTATGTGACGGACGAATATTGGCACGACGGCAAATTGGAAGAATCGCGCGAGCGCATACAAGAAACCGATTTTACGCAAGAGGACGCCGCGGCGTGGCAAAAGAAGTATCCGAACGCCATTGCGGCGGTGAGCACGGCGTATGACACGGGCAGTGTGATTGCCAATTTGACGGTGGGCGCCAACGCGCAATGTTTTTACGGCAACAGAGTGGACTTTGTGGCCTTGGATAACGGCAACATCGAGTTGTTGGCGGGCGAGCACCCTATGCGCGACGGAGAGATCCTTATATCCGATTATCTGTTCCGCGCCATGCAAGCTGGCACGCTGTACCGTGTGACAAACGGCGAGATGACCGACGACGAAACCGAACTGAACGAGTATCGCGACGTGTTGGGCGCGTCGCTTTTGTGGGGCAACAAATCGGGCGAGATATATACGGTAACGGGCGTTTTTGCGGGCGAGAGCGTGCCCAAAGGATATAACAAGCTGAAAGAGGCGGCGGACAGCGACAGTTCGTATGCGGGCAGTCTGCGCTACGAATGGGAAGAGGAACGGCGCAGCGGACTGTATGCGAGCATTGCCGTAACGGAGAACGTGTTTGCCGATCTCGGCCAATATTACGCGCAAGACAGTAAAGATGAACAAATGCGCATGCTGTTCGATACGACGGCAAACGTGAGGTTATCGATAAACGGATCGCAAGAATGGTCTATGGTCGTTTACGGCATGGCCGAATACCGTGCTGCGGGCAAAGGTTTTTCCGTTTATAACGGGAACGGCGATAAAATGGAGGCGCTTTCGCAAAAACAGATCGCGTTGTCGGCATACGAATACGGCAACGTGTTGCAAATGCAATTGCAAGATGCGATACAAGAGGCCGGCCGCAACGATCCCGACCAATCGTATCAAGACATGTACGAAGAATTTTACGGCAAGAGTTTGGGCGTGGAAGAGGCCGGCTATCAAATGTATGACAAACAAGGGCGGTGGATCTGGGTGCCCGTGGATTGCGTGGATAAGGAACATTGGGAAAACCGCAAATGTCCCGATTATCCCGACCGAATAATAGAGGTGCGCATCAAAACCACGCGCGGCGTTTTGGCCGACGTGCAAGATTTCTGCTATGCGACGGACGAAGCCGAGGGGCTTGCGGCTTTGCGAAAAGTGCGGGCGTTTATACAAAAATACGATCTCGATATACCCGAGATGGTCATGTCGGCCGAAAACTCGGAAACGGGCAACTCGCAAAACGTTACCGTGGCGGGTATGTATTTTACCTTGCGGATAAGCGGCGGCTATGCCTATGTGTCGAGCGATCTTTTCGCGTTGTTCCGCGGGCAAGACGCCTACGAGTGGAAAATAAAAACGGCATACGATTATCCGCGCGGCGCGTTTATAAGCGCTTTGTTCATTCCGTACGACGGCTCCGAGCACCTTGCGCGCGAACTGATCGAGATATCGGGCGAGCGGGACGAGCACGACGCGTGCGCGGTGATCGGCAACGCGCTGTATGATAGCTTGACCATGATCAACGAGATGGTGGCGGATATGGGCAAGATCTTTTTGTGGGTGGGCGTTGTGTTGGCGGCGTTTGCGTTCCTTTTGATGTTCAACTTCATCTCGTCGTCTATTTCGTCCAAGAAAAAGGAGATCGGCATATTGCGTGCCATCGGTTCGCGCACGTTAGACGTGTTTAAGATCTTTTTGGCCGAGGCGTTCATTATCGCGCTTATCTGCTTTGTTGTGGCCACGGCGGGCAGTTTCGGCGTGTGCGCTTTGCTTAACAATATCATGATGTCGGAGTCGGCCATGTTCAATACGGGGCTGTTGCTGTTCGGGCCGATTTCCGTGCTGATCATTGCCGCCATCGCGTTGGTTACTTCGGTGATCGCTACCGTGGTGCCCGTGGCGCTGTATTCGCGCAAGCCGCCCGTGGCAAGCATTCGGGCGCTGTAAGATAGCGAATAAGGAATAAAGAAAAGCGTATCGAAGATCGGTACGCTTTTTTTTGTGCGGGGGGGATTTCTCCGCTCCGTTCGCTGACGCTCACTACGGTCGAAATGACAGAATAGGGCAGTGGGTACTACGGTACTTGCCTACGGCTCGTGGCGTTCGTGCTATGCGCTCGGCTGAGCGAAATAGCAGCCCCTCTCTTGTCGTTTCGACCGAGCCGTAGGCGAGCGGAGAAATCTATTTATTGATCAGTTGTTGCAAGAGGGTGTGGCCGGGGGTAACGAAATTACCCGTTTGGGCGGCTGTTTTTTCGGTGAACGCGGGCACGCCGTTTTGCGGGCGTGCGGCGTCGAACAGTAGGTAAGGCACGGGTTGGGCGGTGTGCGTTTTGAGCGTGTATGGCGTGGGGTGGTCGGGCAATATAAGCAGTCTGTAAGGCTCTCCTTGCTCGTCTAATGCACGGCACACGTGGGATACGACCTTTTCGTCGATCAGCTCGATAGCGCGCGTTTTGCCCGTTTTGTCGCCTTGGTGGCCGCATTCGTCGGGCGCCTCTATGTGGATATACACAAAATCATGCGTTTGCAGCGCTTGTACGGCCGCTTGGGCTTTGCCGCAAAAATCGGTGTGTAAGTTGCCCGTGGCGCCCGCCACGTGTATGTTCGTCATGCCCGCGCCCACGGCAATGCCTTTTAACAGATCCACGGCGCTTATCATCGCGCCGCGCAGTCCCGTGCGCTCGGTAAAGTTTTGCAGTTGCGGCTTGGTGCCTTCGCCCCACAGCCACACGGAATTGGCGGGATTTTGTCCCTTTTTCTTGCGCGCGACGTTTACGGGGTGGTCTTTGAGAAGTTGGTAACTTTGTTGTTGGATATGCCGCAGTTGCTCGGCGTAGGCGCCTTCGGGCAGATAGTTTGCGATCTTTTTGTCGGATATATCGTGCGGGGGCGTGAGCACGGCGCCCGTTCGGCCGTTTGGCCGTTTGAGGCAGTGGCGGTAGGATATGCCGCCGTGAAATTGCAGATCGGGCGTGCCCAACTTTTGATCGACGAACGCAATAAGTTCGCGCGCCTCTTCGGTGGATATTTCGCCCGCCGAATAGTCGAGCATGGTTTTGTCGGCATAGTTTTGTTCGTCCGAGAGGGTGACGAGGTTACAGCGGTAGCACACGCTGTTTTCGTTTAGCGGTATGCCCATGCTGAGCGCTTCGAGCGGCGAGCGCCCCGTGTAGCATGCGCGCGGGTCGTAGCCGAGCACCGAGAGGTTGGCTACGTCCGAACCCGGTTTGAGTCCGTCGGGCACGGTGGCGCACAGCCCCACTCGGGCGGTTTGCGCCAAACGGTCGGTAAACGGTTTACGGGCAAGGCTCATGGGCGTTTCGCCCTTTTCGTCGGGCAGATCGGCCATGCCGTCGAACAGTATGACTACGTATTTCATTTGCTATGCTCCTTTTATTCCACGGTGACCGATTTGGCCAGATTGCGCGGCTTGTCGATGTCGCCGCCGCGGGCGGCGGCCACGTAGTAGGCGAACAGTTGCAAGGCGGCGGCCGTAAACACGGGGGTGAGCGCCGCGTGCGTTTCGGGCAAGGCGATCACGTCGTCGCATTCGGCGGCGATGCTTGCGGGGTTATCGGATATGCCGATCACGGCGGCCCCGCGCGAACGCACTTCTTTGATGTTGGACAGCGTTTTTTCGCGTAAGTCGTTTTGGGTGGCTATGCCGAGCACCAACGAATTTTTTTCGATGAGCGAAATGGTGCCGTGTTTGAGTTCGCCCGCCGCATACGCCTCGGCGTGGATATACGAGATCTCTTTGAGTTTGAGCGCGCCTTCGAGCGCCGCCGACCAATCGCAGCCGCGCCCGATAAAGTAGGCGTCGGAAGCGGGGTAGTATTTGCCCGCCAAATACTGCGCTTGTGCGTTCACGTCGTCTATAAAGCGGTTGAGCTGTTCGGGCAACGTTTTGAGCGCGCCGAGCAAAGCGTCATATTCTCGGTCGGAAACCGTGCCGCGGTCTTTGGCCAATTGCAGCCCCAATAAATAGAGCACGGCCAACTGCGTGGTGTATCCTTTGGTGGTGGCCACGGCGATTTCGGGGCCGGCGCGGGTATACAGTACGTCGTCCGCTTCGCGCGCGATGCTCGAATCCACCACGTTGACAATGGCCAGCACGCGGCTGCCGCGGCGTTTGGCCTCGCGCAAGGCGGCCAACGAGTCGGCCGTTTCGCCCGATTGGCTGACGATCACCGTAAGGCAGTTTTTGCTTAAGATGGGGTCGCGGTAGCGAAATTCGCTGGCTAAGTCGGTTTCCACGGGCAAGCGGGCGTATTTTTCGATAAAGTATTTGCCCACTTCGCCGGCGTGGTAGGCGCTGCCGCACGCGGCTATGCACACCTTGTCGATCTCGGCGCCGTTCAGTCGCACGCGGTCTAACCGTATGCCGTCGGGGGTGATACGGTCGTGAATGGTTTTTTTGACCGCGCCCGGTTGCTCGTAGATCTCTTTGAGCATGAAATGGGCAAAGCCGTCTTTTTCGGCGTCGGCGGCCGACATGTCGGATACGAAGATCTCTTTTTCTATTTCTTCTTGGTTGCGGTTATACACGGTGACGCCGTTCGGCGTGATCACCGCGATCTCCTTTTCGTCGGGAATGATAAAACGGCGGGTGTGCGTTAACACGGCGGGCATGTCGGACGCGATGAAGTTTTCGCCCTCGCCCAAGCCGATAACGAGCGGGGAATCTTTGCGGAGCGCGTAAAAGGCGCCGCCGTCGCCCGCGTGCAAGATGCCGAGCGCATACGAGCCTTTGAGCTTGTTGCGCGTTTTTATGATGGTTTCCAGCATGTTGCCGTTGTAGTAATATTCGAGCAGCATGGGCACGATCTCGGTGTCCGTTTCGGAAAGAAAGGTAAAGCCGCGTTCGCTCAAAAAGGCGCGCAGTTCGAGGTAGTTTTCTATGATCCCGTTGTGTACTACGGCAAACGTGCGGTCTTGGCTGTAGTGCGGGTGGGCGTTGGCGTCGTCGGGGGCGCCGTGCGTGGCCCACCGCGTGTGGCCGATGCCCACCGTGCCTTCGGGACGGTCGCCCGTGCGCTTATACAGCTCGGCCAATCGGCCTTTGGCTTTTACCACTTCTATGCCGTTGCCGCTGCCCACCGCTATGCCGCTGCTGTCGTAGCCGCGGTATTCGAGGCGGCTCAGTCCGTCCAATAAAATGGGGGTTGCTTGTTGTTTGCCCGTGTAACCTACAATGCCGCACATGGTTTTACTTGTTCTCCTCTTTATCGATTTGCCCGTTGTTTTTATCGGGTTTGTGCAATATGATCTTTACGATAAGCGCTATTACCACCGCTATGGCAATAAGACCCACCGCCAAGATCACGTAGTCGATCACTTTGGCGGGCAGTAGTACGCACAGCAAAGTGATGAGCGACGTGGCCACGAGATTGCCCGCCACCACCGCCAACAGCGCTTTGGGGTAGGGCAATTTGGTGCATGCCGCCACCGCGCTGCCCGTCCACACGCCCGTGAGCGGCAAGGGAATGGCCACAAAGGCGAACACGCCCAGCATTTTGCGCATATCGGGGGAAAGGCGTTTTTTGCGGGCGGGCGGCCATGCGGGGGAGGCGTTCTCCGCGATGCGGTCAGCTCGAGCGCAGTCGAGAGATTCGCTTTTTTCGGCAGAGAGAGATTTCTCCGCTTCGCTCCCTTCGGTCGCTACGGTCGAAATGACATGGTTGGGGCTGGTCGCTACGGTCGAAATGTTGGCGGCGTCGGCGTCTTTTAGAATGGTCTGCGATTTCTTTTCGAACTTATCGTAAAGCGTTTGCCCCACTTTGCGAAAAAGCTTTGTGCGCGAAAGCCAACGCACAAAGGGCAACAGCACGGCGATGAGAAGGGGGGCCATGAGCGACGAGCCGATAAACGCGTATAACAGCGCGAGCGGCGGCCGAATGCCGTAGCCGAATGCGATGGGAATGGCGCCGCGCGCTTCCACGATGGGCAGAACGGAGATGAGCACGGTGACAAGCTCCGGAAAGTGAAAAACTTTGATGAGCGCGTCGGTAACGGTTTGTGCGATAGTGCCGAGCAAAATGGCCTCCCGAATATGGAATGAGCGAAAAATTACGATTTTATTGTATAGTATATGCGCGCATTTGTCAATTTATTTTGACGTTTGCGGCGGGCGGCATAGTATACGGGCGCGCAAATAGGTCATACTAAAAAGTGTGAAAAAGCGCGCAAAAGATTGACATGCGCGGCATAAAAAGGGTATACTGTTTTTAGGCGACGGACAGAGATAAATAAATACGGGGGACCGTCGCTTTTTTCGGTAGGATCGAATATGAAAAAAGAGTTTACGTTCAAAACCTATTTCTTGTATGTGTTGCGCTATTGGCTGCTTACGGCGATCATTGCCGTGGCAGGCATGGCGGGCGGCATACTGTACGGCATTTTGGGGCACGACGCCAACCAAATGCGGTTTACGGGCAACATCACGATCAGCGGCTTTTCGTCGCTTGTGGAGGATTTGCAGATCGGCGACAGCACCGACCCCGTAACGGCGTATAATCTTATCAAGAAAAACGCGTTTGCGGCCATGACGTCTACGGATATCAAAACGGCGCTGTATAAAAGCGTGAAAAACGAGTGGTGCGCGATGTCGTCTAACAAAAAGCTTTCGGAGATCGACGCGCGCGAAAAGTTTTTTCGGGCGATCAGCATTCGGGAAGAAGATTTGACGCTGTACGTCAGCTTTACGCAAAAGGCGGGCGCCGACAAAGCGTTTTCGTATAAAGTGGTGGAAAAGTATTTGGCGCTTGCCAAAGAGCGCGCCGTTGCGCAAGAAATGATCTTGCAAAAACCCACGGTGGTAGGCGAAGAACACTACGACAAACTGACCGTGAGCGAGGCGGAAGAAGAGCAAATGCACGAAGTGACCGGCGTGGGCGTTTTCAAAGGCGCCGCGGTGGGCGTTGTGGCGGGCGTGGTGCTCGCGTTGCTTACCGTGCTTGTGATGTATTTGGCCGACAAAAAGATCAATACGTACGGCGATATTGCGGCGTTTACGGGGCACAACCTTTTGGGCGTTTCCACGGGCGCCGTTACCAATAAAGTGTGTCCGCGCATAGATTGCGAGATGCAAAACGATAAGGCGCTGATGATTTGCGGGCACGAGGACATGTGCTATCGATTGGCCGAAGTGTATGGCGAATACGCGTTTGCCACCGAGCGCAAAACGCTACGCATCGATTTTTCGCACAAGGCGGATGCCGACACGTTCGGCGATTATATGCGCGGCAAGCCGCTCGACGAGTGCGTGCGCGACGAAAACGGCGTGTCGGTGCTAAGCGGCGTGCAGTCTTGGGCGTTGGTGCTTACCTATCCCGACAAGACGGAGGCGCTCAGAGAACGGTTCGATAGGATCGTGATAGCCGCGCCCTATCATGGCGACGGGTCGTTGGGCGTATTGGCGTATATGAGCGATAAGATCGTGTATGCCGTCAATCAAAGCGAGATGAAGGCGGCCGACGTGCTGTATGCGGCGCAAGAAGTGCAATGCGACCAAAAGGCGGCGGGCGCTGCAATAGAAAAGACGGGCAAAAGTTATGTGGGCGGACAAGTATATTTCGCGCCCGAAACGGACGAAGAGTGAGCTTACTTAAACAACGCGGCAAAAAGACGGTAGACGAATGAAAAGCAGAAAAAGACAAAATAAAAACGGGCCGAACAAACTTCGTTCCATTGCGATCGTGTTTGTGCTCGACGTGGTGTTTGCGTTCGGCGCGTATTGCGCGGCGCGCGGCATTATGTTTCACCGTGCGGCCAAGCCCGTGGGGTATTCCGAGTTCGAGTGGGTAGCCGTTTTTGCCATGCTTATCGTTACCGTTGCCATGCTGGTGTTTTTCGATTGCTACAACACGGTGTGGAAGTATGCCGGACGGGTGGAGTTTTTCAAGTTCGTGTTGGCGTATTTTGCGTCGTTCGGCATTATCATGCTGTTTAAGGTGATCATGCGGGCGGCGTTCGACTTCGAGTTGTGGGCGCCTTTGGCATTGATGTATTTGCTGTTTTCCGCTTTGTGTTCGGGTAGTATGCGGTTTATAAACGGCATAATGAACTACTTTTTATACGTACGGCATTTGATGGGCGGCAAGGCCGACGCGTCCGGCAAACGCACGGTGGTGATCGGCGCGGGGTATGTGGGGTCGCTTATCATTAACCGCTTTATAAACAATCCGCACGACGGATATATTCCCGTGGCGTTTATCGACGACGACCCCGACAAGCAAGGCAAAAAGATATACGGCATCAAGGTGGAGGGCGGCATGGACCGCTTGGGCGAAGTGGTGGCCAAGTATCGCGCCCAAACCATTGTTATTGCCATCATGTCGCTTTCCAAGGCGCAAATGCGCGCCATTTACGAAAAGTGTTCGCGGTTCAACATGCCCATAAAGGTGATGCCGGAGATCGCCAACGCCAGCGACGTGAACAAGCAAGAAACGCTTTCTTTGCGTGACATACGTATCGAGGAGCTTTTAGGGCGCGACGAATTCAAGGTGTGCGACGACTTGATGAACGCGTCGGTTAAAGACAAAGTGGTGATGGTGACGGGCGGCGCGGGCAGTATCGGCAGCGAGCTTTGCCGCCAGTCGCTCAAGTACGGTTGCCGTCATCTTATCATATTCGACATGCACGAGAACGGCATGTTCTTTTTGAACGAAGAACTCAAGAAAGAATATGCCGACCGTTATTCTTTGGTGATCGGCACGGTGCGCGAGCGCGACAAGTTGCGCGAAACGTTGGAGCTGTATCGCCCCGAGATCGTGTTTCACGCGGCGGCGTATAAGCACGTGCCCATGATGGAGATAGCGCCCACCGAGGCGGTGAAAAACAACGTGTTCGGCACGCTCAACACCGTGGAAGAATGCGAACGCGCGGGCGTGAAACGGTTTGTGTTGGTTTCTACCGATAAGGCGGTAAATCCCGCCAACGTGATGGGCGCGAGCAAGCGTTTGGCCGAGATGGTGGTGGAAACGCGCGGCAAGGTGTGCAAGATGCAGATGGCGGCGGTGCGGTTCGGCAACGTGCTCGGCAGCAACGGCAGCGTTATTCCCATTTTCCTCAAGCAGATCAAAGAGGGCGGCCCCATAACGCTAACCGACCGCAACATAAAGCGGTATTTTATGACCATACCCGAAGCGGTGCGCCTTGTGATGCAGACGGGCGCGCTTGCCTCCGGCGGCGAGGTGTTCGTGCTCGATATGGGCGAGCCCGTGTATATTTACGATCTGGCGTGCGACCTTATACGCATCAACGGATTGGTGCCCGAACAAGACATTGCCATAACGGTTACGGGATTGCGTCCCGGCGAAAAACTGTTCGAGGAGTTGCGGTATGACCGCGAGACGGTGGACAAGACGCAACACGAAGGCATTTTCGTGACGCGTTTGGAAAAGATAGAGCTGGAAGTATTCGACAAGCAATTGGAAAAGTTGCGCGCGGCGGCGTTTGCCGAGGACGAGCGGGGCACCGAAAAAGTGATCTTCGAAACGGTGCCAAGCGATTTTCGCGATAGGGCGGCGGCAGAGCTGTTGGCCACGCACAACCGTGAGATCGCGGAGAAAACGGCGGGCAAGCGTGCGGGTGAGCGAGCGTAATGGATATACGGGAAACATGGTTGCACCGCGTTCGTCGCAGTACGGCGGGGCGTAAGATCGTAGACTTTTTTTATTCGCGATACTATATTACGGCGGTAGGGTTGGCCGTATTGCTTTGCTATACGCTGCAGTGGGATGCCGCGGCGTATGCGGTGATCGCATTGGCGGGCGTTGCGAGTCTTGTGCTGTGCCACGACGCAACGCCTTGTTTGCCGCTCATGTTGGCGGTGCCCATGGCGCAATCCATGTATTGGCGAGAGCATGAACGTTCGCACGGCACGGCCAACATCGTTGTAATGGTGGTGTGCGGCGTTTTGGTGGCGGCGGCGTTTGTTTATCATGTGGCAACGTTCGGGCGTTGGAAACGCATATTTCGGTGCGGTAAGCTGGGCATAGCGTCTATTGTGGCGGCGTGCGGCTTTTTTACGTGCGGCTTTTTTTACAAAGGGTATACTTGGAATTCCATGGGCGTGTCGCTCAACATGATAGGCATGCTGTGCGTGCTGTATTTTGTGTTGCGCGGGCTTGTGCTACCGAGCCGCGACGGCATGCGTTATCTTGCGTTTGCTTTTACGGTGATGGGGCTTGTGATGAGCGCTACGTTGGCGGAAACGTACATACTCAACAGACCGTTTATAGAAAGCGGGTTTGACAAAAACATATTGGTTACGGGTTGGGGCATAAGCAACACGGTGGGACCGGCTATCTTTACGGCCGTTCCACTCACTTTTTATATGGCAAGCAAGGAAGAGCGGCACGGTTGGCTGTTTTATTTGGCCGCGGCCGCCATGTGCATATGCATGGTGTTCACGCTTTGCCGCACGTCTTTGCTGTTCGGCGCGCCGTTGGCGGCGGTGTGCATCGTGTTTGTGTGCTGTAAAGCCAAGTGCCGCAAGCAGATGTGGGTGTGCACGGCGGCGTTGGCCGCGGTATGCGTGGCATTTTTGTGTTGGGGCGAAACCAAAGATATCTTTTTGTTTTACGTGCAAAACGGCTTGGGCGACAGAGGGCGGTTCAAGTTGTATAAAGAGGCGCTGGAGCTGTTTGCCGATCACCCCGTGTTCGGCGTAGGGTTTCGCTACCGCAAACTTACCAACCACAGCTATCTCTTTCATAACACCGTGGTGCAAATGATGGCGGCGGGCGGCCTCGTGGGTATCGTTACGTATTTGTATTATCGCGCGCAGACCGTTTTGCTGTATGTGCGAAAGCCCACGGCGGAGCGGTTGTTTTTGGGGCTTACGTTGGCGGGTATCGTGCTTATGTCGCTTTTGGATAACAGCATTTTCCGCTTGTGTATTCAGTTGTATATGATGCCCGCGCTTGTGTTTTCGGAGCGCGACCTCGAACGTTCGGTATGGTTTGCCGACTGTCCGAAACTCGGCAAGCGCAAGGCGCTGTTTGCCGCGTGAAACGTTAGGCACCAATCGGTGCCTTTTTTCATATACTCTATTGAGTGAAAAACCCAAAGGAGTGTGTGGCGGTATGACGGTGGCGGTATTGTTCGGCGGCAAGAGTTGCGAACACAATGTGAGCGTGGTAACGGGCGTGCAAGCGTTGGCGCGCTTTCCCAAAGAGCACAAGGCGGTGCCCGTATACATAGACGAGCGGGGCGTGTGGTATACGGGCAAGCAGTATGCCGATATTGCCGTGTACCGCGAAAAGGGGTCGCACGGCGGCAAAGAGGTGCACGTGCGGCCGTCGTCGCCCTACTTATATACAAAGAACGGCAAAAAGCTGTGCAAGATCGATTGTTTTTTGCTGTGCAACCACGGCGTGAACGGCGA
Organism: uncultured Christensenellaceae bacterium; assembly: GCA_910587595.1. Classification (GTDB taxonomy): domain Bacteria; phylum Bacillota; class Clostridia; order Christensenellales; family Pumilibacteraceae; genus Pumilibacter. Next base: position 245,163 of record CAJULQ010000003.1, read on the forward strand.
GGACGGCAGCGTGCAAGGGTTGCTGCAACTGAGCGGCATTCCGTATACGGGCAGCAAGGTGGCGGCCAGCGCGGCGGGCATGCGCAAAGACATGATGAAGCGGTTGTTCGCGGCCGCCGATCTGCCCATGGTGCCGTATGTTACCGTGCGCGCCGACGAATACGTGAACGATTCGTTGGCCGTGATCGAAAAGATCAAAAAAGAATTGCGTTTTCCCATGATCGTGAAGCCGTGCCAAGCGGGCAGCAGTATCGGCATTTCGGTGGCGCACGACTACAACCAATTGTTTGCCGCCATTCGCGTTGCGCTCGAATGGGACATCGAGGCGGTGGTGGAGTGCGCGCTCGAAAATTTCGAAGAATACAACTGCGCCGTGCTGTGCGGGCAACCCAGCGAAGTGGAAAAGCCGGTGGGTTGGAAAGAGTTTTTGACCTACGAGGATAAATACCTTTCCAAGTCGGACGGGGTGGGGCGCGAGTTCCCCGCCGCGATCGACGCCGAACTTCGCGATCGCATCCGCGCGGCGGCGGTGGCGGCCTATACGGCGGTAGGCGCCGACGGCGTGGCGCGCGTGGATTTTTTGTACGGCGACGGCAAGCTGTATGTGAACGAGATAAACACCATACCCGGTTCGTTGGCCGCTTATTTTTACGAGGGCGGCGACGAATACGTGATCCGCGCGCTGATAGACCGCGCCGTGCAGACGCATGCGCAAAGAAAGCGTTTGAAATACGCGTTCCGTCCGTTTAAGGGCGAGGGCGGCAAGGGGGCGGCCAAATAGCGAGGCGGTTGCCCGTTCGCTTGACTTTTCGGGCGTATAAATAGTATACTATACCCGCAATAACAACTGCGGAGGTGCCTTTTGGCCAAGATAAGCTATCGCGTGCCCATTGTGGAAATGCAGGGCGACGAAATGACGAGGATACTGTGGGACTGGATCAAAGAAATATTGCTCGAACCCTATGTGGATCTTAAGTGCGAGTTTTACGATCTGGGGTTGCCCATGCGCGACAAGACGGACGACGGCGTGACGGCAGAGGCGGCGGCGGCGATCGAAAAGTACGGCGTGGGCGTGAAGTGCGCCACCATTACGCCCAACGCCCAACGCGTGGAAGAATACGGTTTGAAAAAGATGTGGCTGTCGCCCAACGGCACCATTCGCGCTTATTTGGACGGCACGGTGTTTCGCGAGCCGGTGCTGTGCGACGCCATTCGGCCGTATATTCCGAGTTGGACAAGCCCCATCGTGATCGCGCGGCACGCATACGGCGACGTATACAAAAACAGCGAGATCCGCGTGGACGGCGCGGCGTGCGCCCGATTGGAAGTGGCGTATGCCGACGGGACGGTGCGCAAAGAAAAGATCGCCGACTTTGCGGGCGCGGGCGTGGTGCAAGGCATACACAACACCGACGCGAGCATAGAGAATTTTGCGCGCTCGTGTTTTACCTATGCTTTGGACGTAAAACGCGATCTGTGGTTTGCCACCAAAGACACCATCAGCAAAACGTACGATCGGCGCTTTAAGGAGATCTTTGCGCATATGTACGAATGCGAATATAAAGACAAATTCGCGGCGGCGGGCATAACGTATGAATATTCGCTCATAGACGACAGCGTGGCGCGCATCGTTCGCTCCAACGGCGGCATGATCTGGGCGCTCAAAAACTACGACGGCGACGTGATGAGCGATATGGTGGCCACGGCGTTCGGATCGCTTGCCATGATGACCAGCGTGTTGGTGTCGCCGAAGGGCGCGTATGAATACGAGGCGGCGCACGGCACCGTTACCCGCCATTACTACCGCTACCGCGCGGGCGAGATCACGTCTACCAACCCGATCGCCACCGTCTTTGCGTGGACGGGCGCGCTCCGCAAGCGGGGCGAAAAAGACGGCGTGCCCGCGTTGTGCGCGTTTGCCGATAGGTTGGAGAGCGCTTGCAAGGCCACGGTGAACGGCGGGTTCATTACGGGCGACTTAAAGTCGCTGTTTGTCGCCGACGGCATAACGCCCACGGTGCTCGATTCGCGCGCCTTTTTGCAAAAGATCGCCGAACGGCTATAGTCTGTTTGGCTGTGCCCGCGGTCGCGTGTTACGCGCCTTAGAAAAGAAAATCAAATATTTGCACGAAAATAAAGTTGTTGACAAATGCTGTCAACAACTTTGTGTTATTATAGGGGCGTAAATGAACGGGAGGACGTTATGCATATAGAAATTGCCGCTATTTTGACGGTTGCGAGCAAATTGGATCTGTTGGAGGAATTGCTGGATAAGCGCTTGTCGCGGGCGGCGACGGACACGGTGTCGCCCACGCTGCCGCTTTTGGAAAAAGTGTATCGGTTGGGGGAATACAAGCGGTTGGCCGCCAATCTCGCCGTGATGGAACACCGCATTCGTTGCGCGTTGGGCGACGAGCAGACCGACGCCGTGGTGCGGGCGGCGCACGGCGTTTGCGGCGCGGATCTGCGCGGCAGAAAATTGCGCGCGGCGTTGGAAACGGCAAGCCGAACGCTGGGGCGGTTGGGCGTTCTTCCCGTGGATATGGAAAGCTACAAGCGGTTGCCGCTGTTTCGGGCGGAGTGCGCCAAGATCGAGCGGTTGCAAAAAGCGTGTTTGCGGCAACGGTCGCGCGTTTGTAAGAGAGCGCCGCGCGCATTTATCTCTCGCGCGAATGCCGCGGCGTTCGCTTGCTGTCGGGACGGTAGAACAGCACAAGCATAAGTAGCCCCGCCGGCACGCACATGGCGGCGATGAGCGCAACGGTGCCCGCGTTGCCGAGCGATACGGCAGCGGGCGTTTCGTCGGCCGTTTGCTCGGGCGGCCGTTGCACTTTTTCGATCACGTTGGGTTGTAAGGCGTCGCATTTTAACTGCGCGGCATAGATATAGCCGTATACGGCGCCGTCGGCGCCGTCGTAACGGACGTATTGCCACAGTTTGCCTGCGCCCGCAAACAGTTCGCCGCCCTCGCGGCCGCCGTAAAGGGTGAGCACGGCGTCGGCGGGCACGGCGGCGAGCACGTTGTCCGCCGCGACGTTGGGCGCGCTTCGCAAGTTGACGGCCATGCCGTCGTTTTGGGGGCGCGCGGTGAGCGATGCGAACTTGGTGACCGGTTCGTAGTCTACGATCTCAAGGTCGGACACGGCCATGTAGCCGCGCAGATCGAGGTAAGACACGGGGTATCTGCCTTCTGCCGCGCTGCCTTCGGGCAATACGAAATAGGTGGCGGGCAGGGTGCAGACGGCCTCGCCCGCCGCGGTATAGAGAACGGCGGCGCGGGGCAAGTAGGCATAGGTGACAAACCCGCCGGCGGAAGCGGGCGATAACAGCGACAGCAAAGCTGCCGATAGAAACAGGGCGGCTTTTTTCATACCCAAAAGTATAAACGACGGGGAGTGATGAATTTTGCAGGAAAAAAACGAAATGGCGCAAATAAGCGAGTATGACGATATTTTGCGCGCATTGGCATGCAACCGCAAGCGGCGGGCGCGGTACGACGAGCACAACCGTTTGCAATCTTACAACGCGAGCGCGCCCATACACGAAAAACAAATGGCCTTTCACAAATGCCTCAAGCGCAACCGCTGGGTGTTCGGCGGCAATCGCACGGGCAAGACGGAGTGCGGCGCGGCCGAAACGGCGTGGCTGTTGCGCGGCAACCATCCGTATAGGAAAGTGCGCGGCGCGGTCACGGGCTGGGCGGTGTCGGTGAGCTACGGGGCGGGGCGCGAGGTGGCGCAAAAGAAACTGCTTTCTTACCTAAACCCCGAATGGATCGCGCACCTCGGCATGCTCAAGGGCGCGCAAGGGCATGCGGCGGGCGGCATCGTGGATTACATCGCCGTGAAAAACGTGTTCGGCACGCTCAGTTACGTGTATTTCAAAAGTTGCGAGGCGGGGCGGGAAAAGTTGCAAGGCAGCAGTTTGGATTTTGTGTGGTTTGACGAAGAGCCGCCGGAGGACGTGTATGAAGAGTGCCGCATGCGCGTGCTCGATCGCAAGGGGGATATTTACGGCACCATGACGCCGCTAAAGGGCATGACGTTCGTGTACGACAAGATCTATTTGAACACGGCCGCCGATCCCGAAGTTTGGTGCGAGTGCATGGAATGGGCGGACAATCCCTTTCTCGATCCCGACGAGGTGGCGCGGCTGTCCGCCGTATTGAGCGCCGACGCGTTGCGGTCGAGGCGATACGGCGCGTTTGCCGACCGTGCCGAAACGGTGTATCCCGAATTCGACGAACGGGTGCACGTGATCGAGCCGTTTGTTTGAGCGATATAAGTCTAACCCTAAATACGGCTAAAATAGGGCAAAATTGCCCTAAATATGGGCATTTTAGGGGGTTAGACTTTTCATAGGAACAAGGATAAACACTCACTGCCGCAAAGGATACAACCTTAAATGGGGGTTAGAGTTGAAAGTGCATTCTATGAAAAGTCTAAATTTGGGGTTTTTATGACCTATGAAAAGTCTAAATTAAATTGCGAAATGCGCTAAAATTTTATGCGCAATAATTCTACAATAATACCGTTGTGGTGATGGGTTTGAACGGACTGGTAGTCCGTGCGGGGCAAATTTTAGAATCCTAATCACGACGGTTTTATTTTGTTGTTTTGTGTCATACTTTTGCGACAGTAAAACTAGACAAAAGGGTACAGTTTGTGATATAATCTAGAAGTCCATAATGGGAGACAGTCTATGAAAGCAGAGAGCGTATCAAAAATTAAATACTTGAAGTTGTGGGATATTCTTCGTCAAGAAACGGATGAGCAACATCCAATGAGTACTCCCGACCTTATTGCGAGACTTGAAGCGTGTGGCATAAGTTGTGATCGTAGAACGCTCTATCGAAACATCGAAGAATTGAACGAAAACGGCTATGAGATACTTGTGAAGAAGGGAAAGAGCAACGGGTATTATGTTGAAGACCGTAGCTTCGATATTCCAGAAATTCAAATCCTTATGGATGCGGTTCAAGCTGCGAGTTTCATCACCGATAAGAAAACCCCGATTCTTATAGACAAAATTGCTCAACTTGCGGGTAGCCAAAGGGCAGAGGTTTTAAAGAGTAACATCGTGCAGTTCGGAACGGTAAAAGGAAGCAATGAAAGCATCTACTATTCCGTTAATGAAATCTCTCAAGCCATTATTGAAAAGCGTAAAATAGGGTTCTATTATTTCGACTTTGACATCCACCATAAGCGTAAATATCGTATGCGCACATCGAACCCGAACCAACAGCGGTGGTATATAGTGAACCCCGTTGCTACCGTATTTCACGATGACAAATACTACCTGTTCTGTTATAACGATTACCACGGCAATATCGTGCAGTATAGAGTTGACCGTATGGAGCAAGTGAAGATGCTTGATGACGAAATCACACCAAGCAAGGAAGCATCGGATTTTGACCTTTCAAAGCACCAAAGAAGCCTTGTGGGTATGTACCGAGGAAAGGTAGAGCGAGTGCATTTTATAGGAGAGAAGGGTATAGTGGATGCCGTGTTCGACAAGTTTGGTGAAAGCGTAAAAATCTATGAACACGATGCCGATACGATATCGTTTACCGTAGATGTGCAAGTGAGCAGTCCGTTCTTGGCTTGGGTTATCGGTTTTGGTGAGAGCCTTAAAGTTACTTCACCACAGTCAGTAATTGATGAACTCAAAGAACGCATAAAAGCATCGATGAGAAACTACGAAGGATAGGTAATTATATGAGTGCTAAAAGAACGCTCTACATTTGCAAAGCTATCTGTTGGAATTGTAAAAAGGAATTCAAGGCAGCCTACGGAAAATGGGAGAGGAAGGAAAAGCAGTGTGTAGTTTCGCCTGGAAACTTTTCGGAAAAAGAAAAAGCAGTTGCTGTTGAAAACGGAGTGGTCATAAAAACGATATTCTATCCAAACGATGACTTTTATACCGTTAATATCTGTCCGCATTGCGGTAAGCCGTACAGTAATAACCGTATTGGAGAATTAGTCGGTCATGAAGAAAAAGAGATAGTAATGCTCAATAACAGCGGAAAGAGAATGTTTATGAATAGGGAATTTGAATACGCTGGAACGATAGGAAAGCTGGAGCGAAACAGAGGCAACTTCAAAGGCATTTACATTATTGTGCGTCCAGAGAAGATGCAAGATATTCTTCTTAAACAAACCAGTAATGCAGGGAAGTTCAAGGGCAAAGACCCGACTGTAAAGGTTGAGAAACTAAAACGGAAATTGCTCGATGGAGCAGAAATATTATATCTTGGCAAAAGCGAAGACAGCGTTGAAAAGCGTATGCAACAACATATCGATTTTTGGAACGGAAAGCCTATCGCTGCCTGGGGTGGACGAAGCATTGCGCAAATCAAACACTTTGAAGAATTGGAAGTATGGTATTTGCTGTGCGATAATCCCAAGGAAATGGAAAGAACCCTTTTAAGAGAATTTGAAAGACAGTATAAACAACTGCCGTTTGCTAATTTGCGGCACTAAAAAACAAATCATAGAAAAATAGTAAAAAGGAGGTGTCAATGTGTTTGGAAAACATAAGTCGTATGTTAATAAAGAAGGCTATAAGCAAAAATATAAGCCGAGTAGTCCTGAAGCACGTGACAACGGTTACGTGGCTGTTCATCGTGATGTCGCAAGTAAGACAATTGGTAGACCTTTGCGTGCCAATGAAGTAGTGCATCATCGTGACGGAAATAAGCTCAATAATCGCCCGAGCAACCTGCAAGTTATGACTCGCAAACAGCACTGGAGAGTTCATCACCCTAAATAAGTATAAGTATAGGCAGACAGCCTAACGAAATTAACATAATAGAAAATAAAACTAATACGGAGGAAAATTAAAATGAAAAAATTATTCTTCAATCCCATTGAACACCCTGTTGCGGTAAAGCTCGAATCTAAAATTCTGGGAGTGAGCAAGCAATATGAGCCAAATGCTGGCGGTGGCCCCGTTAGTATGGAGGAGCTTTTCAAACTTGCAGCCACAGATAGCTTCGACAAGGTTGAAGTAAAACTTACGGTACACAACCAAGCGTACTATCGTGATAGCAAGAACCCTCTTGAACAAGTTCCTGTAGAAGGTTGGATTTCGCTTAAGGACTATATGAACGGCGGCGGATACTTAAAGGATAGAACGATTACAATAAAAATCAAGTAACCTATGACATAAACGAAAACAAGAAATACAAGCAAAAACATCATATTACCACCAAAACATATGAAAACCACTTGTTTTATCTCTTCAATTGTGATATAATCTGTTATAGTGGATTTTTAGGTTAAGGGAGTACATAATGACTGAAAATTATTCAGAAAAATGGATAGGTATAGAAGAGGCTGCTGAACACCTTGGTGTAACAAAAGACACTATTCGCAACTGGATTAAAAAAACGGATATTCCCGCTCATAAAATAGGTAAGTTATGGAAGTTTAAATGTTCCGAATTGGACGAGTGGGTTAAAAGCGGAAAAAGTGCGATTGACTAACCTAAAGAAAAACAAGGTGTGGCGTTATGATAGAAAATAGAAGTGTGTTGAGCCTGTTTTCGTCTGCAGGGATTGGCGAAGTTGGTATAAAGGCTAGTGGTCTTAATATTTTACTGAGCAATGAACTGTTGAGGAATAGATGCTTACTATATCAAGAGAACTTTCCTGAAACAACAAGCATATGCGGGGACATTTGGAAACTGCAAGATGAGATTTGTAAAAAGTGGAATGAATTAAGTCTGCAAAGTCCTTTTTTAATTTATGCAACGCCACCTTGCCAGGGAATGTCTTTCAACTCGGTTGGTAAGCGACTACAAGAGATTAGAGCGGGGCGTAAGCCAAAGGATGACCCACGTAATCGGTTAATCATTCCAACGATTGATATTGTTAAAAAGCTACATCCACAATGGTTGCTGTTAGAAAATGTTGAAGGGATGCAGAACACTATAATTCCAATAGGAAATGGTGAGTATAAAAACATCATTGACTATATAAGGGAGGAGCTGTTGCCCGATTATGAAGGCGGTCCTGAAATTGTTAACTGTGCTGATTATGGTATTCCGCAAACAAGGGTAAGGCTAATTACAATTTTTACCCGTAGTGAAAAAGGGAAAGCATATTATCGAGAGTATGGTTCATTTTTGCCTTCAAGGACACATTCTTTTGTGCCGTCTGAAGACAAATTACCTTGGGTTTCTTTGCGAGATGCAATAGGTGACTTGCCGGCTCTTTCAAGTGAAGTGGGTAAGAATAAGTGTGAGAGCATTCCATGGCATATCGTTCCTGTGATGAAAAAAGAAAAATTTTGGTGGGTGCAGAACACACCAGAAAAAGAAACCGCATACAACAATCAGTGTGTCGAATGCGGGTATAATGGGAATCAACGACACGGAATGTGCTTTGTCGATGGACGTCATATCTCAAGGAAGGATACTCCTATCTATTGCGAGCAGTGCGGTGCGTTACTTCCACGTCCAACCATTATTGATAAAAAAACAGGTGAGCGGAGACGAATTAAAGGATTCGATAGTGCCTATAGAAGAATGTCGTGGGATTCGCCGGCTCCAACTTTAACACAAAACTTCCAATCGGAAGCATCAGATAAAAAAATACATCCAAGTCAGCACAGAACTCTTTCTATTTATGAGGGATTGCGCTTGCAGACAATATCCGATTACGATTATAAGTTTAGTATAAATAATCAAGCTATTTCGATGAACAGTTGTTGTCACGTCATAGGTGAAAGTGTTCCGCCGCGATTGATAGAGCTGATTTGCAGAAAAATACTTAATATTGAGGAGTAGTTAATGGCAACGAATGAAATCGTTGAGTCACCCAATCCAAAAAAGATGGTTAGTCTTTTCGCAGGTATCGGTGGTTTTGAACTTGCGTTTCAAAGCATTGGGGTGGAAACAACGCTTATGTGCGAAATTGACCCAATTGCTCAACACATATTGAAGACAAATCTTCCCAATGTGCCGTTAGCAAGTGATGTGTGCGAATTAAAGGAAATTCCTAATGGAACGGATATTTTATGCGCGGGTTTCCCGTGCCAAGATTTAAGTTCTATAGGTTTCAAACAAGGCTTGTCAGGAAATCGTTCTTCTTTAGTAAAAGAGGTCTTTCGATTACTCAATACTAAAAAGGTTGAGTGGGTAATATTCGAAAACGTGCCATATATGCTTCATTTAAAAAAGGGCGAAACGATTCGAGTAATAGTGGAGGAACTTGAACGGTTAGGTTACAATTGGGCTTATAGGACTATAGAGTCTTTAGCATTTGTACCACAGCACCGCTGTAGAGTGTATATCGTTGCATCCTTAAATCATGACCCAAAAAATGTTATATTAAGTGGGAATTCAGCTAAAGAACAAGGGGTTATAACTTCCGATAATTTTATGCAACCGTGTGGATTCTATTGGACTGAAGGCAGGTACGCAATTGGACTTTATCAAAATGCAATTCCAACACTTAAAGTAGGTTCATCGATAGGAATTGCATCACCTCCCGCTATTGCATTTCCAAATGGGGGAATAGCCTGTCCAGATATCAGGGATGCAGAAAGGTTTCAAGGGTTTCCAGTTGATTGGACGAAACCTGCCGAGGATTGTGCAAAACCGACTGCTCGGTGGAAACTTGTGGGGAACGCTATTACAGTGGATGTCGCATCGTGGATTGCTTCTAAAATCATAAATCCCGAACAATATGATTTTTCTGCAGATACAAAGTTGAAAAAAACAGAAAAATGGCCCCGAGCAGCTTGGGGGGCAAAAGGAAAGCGATACACTGCAAATGTATCTTATTATCCTGTTGAACGTGATGAAGTGTCTCTTATTGATTATCTGCTATTTCCTTGTAAGCCATTGTCTTACAAGGCAGCAAAAGGATTTGAAAAAAGATTAAACACAGGTTCAGTGCGTTGTCCGCAGTTTTTCAAGGAAGCGATACAAAAATATGTTAAACAAAGAGGTGATGAAAATGGCTGAAATGACTATAGATGCTTTCAAAAATACACTTGATACTTTAATTTCTTCTAATGCGCATGCAAGGAATAAGGGAGATGACTTTAAAGACTGGTGTAAGGAACATTTTTGCTGCGATGCAAGAATATCGCATGTAAAAGAGCAACGGCAAATTACTAATAGGGTTTCAGAACAATTTAGATATTTTGCGCCAATCGTTGTTTTTGTTTGTGTGCCGGAAGTTAAAAGAGAAAAACTCATTGAATATGTTTTGACAAGAGTTTATGCAAATCTTGAAAATGTAGCGATTATTGGCGTTACATCGGATGGTTCTGGCAACAGCACCTATTGTTTTGAGGAGTTGATTGTGTTCAAAAAAACCTCTTTTACGGAATGGGCGCAGCCACTGTTCTTAAAAACTATACCTTTGGATATTCAAAATTATCTCGGTGCTTATACGGATAATAGTTTACCAAATTCAAGAGTAGATTATGCTTGGTATGTTGGTGCCACAGGTAACAACGATGAAGGTGAATGGGCGGATTTTTCTGAACAATATATTTTAGAGGGGAGATGGGAAAACCGATATCAAACCAAATATACTGAAGTTGTCAAGACCATTAAAGTGGGAGACAACATTGTTATCAAGTCATCATATACCAAAAAAAGAGGACTGCCGTTTGAAAATAACAATAGGACAGTCGGTGCTATGGCAATAAAAGCCATTGGTGTTGTAACCGAAAATCCTATGGATGGAAAGAATCTTAGAGTGAATTGGACGCCTATAGAACCTATTAAAGAATGGTTTGGCGACGGGGTGTTGAGAACAACGGTTCATTGTGTAAAAGCTCAAGACGGATATATTAAACAAGCATTATTAAGGTTTACTTTTGAGGATGTTGCACAAGACTATTCGGTTTTGGAAGAACAGTATCAAGATGATGAGGATATTGATACTAGGGAAGAATCCGAACCATATGATAAGTCAAAGTTCCTTGCTGATGTCTTTATGACAGATATGCAATATGAACAGTTGAAACGGCTCTTATTCTATAAGAAGAATATTATACTTCAAGGCGCTCCCGGCGTCGGTAAAACTTATTTAGCCAAAAAACTCGCATATTCTATTTTGGGCGAGAAAAACGATAAGTATATAGAAATGGTGCAGTTCCATCAAAACTATAGTTATGAAGATTTTATTATGGGTTATAAACCTAATGACGATGGGTTTGAGTTAAAAAACGGTATTTTTTATAATTTTTGTAAAAAGGCTGAATGTGAACCCAGTAAAAAGTTCTTCTTTATTATAGACGAAATCAACCGCGGAAACCTGTCTAAAATTTTTGGCGAGCTGATGATGCTTATTGAGAGTGATAAAAGAGGAGAAGATAATAAAATCAAACTTGCTTATAGAGATGAGCTGTTTAGTGTTCCTGCGAACCTTTATATTATTGGGATGATGAATACGGCAGATAGAAGTCTAGCAATGATGGATTATGCATTAAGAAGACGTTTCTCGTTCTTTGATGTTGAACCTGCCTTTGATAAGCCTGCCTTTAAGGCGCATATTTTGCGTTTCATAGGTTCTACAGTTGCAGATAAGGTTGTTACGCGCTTTTTGGATTTAAACAAGAACATAGCAGATGAAAACAGTTCTGGTCTAGGCAAAGGTTATTGCGTTGGGCATAGCTATTTCTGTGTTCCTCCCGTTGAAGGGCAGACAGATGAAGACTGGTATAGCGCAATTATTGAGTATGAAATTTCTCCACTCCTTTATGAGTATTGGTGGGATGACAAAGATAAGGCTGAAGACTGTATTAAAGAACTAACGAAATAGGACACGGAAGTATGAGTGAGAAAAGGAACCCGATACCCATAAAAAATCTATTCTATATGCTCTGCTATGCGTGGAATGTATTATCTATCAAGGATGAGATTCTTGTTGGTACTGATGATTATGACGATGCGTATAATATCTTGGGGCGAGTGTTTTCATTCGGCATTGGCAAACTAATAAGGTCGGGTTTTCATCGCTCATATATACAGCGGAAAGAAGAACGGTCCATTTTGAGAGGGAAAGTAAATGTGCAAGAAAGTATCAATAGACTTTCTGCTCAAAGAAAAATGTTAATATGCAATTATGATGAATACTCTACGGATGATATTTTTAACCAAATATTAAATTATACGATTGCAGCATTATTACGGCATCCTAATGTTGATATTTCTATAAAAAAAGACTTAAAAAAGCAGAAGGTCTTTTTCGCGGGAATAGCAGAAACTGCACCAACAAAATCAAATCGAAAAAAGCTGTCCTACAATCGAAATAATGTCACATATAAACTTTTGATATGCATAGCAATAATGCTATACGATAATACAACCATCAACGAGGAGGATGGGAAAGAAACCTTTAAAGACTTCTTCCGTGAAGACCAGATGCAAAAAGTTTATGAAATGTTTTTACTAAACTTTTATGCTATGAATTTGGATAGGTCAAAATATAAGGTTTATGCGCCAAAATTTACGTGGTTAAAATCAACCGAGGAAGATATTTGGGGAGATGACGAATCTACGGAGCTTATGCCAGAATTAAGAACGGACATTGTCATTGAAAATAAAGTTAAAGGCATTCAGTTGATTATTGATGCGAAATATTATCAGGAGGCTTTAGTTACATCGCACCATAGTAATGCGCCAAAGTTTAGGCGTGACCATATTTCTCAGGTTTTTACTTATATGGCAAATAGTCCTTTTTTAGGTATTAAAAGAGGTGCGTTAATGTACCCAACAGTAGTCGACGTTATTGACGGACATAAGAATACGCTACACGGATTTATTTTCTTTAAAAGTATTAACCTAAATCAGGATTGGAGGGATATCTCTAAAGAATTACTATTATTTGCCGAAAAAGCAAATTAATCATAAGTATCATAAAGGAAAAATATGGGCGTTACAGAAGATTTTGAAAAATTTTGTAAAAATATTCGTATGGATGACGATACGGTTGAAACGATATCTAACCGTTGCAAACGAATAACACAAAGGTTAAATATTGACTTTTGGGACAGTTGGTCGGAAACGAATCATAGTTTTTATTCCGGTTCTTATGGAAGAGGGACTGAAACCAAGACTAGTGATATAGATTTAGTTATGGTTCTTCCAAGTAGTACATATTGGAAATACGATGCATATAGTACCAACGGGCAATCAGCATTATTGCAAGCGGTAAAGAGCTCAATAGAAAAAACCTATTCTAGCACAGATGTGGGAGGGGACGGACAAGTTGTTGTCGTAAGATTCAGCGACGGAATGAGATTTGAGGTTGTCCCTGCGTTTGAATGCAACGATGGAACTTATCTGTACCCAGATAGCAACAATGGTGGAAGTTGGAAATCGATGGATCCAAAAGCAGAGATTAATGCTTTCAATACAATGAACGCCAAGTGTAATAAGAATTTGAAACGGTTGTGCCGAATGGCACGTGAGTGGAATCAAAAAAACGGCGTATGCATGAAAGGTATAATCATTGATAGTGCTGCGTATCGATTTATAAGTGATTACGAATACAAAGATAAATCGTATTTGTATTATGATTGGATGAGTAGAGATTTTATGAAATATCTTTATGAAAATGCAGATAAGGATTACTGGGTTGTGCCTGGGAGCGGATGGCACGCTAAAAATGCATATTCATTTAAGCGCGAAGCTAACGAAGGGTATGAAAGATGTATTGCGGCAATAAAAGCTGACGGTGAGGGGAAACCCTATACTTGTCATACTAAATGGAGGGAACACTATGGCTCAAAATTCCCAATGTAATAGAGAAGGAATTAAGCAACAAGTCAAAGAGGCTTATGGAAAAGTAGTATATACTTATACTGCGAATTTGAAAGATGCCAATTTAAAGCATTCAAAATCAAGTGCAATAAAAATTGCGATAATAATTCTATCGGCAGTATCCACCTGTGGACTGTTAGGAATTATATTGCAATGGGCTCCTACGGTTTTATCTGCGGTTACCGCTTGCATTACTCTTGCAAATGTAATTTTAAGTAGCTACTCAAAAGCTGCCAACCTTGATGGGCAAGAATTAATACATATTAGTACTGCAAATAGACTGTGGAAAATCCGTGAAAAATACATATCACTCTTGACCGATTATGATAACTTGTCAGACGAAGCGGTTGTCAAGTTAAGGGATGAGTTATCCGAACAGACTGCAGAAATCTATGCGGTTGCGCCGTTGACAAGTTCGAAAGCATATAAACTTTCGCAAGAGGCATTAAAAAATAATGAAGAACAGTTTTTTTCACAGGAAGAATTAAATAAAATATTGCCCGAGCATTTACGCTCAACCCTTATAAAATAATACTTGAAATTCTGTGAAATCACTCCCGAGGAATAAGAATGAGTAATTTTGTAACAAAACACGGGGAAGTCATCCCGCTTGAAACTAGGCAGCTTATTGCAAAGCGATATCATACGGTTACCAAAGCAATTAACCGTGAATTTTGGAATGCGCCAAACGATGACACGTCAAATAGCTTTTATGTTGGTTCATATGGCAGAGGAACGGCTATAGATACCAGTGACATAGATATTTTAGTCAGCCTTCCCCAAGCAGAATACAACAAATATACATACTCATCATATAACGGACAATCAAGGCTGTTGCAAGCTGTGAGGTCAGCATTAAAAGAAGCGTATCCCAGAAGTGATATTAAAGCTGATGGGCAAGTTGTAAAAATTGATTTTTCCGATGGAATGAAGTTCGAGATATTGCCTGCATTCAAACAAGTATCTTTGGGGTATGGATGGGGTTCATTTTTTCAGTCCGCTTATACCTACCCTGATAGCAATATGGGTGGGAATTGGAAGTCAACGAATCCAAAAGCAGAACAAGAGGCAATGAAGGTAAAGAACCAATCGACCAAGGGATTATTGTTTGATACATGCAAGCATATAAGGTACATACGAGATAATTTCTTTTCAAGCTACCATCTATCTGGGATAGTAATAGATAGTTTTGTATATATGGCAATGGGTGAATGGCAATGGGTAGATACTCCAACCCCCAATTCTCAATCTATTCCTGGAACCTATGAAAAGGTTTTATATGATTTTGCAAAAAGATTCGAGGGTTGGAATGGTATCAGTTTGCTTGCTCCTGGGAGCAATCAAAAAGTCGATATGACAAACAGTTATGACTGCCTATTAAAGGTTTTAGCTTATATGATAAAATAAAGTGAGACAAGGAGAAACAGAAATAATGAAACCACAGGATATAATCATAAATATTCCAAGCGATGAAACAATCGAATTTGAGTGTATTGTGTCCACGATGGAGGGATTCTCTTGGTATGATTATAAGGCTGTGTTTACAAACAAAGGGATATGGTTCAAAAGACCACAAGCCTACTTGGTTGACCACGGCACTGATGCTCAACGGATGCTTTACGAACTTATGTCCCATACAGAGGACTGTAAGTTTATGCGCAGAAGGGGAATCCGTATTTATTCCAACGTGAACGGAAAACCTTCTTCGAAATTGTATTTTGATGATAATACAGAAAAAGTGAAAGAAATTATTGCATCGCACATCAATCAATAAGGTTGTATTTTTAACGGATGGATGCACTAGATAGTAGTAGCATCAAAGGTAGGAAATGGTAGGTCTCTACATTGGGTTAGGAATAGGAGCAGTAGCACTAGTTGTTATTGCGGTATTGATTTGGAGAGCCGTGAAAGCCAAGAAGCTGAAGGCTCTCCAAATTGCTATCGCTACAGAACATTTGGAAAGAATCCAAGGCATCTGCGGCACTTTTTCTGCTGCCATCCAAAGTTTGAAAACCCAGGGATATGTTTGCGGTTCGCAGATAAAGGCAATTCAAGAAGAATGGAAGCCGACCTACCAAGAGTTCAAACAACTGCACTATTACGGTGGAACGGATACCAATCGGCTTGTTAATAGTTTCAAGCAAACATACGGAAACCTTAACAATATCTTTTCAAAATGGAATGCGGAGTTTGTTGCTTCGGAGAAAAAAAGACAGAGTGTTCTACTTGCAAATATCGATGGTAAAAGCCTAGATTCGCAACAGCAAGATGTAGTAGTTTCCGCTGAGGACAATACGCTAGTTCTGGCGGGTGCAGGAAGCGGTAAAACGCTCACGATTGCAGGGAAGGTCAAATACCTTTGCGAAGTAAAAAAGGTCGAACCTGGCGAAATTCTGCTGATTGCGTTTACAAGGAAATCCGCCGAGGAAATGACAGAACGCATCTCCAAGCGGCACGGTATTCCTATCACAGCTACAACCTTCCACAAGCTCGGTTTGGATATACTAAAAAAAGCAAGGAACGAAAGCCTGGATGTTTTGGAAGATGCATCCAAGTATGTGAATCAATACTTTGAAAACGAGCTATTAAAGCGCCCCGAAATTGTCAAACTGCTCCTTGAGTATTTTGCGTACTATTTACATATCCCGGCGGACATGGAGAACTTCGACTCCTTGGGCGAAGCCTACGCATATGAAAAGGGTATGGATTTTGAAACCATCAAGTCCAAGTTTGACAGAACGCAACTTGTCGATTCTTCCGTGGCGGAAAGTAGAGAGCAGAAACACACACTTCGGGGAGAGCAAGTAAAGAGCCTGGAAGAAGTGAGTATTGCAAACTATCTGTTCTTGAATGGTGTGCGGTACGAATACGAGTCCAAGTATCCGCACCAAACCAACGATGCGAACTTTAAGGTTTACCGCCCCGACTTTTATTTGCCGGACTACGATATTTTCATCGAGCATTTTGGCGTAAATAAAAACGGCAAGCTCCCGTGGCTTTCCGACATAGAAGAGAAGAAGTACCTCGAAGGCATGGCTTGGAAACGGCAACAACACCGCACAAATGGCACAAAACTTTTAGAGACCTATTCGTACTATTCAAGCCAAGGTGTGCTTTTAGAAAAGTTGGAAGCGTTGCTGCGACAGAACGGAGTCAAGCTGAAAGAAGTGGACTATCGTGAGGTTTTCGACTCAATCTATAAAACACAATCGGATGCTTACTTTTCAGAGTTTAAGAAGCTCTGCGGCACGTTTTTGGCTTTATTCAAATCCAACGCATATCGCATAGCGGAATTGGAAGAATTAAGGGAAAAGAAATCACGGCATTTGAACTCGTATTTCCAAAGGCGCATTGAGCTGTTTGTATTGCTTATAAAACCTTTGCTTGAAGCCTACGACAGGTATCTTGAAGAAAATCATATGATTGACTTTTCGGATATGATTAATATGGCATCAGAAGCAATACGGACTGGGTTTAAGGTTGCGCCGTACAAGTATGTCCTCATAGACGAATATCAAGATATTTCTGTTGCTCGGTATAAGTTGGTGAAGGCGATCCTAGACCAAACACACGCCAAGCTACTGTGCGTAGGTGATGACTGGCAGTCTATTTATCGATTTGCGGGAAGCGACATTTCCTTGTTTACCGACTTCAACAAATATTACAGTGGCAAAGCATCGGTAATGAAGCTCGAGCGCACATATCGTAATTCGCAAGAACTGATAAATGTGGCGGGAGCATTTATTCAAATGAATCCGCGCCAAATGCAGAAGAACCTAGTATCATCCAAGCATATAAACCAACCCATCACTTTTTGGATGTACGATGACAATCCGTTTAGAGCTTTGGATAAAGCCATAACCGAACTCGTAAACAACTATGAAGGGAAGTCCATTCTTTTGCTTGGACGAACCGCCTATGATTCTGAAATGCTCGATGCGTCCGGTTTGTTTTATGAGCGTAGGAGTAAAGCATCAGAACGCTACGTTTACAAGAAATCACCGAATACACCGATATCGTTTTTGACTGTCCATAGGGCAAAGGGACTGGAAGCGGACAATGTAATATTGCTGAACTTCCAGAACTCTACGCTTGGCTTCCCCAACAAAATCTCGGATGACCCTATGCTCGAACTAGTTTTGAGTAATGCCGATAATTATTTATTTGGCGAGGAACGT
>CAJULQ010000004.1:0-167694 GCA_910587595.1 uncultured Christensenellaceae bacterium
ACAAATGGGCGCACAAAGACAAAGTGCGGCAAATGCGCAAAGATAGGCGCGAACTCGTTAAAAGCCGCAAAGCCGCCGAACGCGAACAACGCCGCGCCCAAAAGGCAGACGGCCGCGAACGCAACGAAACTTTCGCTCTTCGCCCAAAGGGCAAAATGCCGCCCCCGGCGGCAGTTAACCGCGGGAAGCCACCCGCGGGCAAGCGGTAGCGCGCAGCTGCGATGCTTATACTCGCATCGTGGCCGTTGGCGGATCGCACGTTCGCGTAAGCAGTGCGATCCGCCCGCGGTCCACGCGGCGGATCTGTTGCGCGAGGCGGGCGCGAAGCGCCCGCCGAAGTCGCAACCTTGAACATATAGAAACATCTCGTCACACGCACGTAAAAGTTACAATTTAGGAGGCAACAAACCATGATAGAAGATTTTGACTTTAAGACCGTTTTGGCGGGCATTCAAGCCGACGGCTTGGAGATTTCGGAAAACTATGTAGCGGAGATCAAAGACCGCACAAAGTATAACGCCGAGCTTGCCGCGTATTTTATACGCATGTACGAACACACAAACCAAGACCGCTACTTTCGCCGCAGTTACGCCGTGGGCGGGTGCGGGCAGACCATGCTGTTTGATTTCCATAACAAGACCCGTCTTGCCGATCTTATCCGCTTGGAACTGTGCCACGATCGCTTTTGCCTTAACTGCGCCAAAATGCGCCAAGTCACTTACCTCGATCGTTTTATGCCGCACATTCTCGCCATGTCCGACGAAAAAGAGATACTGCACCTTGTGTTGACCGCGCCCAACGTTTCGGCCCCCTATTTGCGGCCATACATGACCATTTTCTTTCAAGCGTACGGAAAGCTTATACGCATACTCAACGGCACCGTAACGATCCGCGGCATAGACTTTGCTCCGCTCGGCTTTGCGGCGGCGTTACGCAACACCGAGATCACCTATTTGCGCAAGGACTACCACTTGCATATTCATTCCATAGTGGCCGTGAACAAGGGGTTGCATATGCCCAAGATCCGTACAAACAAGTTTTCGTACGATTACGTAGCTGACCCTATAACGGGCAGAGTGCGGCGCGTACATACTCGTTACTTTTCCGACTTCGAGATATTTCTGCAACGGCTTTGGCGGCTGTTGGTGGATCGGATCGCCGCCCGTGTGTTCAAGTTCGGCTTGCTGTTTACGGAAGCTTTGCCGCCCTCGTCCCCGCTGTACCACGTATTCAAAGACGGCGTTGCCCGCAAAGTGTCGGCCGGCAAACGCAAAGGCGCCGTTACGTTAGACAACATTCGCGCCGTCGGGCGCAACAATGGCTATTCGGTGGTGCTCGATCCCGTGGCCAACGAGAATTTTATTCAAGTGTTCAAGTACGCTTTTAAGTGCGAAGACGAACAAGCCGCTTTTATGTCGTATGACAATTTTGTCGCTCTGCAAGAGGGGACGCACGGCAAAAAGTTTATGCAAGGGTACGGCCAATGGCTCAAGCTCAAATGCGACGAAAACATACAAGACGGTTTCGACGACTTTTTCGACGTTTTCAAAGCCTATCTTTGGCAAGTGGATCGGCCCGAATCCGTTAACCTTACTTTGGAAGAAACGCTTACCAAAATGCGCGAGGGCGAGTACACGTTTATTACCCGTTCCAAACTGCGCAATCTTCTTTCCAACAGCACCAAGCAAGCTCTTTTATCTCACAAAGACGATTTCCCGCCCGCGCCTGTGCCGCGGTTTTCCTTTGCCGATCTTGGCTTGGCGTATGACAGATACTTGCGCAACAAGGATCGCGTGCAACTGTTCGGCTCAGTGCAGAAGATCGTGGATCCGGAAAGCGGCCACAATGTGGTGCTGTTATCCGAACAACAGTTGCATTTTTTGGAGGATCTCTTCCAATCTACGGAGAATTGCCATGCGTAACGATTTGGAAAAAACGGTGGCGGAACTGAATGCAAAGCTCGATACGCTCATGGCAACGCTCGGATCGACGCGGCCGCCGTGCAAATACACGCTGCATGCGTGGTTGGACGATTGGTTGGAAATGTATAAACGGCCCAAAGTGAAGCCCATAACGCTGTATGCTCTCGAAGTTGCCGTGCGCGTACATATAAAGCAAGGGTTGCCCGACGTTCCGCTCGATCGGCTCGACGGGTTGCAGTTGCAAAAGTTCTTGTTGTCCGTGTCGGCGGCGCGAACACGTAAAACGGTGTACGACGTTCTAAACGCAAGTTTGAAAACGGCTTGCAATCTTAAGATCCTACGGGACAACCCCATGGCAGCCGTATCCATTCCCCCACATAAACGCAAGATCGGCGCGGCGTTGTCAGCCGATGAACTCCGTTCTTTTTTGGCAAACGTTCAAAAGCATTGGGCTAAACATTACTTTTTGTTTCTGCTGTACACGGGGTGCCGTCGTTCGGAGGCGCTCGCACTCTGCGCAAACGACATAGACTATACAAACAACCGCTTACATATTCGCGGCACAAAGACCGATTTGTCCGATCGTACCATTCCGTTATTCGATAAAGTGGCGGGCCTCTTGGCTGAAATATCCCCCGACAGCAACGGGCTTTATTTCCCTTTTCGTCCCGATTCGGTCACGCGCGCCTTTAAGAAACTGTGCCCCTCGCACAAATTGCACGATCTTCGCCACACGTTCGCCACGCGCTGTTTAGAGGCCGAAATCCCCTTAAAAGTGGTGCAAACGTGGCTTGGACACTCGGATATAGACACTACGGCCGATATTTACACCCACGTAAGTAACCGATCCAACGATAGGGAGGCACAACGCCTTAATGCTTATTTGGCACGATCATAACAAAAGAACGCCTTATATAGGCGTTCCTATGGTCGAAGTGGCGAGACTTGAACTCGCGGCCTCTTGGTCCCTAACCAAGCGCGCTACCAAACTGCGCTACACCTCGATATGCTCAAACAGTATACTATACCGTAGGCAAAAAGTCAAGAGTTTTGCCGTGGGTGTAATGCGAAAATTTACCGGTGGCGCGGCGGTCAAATAAAAAAGAGAGGGCGGGTGCAAACTAACCGCATGGACATATTGATAAGCGGCGCCGCGCTCTCTGCGGCGGAAAAATACGGAAGACGGGTGGCGGCGGCATTGCTGCTGCTTACGGCGGGCATCGTGCTTGTGCGCTTGATCGGCTTTTGGGTGCAACGCGCGTTCATGCACAGCCGCTTGCAAGGCATGCCCGCCGGCTTTTTGGCGGGCGCCGTCAAGTGCGCGCTGTGGACCGTGCTCGCGTTTTCGGTAGCGGCCGTGTTGGGCATTCCCAGCACCCCGCTGGCCGCCGTGATCGGCTCGGCGGGGCTGGCGCTCGGCCTTGCCTTGAAAGACAGCCTATCCGACCTGGCAAGCGGCCTTATCTTGCTGGGCACAAAACCGTTTGCGGCGGGCGACTACGTGGACGTAGACGGCACGGAAGGCTCGGTAAAACGCATACGCCCCATGACCAGCGAGCTGATCACGCCCGACAACAAAACGATACTGCTGCCCAACAGCACGGTACGACGGGCGCGCATTACCAACTATTCGTCGCGTTCCACGCGGCGCGTGGACATTCCCGTGGCGGTAGCGTACGGCACCGATCTGGCCGCGTTGCGCCGCACGGTGTGTCGAGAATTGTCCGCCTCTCGCTTTGCGTTGGCCGATCCCGCCCCCGTGCTTTTGTTTTCGGAAGCGGGCGCGTCGGCGCTCGTGTTTTCGGCGCGCGTGTGGGTGCGGCAAGAGGACTACTGGGACGCCTACCGCGAATTGGGCGAAACGCTTGCCGCCCGCTTGCCGCAAGCGGGATTCGACGTTCCTTACACGCAACTGCATTTGCGGTGGACAAAACCGTCCGCCCGAAAGGAGGCCTGACCATGTTGCGACTGTTTATATGGATCGCGGTGATCGCCGCCGAACTTGTCGTGCTCGTATTTTTGTGCAAGCCGAGGGCAAAGGCCGACGCGCCCGACAGCGCGCTGTATTTTTTACGCGAGGCGCAACAACTGTTGCCCACAGCCGCCACGCGACGCGACTATAAAAAACTCGTGCGCTTAGTGTCCCGCGCGCAAGAAAAGATCGACCGCGCACGCTTGCAAAACGCCTACGATCTCGACGATGTAGTAGAAGATGCGGCCGCCGTGAAACGGCTGTGCGCGGCGCTGTACACGGTATGCCCCGACGATCCCGCCCCTTACGCGCCCTATATCGTTGATGCGATCGCGTCGTGTTGCCGGCGGCTTTCTCTGCGCACGGGCGGACGTGCCGCACCGCCCACATTGCGAAAAACGGCCTTGCGCACCGCCCGAAAAGAACGGGCGCGTCGTCTGTTGGAAAGCGTGCGAGCGCCCCGAAACAATTCGGATATATCGGGACAATAAGCTGTTTTTGCGCAAAATCACACGCCAATCGGCATAATTCGTAAAGCAATTTTCGTCGCATTTTGACGAAAATTCGCGCGTCCTTTTTCATGCGTCAAATTACGTTCTATCTTGTCAAAAAGCGCCTTTCTTCGACACTCCGATCTATTGCGCAGGCTTGCGGACAAGATGTATAATATTAGCGTAAATAAAAGCAAAAGGAATAATTACACTATGAAAACACGAATTATGTTGGTTGATGACAACGAAGAATTGCTGGACGGCTTAAAGTCTTATTTTGCCGCCGACGACGCGCTGGAGATCGCGGCCGTTGCCACCGACGGCGAACAAGCGCTTCCCCTTTTCGATTCGACGCAACCCGACGTGCTCGTGCTCGATCTCGTTATGCCGGGCATCGACGGTTTCGAGGTGCTCGAACGCATCGACAAACGCGACTGCAAAATACTCGTGCTGAGCGCGCTCAGCCAAGACGCGTTCGTAACAAAGGCCATGCATCTGGGCGCCGATTATTTCATGCGCAAACCCGTCAGCCCCGACACGCTCAAAAAGCGCATTACGGAGTTGCGCACTTCGCCCGCCGCGGAAGAAAAAACAGCCAAAAATCCGCGCATAAAAAACCGCTCTTTGGAAGAAAAGATCACCAATATTTTTATCACCGTGGGCATTCCCGCCCATATCAAAGGGTATCAATTTTTGCGCGAGGCCATCAAGTTGGCCATCGACAATCCCGACATCATCAACAGCATTACCAAAAAACTGTATCCCGAAGTGGCCGAACGATTCGATACCAGCCCGTCTAAAGTGGAGCGCGCCATTCGCCACGCCATAGAGGTGGCTTGGAACCGCGGCAAGATAGAAAACATCAATTCGCTGTTCGGCGTGCGCGTTTACAACCATAACGAAAAGCCCACCAACGGCGAATTCATCGCACTCGTGGCCGATAAAATGTTGCTGGAGTCGGTGTAATACTTGACTAAATTTTACCCGCATGCTACAATAGTGCGGTAAAGCGACTTCGCTTTGCCGCGCTTTTTGTGTCCGTAGCGCAACTGGATAGAGTGACAGCCTCCGACGCTGTAGGTTGCGGGTTCGACCCCCGCCGGGCACACCAAAAACCCCGCCTTTATAGCGGGGTTTTTCTGTTCGAGCAAGTAAAAGAGCGTGACTTAATATTAGGTAATATCGAAATACGCGCCGTGGAGGCGATAGGTGAAAATGTTATCGTTATCCCACGAATTGCGCCCCGTGGTAACGATCACGCCGATCTTTGCGCTATCGGGGATACGGCCGTAGGGATCGCGCACGATGCCGGGGTTATGGTTTCTTTCAAACCCCGTATCGTTCGGGCCGACGTATCCCACGACTTGCCACGTGTATTTGCCCCCTTGCAAGACCGTGCACACCTCTTCCATGTTCTTTACATGATCGATATACGCCAAAACGCAATGGGAATTTACACGGGTGGTCGTGACATCGGGCGGATTTTTCTCGTTGGTCACGCCGAACACATACAAGCGCTCGGCTTGCGCATCGAACGCAAAGTCGGGAATGTTCACGTTGCACTTTTGCCCCGCGGAATTAACTATACCGTTATGGGTAAGACTGACGGTGAATTCGGCTTGCAATTCGGGAACATCCAAATCGGAAAAATCCCAACGTTGCACGCCGGTGCCCCGCACGCTCGATTGGAAAGTGAGCAACACTTCACCCTTGCCGTCTATGCTCATGAGCGTGGGCATACCCGTGCCCCACTGCCCCGACGCGCACTCGTCCGCCCAAGGAACGATGGGATTGAGCGCATCCACTTTGACCCACGGCCCTTGCGGCTCTTTGGCCACGGCAATGCCCGTTTCGTTGTTGCTGTAATCTTCCGTGACGCATCCGAGATATGCCATGAGATACGAATACTGTTCGCCTTGCAACCTAAATTCACCTTGGATCACGGCGGGGTCGCACGTGTGCCGCGCGTCCCACGTGCCCGCGGTGGGTTCAAGCACGATCTGCAAGTCGCCGAAAACCCATTTGCCGTTATCTTGCTTAATGCCTTTACGATACCCTATATGGTCCATGATCAAGCCGTCGTCTTTGTTGGTGCAAAACCATATGTGCATCACTTCGCGGCCGTCGGCATCCTTTTCTTGTATGATTGCGGGGCAATAGTTGAAAACTTTGCAAGCGGAAATATCGTCGCCGAACAAAATGCCTTCGAAATCCACCTCTTGCACTTGCGGCCCCGCCGCCTCTTTTTTGAGCACTATTTCGATCGTGTCGTCGAAATCTTGCATCGTGGTGCGCAACATGTCGCCGTCGGCCGTATAGGTATACGTTTGGTTTTGGTACGTTTCCCGCACGGTGGTGCCGTCGAACGTGTAGCGGGCATTGCGCGTTGTGATCGATCCCAAATAGCCTATCACCACGCGCACGTCGCCCGACGCGGTAAACGCGGCCGTATACGACTGAAAGCGCCCCGTTACGTTACTGCCGTTGAGCATGGCGGAATGCAGCGTATATTTTGCCTCTATCGTTTCCGACTTGTTGTTATCTCCGCCGCAACCCAACGAAAACGCCGCGCATAACATTGCACACAAAAGCGCCGCAACCGTTTTATAAATACTTTTTCTCATGTCTTTCTTCCCAATTATTTAACGTCCAGCACCCAACCGTGTATGCGGTAGGTATGCAATGCCGGCCATTGCCCGCCCAAGTTCCAATCGGGATACGCCTCTTTGCTGTCGCTCATCGTATACACAACGGGCACTTTATACGGATCGCATAATTTGCCGTACACGTCGGTCACGATCCCCATATTGTGATTGCGGAAAAACCCCGTAGTGTTGCGCGTGATCTGTCCGCCCACTTCCCATCGGTGCGTGCCGAACAAAGCGTCTATTCCCTTATCGCCCAGATCGATATACAACAGCGTATTGCTACCCGCGATCCAATCCACACCGCCGTCGGTAGGATACCCGAAATCTTCTTTGATGCAATACATGCGCTTTAGGTGCGGATCGTAGGCAAAATCGGCGTTGTTGATCACGTCTTTTTCGCCCGACGCGTTCACCACGCCGTTATCGCTCAGCCTTGTTTCGCGCAACTTTTTCGCATGGTCGAGATCGTAAAAATCCCATTCTTCCAAATAAGCAAACGTGCCGCTCGTAACGCCTTTGGAATACAGCAACAACACTTTGCCCGCATTGTCCGAACTGATCAAGCTTGGCTGCCCGTATCCCCAACTCTTCTCGCTGTATTCGGGCGACGCGTAAAAGTTGGCTATGGGGTTGAGCGCATCTACTTTCACCCAAGGTCCCTGCGGCTCTTTGGCTACGGCGATCCCCACTTCGTTGCGGGTGTTGTCCGACGTTTTGCAACCGAGATACGCCATAAGATACGCGTATTTTTCGCCGCCCATGGAAAAATCGCCTTTCACCACCGACGGATCGCACGTATGCCGCTCGTCCCACGTGCCCGCCGTGGGCGCCAACACGATCTGTTTTTCGCCGAACACCCATTTGCCCGCGCCGTTTAATTCGCCTTTGCGATACGCCACGTAGTCGGTAACGTTGCCGCTCACTTTGTTGGCGCAATACCATATGTGCATGATATTGTTGCCTTCCATTATAGCGCTCGGACAATAGTTGTAAAAGTTTTCTTCTTTCGGCTCCCCGAACAGTTCCGTTTGGGACACGAAATCCACGCCGCCGTCCGCTGTGCTCGCGGTAAAATTCTTGTTGTATTTGTATTGCATAGACACTTGCCGCCTATTTACTTTTCCCGTATAGGTGAGCGTTTCCGCCGCGGCGTCGAACGTGTAGGAATACGTTTTTACGCCCATCACCACTTCCACGGCGGTATCGGCAACACGATACGTGCCCTCTTGCTCTTCCCGCCCCGTAAAATCGATACCCACCGTATATGCCTTGCCGTTGTGCAACCGAAGATAGTTTTGCACGAACGTAGACGTTACGTCGTAACCGTCTATCGTTTTTTGCACCAAGGTATAGTACCCTTCCGTTCCGACGGGCAACAACGTTTGTCCGTCGGGCGGCGGGTCGTTGCCCGCGTTGTCGGAGTTGCCCGTGCCGCAACCCGCCACGGAAAACGCCAAACAGAGCATCACCGCAAACGCGGCGATCTTTACAAATTTTCCTTTCCGCATAGTTCTTCCTCTCTTATTGCAAACCCCGTCCGTCGAAACGGCTTTCCCCAAACGGACAGGGTTTACGGTCACGCCTCGATCATTACGCAGTTAACGAAACTTTAAACGTTTTCAAATTTTGCGAGAACATCCAATCGGCATTATCCATGGCTATGTCGCAAACGTTATAAACGATCTCGAAATCTTGGGCGGCATCGATATGCCCGTAGGCATCGGACACGATAGCGGCGCTATACAAGCGTTCGTAAGCCATGTCGTCGGTGTCCATCATATCCCACACGCGCACGCTTTTCCACCCCTCCAACGTTTCCACCGTGTAAAATTCTTCTTCGGCAATGCCCGTCAGCTCGATCTTCTCGGCATAGTTGGGCGCCGTGGCCGCCGACGGAGAATAGTCTTTTACCGCATACACTTTTTCGTTTGCGGCATCGAAAGCAAAATCGGCGTTGGGGAACATGGTGGCCGCATCGCCGCCCGAGATATCGCCGTTTGTGGGCAACTGCACCGTACCGGAGATAAGGTCAACATTATCTGCGGCCGCATCGGTAAACAGCACGCCCGCGTCGGCGGCATCGACATCCACAAACTGCGCAAAGTGCCCGTACATGTCGGCATAGGTATAGAACACGCGCACAATGCTCGCTTTGTTCAGATTGACGAGCGAGGGTGCATAGCACCCCACCGCCGAAGAGCCGTACACGTCGGCGTCAAACTCGATAAGCGGCTTGTTCCCCACTTTGGTCCACGTGCCGCACGGATCGTTCGCCACCGCCAAACCGATCTGCTGTTGCGTATCGTTGGTTTGCTTGGTCGCGCAATAAGCCATCAACCAATCGTAATCGGCGCCGTTATAGGCAAAATTACCTTTCACAATAGAGGCCGACCCGATGTTGGCGTCCCACGCGCCGGCCGAGCCGCGCAAGACGATCTTTTCGTCGCCGTACGCCCAACCTTTTTGCGCGTCTAATTTGCCGCTACGAACGGCTATCACGTTGTCGTTTTCGCCCGACTCTTCGTTGGTGGTATACACAAGGTAACGCGTGTTGCCGTCGTCTAATACGTCGGCGTCTTTAATATAGTGCCCCGTGGCCGCAACGGGCAAACCGTACACGATCTCCGGTGTCGGCGTAGGTCCCGGCGGGGTATCGCCGCCGTTCGTGCCGCTATCTTTTTTCTTGCCGCACGCCGTCAACCCCAAAGTGAACAGCAAACACAGCGACAATACCGCGATCAATATTCTGTTCTTTTTCATCAAACTAATCCTCCTGATCGATCAATCCCAACAACGCGGGAATGGAATTCGCATCGGGTTTTACATAGGCAGATTCAAACGAGGGAACGGTGGCGTATGCGCCGAATTGGTTCAAAGCGAACGCTTTTTCCGCATACGTGGCGGCATGCACGGTAACGGCAAGATAGGTGACCACCGAGTTCTCATCCATGAATTGATTTTTGGTCACGCCGTTGGCGCTCCAACTTGCGCGCTCGAACGCCGAAAACGGCACAAACACCCAGCCCTCGAATCCTACCGTAAGCGTAGCGGTGGGGCGCGTCATATAAATGGTGGTTTTGCCCGTGTTGATATCATACAGATAAAACCGATGGCCTTGCTGAATGTTGAAACGATCGGACACCACTTGCTTATATCCGTTTACCAGCGCCGGCGTTTTGCAATCCACTTCGATGTTGAAAGACACTTCCGTGTCGCTGTCGTTCCTCGCCCAAAACGCAACGCCTTTCATGCCCGCCCAACTGAACGTTTCGCTAGACAACGTGATCGCCGTATACGCGTCGCCGGTCGGGTTGTTTTCGGTGGCTTGCAATTGCACGGCGGGCTTGCCGTAGCTGTCTGTCGTCATTTCCACTTTGCCTTTGGAGCCGCCCTCCCAAATCGAAAAATCTTCCGCGCTTTTATTGGCGCAATCAAAGTCCATAGTCACTTCGCCGTTTTTCTCGCGGGCGGGCGGGCCTTGGTTTTCTACCAGCGTTTGCGCGACCGATGCGGTAAATTTGGCCCCTTTGCTTTGCGAAAGATCCAAGATCTTCTGCGTAACGCCGCCCTCATACGAGCCGTCGCCGCGGTCGGCCGTGTAATAAGCTACTTCGCCGATAACCACCTCGGTGGGCGCGTCGGCCGTTAAAACAAGCGACGAAACGTTGGCAAGGTCGGCGTCGCCCGTCATGCTCTCCGCAATGGGGAGCACCACCATGCCCATCAAATACCGACCGTTGTTCACTACAATGCCGTTGGCGTTGGCATTGTTCGTAAGATTGCCCATGTTGGCGCCTTGCGCGATAAAGAACGTGCGGCTGCCGTTTTTGAGCGCGCGCGTTTTCTCTCCGTCCGAAAGCGCCCATTGCAGTCTTTGGTTGTTCTTGCTGTAATACTGCACCAACACGTGCGACGCACCGGAAAGATCGACCGCGGGGTCGTCGAACTGCACGGTAAGCGTTTGCGACTTGGCCGTCGGTTTCCAAGTTACCGTGTTTTCAAACGCCGTGGCCGCCGAACGGAACGCATACGGAATACGCGGCAATGCGCTGTCCGACGGGAAAACGATAGATGCGCCGTTCATGTAGTACTTGCCCTTATTTCTTTCACCGTTGCTCAAATCGACTATTTTCGTAAACTCGGCATCGGCAGAATCGGGTTCGCCTTTCACGGCGGCGATCTCGCCAAACGTTATTTCGTAATTCCAATTATACTTTGCATTCGTTTCGAAGAAAAATGATTTTATTTTCTTCAAATCGCCCATTTGGAAATCCGCGCGCCATTGCATGGAGGAAAGCGGAATATACAAAGTGCCGCAAGCGTTGGCGGGAAAACTCAAGGAATCGTATAAAATAGACATTTCCGAAATAGCGCCGTCTTTCTCTTGTTGGAAATACGCTTTCTGTCCGTCCTTTCCGTTCGTGCAATAGCGCCCGTTCCCCGTGCTCGCGCAAAGTCCCGCACTGAATCCGGGCGACCCTTTGTCCATTCGCATTTGAATGGCAATGTAGTCCGCCGCGGAAAAATCAACGCCGACCGAAACGTCCGGATCGAAAACCACTTCCAAAAACACCCACGAATCCGCCGTACTCTGTTCGGTCGGACCCGTTACCGTAGGCGCATACTTAAATGCGTCTTTACCCGTTGCAAACGGATACTCCACTTTGCTCGATGCATCGAGCGCGACGGCTTTTTCCGTTTCGCTCCATTGCACCAGCCCTATCCACGCGGCCGCCAGCATGATCACAGCCAGCGACACGGATAGGCACGCTTTTTTCAATTGTTGTTTCATAACCTTACCACCTTATCGTTTTTTCTGCTTTGCAGATCATATTTTCAAGAGTTTCCTCTTAAAAACCGAGTAGAATTTTTGCGTGTCCACTTGCGTGGCCACTTGTATGGGCGCATACCCCGCCGTGGGCTTGTCGGTCACTTGTATGGCGCCGCGATTGTCGGTCAAATTCACTTTTACGTATTTTTCTCGGAAACGGCACACGTTTTCTATCAAAACGGCCACGGTCAGCGGATCGTGCAACACGCTTTTTTCGAAAGAGAAATACGCAAACCACCTTTGCAGCCAAACGGCCAACAACTTGCAGAGCGGGTCGTCCGACCGCGTGAACGACTGCAACAAGTCGGGTTCCAACGCGCACTGCAGCGTTACATCCAGCCCCACCTCGTACACGGGCAGTCCCGACGAGAAAACGACGTCGGCCGCTTCGGGATCGCACAATATGTTCCATTCGCGCTCGTAGTTGGTAAACCACCCGCCCATGCCCACGATCGCGCGTATTTTGCGCATAGATCGGGGCGCTTTACCGATCGCCTTGGCTATGTTGGTGAGCGGTCCTATCGTGATAAGCGTAAGCTCGTTGCCGTACTTTTCGGCCGCCTCTATGATAAAGTCTACCGCATCTTCCCGCACGGGGAAAGAATCGTACGATTTTTCCCATTGACAAGGCGGTTGCGTTTCGAGCGGCGCGGATGCGTCTTTATCGAAGGGGTGAATGGGTTCATGTACGGGCAACCGTTCCCCCGCCCGCACGGGCACGTTTTGCCCCATCGTTTGCAACAGTTTTTGCACTTGTTGCGCGCGGGCCCGCGTGTTGCGAAACACGGTGGTAATGCCCACCGTCTCTATCTCTTCCGAAGATAGTGCCAAAGCCAAAGCGAACGCGTCGTCGATATCGTCGCCGATATCGGTATCGATCAAGATTTTTCTTTTTTCCATAAGCTTTTCTCCGTTGCGTTACACGGTTTTAATACGTTCTGTAAAGCGACAGATCGCCGTTGGGCGCCGTTCTGTCGAGCGGCGAAACATAGCCTTGTTGATATGCCGGCCACGCCACGGTGATGCCCAACTTCTCTTTGGTTTTTCGGTAGGCTTGCTGTTGCATTTCCACCACCAAGCTCAAATTGCGGCTTTCCAACAGCTTTACGGTGTCGGCATACAGCTTTTGAGCGCTTGCGCGGTTAGACGCTTTCAAGATCTTGGGGATCTGTTGCGCGATCAAGCTGTCTATTCTCGTGAGCGCGTTGTTGTAGTTTTGGAATCGCGTGTCCGTGGCGTCCACGATAAACGAGCAGGCGTTGTAATCGTAGGCGTATATCGTGAGCGGCCGCTTTAAGTTGGTGCGGTACAACTCGCTTTCGGTTTTGCCGTTGTTGGTTTTGGGTTGCATGTTGTCGTAGAACTGATAGTTCAATAATAGATCCACGGTCAGCAAGCCGTATTTGGCGGTGGTCAAGTTGGCTTTGTCTTCCAAGTATTTTTCGGTGAACGCAATTTCCGTTTTTTGCTCGTCTTTCCAATGCCACGTTTCGCCTTCCACGCCCAAGCTCACCAACAGTTGCCCCTCGTCGCTGGATAAAAAGTCAAACAGTTTGATCACCAAATCGGGACGCTTGCAATTGGTGGTGATCATATTGAACAAGTAGCCGTACCCTCTGATATCTTGCAAGACGGGCGCGTCGCCGGCCTCGTTGGTGATATACATGCTGATATAGTCGTAGCCCGAATCCTTGGCCGTCACGAAATGCATTTGATAGTCTTGGGGCGTGACCAAGGTGGCAAACGCTTTCCCGCCCGCTATGATCGACCCTACGCCGTCGTATCCTTGCGTAAAGTTGGAATTGGATATAAGGGTGTTGCCGTTCGCCTTGGTGGTGTAAAGATCGTTTAGGTAATACAAAGCATTGGCATATCCCTCTTGCGTAAAGCGGTACAAATAGTTACCCTCTTTGTCCTCAAACGGCACCGCAAAGAATTCGGCCAACCATTCGAGCGACGCGTTGCCCGTGTTGGTGAACTGCCCCAACTGCAAAGCCGTGGTAATGCCGCCGTTGCCCGTGCCGTAGTAATTTTCCATGGCCCACACGCAAGCCGCCTTAAAGCCTTCGGGCGTGGTGATATAGCCTTGCCAAGCAACGCTCTTTTGCGTGCCGTCAAACCCCGTATACGTAACGTTGCCGTTTGCGTCTTTGAGGTCGGTCTCCACATGGCGTTGCCACGCGTCGAACAGATCTTTGCGCACCATCATGCCGCCGTTGGGTTGCAATTGCCCGTCGGGAATATCGTCGTAGCTGTAATAGTGGTTGGGTATGCCGTACGTTTTGTTGTTGGCATACTTCCACCAATCGAGCACGTCTTCGGGCAGATGATCGTATAACGTGGGCGCCCACCTATCGGCCAAGGTGTTTATGTCATACACATATCCTTGTTGCGCCAAGCTCGCCAGCGTTTTCACGTTGGACGTGGGCACGGAGATCACGTCGGGCAGACCGCCCGCGATCAGCGTTGCCAGCTTTTGCCCGTCGTCTTGCACGGGCGTGGAAAACTTGACCGTTATGCCCGTTTTCTCTTTGATCTTGCGTATCACGTCGTTTTCCGCGGGGATCGCCCAGCTGGAAACGTCCACATACCACTCGATCGTGTTTTGCTCGTTGCCGATATACTCCCAACTGTTTTTGTCGGACGGCGTTTGGGGAAAATCGGGATACGTGAGTATCGCCATATTATCCGACCCCATAGACACTTTGGAACGATTGCCGCAACCGCTCATACCGAACGCAAGCAACGCGCACAAAAGCACCGTTAGGGTTTTGCTTACCTTTTTCATTCTTTCTACCTCCGAATTTATTTAGCCTTTCAAGGATCCTATCATGATGCCCGACGCAAAGTTTTTGCGGATCAACGGGAAAAACATCAACACGGGAATAATGGATATAATAATGGCCGCATACGATATGGTTTTGGGCGAGATACGCTCCATGAGTTCGGGCGGCATTCCCTCCGTCATGGTAGACGTTTGAATCGCTTTCAAAAGAAAATATTGCAACGACTGCAAGTTGTCGCTTTTGGTGTAGATCATGGTGTCGAAATAGCTGTTCCAATGCCCCACCGCCAGCCACAAAACAACGGTTGCCAACACCGGCTTGTTGAGCGGCATGTAGATCTGCCAAAAAATGCGGAACTCGCCCGCGCCGTCGATCATGGCCGAATCGTGGATCTCGTTGGAAATGGATTTGAACCCGCTTTGAATAACGATCATGTTATACACGGAGTATAAGCCGGGAATGATGTATACCAAGAAACTGTCGAACAGTCCCAACGCATTGATGATCAAAAAAGAGGGAACAAGGCCGCCGCTGAAAAACATAGTGAATATGTTCACCCAATAAAAGGCCTTTTTGCATTTCAGATTGGGGCGGCTCATGGCATATGCCACGGTCGCAGTGAACAACAGCGCCGTAACAACGCCTATCACCGTGCGCCCTATGGTGATCAGATAACTGCGCCACATGGCCGTGTTTTCCAGCACGACCTTAAAGTTTTCGAACGTGAACAAGCGCGGCAGAAAATACACCCCGCCGATCGTGTAGTCGGCGCCTTGGTTGAAACTGCCCGCCAGCACATAAATGATGGGATACACGCACAAAATGCAAAACAGCGCCATTAAGATCGTGTTGATAACGTCGAATACGTGCACGTGCTTGTTGAGTTTGGAGCGATTGAATTGCGAATAATAGGCGCGCTTGCGTTTTACGTCCGTTGCTATGATAAACGCGATCATTGCAACGGCAGGCACGGCCAGCACGCAAAACACAACGAACAGCGTTTTGAGCGCGCTGTACATGGCGGCCGTGCCTTCATCGATATACACGTGCGACACATACGCAAAAAACGCAAACCCGATAAAAGCCACGGCAATGTATAAGATCATTGCTTTTTTCACGATCGGATACGTTTTGTTATCCGGCGCGATCCATTTGTCCAAATCGAAACGTTTCATATCAGTAGATCCCCTTGCCGGAAACTTTTTTGCACGTAGTGTTGCCTATCAGCAATAAGATGAGCGAAACCACCGACTTCATAAGCCCGATGGCCGTTGCATAGCTGTACCGCCAATGGGGGAAACCGTATTTGTAAATATAGGTATCGAGCACTTCGCTGCGCTCTAAGTTGTTTGTGTTTTGGAACACCCACAAATGCTCGATGCCGTTGTTGAGTATTCCGCTGATGGAAAGAATGAAAAACAGCGTGATGGTGGGCGCAAT
The DNA here is from genome assembly GCA_910587595.1 of uncultured Christensenellaceae bacterium. GTDB lineage: Bacteria > Bacillota > Clostridia > Christensenellales > Pumilibacteraceae > Pumilibacter. The sequence continues at coordinate 16,091 of CAJULQ010000004.1, forward strand.
GGAAGGCACGGTGATATAGCGGATCTTGTGCCAACGGTTGGCGCCGTCTATTTTGGCCGCTTCGTAAAGTTCTTGCGGGATAGCCGCAATAGCCGCCACATATATTATGGAGCCCCACCCCATGCCTTTTATAAGCGACGTGATTATGATGATCCCCCAAAAATATTGCGGGTCGCCCAAAATATCCACTTTTTCGCGCACTAAGCCCATTTTGTAAAACAACGTGTTGAAGATGCCCGTGTCGAAATCCAAAAGACTGATAAATATGCCGCCGAACACCGCCCACGAGATAAAGTGCGGGAAAAACGTGACCGTTTGCACCGTTTTTTTGAACCGATTGCTAAGCAGTTCGGCCGTAAGCACGGCAAATATAATAGGGCACGGAAAGTTGATGAGCAGTTGCAAAACGTTCAACCCCAACGTGTTGAACATGATTTCCTTAAAATCGGGATCGGTGACAAAGGCTTTGAAGTTGTCTAACCCCACCCAAGGGGCCTCGTTGATGGCGCGCATGATATCCAAGTAGCCGTCGCCGCCCTTAAACGCAAGCACAAGCCCGTACAGCGTTGCATAAGAAAACACCGCCAAAAAGATCACGCTTAAAAAAGCCATGCCGAACAACACCCAATCGTTGGATGTCCACCGCCGAAATTTTTTCTTTTCCGCTTGTATCGCTTGTTGCATTTTTTACCTCTCGGTTAAGCTTTTTTATATATACCTATACAGTAACCGTTTGTTCTCCGGTTCGTTGTTTTCGCAGAAAACAACGAACCACCCCGCGGGGTGGTTCGCGCATCATCTCCCATCCCATCGGTTTTTTTTATTTGTTTGCGTCACCTATTCACGGCAACTTTTTCACGCTTTCTCTTTCTATCAATTCGGCCGCCGATTTCGTAGGCTTTTCATACGGCTCTTTGCGGATCATACGCAACATGGATCGAACGGCGTCCGCCGCCAATTTTTCCATCGGTTGCCGCATGGTGGTAAGCGGTTTATCCAACAATACCGAATACACGTTGTCGTCGAATCCCACCACCGATACATCGTCGGGCACGCGCTTGCCGTGCTCTTTCAGTTTTTTATAGATCCCGTACGCTTGCATGTCGCTGAACGCAAATATGGCGGTCACGTCGGTTTGCATGAATTTTTCGGCCGCCCTCTCTCCCGTGGCGATATCGTATTGCCCTTCGTATATGTTGGCGTCGGGCAGTTGGATCCCGTCTTCCGCCAAGCGCTTACGCACGCCTTTTAAGCGGTTGAAACTGCTGTTAAGGCGCATGGCGCCCGTTACAACGCCGATTTTTTTGTGTCCCTTTTGCAACAGATAATCGGTCACGCTATAGGCGCTCGTGCAGTTGTCTACCGAAACGTGCGGCGCGAAATCGCCGAAGTATCTGTCCAAAAACAACACGGGCATACTGAGCGAACGCAGTGCGTTTTGGATCTTCACGGTGTTTTCGGGCAAGAGCGACGCGCCCGACGGCGCCAAAATAATGCCGTCTACGTTTCGCCCCGCCAACAGATTGATATAGCGTAGGTCTTTCTCCACCGTTTCTTCGTTGTCGCAAAGTATGATGTCGTATCCTTGCGCCGAAAACCCGTTTTGCAAACGGTGCACCAACTCCGCAAAAAAGGAGTTGGTGATCTCCGGCACGATGATGCCTATCATGTTGGTTTTTTGCGTGACCAAAGAGCGCGCCGTGTAGTTGGGGCAATAATTGAGCCGTTCTACCGCGCTGTACACTTGTTCTTTCGTGGCTTCGGGGATCGCGTCGCCTTTTCCGTTCAACACGAAAGAAACGGTGGTAACCGATAAGTTCGCCGCTTTGGCCACGTCTTTAATTGTCGGATTGCGTTTTGCTTGCATACCTTTCTCCGATCACATCACTTCGTTTCGCAAGGGGATAGACTGCTGTGCGCCCCGTCTTGTTACCGTTACAGCCGCCGCTTTGCTTGCAAACCGCATGGCCTCTTGCACGCTTGCGCCCTCCGACAGCCTTGTTACGAACGCGCCCACATAGGTGTCGCCCGCCGCCGTGGTATCCACCGCTTGCACTTTTTCGCTCGGCACTTGTATAAACGCTTGCTCGGCAATGCATACAGACCCCAATGCCCCCAAGGTGATCAGCACGTTTTGTATGCCCTTTTGCTTGAGCGCGTGCACACACCGTTTGATGCTGTCCTCGTCTTCGGGGTAAATGCCCGTGTAAAACTCCGCCTCGGTCTGGTTGGGAATAAACCAATCGCAGTAGCGGAATATATCCTCCGGCAAAGCGGCGGCCGGCGCGGGATTCAACACCGTTATTATGCCCGATTCTTTTGCTTTTTGCAATGCATACGCCACCGTTTCTTGCGCGATCTCCAACTGCACCACGAGATAGTCGCCCGCTTGCGCCTCATGAAACGCGCTGTCTATAAGCGCTTTGTCTACACAGCCGTTGGCGCCCGTATCCAAAATGATGCGGTTGTCGCCGTCTACCACCACGATCACCGCAATGCCGCTCGACACCGTATCCGTTTTTTGCACGTGCTGCGTGTTCACGTTGTGCTTTTGCAACGTGGTCAACAACTCGTTGCCGAATGCATTGCCCACACAACCCACCATATAGGCCGCGCCGCCCAAATTGCCTACGGCAACGGCTTGGTTGCCGCCTTTGCCGCCCGGATTGGTCATAAATCCGTTGCCGCTTATCGTCATGCCGCTTTTGGGCATAAACGGCGCATTGATCACCAGATCCATATTCAAACTGCCCGCAACGAATATTTTCATAGCTTTCTCCCTATGCGAACGCATTTAGTAAATCGTTTTAGTAAATCGTTTTAGTGGATACAGTATAGCATACGCCTATACACTTGTCAATACCTTTTTATAAAGTTTTCGTATGTTTTATCGGCAAATACTGTATTTTTCGCCTTTTTTCTACCGACGGGCAAAAATTCTCCGACGCGGCGGTTGCTCTCGTGTAAACTTTGTCTCTTGATTTTCATAGTATGTAGTGTGATGATCAGCGCGGCGCACGCGCCGACCGTGTATCCCACCGCATGTACTACATATTCGGCTACACGGTGCACGACCCGAACCGCGGCAATGTGTCTTATGCGGAAAACACCGACACCCTATTCGTGCGCGTAATTTCCGACAAGATCGACGTTGTGAAAAGCGTGGATAAGCGGTTTGCGGTCAGCGGCGAAACGCTGCACTACACCGTCACGATCGCCAACAAGGGCAACGTGGCCAAAAGCGATCTAATATTAAATACCCTCTGCCCGTCGGCACCGCGTTCGTTGCCGGCAGTGTCAAAATAAACGGCATAGGCTACGCTGTGTATCATCCCGAAATCGGGTTTGCTTTGCAAAGCTTGGCGCCCGATGAAACGCTTTTGTTCCTAAGGCAAATTTCCTTATAAAAAACCCCGCCGTTCAAGGCGGGGGTTTATTTGTTGCGACCTTATTTACATAAAACTTACAGCGTTTGCAACACGAGCGCTTTTTTGGGGCAAAACGACGAGCACTTGCCGCAACGAATGCATTTCTCTTGATCGATGACGGGCGCCTCGAAATCCTTTTGCGACAGCGCGCCTACGGGGCAAACGTTCACCGCGGGGCACTTGTGGTTTTGGGGGCAATTTTGCTCGATAATGTGCAATTTCTTTTCCATGTTTCTTTCTCCTTATATCCTATGTTTATGCATTACGCAAACTGCGCATTACATTGCATTCGAATTCGAACGCGGTCACAGAGCCCGCGCCGCCCGCATTGTCTAAATTAGACATGAACACGGCCGCCAAACGCAAGCGCGGATCCACCCAAAAGTGGGTGTTGTACGCGCCGCTCCAACCGTAGCTTTCGGGCGAAAGTTCTTGCACGCCCTCTTGCGCGCGGTGACGCACCCGCACGGTGTATCCCCAATCGGAGAAATCGTCCATGCCCGCACAGCCGTGCGCGCGCCGCGGCGTTCGCATTGCTTGCACCGCTTGCCGCGATAATAAGCGCACGCCGCCGAACTCGCCCTCGTCGGCCAACATTTGCGCAAAACGCGCATAATCGTCTACGGTGCCGAACAATCCCGTGCAACCGCTCACATACCCTACCGGCATGCCCGCGTGTCCCTCTCGCCCCATGGGCGTGCGCGATATGCCGCGGGCTTTGTTGTTCAGCCGATACATGGCAACCACGCGCGCAAACTGCTCGTCGGTGGGCGCAAACACCGTGTCGACCATACCGAGCGGCGCAAACAGCTCGCGTTGCAAAAAGGTTTGATAGTCGCAGTCGGCCGCTTGCTCTACGATGGCGGCGGCCACGTCCAGCGCCACCACGGGGCTGTACTGTTGGTTTGTGTCGGGCGTAAAATCGAGCGCCCACTCACCGAAAAAGCGCGCCCGTTCTTGCAAAGCGGCGGGCATCGTCCCCGCGGCCGCCCACTGCGCGTCGCCCACCGCGCCCGACCCTAAGCCCGAACTGTGGTTTAATATGTGTTCTATGGTCATTTCGCGCGCGGCGTATTCCTCGGATATTACGGCGCCGTCGTCCGACAGCCGCCCCAACCGCATGTGCGCGAACGCGGGAAAATAGCGGCTCACTTTATCGGAAACGGACAGTTTGCCGCGATCTTGCAACAGCAGCACGGCCGCCGCCGTGATGGGCTTTGTCATGGACGCCAACCGAAACAGTGCGTTTTTTCTAAGCGATATGCCCGAATCGGCATAGCCGCCCGTGTATTCGTATACCCGTTCGCCGCCTATCTGCACGCACAGCGTTGCGCCCGCCAAAACCCGCTTAGTTATGCGCGCCTCAACGGCTTGCGCCACCCGCGAAAAATCGATGTTTTCTTTCATAAAAATGCGCTCCCGACGTTATGCGCGCGGCGCGCGCTTTTTGGGCGGCACCAACGATTCGCGCATAACGGCCTCGCACGGCAACAAAATGTATTCGGGCGCGCCGCCCTCTATGCGCCGCACCAACGCTTTCACCATTTCGGTGCCGCGCTCGTAGCAAAACGTTTCTATGGTGGTGAGCGGCGGCGTGAAAAATTCGGACATATTGATATTATCACACCCTACTACCGACACTTCGTCGGGCACGCGAATATGCAATTCGTTGAGCGCGCGAATGGCGCCCAACGCGCCGATATCGTTGATACAGAAAAGCACCGAAATATCGTTGTTTTGCGAAAACACGCGCATGGCGCCCTCATACCCCAGCGTGGTGGAATTGCGCCGCGGGAAATCGCCGTACACCAGCATGTCCTTGTGCTTTTCAAACCCCAGCCGCTCGCTTTCTTCGCAGTAGGCGATCACGCGCGGGTCGAGCTCGGCGGCGTCGGACGAATACCCCACGATATAGGCCGCCTTGCGGTGCCCCAATTCATATGCCTTGCGCATGAGCGTGCGCATGCCGGGCGCCATATCGTGATACACGATACTGCCGTGCTCTCTGTCGAAATTAACGAGCGCAATGCCCGAATGGAACAATTCCATCATGATGGGGTCGGTATACGGTATGTTGGAAATGTTGATGATACCCGTAAAGCCGCGGCTCATGATATCGCAGTATTTTTTTTCGATGTTGTCGGACAGCAAGATGATGGTGATAACATATCCCGCGGCCGCCGCCGCGATCTCTATGCCGTGCAACATTTCGGCAAAGTACGGATTGCCTATCTCGCTGATGAACACGCCGATCTGGCGGCTGTTTTTGGTGCGAAGTCCTTGCGCGATCACGTTGGGGTGATAGTTCAGTTTTTTGGCCGCCGCAAAGACCCGCGCTTCCACTTCTTTGGTGGCGGGTTTTATGCGGTTGAGAATATTGGTAACCGTTGTTTCCGAAACGCCCGCCTCGCGCGCAACGTCTTTTCTGCTACTCATGTTTTTCTCCCGATATACGCTACGGTACGGCACCGACAGATCCGTTGCCCGCTATGCGCTTTGGCTCCGTACGTATGGCCTATTGTAACATTAAGGCCCCCCCCCCGTCAAGTGTTTCGCAAACACCCATACTATCCGCGTTTGCGCAGCGTTGCGGGCGGGGGCCTATCCGTTTACAAGTTATTTGCCGTAAACATACCCCAATCTGCCTATGGGCGCGGCGTCGCCCGAATTATAGTAAGAAAGCACGTCTTTTGTATCGGTGATATTGTCGCACACCTTAAAGGTGAACGCGGGCACGCCGTCCGTAAGCCCCAACGCCGACCGCGGCACGGCGATCTGCAACACCTTGCCGCCCTCTTGCAAGGTAAGGCGCGCCTCGCCCGCCGCCTCATATTCCTTGGCGGCCGTAACGCGACTTATCGAGCAACCGTCTGCCGTGCGCGAACGGTTGATAACGTAGTTATACCCGAAAAGACTGCCTTGCGACGCGGCGTTCGTGCCGATCATCACGTTCATCCAGCCCGTGTCGTTTTCGTCGGCGGCGGGTTTTATAACGTCCGCCGTCGTGATACGAAAATAAATATAGTTGTCGTCGTGCAACACGGCGATCGACTCGATATCGTTGCGGTTGGTGTCGTCGGTGAGTGTTTTATAGTCGCTCGACTGCGGATCGGTCACCCAACCGGCGTGGTTGCGTTCGATGCACTCGCCCGTAAAGTCCAAATACTTTTTGCCGCTTTTCCACACGTTCTCGTCGAAGTTCGCAATGTCTACCGTAGCGGCGGGATAGGTCAGCTCGAGTGGCACGTCGTACTTATACGAACGAATGTTGCGCGCGGTCTGCAAATAGCAGTTGTCTTTGGTTACGCCGTAAGTAGGCTCTATATCGCGCGAATATTCTTCGTTGTAGCTGTCTACCAAGCGCATTAAGCCGCCCAATTTCACGGTGGACGCCGTCCACTCGTTCCAGCCGGTAAGCGTTACCATGTTGATATCCGCCTTTTTGGCAAGCGCTTGTTGCCACAAATACTCGTAGTTTGTGGCTTTGGCCGTATCGGCGGAAACATTCTTCTTTTGCTCGTAATCGTACCCTCGCCCGAAGTTTTTGTCGGTATCCGAAAAACGAATGGTATTCATGTGTTGCGCCACCGAAACGTTCACCACGCCGTCGCGGATCTTGCAGTAGTTGCCGTTGTAGTACGTTTCCATCCACGGAAAGGAATTGCCCAAAAGGTCGTTGGGGTCTTCGGTTTTGTCGTTGGGCCAAATGGTATACTTAAATTCGAAATAGCGGCTGAGCGCATAATTTTCGGGCTCTTCGATCTCGTCGGCCACCGAAAGGATCTGCCGCGACTCTTTGGTCATAATGATCATGGGTTTGCCGTTGGGCGCAAACCAAACGTCGTTATACTTGCCGTTTTGGTATTGGTAAAACTTTTTGTAAATGGTGTTCACGATGTTTATATCGTCGTTGGGCTTTTCGCATGCACTGTTTTTGGTGCCGTTGGTGCCGTTGTTGTTGGTGTAAAACATCAGCTTGGGCGCGTTCCAACCCTTGCCCAAATATTCGTGCACGATCTCCATGGCCAAATAGGTGGCATTCACGAATAGCAACGCTTCGGTGTTGTCGTTTTGCTGGGCGTTGGTGAACGCGTTGGTAACGTCTATAAACAAAAAGTCCACGCCCGCCATGGTAAGCATTTCTATCTGCTTGCGGATCACCCACGGATCGGTCTGCGAGTAATAGTCCCACACCGGCTTGCCCCAGAAATAGGCGGTGCCTTCGGGACGCTGTGCGGCATGCTCGTAAAACGCGTCCACGTTGGCGCTGTCGCCGCCCGTGATTTGGGTAACGTCGTAAATCTTTTCGCGCGGGATCTGCCCGTGCAACGTGAAATAAAACATGCCCACATACTTTTTTTCGTCCGCCGCACCCGAAAGCGTGAACGTGCGGCTAAAATCGTCGGTAGACGCAAGCATGGCAACGGTGCGCTCTTGCTCGGTCATGCCCTTCCATATTTCGTTTTCTTCTTGCTCTTTCGGGGGCGTTTTGCCGCCGCACCCCACAGACAACCCCATGCACAGCGCCAACATGGCGGCCACGGTCTTTTTCTTCATTGTTTTTTCCTCCTTTTTGCGCGGCCGCCTACGCAGTCCGCGAACGGGCGTTTTTTACGCCACCCAGTTTGGCACTTCTTTTCCTTGCAAAAACTCGTTAGCAACGCCTTGTTCGTGCAGTTTTTCAAACAGATCGCGCGCGTTCTCCACGGTGTCCAGCGTGAGAAAATAGGTGTATTCGAACGGCTCGTACGTTACCATGGAAAAATTGCCGAGCGGCGCGGTGTAGGTAGACGACGCCGCCTTGTCCGGTCGGTCATCGGCGGGCGCATCGAGCGTGAATCCCGCGGTGCGTCCCGCCAAAGCGGAAACGGCGTCGGGCACGTATAGCCCTATCCCCCAATTCTCGTCGTTCACCCAAGCCGACCAATTTTCGGTAAGACGGAATCGGCAATCCTTGTTGCCGTCCCAAAACGCCAAATCGGCGCGCTCGGACAGCGTATCGTTTGCAAACGGCGTATCGCCGCCGTAATACACGAACTTGCCGAGCGACGCAATGCCGTAAAACGCGGGGATCTCTTGCGCGCGGGGATTGTTGTGGTCGTATCCCGAAAAATCGGTAAAGCGATTTTTAACGCGAATGTATTCGCCGTATACGGGGTCGGTCTGCAAAGAGTACCAATTTTCCATATACGACGTGGAAAACTCGTGCGCCTTGGCCCAATCGCGCGGGCGCGCTTTTATATAGATCTCGTTGTCGGAAACCGCCACGTCTACCAATTGGCTGAACTCGTTGGCGTAGTTGCCGCCTTGCACGGGGTTGTAATGCCACGGGCGCTTATCGCCCACCGCGCCGTATTCGCCCGGCTCATAGCCTTGGTCGTTATCGGGCGCAATGCCGTAATACGACTGTTGCACCAAGCGGCCGTTGTCGTGCGCGTTGACGAGGTTTATGTCGTTGTCTTTCACCACCGTGCCCGCGGGCGCAGACTTGCCCACATACACGGTGCCGTCCTCGCGGTTTATTTGCCGCACGGTGTTGTCGGTGCTCGAAAGCCAATTGACCGCGCCGCCCGACTTGAGCGTGCAACCGAGCTTTACCGATTTGCCTTGCAAATACAGTTGCAATTGCGGTTCCACGTTTTGCGTGTCGTTAAACGAAACGGCGGTAAAATCGATGAAGTGTTTGGCCGCCTCTACCTTTGCAAGCGTTACGGCGCCCGCGGCGTCGCTCAAGTTGAAAAACTCGATGCCGCGCACCGTGCGATTGCCGGGGAAATAGTTATAAAAATCGAGAATTTGGCATACGCGCATGTTTTGCCCCGCCAACGTAAAAAATTCTTCCTCGGCGCTTTCGCTGTCCTCGGTAACGTTGCCGAACTCTTCGTGCGCGTAATGCACCACGCCGCGAAAAGTTGCCGTGGCGGAAATGTCCATGCGCAAATAGTTACGGTCTTCGAGATCGGCCGAAAACGTATACATATACGAATCGCCCGCAGCCACCGAAACTTGTTCGCCTTGATAAAAAGAGGCAAACTTCATTTCGTTCTCTTTCGCAGGTTCCTCTTTTTTATCGCCGCAACCGCCGCACAGCGAGGCCGCCAAAACCGCCGCCAACAACACGCACAATTTTTTGCCTTTCATGTTTTCCTCCCGTAAAACGCAGTGCGTAACCGCGTATAAATTCGTGATCCGCAAGGGTAGGCTTGCGGATCACGAAAACAACGTTAACCTTTCACGCCGCCCACTTTTATGCCGCCGATCATTCTGTCTTGGAAAAACATGAACAGCACAATGGGCAACAGCGTCATCACCACGCACATAGACATGAGTTGCGCCGATACGGCGGCGAAGTCGGCCGAATCTTTATTGAACTCGATATAAAACGCCAAACCCACCGTATACTTTTCGGGCGCGCCGCGCAAATAGACGAGCGGGCCTTGAAAGTCCATCCACATGCCGATCACGGTGTTTATGGCGATCAAGAGCACGATGTTGGCGCAAAGCGGCAACACGATGCGCGCAAAGATCTGAAATTCGTTGGCGCCGTCTATTTTGGCCGCGGCGTCCATCTCCTTGGGCAAAACGCGCATAAACTGTATGACCAAAAAGATATTGAGCGCGCCGCCGCCCCAAAACGCGCCGATCCACAGCGAAACCAATTTTTTGGTAAGACCGAACTGCGTATACAGCGTGTATTGCGGCACCATGAGCACCGACGTGGGGATCATAACGGTTGCCATGATAATGGCGAACATGGTTTTTTTGCCCGTAAACTTATGCCGCGCCAACGGATAGGCCACAAAGCAAGCCGACAGCGGAATAAACACGGCGTTTATCGCGATAACGATAAAGGTGTTGCCGAAATTGCGCGCGAACTGCCCCACGATTTTATAGTTGGAAAACGTGATGTCTTTGGGGAACAAGTGCACGGGCACGCTGCCGTTTACTTCCCACGGTTGCATGACCGACTTGCACAGCATGAACACATAGGGGAACAAAAAGAACACTACGAGCACCGCCGCCACCAAATACTTGGCGGACGTGATAAGCGCGTTGCGGCGCTTAGCGGCTTTGCGCTCGGCCGAGGTATACGGCACGTGAATGCCGTTGCCGAATCGTATATTGTTGTATTGCATATCATTCATCTCCGTATTTTACCCAACCGCCCGTTTTGAACATGATGAGCGTGAGCGCCCCTATCACCACGAACAACAACCAAGACATAGCGCACGCAAGGCCTTGGGCGCTGTCGGTGCCGAATGCCGTCATGTAGATATACACGGCAATAAAGTTCAAGCTGGCGCGTCCGTGTTTGTCGGAGGGACCCACGCCGTAGGCCGCCATGGTGCCGAACACTTGCAAACCCGCAATGAGCGAAACCACCATGTTATAAAACAGAATGGGCGTGGAAAGCGGCAACGTTATGCTGAACAAGCGGCGGAAATACCCCGCGCCGTCTATCTTGGCCGCCTCGTAGTATTCGGGCGAAATATTGCCGAACGCCGCCAACCACATGATCATGCCGCCGCCCAAATTCCATAGCCCCGAAATGATAAGCGAAGCCATGGCCGTGCTGGCCGAACTGAAAAACGTGGCGGTGGGCAACCCCAAATTCTTGAGCCAAACGTTGAACAGCCCCAACCCTTGGTAAGGGTGCAACGGGCTGGGCGTTGCGTATTGGAAAACGTCTTTCCACAAATACATGCTGGCCAAGCCGGGAATAAGACAAGGCAAATAACACAGCACGCGAATGATACGTATTCCCTTGATCTTGTTATACAGAAACAGCGCCAAAACATACGACAGCACCAAATTCACCACCGTGCTTACAATGGTAAACAAGAACGTAATGCCGAACGAGTGGATCATAAAATCGAATTTGCCCGTGGCGCCGCGCGTAAAAAGCTCCACATAGTTGAAAATGCCCATTTGGGTAGCGCCGCCGCCGTTCCAATCGGAAAAGCTGAACAAAAGCGACATGATGATGGGATACGCCGTAAAAACAAGCGCGCCTACGATAAAGGGCAACAAAAACACGTAGCTTTTCAAGTCGTCCCTTAATCGGCGCAAACGGCGTTTACGTTTGCGCTCTTTGCTGAGGGGTGGCAAAACGCCGTTGTATTGATAATCCATAAAGTGCTATCTCCGCTTAAAACTATACAATGTGTGCGATGCGATCTTTCTTCGGCGTACGCCCCTTAGCTGTTCGCCTTGATCAGATTGTTGATGTCGTTTCTGAAACCGCGCAACTTGTTTTTGATATTCTGCACGGTGCTTTCGCTCGTGGGGTCGCCGTTCGCCACCACGCTGTTGTCCATGAGTTGCAAGAACACACTGCTCATGCTTTGGCACACCTTGGCGTACGCCTTAAAGGGCACGTTGTTTTTCAAGCCGATAGTGGCCGCGCGATCGGTGCGATACACAAACGCATCGTGGCAGAAATTTTCGTCGAGGTTGCCGAACTTAGTGGGGTTTTCGGTTTTGATATTGCGCCAAACCGCCTCGGAATCGTTCAACAGCGAACTGAGCACGGGCACGCCGTTGCCGCTGCCGCAAAACGCGTTTTGCGCGTCTTCTTTTACCAAGTTTTTAAGGAACAGCCACGCCTCGGTGGGGTGTTGCGCCTTGCGATACATGGCATAGCCGGAGCAACCCGTGCCCACCACATAGTTGTCCTCGTTGCCCAAGCAAGGCATGGGCGCCGCGGCCAAATCGGCATACACGCCGTTGCGCGCGTTGTTTTTGGTGGTGACCGCGGTCAAGCACGCGCGGCTCTCAAAGCACATGGCCGCTTGCTCGGCGGCGAACTTGTCGTAACCGTTTTGGCTGTTGGCATAAAACACGCCGTTATACACCATTTCCACCAAATACTTAAACATTTCCACGGTGGCGTCGCTGGTGAGCGTGGCCGTGCCCGACTCGCCGATAAGGTCGGCGCCGAAGTTGGCGGCAATGCCCGACATGAGCGACAGCCAAGAGCCCTTAAGCTCCACCGCGCTGCCCGAGTTATACGAGGCGTCGTTGCTGTTTTTAAGCTTGGTTTCCAGCATCCATTTGTTCATTTCTTTGGCCACTTGCGTGAATTCCTCGCGGTTCATGGCGCGAATGTTGCCGTCCGCGTCTTTGAACTCGTCGGGGCTTTTCACGTTGTAGCCCTCTTGTTTGGCCAGCGCAAACATTTTCTTGTTATACAGCATGGCGATCTGGTTATAGTCGCGCGGCATCATATACATGTGCTCGTCGAAATAACAGTCTTTCACCATGGCGGGAACAAGTTTGTTCGTGTCCCAATTCTCGTCGGCGGCGTCGAAATAATCGATGGGCATGACCGCGTCGGCGTTCACCATTTGCGGGATATCCTCGTTGGCTATCCAAATAACGTCGGGCATATCGCCGTATTTACCCGTGAGCGTGGCCGCGCCGTGGTCGGTTATCACTTGCGAGACAAGGCTGTCCGATCCTTTCACCGTTACCTCTATGCCGGCATACTTTTGCTTGAAGTCGTCTACAAACGCGTTGATAACGTCCCAGTGGTCTTGCATATCCACCACCAAGATATTCAGCTTGCCTTTGTAGTTTAGCCCCGCGTTAAAATCCACGTTTTTCAACACGGCTTCCATTTCTTCGTCGAGAGGCTTTTTGGCTTTTACAAAGCAACCGCCGAACAAACTCAGCGACGTTGCAAAGCACAAGCACACGGCAAGAAAGGCTACGATTTTTTTTCTGATTTTCATATAATTATCCTTTCGATAGGTTTATAGTTTGTTGGTATAATTTTGTCATTGCGAGCGGTAGCGACGCAATCCCATTCTTGCGAGGGGGATTGCCACGGGGCTACCGCCCCTCGCAATGACGGGACATGCTGTTTTGTCACCCCGAGTACGGGGTTGTTCCTTTCATGTCACCCCGAGTACGGGGTTGTTCCTTTCATGTCACCCCGAGCGTTAGTCGAGGGGTCTACTTGTTACGATAGAAGGAGATTTCTCCGCTCGCTACGCTCGGTCGAAATGACATTGTTGGGACTATCGGGGGGCATGTATGCGAGTGCATGCATACTCGGGGTGACGGGGTGTGAATAAATACTTGTGAATGTTATTTTCTCGTCCAAATATTGTAATCGCTTAATTCTTCCGTTCCCGCCCCTTGTTGCTCATACAAATTTTGCAACCATGCGGTAACGTTGGCATCTTTATGAATATACAGTTTCTTCGCGGAAATAAATCCTGCGGTCGCCCAAAAATCACTAAACAATCCTCCGCAATTATCAACACCCGCAAAAGTGTTAGCATTGTTAGGCATCCAGTTATCGGCGCCTTCAAACAAAACTTCTGCCGAATCAGTTGCTTTGAACACCAGCGACAATCCCCAGCCATTATCGTTAAAGCATAAAACGCTTATTGTAGTTTTTGAAAGTTCATGAATCGTTGTGCCTATATCTTCCCCGATAACAAGTCTGCCCAAAGTTGCAGTTTGCACCAACGAATCGCCGCCAGACACCGCTTTAACATTACGTATTGCAAGCGTTTTAATATTTGCACCTGCAAAAGTGCCTTCCAAATTCGCATCCGTAGGATCACCTACTTGCAATGTGATCGATGGAGCATACTTTCCATCCACTTTTTTAGCCGCTTCAAATTCAAGCTTATCTAAGTTAGACATTCCAAAAGCACTGTGTTCGACAACTTCCACACTGTTAGGCACTATAAGGCTCAAGCTTGCATTGCCGTTATTCGTAAATGCGTTATGCGCTATTACTTTCAGTTCTCTGCAATCTTCCAAGTTGAACGAAACCAAGTTTACGGATTCGTTGACAGCTTGCGTTCCGATGGTTGCAATGTGGTTGCCTTTTTGCACTTCCACTTTGGAAACAACCGCGCGGCGGAAAGCAAGAGCGGGGATCTCGGTGAGCGTGCAAGGCAAATATACTTCGTCGATCAACTCGTAAATGTCTTGGTATTCATCGAATGCGTCCGCCTTTGCTTGCGCTTGCGCCTTTTCTTGCTCGTCTTCGATCGCCTCTATTTCTTCCGGTGTCGGTTTGCCTTCCAAATCGGTAGTGTTCGGTTTATTGTTAAACGCAAGGAAATATCCCGTGCCCAAGTTTTCTTGGTTGCCTACAACGCTGACAACGGGTTTACGGTTATACACCGCGGGAACACGGAGCACGCCTTGCTCTTCCAAATCAAACAAAACATTTTCATCCGCGTTGGCGCGGTCGATATGCGCCGCATAGCCGCCCGTCACTTCTTTGAAAGAAAGCAACTTTGAAGAAACCTCGTCTTCTTTGGCCGCTTTGTCCCAATCGTCGGTGCAAACAACGCTTATCGTCTTTTTGAACACCTCTTCGTATACGGGTTCTTCGGGTTGTTCGGGCTGTTCGGGTTCGACCTCTTCGGTGGGTTCCACGCCCTCTTCGGGTTCTTGCGGCTTTTGTTCTTCTTTCACGCCCAAAAGCGTTACGGTGATCTCGGATACGCCCGCTTGTTTGGCTTTTACCGAATACGCACCCGCTTCTCCCGTAAGCGCGGCCACGTTTTCATTGGCGTTGGTCACTTCGAGTTTGTAATCGTCGCCCATATAGTGGCGCACTTGCAAAGCGGACGTTTCGCCGTCGTCTTGCCCCGTTGTGCCCGCATCGAGCACTTTGGTTTGGTCGAGAATGTCGCCCGTTATGCCCACCATACCGTCTACGGTGATGGGAACGGTAACGCTCGTTGCGCCCTCTAACGCCACGGTGAGCGTGGCGGTGCCGTCGGCGATCGCCTCTATCGTGGCCACGTTGGGCGTGCTTTCGCTCACTTTGAGCGCCACAACGCTTTCGTCGTTCGCGGCCAAAGAAAAGCTTGCGGCTTTTTCCGAATTGGCCACCGTGGCGGTCACGTTCACTTTTTCGTTTTTAACAAGCAACAAATTGTTCACGTCGCACGTAACGGTGGGCGTGGCGGGCGTTTCGTTGCCGCCGCCGTTGTTGCCGCCGTTGTTGCCGCCGTTCCCGCTCTTGTCGCCGCAAGCGGTCAGTCCGATCGCCATGCAGATCGCAAGCATCACGGATATAAGAATTGTTCCAACCCTTTTCATACTTTTCCTCCATAAAAGTTTTTTATGTCTTTTGCTTATATCAAGCCAAAAACCGAAATAAAAACATTATTTTGTTTTGAGCGTCCACTTGGCATAGCCCTCTTTTTCGGACACAGACTGTTTTTCATACAACGACTGCACGTACGCGCTCGGCGTTAAACCGTCTTTAATATACAGCGTGGCAAAGCGGAAACAATGCGCGCTGTCGGCATTCGCTTCGCCGCCGTTGAAAAAGCCCAACAAACCGCGGCTGTCGTATTTCATGTTGCAAAAATCCAACGCGTTCACGCCCTCGATCATAGCGTTGTCTATGGTGAGCGCCGCTTTTCCGTTTTCGGCCAAACTGAACATCCACGGATTGCCCCAATTCATGTGATGGTCGAGGTAGTTGCCCGCGCCGTATAGCGTTCCGTCCTTTTTGAAATCTATTTCGGGTTGCACTTCGTATTGCTCATAGCCCGTTAAATCGTATTGATAGGGCGAGAAAGCATACCCCGAAGTATTTTGGTCTACATACACGTCGGAAAGCGACCACGCTTGCGCAAACATGTTGGTCTGCACGCGCTTGATGTTGCAAAGCCGCACCGACTGCAACGCGAGGTTATAGGAAAACGCGCCGTTTTCTTGGTCGAGGGCGCCGTTTTCGCCCTTGGCTCCGTATACGGTAACGGCATTGGCGGGGTCGGAATCCTCTTCGAACTCTACCGTTTTGAGCGTTTGATGGTTGTTGCGGAACGCATCGTTGGGTATTTGCGCAAACGCGCCGTGCCCGATCACCGTAACGCTCTTGGGAATGAAGATATTTTTGAACGCATTGTCGGTAAAGGCGTTGCTGCCTATGGTTTTGAGCGACGTGCACGTGGCAAAGTTAAACGCCGCAAGTTTGGCCGCGCGGTGGAACGCATGGATGCTCACCGTTTGCAACGCGCTGTTTTCTTGCACCACCACGCCCGTAACGGGGGTTTCGGCAAACGCGCGCTCGCCGATCTCGATGACCGTGTTGGGGATAAACACCGTTTTGGCCGTAAAGCCCGCGTAGCTTTCATACGGCTTTTCCCATTTGTCTTCGGGATCCAACGACTTGGGTTCGCCGCGATACTCGGCAAACGCTTTCATAAAGTCCGACCCTATTTTGGTAACGGGTTTACCGTTATACTCGGCGGGAATAACGAGGTTGGCGGGCAACACTTTTTGGCCGTTAAGCACCGCGTCGGATAAATACACGGTGTAGCCCGCCGCGATATCGTCGGACGTTGCGCGTATATTGCGCGCCATGGCGCGCTGCTCCTCGGTCGCGTCGCCGCTGCCGCCCTCTTCGCCGCCCTCTTCGCCACCTTGCTCGCCCTTATCTGCGGCGATCTCGGCGCGCAATTCGTCTATTTTTTTGCGCACGTTTTCGGGGATCACGCCTTTCACCGCCTCGAACTTTTCGGGATCGCAAGCGGGTTCGGTATCGAAACGGAAATATTCGTAATTGTAGTATTTATCTTGGAAAAAGTCCACGAATCGCACGTTGCAAGAGGCCGTTTTCGTTTCGCCCGTTTTATTCTTTTTGGCGGTGAGCGTGAACGTAAGCTCTTTTTCCACATTGGACGTGAGCGTGTACACGGGCACGGCGTCGGCCGATTTTTCCACCTTTACTTGGGTATCGGGCACCGGCTCGCCGCTATCCGCAAACGTCAGTTTGTGCGTGAACGTGGCGCCGCTGCCCTTTACCGTGTAGGGAATGGCAAAGGGTACGTTTACCGCCGTTTCCGCCGATGCGGGCATGGTGAGCTCGAGTTTTTGCGTTACGGTGAGGTTGCACCGCGCGCCGTCTATGGGGTCGCCTTGTTTGTCGAGCGCGCTTATCCGCGCCGTGCCTTCCGCCCGCGCCGTTATTTTCAGCCGGTCGGCGCCGTCGAGCGCCACGGTGGCCACGTCGGGCTTGCTGGAAACGTACGCCGTGGCCGAGCCGGTTATTTCGATATACCCCACTTCGCCCGCCTCCACGCTGAGCGACGTTTGCTTGAACACAACGTCGTCTTTTGCAACGGGCGTTTCGGTGTTGCCGCCGTTTACGTCGCCGCCGTTTACGTCGCCGTTACCGCCTTTCTTGCCGCCGCATGCGCCCAAAGCGAACACGCTTATGAGCATGACCGCCACGGTAAGAAACGCTATCCATCTTCTTTTCATGCCGTTTTCCTCCTATTATTTGCCGATATGTTTTTTGTTTCAGTTTTTATCGATGGTAAAGTAGTCATAACCGAACATGGCCGTAAGGCACGTCATGGTGTAAATACGTTCGGCAAAATCGTTGGGGTGGTTTATGTTGTTTGCCGTGATGTCGCAATATCTGTTGCCCTTTTTGCGATACATTTGGCGGTGCATTTTGGTAACTTCGGCCAAGCCCGTTTTGCCGTAGTCGGGCACGTCGTCGTCGCCCTCTTCGCGCACATACAGTTCGTTATACAGTCCGCGCTCGAAATCGTCGTTATCGCCGTATACCGTGCTTTCGGGGTTGCCCAGCATGGGCGAAACCGCCAATATCTCTATATCGGGGTTGTGCTTTTGCAACGACAATACGATGCTCCCGATGTTGATGGCAAACGACACCGCGCCCGTTCCCAAGGCGCTGTCGTTTAGGCCGAACGCCACCACGCAAAAGTCCAAGTCGCGCATATTAGGGTCGTTCTCGGCAATGCCCAACCCCCACGACGACGTTTTGCCGCCCACGGAGGGGTTGTAGTATTCCACGTCGGCGGGGTTTTCGTAGCCGAAATGCTTGCGTATGAACGACGTGATCATTTGCGCGTAGATCTCGGCGTTGGGCGCAAAGCTTGCGCCCGGCATGCCCGACGCTATGGCGCCGAACGTGACCGAATCGCCCAAAAACGCGAGTTTTACGTGCTCTTTGTTGTTGAGCTTTTGCGTGAGCCGCGTGAATTTGTCGGTGTGCACGGCGGGCAGTTCCCACTCGTCGGGGGCGTACTCGTCATGCGTATAGGTTACAACCACGTGCATGTTGGATATGGTGGGGCCTTCTTGAAAGCGCAAGTACGTCGCGCCGTTCGGTTTGGGCGTTTTGAGCGGGAAGTTCAGCCCCAACCCCAATTCGTTGGCGCGGGCGGACGTGAGGTACCAATCGTCTTGCTCCACATACGGCATGGCGGAATCTTCGGTGCGACGCAACAAATTCTTTTTTGCATCGTACACGTAGTCTTTGCCTTCCGTGTACACCGTTTGCAGATCGTAAGACGTTACTTTCAGTATGCCCGTAGCGTGATACATAAGCGGCGACGCGTCGGTCTTGCCAACGAACATGCACGTTTCGTTGTACACCGTGTTGCCGCGCCAATACGGGTAACTGTAGGTGTCTACGTTGTAACTGTCGTACACCATGCCCTCGTTATACTCCTTTTTCTTGGGCGGCTCGGTGGTGCCGCACGATGCTAACCCCATCACGAGCGCAAGCCCCAAGGCCGCCAAAATGCGCAAACCCTTTTTCCTCATTTTTTACCTACTTTCGGTTTTTCCGTTTTATTTGAAATAGTCTTCGCCGAACATCGTGTATAAACACGTTTGCGCGATAAGGCGCGTGCCCGTATCGTTGGGGTGGTTTATGTTGTTGCCCGTGATATCGCGGTAGCGTCCGTCTTTTTTGCGGTACAGCTGGCTGTGCATTTTGGTAACTTGCGCTACAGCCACGCCGCCATACTGCGATGCGGTATCGTTATACCAATCAACGAGCGCTTTCTCTTGCGCGTCGTCGTCTTTATAGATGAACACTTCGGGGTTGCCCAGCGTGGGCGACGCCACCAAAATAGCAACATTCGGCCACTTTTGCCGCGCTTTATGCACAAGCGTGTTAATACTTTCCACATACTGCGCGGGCGTTCTGCCTTGCGCGCTGTCGTTTAGGCCGTAGCCCAATACGATGAGGTCGGGCGTTACGGTCACCGCATCGCCTTGGTATGTTGTGCCATCGCTGTTCAATCCCGTTACGTGGTTGGGGAAATATTGCGTTGCTTGGTCGGAACGCGTGCCGCCCGTGGCCGCGTTTTGCTCGGTGACTTGCACGCCGAACTTTTTGCGCATATATTCGGTTATCATACCGGTGTAGGTGGGCGCTTGCAGTCCGCAATTCACTTGCCCCGACGCGTTGGCGCCGTATACCACCGAATCGCCGTAGTACAGCACTTGCACGTTTTGCTTGTTTTTAAGCTTTTCGTGCAGCCCCGCAAATTCCTCTTTGCGGGTGGCGGGCAAAGCCCACTGTTCCGCCGCGTTTTGCTCGTGTTCGTAGGTAATAGACACTTGCTTGTTGGAAATGGTGTTGCCCTCGGAGAAGAACAGATATTTACCTTCTTCCTTAATATACGGGAACGGCGTGGGGGTAGACGTGTACCAATCGCCCACGGCCGTTACCGGCATGCGCGAATTTGCCGTGCGCCGCAACAAATTGTTTTCTTTGTCGTAGGTGTAGTCTTGCCCTTCCACATAGGTTATTTTGTGATCGTAAGAGGTCACTTTATGTATTTTGGTAGCGGGATATAAGAGCGGCGTGGCGTCGGTGTCGCCCACAAACAAGGCCGTTTCGTTATACACGGTGTTGCCGCGCCAATACGGATACACATAGGTATCCAAATCGTAAACGTTATACGTCATATTGCCGTTTTCCTCTTTGGGTGGCGTGGGAATATCGGGCTCTTCGGGGTCGGTGGGCGGGTTGGGCTTTGTTTCGCCTTGCACCGTTACGCGACACGCGTTGTATTCCCTACCCGACGCGTCTACCGCAATAACGAACGTGGTGCCTTTGCCCGTGCCCGTTACCGTTATCGTGTTGCCCGCGGCGCTGACCGCGGCCACGTTTTGGTCGAGCGATCTGTATGTAACGGCGCCGCCCGTCACTTTTGCCTCGATCTCGAACGTTTCGCCCTTTTTCAGCGCTTTGTCGAACGTGTCTAAATACACGCGCGTAAGCTCCGATTGCTCGGCGGGCGCGCCGCTGTGCATAGCCGCCGCCGCACGCTCCGACGGATCGGCGGGCGCGCAACCCGCGCATGCCGTTGCCACGCACACAGCCAAAAGTGCCGTTGTTACTTTCTTCATCTTTCACTCCCCGTTCAACCGAATTGCCGATCGCGCGCATACGAGGGCAAACGCCCGCCGATTGCACGCGGTCTTGTTGGGTGGTTATTCGAAAAACCTTTTTCACGCACTCTATTGCGCCCATAAAATCGCCGTTCGTTTCGAGGCGCGGATTGGTTTTTCGAATTTCCCGTAACGCCGAAAAAAACAGCATTCTATGTAACCGCAATATCACTTCCCTCAAAAACGTTCGTTTTCGCGCGTGTTGTGTCGGTTTTTCGAATAACCGTTTATGCTATGAGTATAACACCCTTTTTTGAACTTGTCAATAGGTATTCGAAAATTTTTATGAAAAATTATTTATTGACTTAAGCCGCAAATGTTGCTATACTATATATATATATTTCCTATTTCCATTCCTCGGAGCAATGCAAATGGCTCGTGTGTTAAGCGACAAAAATGTTGCTTTTTTATTTAGCTTATTTTTCGGCTTGCATGGCAACTGAAATACAGTATTTGATTGTCTTTCGACAAAGCTTTCACGGCTTGTAATGTTTTTTCCATGTGCGTTGCGTCGAGGTTGACGAAAGGATCGTCCATTATAAGAAACGGCTTTTCTTCCGTGTACATATTGTTTACAAGCGCTATCCTAAAACACAAAGAACAAACGCTTCTTTGCCCCGCGCTGAGATGTCTATCGCTGCGCCATTCCCCGCCGCGTTCGAACGTGATATTGAAATTTTCATCCATTTCCGCTTTTTCGCCGAGCGTCTTTTCTATCGTTTGGGCGTACTGCAAAAAGTTGGCTTTTATCGGGGCAATGTAGCGGTCTTTCAAATTGCGTTCCGCTTGTCGCAGCAAACGCAAAGTCGCGTCTAACGTTGCATATTTCGCTTGCAACGTTTGCAAATTTTCTTCCTTTTCCGTTAAACTGCCGCGTTTATCGTCTAACTGCTCCACCGCGCTTTCGTCTTCTGCGATCCTACCCGTTACAACGGCCAATTGGGCGCGCTCGCTTGCGATTTCTCCTTCCAACGCATCGATATCGCATTTTTCGGCAATCGGTTTTCGGGTGAGCGCATACTTATGTTTATACCTTTGCAACTCGTTTTTCTTATCGGCCAACTCTTTTTTCAATCGCGTTGTATTTTCCGCATCCCGATGCAACGCATCGACTTGCGCCGACAGATCGATTTGCGGTTCGATCGCGTACGGTTGCAATAGGGCGCTTATTTTTTGCCGCTGTCTGCTTATTTCATCGGCCGTATTTGTTTGCGCCGCATTTACGCTTTCTGCGTCTTTGCATAATCTTGCATATTCCGAAATATTGTTTTGCAAGCGCATACACGCCGCTTGCAAGTCATCTTCCGCCACGTCGTATCGCAAAAATATATCTTTCGCCTTTTGCACGAGTACTTCTATCTCGTTGCACATAGCTTGTCTTTCTTTTTCGTTTTTGTCGTCTGTTTCTTGCTTATCGAGATACTCGTTCAAATCCTTTTCGAACGCGGCAAAATCAAAAACAATCCCGTTTGGCGAATAATATCCGTACGGCACAAGAAATGCCCTTACGCGTTCTTCGATTTGTTTCATTTCCGCCCTATCTCTCACCGCGTGCGCATCTACCGCCACGGTATACGCGTTGCTCTTTCCCGCATGCAAAAACAAAAAGCCGTCAACAAACAAAGCAACCGCCCCTATGCCTAACGCCGTACCGCCCAAAACCGCATTCACGGCGATAAGACAGATTATCCCCGCTATTATAAAAATCATTGCGCCGATCGCCGCCGTCAGATAGGCGCCGTTTTTTCTTGGCTTAACGGGCACACCGGTCGTTACAATATCCGACTGTTCTTTCCATTGCGCGTCCAGCTTTCTGTATTGCTCGATCTCCGCCGTAACGCTTGCCATTTCCGCATTCGTCGGCAAGCCTCGCTCGAATTTGTATGCAAGCGCCGAATCGCGCTCGGATAGGGGCGCCGACGCCGTATCGGCGCGCACGCGCAACGCCGCAATTTTATTTATATCGCTTTGCAAATCGCGCATTGCGTTATCGTCGGGAACGCCCTCCGCAAAAACTTTCGAAAGATACGTAAGGCGCGATTTATTTTCATCCGAAAATTCCACGGCTTCGCGTTTTCCCGACAGCGAAACGGTCTTGCCCACGCATTCTTTTAACGCGTCTATTTCGGCCGACGTCGGAAGTCCCGCGGGGTATTTTCGCTCGATTTCATGCAAAGCTTGCTCTTCTTCGCTTAGGCGCAAAGCCATGTTTTCATACTGCTCCCAATGTTCCAACATGCGGTTTATATTTTGGCTTTCTCTTACTTGCTTTTCCTTATCCTCTATCGCCCGCCGCAAACCGTTTGCCTCTTTATATTGTTGCTGCAACGATTGAGACACCGATTCCAAATCGTGGATTTCGGATCGTAAACTTTGTATTTCCTTTTTCCGTTCGTTAATAAGGCCGCCCTCGCCGCGCGCCGCTTTCAATCGTTTTTTGGCTTTTTCCAAGCGATCGCATGCATCGTCGAAAGTATTTTCGCTGTCCGAATTATCCACAAAATTGTTGAGTTTGGCGCTTATGCTGCCGGTGGCGCACATATCCTCAATTTCGGACGTAATAAAAACAGTGCGTTCAAAAGATTCTTTATCCACACCGAATACAGCCTTGCCGATATCGACGCCCAACGCCGAACACGGCGAATTGTTGCAATACACAACCAATTCATCGGCCGTTTCGCTTTTTTTATCGAAGTACCGCACTATCTTATACGCTTTGCCGCCCATTTCGAACGTAAGATATCCGCCGAATTTCGCGCCGCTGAACGGATAAAAGCGCTTTCTGTCGTTAAATTCTTTGGTGTTGGCACGCACAGACGGCAATCCGTAAAACATGGCCTTGATAAAGGCGGCTAACGTACTTTTGCCAAAACCGTTTTCTTCGCAAAATTGAGTGATTTCGTTTTCAAATGCGTAATCCGCATTACTTAACTTCCCGAAATTTTCGATATGACACGCAATCAGTTTTATCATTCCGCCTCCCGTCCGTCGAGCGCACGCAATCCTATCGAAATAATGTTTTGTTTTTCATCGTTCGTATGCTCATCGCACTGCAAAACCGTGCGTAAAAATTCGCCTTTGAGCGAAATATCCCCGCTTAACTTTTCTATATCGAATTTTTGCATCACTTTGCTTTTTACATGCACGAAATAGTAGTCGCGTTCCAACTGTTTTTCGACTTCTTTTTCTATATCGCTGCAATCGTAAGAAACTTCTCCCATCAAAACAATTCTCAGTATATCTTCGCGTTTGCTTTTCACAAACCCTTTTACTTTTCTACACGCGCTGTATACGTCTTGGGTATCGGTAATATCCACCGCGATCTCGTCGAATACTCTATAGGAATTTTTGACAAACGTATACGTAACCTCTTGCCCGATATCGATCTCCACAAATCCTTTTTCGCCTATCTCATCAAACCCTCGACCTTCCAAACAGCCCGAATAAACATACGCGCCGCGCGCGTCCAATTTGCCTTCGGAAAAATAATGTACGTGCCCTAAAGCCAAGTAATCGATATTTTTATTCTTCAATTTGGCGAGTTTTATTTTCCCCACCCCTTCGCTTTCCGAAATTTGGCCATGCAATAAAACTATATTTGTTTTTGTTTTATCCGGCACAAGCGAAGAATAAAACGAACGCGCATTTTCCGCACAAAGTTCTATCCCCGTGATCGCCACGTTTTCATATGTATATGTTTGCCACGTTTCCGAAAACAATTTTAAGTTTTCCAAATCATATTCGGTGTAAGACTCCATAATATCGTGATTTCCGCGCAAATACAAAAAATCGATATCGGGGTTTCGCCGAATAACGCTGTAAAAAAATTCCTTATCTTTTTTGAGCGGCCTATCCGAATCAAATACGTCGCCGACCAAAAGCACGACCTTTATATCGTTATCTTTTGCGTAGTCGATCATGCGACTGAACGATGCGCGCAATTCCGCTCTTCTTTCGTTCGATTTTTCTTTGGGAAACTTGGCCTCGATTTTAGAACCGAGATGAATATCCGCACAATGTAATATCTTCATTCTAACCCCTCTTCTCTTTTTACCGACAGTATAGCATGAATCACCTAATTTACACAACAAAACCACATAAAAAATGCACGTTTTTGCGCATTACCGCTAAAAACGTGCTCTTTGGTCGAAGTGGCGAGACTCGAACTCGCGGCCTCATGGTCCCGAACCATGCGCGCTACCAACTGCGCTACACCTCGATACTTTAGGCCGCAAAACACGCTTGTTACAGCGGTTTTGTCAGCCTATATAGTATACGCGTTCGCAAATAGAATGTCAAGAGAAATTTGGTTGCCGCAACGCGATTTCGTTGCGACAACGGCGTATTACAGCAAACGCGCGCGCATTTCTTGCGGCGACTGCGCATACAGCGCGGCGGGCGGCACGTCGAACAGCGTGACACAGCCGCGTTTGCCGTCGTCATACATGCGTTTTACGGCGCGGGCGCAAGCAAGCAATACGCCCGACGTGAAATGCGGGTTGCTGTCTAAGCGAATATTGAGTTCGAGCAAGCTTTGCAGTTCGGGCGTGTTGTTGCCGCTACGCAGCACAAACCCGCCGTGCGGCATTTTGCCGTGCTCGCGGTCAAACTGTTCTTCGGAAATAAAATGCACCGTCGTGTCGTAGTCGGCAAAATAGTTGGGCATGTTTTTGATTTCCCGCTCGATCTCGGCAAGGTCGGCGTTTGGTTGCGCCACCACATAGCATTCGCGCTTGTGTTTTTCGCGCGTGGAAAGCGCGGGCTGTTCGCCGCTGCGCACGCGGGCCACGGCCTCGTCGCGCGGGACGGTGTACTGCACGCCGCGTTTGACGCCCGCTACGCGGCGGATCGCGTCGCTGTGGCCTTGGCTCACGCCCTTGCCCCAAAACGTGTAATCGGTGCCGTTTGGCAAAAACGCGTTAAAATAGGCGCGGCTCAAACTGAACAAGCCGGGATCCCACCCCGCCGAGATCAACCCCAAGTGCCCGCTCGCGCGCGCCGCCGCGTCCACCGCCGCAAAATGTTCGGGGATACGCGCGTGCGTATCGAAACTGTCTACCACGTTAAAAAGCTTGACGGCGGCCGGCGTTTGTTCGGGCAGATCGGTGGCCGATCCCGAACACAGCAACAGCACGTCGATCTTGCCCGCCCATTGGGGCATGTCGTTTGCATCTGCCACGCACACGCCTTTGGGCGCCGACGCCGCCACCGCTTGCGGACGCCGCGTAAATATTGCTTTTAATTGCAGATCGGGAAAATGCGACAAATTATCCACCGCCGCTTTGCCCAGATTGCCCCAGCCGAAAATACCTATATTGATCATTGCATGCTCTCCTCTTGCTCTTTTACGGGTTGTTTGAACGACACTTTATCTATAACGAGTTGCGCGCCGCACTTGCAACGGGCCACCGTTTTCATGTCCTCGTGCATAAAGCCGAGGTTGCCGTCGTCGGCCAACGTCATGTGCGAGCCGCATTCTTCGCACTTGTTTTTATATTGATATACCGTTTCCGTTCCTTTGTCGTTTTTAAGGCGCACCGACATGTGCACCCCTTGCTTGGGTTTGCGCGACTTGGGGCAGATATAAATGGCTTCGAACGCCAAAATGCCTTCGCGCTCGGCCGCCGCCGTCCACTTTTCTTTGCTGGACGCAATGCTTTCGCGCACCTTTTCGCCGAATATGCGCTCGTTGCTCTCCGGCACGCTTTCCTCCGTCAGCAACACGCTTTCTTCGCCGCACACCGAATAGCACACGTTGCCGAGCACTTCGGCGCCGTTGCGCAAAAGTTCTTTGCCCGCCGCTTTGGTGCGTTTTTCGATGGCTTTTTTCAAGATGTCGCGCGCTTTTTCGGTTTCGCGCTTATCGGGCAACCGCTCGGCCACGCCTTGCCACTCGGCCAACTGCGGACCGGCGCCCACCGCGAAATCATGGGTGGCGCCGCAAGACGGACAACGCAACGTAACTGTTTTTTGCATGGTGTTTCCTCCACGAATCGTTCCGTTTAATTATACGCGCCTACGAAACAAATGTCAAACAAATCGTTCTTATTGTATTGAATGGCCGAGCGCCTTGCGCCGCAACCACATGCGCGGCGGCTATGCGCCTTGCGCGCAACGCAACACTTCCACGGCCAATTCGGGCGGATTGAAAATGCGGGGCACCCAACTGCTTTTGCCAAGCCCCTTGCCGATCGCCATGGTCATGCCCTCTTTTGTGTGCAGTCCCTCGGTGTATTTGGGGAAAAGTCCTTGGTTGGGCGCATAAAAAGCGCCGATGAACGGCAAGCGCACATGGCCGCCGTGGGCGTGTCCGCATAGCGTTACGTCTATGCCGAGCGCCGCATATTTTTCAAACAGTTCGGGGCGATGACTGAGTAGTACCGTATACGGTATGCCCGCCGCAACGATCTCGTCGCGCTTATTTTCGAGCGTCGCGCAAAATTCGGCCTTGCCGCCCGCAAAAAATGCGGGGTCGCGCATGCCCAAAACGGCAATGCAATCGTCGCCGCGCGTAAGCGTTTCGTATCGGTCGGACAGCACGCGCACGCCCATGTCCGTCAGCGTTTGCCTAAAGGCGGCGTAACTTTTCAAAACGCTCTCGTGATTGCCCGCCACAAAATAAACGGGCGCAATTGCCGCGGCCGCGCGCAAGCACTTTTCGGCCGCGCCGCTCTCGTTTTCGCGGTGCACGGTGTCGCCCGTCACCGCAATGATATCGGGGCGCACTGCCTCGATCCGTTCGATCAAACGGGCGCCGAACTCGCGGTTGTGCAGATCGGTGATGTGGGCGATCGTGAACCCGTCGAACGCAGACGGCAAACGGGGCGATCGTATTTCGTAACGTGTGGTTTCCATTTTCATATTGTATGTAGCGCTCCGTGCGCATATTCGCCCGATCATGATAGCACAAATCGCGCCCGTTGTCTACCGCT
Source organism: uncultured Christensenellaceae bacterium (assembly GCA_910587595.1). Lineage (GTDB taxonomy): Bacteria > Bacillota > Clostridia > Christensenellales > Pumilibacteraceae > Pumilibacter. The sequence goes on from CAJULQ010000004.1 coordinate 43,662, forward strand.
CTTTGCGTCTATGCGCGCAAAAGCACATAAAAATACGGACGGCGGCACATTCTATATACAATATACAATAAGGACAAAAGGAGAAAACATGAAACAACGCGTAGTTTTGGTGGTGGGCGCCAGCAGCGGCATCGGTCTGGCCGTGGCGCAAAAGTTGGCCGACGACGGCCACGTGGTGTATTGCGGAGCACGCTCGGCTTGCCCCGACGAACGCATAACGTCGCTGATCTTAGACGTGAGCAAACCCAAAACGGTAACGGACGGCATAGAAAAAATATTGTCCGACACGGGCAAGCTCGAGCATATCGTGTATAGCGCCGGTTGCTCCATGGCCGCGCCCGTAGAGTGCGCGCAAGAAGAGGACTACCGCTATTTGTTCGAAGTCAACTTTTTCGGCGCGCTCCACACCATTCGCACGGCGTTGCCGCACATGCGTATGCAAGGATACGGCCGCGTGGTGTTGATCGGCTCGATGGGCGGCGTGCTCCCCATTGCGTACGACGGTTTTTATTCGTCGAGCAAGGCGGCGCTTTTAATGCTCGGCAGAGAATTGGACTTGGAAGTAAAACCGTACGGCATACGCGTGAGCACGGTGTTGCCGGGCGGCACGGCCACCCGCTTTACGTTCAAACGCAAAGTGTATCCCGCCGAGGCGGTGGGCGTGTACGGCACCGACCTCGACAAATCGGTGGGATCTTTGGCGGGCATCGAGCAAGGCGGCATGGCCGCAACCGATGTGGCCGACACCGTTTTGAAAACGCTTGCCGATAACGATCCGCCTGCCGCCGTCGCCGCGGGGCTTATCAACAAGACCTACTACCTCTCGCAAAAGATCTTTCCGCAAAAGCTGACGCAATATTTGGTGCGCAACACCTATCACCTAAACTGACGCCGCCGTCCGTTGCTCCGCTCGCAAAATATAGGCAAAAATCATGGAGGAATTGACCGATTTTGCGTTACAATTTATAACAGCGCAAAAAGAAACAATTTTCTTGTTTGGCCGACAAATAGGCGCTATTCTAAAAGAAAAAGCCGCAGAGAACACCTCCGCGGCTTTTGTCGTTCTTAAATGCGGTGAAAGATCACATGGCGGGGCCGGTAGCAGACGGCGCATATACCCGCGCGGCCAACTCGGCGTTTAGCGCGTACAGCCCCTTGGCGTCGCCGCCGAACAGTTGCATTTTGCGCACCATATCTTCGGCATTCTTTTCCTCTTCGCCTTGCTCTTTGATAAACCAATCCAAAAACTGCATGGTCTTAAAATCTTTTAAGGCAAACGCCTCGCCGTAGATCGTGTTGATCAAACTTGTTACATATTGTTCGTGCTCGTACCCCGCCGCCAAAGGCGCCGCGTTGTCGGCATACTTTTTGTCGGGTTTTTCAATCGCCTCGAATTGCACGCGCACCCCGTTGTCGATCAAGTATCTGCGCATCATCATGGCGTGGTCGCGCTCCTCTTGCGCTTGGATCTCGTACCAATGCGCAAAGCCGTCTAACCCCGCGTCGGCATAGTGGTTGGCAAAATCCAAATACAAATAGGCCGAATACAACTCCTTGTTCACTTGCTCGTTCACCAGCTTGGCGATTTTTTGGTGCAACATATTTTTTAACTCCTTTTGTGTGTTTTTCTTTAAGTATAATACGTTGCGGCCGAAAAAGCAACGAAATAAAGGCAGATGGACGCTTTTCAAAAGAGAATATATGCTCTCTTTTAATGGGTAAGCGGAAATATTTGACCGTTTCGCTTTCTATATGATATAATAAGAACAAATCGCAACCAAGGAGTAAAAAGAACATGGCAGTTAAAAAAGGCGGCTTGGGCCGCGGATTGAGCGCGCTGTTATCGGGCGCCGAAGAGGAATACGAAAACGCTTTGGGCGAAACCAATGCGTCGGACAGCAACGCGGGCGGCAGCGGCAATACGTCGGGCACGCCCGTAGAAGTCAGCTTATCGCTGATCGATCCCAACGTGAACCAGCCGCGTAAAGTGTTCGACGAGGCGGCCATGTTGGAGTTGGCCAATTCCATTCGTATGCACGGTGTGATCTCGCCTATCATCTTGGTGCCTACAGGCGAACGCTACATGATCATTGCGGGCGAACGCAGATACCGCGCGGCCAAAAAGGCGGGACTTATGACCGTGCCCGCCATTGTGCGCAACTATACGCCGCAACAAGTGAAAGAAATTTCGCTGATTGAAAACTTACAGCGTGAGGATCTAAACCCCATTGAAACGGCCAACGCTATCAAGCAACTGATGGAAGAATACAAATACACGCAAGAAGAAGTGGCCGACCGTATCGGCAAGAGCCGCCCCGCCATTGCCAACACGTTGCGTTTGTTAACGCTCAGCCAACCCGTTATCGACCTTGTGGCGCAAGGCTTGCTCAGTCCCGGTCATGCGCGTTGCTTGGTGGTCGTGGGAGATGCCGAGGCGCAACTCGCGCTGGCCAAAACGGGCATTGATAAAAAAGTTTCGGTGCGCGAATTCGAAAAAATGGTAAAGGCGTATTTAACGCCCAAAGCCGAAAAGGCCAAACAAGAACAGAGCATCGAGCTAAAGGATCTTATCGGGCGCATGCAACGCACCTTTGCCACCAAAGTATCGGCGCTGGGCAACGACCGCCGCGGACGCATATATATCGATTATTACACGCGCGACGATCTTGACCGCATAGTGGATCTAATGAACCAATTAGAGAAAACGCCCATAGAAGAATAAATGCGCCGATAAAGTGCAAGCCGTTATAAAAAAATGTTCCACGTTAAACATGTGGAGCATTTTTTTATACGCTTATGACTTTACAACACACGTTGTTATCATGTGGCCGCTATACATATAAAGCAATGTCCTCCACAGTCATATTATATCTTCATGTAGACAGTTATAAGGATTTTTACGCCAAAAGCACATTTTTACGGCTTGCGCACCCCTAAAATGCCCGTTTTCAGACGCTTGCAAAATGTTTGGATTGTTTCACGTTAAACATGTGAAACAATCTGATTTTTTGTGAAACATTTTTATCGGCCAAAATCGACATACAAATAACGCCTACAAACTATAACCAACTATCACCGTTGGCCACGCAGCCTATTGCAATTAGCGGCTACATTTATGCACTATTTTCTTTATGTAAGAATAGATGATAAACAAAAAAATGACAACTGTTTACAGTAATGATGCAAATAGATCTACAACATGGCAATCAATTGTGCACTATTGCAATATTTGCCATTTGACTATTTTGCAAGCTGCTGTATTATCGACCCGATCGGCGATTGCCACCAAAACAGCAAACCGAAAATGTAATTGTTCAACATGAAACAATTTCGACAATTTTACATTTTTCTTGCATGTTTGGCTATCAAAACTCAGGAGTTACTGTAGAGAAATAGATTTCTCCGCTCGCTTCGCTCGGTCGAAATGACATGGCCGTGCCATGTCACCCCGAGCTTAGTCGAGGGGTCTGTCTGTGTTGAGGAGGAGATTAGTTTTCTTCGCTCGCTTTGCTCGGTCAAAAGGACAGAGGAAAGAAAACCGGCCGCAAAGACAAAGAGAGAAAAGTCGGTCGAAATGGCATGGCTATACCATGTCACACCCGAGCAAAGGCGATAACTTTAACCTATATAGTTATTATATTATAACTATATGCAAAATAGCCCTATTTTCCGCCACCGCAAACACTGCCTTTCATATATTTAGTTATTAAATCATATTTGCGGTATTTTGGCGCATTTTGTCTTATCGCGCTTTTCAAATCAAGGTGTCGTTTCACGTGTTCGTCCCCGTGTCTTTTTTGCAAAACATGCTCGTTGCTTACCGCCACATCCTTTTGCTCGGCGTTAAGATTCCACACCAACAGCGTGGCACTTAGCAACCCACTATATGCACGTACCCGTTCCGATCGATCGCGCAGACGTCAGACGCTTACATATTGGATCAAAGCACCATTGGTTGCCAAATCGAGAAACGCCACCCACAACAAAAACACGAGCCACCCGCAACAAGTTGCCGATCGTAAACGCAACCTTTCGGCAACAAGCAAATCGCTTTACCACGCAGCACGCTCTCCATGCGCCCCGCACGCCTAACACACAACACTTGCTTAACGAGGGAACAAAGCAAAGACCGTTGCCCGTCGTTGCCACATAGCACTTACACAGCCGACGTTGGCTTTTTCCGCACACCGCGGCAAGAAAAGGGGAATTGCTCGCATAATTGTTTGTTATGTGCGTCCCCGTGTCTAAATGCGCTTTTGTCAGACAGAAAAGGCCAAAAAATCACTGTTTTGGGACGGGCCGAAAAATAGGCTTTCTAAATTTAGTTATGATTTAATATAGCCAAAACAGCGCTATTTTTTGCTTTTTGCGCTCTTACGGGGCAAAAGCGAGCCGCTAACTTAATATGGTTGCTGTTCGCGGCGCATTCTGCCGTTTTTGCGCGCTAAGCGTTCCCGTTTTGCCGAAAAAGGACATATCGATACCCTTTACCCTGTTTTTGTTACAAAATAATAACTTTATAGACTGCATGCGGGGTATTTTCGGCCGCCATTTGCCCGTTTCTACATATATTGCATATATTTGCGCCATTTTATCGCACAATAGCAATTTTATACAATTACCCCATGAAAAACGGCACTTTTTTGTGTACGGTTGTTTCGTCTGCGCTTATTTTTACGGACAGTATACGCTTATTTTTCAATAGCAACAATGCTCTCGTTGCCGCGTTCCCACCGGCGCGCCGCTCGACTCTACCGCGCCGCGCATTTCTCATCGATCGCGCCGCCGACGCCTAAAAACATCATTTTTGCGGCCTATATCCATTGCGCCGCCGTTACATGGACAAACAAAACGATTTTCAGCCGCTTTTGAAAAATTGATTATTTTTGTAAACAAACTTTTACAAATACAGTCAATAAATACGTTTTGCATTTTTACGCAAAACGAGTCAATTTTTATTGCCGTACGGCAGACAAGCAAACTATCAAATTTCCTTTGTTTTTGCCAAAAAATAAATGCATTTTCGTCGATTTCACTGCATTTTTGCGCAAAATTCGTGTATTTGTTATTTTATAAAATCACAGCTCGCTTTTTGTAAAAATTGTATAAAATTGCTATTTTACAAAAAACAACCTATTTTTTGCACAAAAAGGCACGTGCATTGTGGATAACTTGTGGGAAATGTGGACAACTCTGTGGAAAACGGTGGATAAGTACCAAAAAACGACATTTTTCGCGCGTATCGCGCCCTTGTTATGTGCATAACTTAGTAGTTAGCCGTTAAAAACTTGCGAACAGCCGATAACTGTGCTATACTTACATGCGTATAGTGAACGCGTGCACCGACGGCGGCATATGCTGATACCGAAAGCCGATGCGCAAAAGGGAGGTGGGTATTTGCTGATACTGGTCATTATTTTAATGATCGCGCTTGTTGCGTTGTTTGCCCAGCTCGGCAATACCTATTACACCAAAGTGCAAGTGATCCGCAAATTGTTTCGTATCAAGGGAGAGGCGTCGGAAGGCAGTAAACAAAAGGTGAGCGTTTTATACGATATAGAATACCAAAGCGTGTTGCCTCACGGCCTAATGGACATTTACACCCCCAACGAAACCGAGGACGTGTTGCCCGTGGTGGTGTGGGTGCACGGCGGGGGATACGTGGGCGGCGACAAGTCGTTTGCCGAACCGTGGGCGTACACCATAGCCGCCCACAAAAAAGCGACGGTGGTCAGTATCAATTACTGCCGCGCGCCCGAACAGCACTACCCCGGACCGCTTTTGCAACTCAACGAGGCGTTGCGCTTTTTGGCCGACAACGCACAACGCTTTCGGCTGGACGTTTCCCGCTTGTTTTTGGCGGGGGACAGCGCGGGCGCGCAGATCGCCTCGCAGTATGCGGCACTCGTATGCAACAAAAACTTGCAAAACAGCATGAACATTCGCCCCGCGATCGCGCGCGAACAGCTCAAAGGCTTGCTGTTATGTTGCGGTTTTTACAACATGGACACCGTGCTAAAGGCTCGTTTTCCCGCCATGAAAACCTTTTTATGGGCGTACACCGACACCAAAAACATCCATAAATTCGCACGCAAAAACGAAATGAGCACGGTAAAAAACATAGACGATACCTTTTGCGACGTGTTTTTAACGTGCGGCGACGCCGACCCCTTTCTCGGCCAAGCCAAAGAAATGGCGGCGGCGCTGTCGGCGGCCAACGTTACCGCCGACGTATACTTGCCCCGAACGGACGGCAAAAAATTGGGGCACGAATACCAATTTGCGCTAAACGAACAAGAGGCGCAAATATCACTTATAAGGGCAATGGATTTTATTGAAGAACGCGTGTAACAACCAAATAGGCGGCGCGTCCGCACGGACAAGCCCCTCCCCGCTATTTACCGAACGGCATTTGCCGCGCATTCACGGCTTGGACGTGTTGCGCGGGCTTTGCATTATTTTAATGATCTTTGACCATTTGGCCTTTGATCTTTGGTGGTTTTTCGACGGGGCAGACCATGTTTTTTTGCAAAAATTGCAAGAAATTGCCGACGCCTGGTGGCTGAGCACGTTGCGGCTTTGCTTGCGCTTGCCCGTGATCGGCATATTCTTCACCATCAGCGGTATTTGTTCGTCGTTTTCGCACAATAATTTTATGCGCGGGGCAAAACTTGCCGCGGCATCGGCCGTTTTAAGCCTTGTCACCATGCTGGGCGATACCTTCTTTTCGCTGGATATCTCTATATATTTCGGCGTTTTACACTGCTTTACCGTGTCCGTTTTGCTGTTTGCCGTGTTGCAACTGCTGCTGAAAGACAAAGCCAAATACGCTTGTTTGGGCATAGGCATACTGCTGTTTGCGTGGGGTCTTGCCATCGATTACTACACCGTGCCCCCGCTGTATCCCGCTTGGGACAAGCACGCCGTTACGTTCACCGATTGGTTGCGGTTGGCGGTGGGTCTTAACTGCTACGGCGCCGACAGTTTCGGCATTTTGCCGCACACGGGCATCTTTTTGATAGGGTGTTACGGCGGCGCGCAACTGTATGCGCGCAAGTTGCCTTATCTGCCTATCTTATCCCGCGCGCCCTTTCGCCCGTTCTCTTTTGTGGGGCGCAAAGCGGTATGGTTTTATCTGTTGCACCAACCCGTTGTTTTCGCGCTCGTCGCCTTATTGGGACATTTATGCGGCGTGCGCATTATTTAATTGCAAAAAAGGAATAAAAACACATGAAAAACAATACTTTACTCACCCCCAACGAGCAAAAAATTTTGCGCGGCGAACAGTTCGAAGGCGCGCAAACGCTATACGACCCCGTGCAAAAAACGGCGGCGCTTTTTCCTACGCACACCGCTTTGCGGTTTTTGGGCAAAAACATTTCGTATAAAACGCTGTCCGCGCAAGTGGAAACATACGCAAACTGTTTGACGGCGGCGGGACTTTCGGCGGGCGAGGCGGTCACGTTTGCGCTCCCCAATATTCCCGAAAGCGTGTATTTATTATACGCCGCCGCCAAAGCGGGCTTGCGTATCGCGCCCATTCATCCGCTTTCTTCGCCCGACGCCATAGCCGCCGCCATGCAACGATCGGGCAGTAGGTTGGCGTTCGTGTTGGCCGACAGCGCGCAAAACACCGCCGCCGCCTGTCCGTTCGCCGTGGTGGTGGCGGTAAGTCCCGCCCAATCGTTGGGCTTTAAGAACGCGCTGTATTGCTTAAAACACCCCATGCCCAAACCAAGCGGCAATTTGACCGTGCTGTCTGCCTTTTTGGCCGCGCCGCATGCGCTTACATTGCCGCCGCCGTCCGTTTGTCCCGCCGGCGAGGACACGAGCATACTGTTACAATCGGGCGGCACCACCGGCACGCCCAAAGTGATAGGGTTGAGCGCCCGCGCCGTGAACAATTTGGCGGCGCGCGGATTGGGCATTTTGGGACGGGACAAAGGCACCGATTGCGGCATGCTGAGCGTTTTGCCCGTGTTCCACGGATTCGGTTTGGCCATGGGTATCCACGCCATGCTGTGCCACGGCGGCAAAAACGTGATCTTTCCCAAATTTCACCGCAATTCGGCCGTAAAAGAAATACAAAAAGGCAACGTGCAGTTTATTATCGGCGTGCCGCGGTTATACGAGGCTTTATTGTCGCACCCGCGGTTCGGCGGCAAAAAATTGCGTTCGCTCGTGGTGGCGTTTGTGGGCGGCGATTTTGTTTCGCACGCACTGCTTAAAAAATTCGACGCCCACGTGGCGCAAAGCGGCGGCACTTGCCGACTGTTGGAGGGCTACGGCCTTACCGAAACAGTGACCGTTTGTTCGGTGAACACGGCCGCCGAAAACCGCGAAGAAACGGTGGGCAAGCCGCTATCGGGCATTGAAATCGCCGCGTTCGATTTTTCGGACGGCGCGCCCGTACCGTTGCCCGCCGATCAAAAAGGGGAGTTGGCCATATCGGGCGACACGCTCATGTCCGAATACGTGGCCGACAGCGCCGCCACCGACGCAGTGTTTTTCACGCACGACGGCAAAAAATGGGTGCGCACGGGCGACTGCGGCAGCGTGGACGCCGACGGGTTCGTGCATTTTGTTTCGCGCTACAAGCGCATCGTAAAAATACACGGCATTCCCGTGTATCCCATGGAGATCGAACAGCTCGTTGTGGCGCAACAAAACGTGTCGGACGCGTGCGCCGTGCCCGTGCAAGGCAAAAACAACGAACAAGAGATCGTTTTATTTGTGGAATCGCAAGACAAAACGCTCACAGAAACGCTGCCCGCACTGATAGAACAAAAGATCTCGGTGTTTGCAAAACCCGCCCGCGTGGTGCTTGTGGAAAAATTCCCGCTCACCAACGTGAGTAAAATAGACACCAAAAAACTGATCGAACTGTTATAACAAGCTTATTTTTTGCCGCCGAACATTTTTTGCGTCATTTTGAGCATGAAATTTTGCGAAAACAGTTTGGAACAAGCGTACAGCCATTTATATTTGGCGCCTATGATATAGAGCGCCTTTTTCTTTTTCACGGCAATGGCCGCTATTTTTTTGCCGCACGCACGCACGTTCATGCGCTTATGTTCGCGCGTATCCACTTTTTGTTGGGCAGACACCACCGCATTGCCGTATCTCTCGTTGGTTTGGGTATATTTTAACCGATGGGCGGTAAACTCGCTTTTGATGTCGCCCGGACAGATACACACCACGTCTATACCGCACGGCTTTAACTCCATACGCAGCGAAAAGGCCAACATATTGACGGCCGCTTTGGCCGAACAGTATACACCGCGAAAGGGGAGTGCAAATAAAGCGCACGCCGAACTGATCATCACCACTTTGCCGCCCGCCGAAAACGCGGGCAACAGCGCGCGAGTAAATAGAAGCGGCGCGAAATAGTCCACTTCCGCCACATAGCGGATCTTGTCTTCGGGCAACAGTTCGGTGGCGCCCGATATGCCCAGTCCCGCATTGTTTATAAGCAGATCCACGCGTCCGTATTTTTCTCGGATATCTTCGGCCGTTTTATGCAACGCGTTCGTATCGGACAGATCGCACGCAAAAAAATCGCACGGCGACCCTTGCGGCTCGCTCCTCGAAACGCACGCCACCGTGTAGCCGTAGGCATGCAATCGCTTTATAAGCTCTTTTCCGATACCGCTGCTGCCGCCCGTAACAACGGCTATTTTGTTTTTTCCTATCTGTTTTCTCATACGCAACAGTATAGCACGCCTTTTCGTTAAAATCAACATTTCCTTGACAAACCGAGCCAAAAGGAGTACAATGCTACCATGGTATTGTCGCCGCAAAAGTTGTGGGAAAGCTACGACCGATCTTTGATGCCGCTCGACGTGAGCGAAATATACCGCGGAAAAACGGCGTTCGGCGAAGAACGGCGCGTGTATTTCAACGGTGAACCGTCGGCGCTTGGGTGCACGCGTATTTACGCGCGTCTTTTAACGCCCGCAAAGCCCACCGATAAGTTGGTGATCGTGTTTCCCGAACCCACGCAAGACGTGCACGGCGTAAACTTCGATTTTTTATTGGAAAAAAATTGGGCGGTCCTCGTGACCGACTATGCGGGCAATGCGTTCGACCGCGCCCGCTTTACCATTTATCCTTCGGCGCTGTCGTTTGCCGATTACAACGAGCAAACCATATACGCGCCCGCCGACGCGCCGCAAAAAACGTGTTGGTATATCTGGACCACCGTGTGTTTGCGTTCCGTCACGTTTGCGCAAAACCAAGGCTTTTCCCGCGTGGCATTGTTCGGCATGGGCGCGGGCGGATCGGGCGTTCTCAAAACGGCCGCACTATCCGATTTTCCCGTGTGCGCGCTTTCTTTGTTTTCGCCCGGCTTTTTTTCCGCCACCGACGATCCCGAACTATTGGGGTTAAGCGTTAGTATCAACGTGAGCGGCTACATTCCCATGCTCAAGATCCCGTTTTTGCAACTTTGCTGTTCCAACGACGCCGACTCGTCGTTAGACGCGATCAGCGATTATATGGAACAGTCGGACAAAAACGGTATTTTGCATATCGCGCCGCGCGTGGATCGCAGTATTACCCAAGAAATTTTTGCCGACGTGGACATTTTCCTTTCTTCCTATTTGACGAATGAAAGGCCGCCCGCGCCCGAAGAATTGGCGCCCGAAACAACGTTTACGCTGTCGGGCTCGCAAAAACAGCTGTATTTATCTCTGCAATACGAAAAAAGCGTGCAAGACGTTCGCTTTTACGTATCGCACGGCATTGCCAACGCGGCGTATCGCAATTGGCGCGAGGTGCCCGCCGAAAAAGCGGGCGAAAACGAATATATCGGGTGCACCGAAGTATTTTTTGCCGACCGCCCCGTGTATGCGTTTTGTTACATTACCACCGATACGGGTTTTTCGTACTGCACGCCCGTAGAACAACGTTTGCCGTCCGCTTTGCACATCACGCCCGCCACCATCGTAAAGCGTCGCCTTATTTACGAAAGCGATATGGGGTTAGACGACTTTTTCACCACCGACGAACGTCACCCGCCCGAAATGAAAGCCGGCCCGTTCGATATAGAGGGGATATGCGGCCGTCGCGGCTTGTGCACCTATAAATTGGGGGACGTGGCTTTCAGCGGTGCGCCCGACAGCGCGCTGTCCGTTCTCATCTTTTCGTCCGTGCCCCAACAAATAACCTTTTCGGTGACCGACCAAGACCAATTCAACACCTACACTTGCACCAAAACGGTATCGCCCGACGCCGACTGGACAAAACTTATTTTGTCCGCCTCCGATCTAAAATCGGCGGACGGCGCGTTCGCGGGGTGGCACCGCGCCATCTTTTTGCGCATAGACGCCCAAGAAGAATTTATTATAAGTTCTCTTCTATGGGTGTGATAAAAAAGGATCTACGCTATGGCCAAAAAACAAAAAAAGCAAAAATGGGAGATCGTTATAAAAGACAGATTTCTCACCAACGAAAAACCGGATAACCCGTACGCGACCGCTTTTTTGTATTTTGTGGTGTTCTTATTGAGCTTTTTATTGGTGTTCGTTTGCTTTTTTCAACTGTGCGAAGTGCAAAAAACAAGCATGATGAACACGTTAAAAGACGGCGACAGCGTTTTATTGTTGCGCGTCAATTCCTCGTATAAACGCGGCGATATCGTGGTGATCACCAAAAAAGACGAAAACGGCGGCGCCACAAACATCATAAAACGCATTGTGGCAGTGGGCGGCGACACTATTCGGTTCGATATTGCCGACGACGGCGCAACCGTTTTGTTTTATTTGAAAAAGGGCGAAGAGCAGCCCTTTCGATTGCAAGAAGAATCGTATATTCGCGAGCCGATGGATCGCACGCGCGACGGATTCAAACACACGTACGAAGATTTCGAATTCGGCAAAGAGATCAAAATAGAAAAAGGTTTCTTTTTCGCGCTGGGCGACAATCGCAACGACAGCTTGGATTCTTTGCAAGACGGGCCGTATAACGTGGCCAACATTTACGCCAAATCGGTGCTTACCATAGAAAAAAACACATTTTTGGAATGGGTGCTCAAACTTTTATACCACGACAACAACACCGTAGACGGCGCAAACGTTTTGTGTCCCGCTCTCTTACGGTGAGCGCCCGCCCCAAAGGCTAAGGAACAACAATACAACATGCAATTATTGAACGAGCATTTGCTATCCATGGGAATATGTTCCCGACAAGCGGCGGACGCGGAAGAAAAATTCCGCATCTACCGCGATTTTTTATGGGAAAAGAACAAACAGTTCAATCTTACGGCCATTACCGATCCCGTAGAAACGCAGATAAAACACTTTATCGATTCTTTGGCAGGTCTACCGTTTATACAAGGCGATACGGCGGATATCGGCACGGGCGCGGGCTTTCCGGGTTTGCCGCTTGCCATCTTGTTGCCGCAATACCGTTTCACTTTGATAGACAGCTTGCAAAAACGCATTTGTTTTTTAGACGAACTCATCGCGCTGTTACATCTCGATAACGTGCAAACGGTGCATGCCCGCGCCGAGGACTTACCCAAACAAACCAAATACCAAAACGTTGTTTCGCGCGCGGTGGCGTATCTGCCCACATTGTGCGAATACTGTTTGCCGTTTGTGAAAATAGGTGGCGCGTTCATCGCCTATAAGTCGGCCGATTGCGACCGAGAAATAGAGCAATCGCAAAAAGCGATCTCACTATTGGGCGGACGCATAGAAAAAGTGCACACGGTAATATTACCGAAAGAAGACATACTGCGTAAGCTTATATGTATTCGTAAGATAAAAGAAACGCCCGCTTTATATCCCCGCAGCGGCAACAAACCCAAAAAGCAACCGCTTTCGTAAGTAAGTATACTTATATATTTGTTGGTAGTAGTAGTAATGATAGGATATGGGGAAATGTGGACAACCTTATATTTTGTGCAATTTTTGCGTTTTTATACTCTAACACCACTATATGTTGAAAAAATAAATACGTACCGTTGTGTATAAAAAACAAAACAAATAAAAACTTATCCCAAAAGTATCCACAATAAAATATATACATACAAAAGTAAGGAAACCCTAACTTAAAAAATAACACCAAAAAGCGAGTTATCCACATACTTATCCACAATGTGGACAACTTGCGGTGGATAGCTTGTGCAAACAGTGGAAAGAGGAGATAAATGGCAGTACAAACGGAAAAAAACGATATCATAGCGGCCATAGCCACCCCCAAAGGCAAGGGCGCCGTGTCGTGCATTCGTTTGTCGGGCGAGGGCAGCGTGGCTTTAATGCAACGCGTAACGAACGGATTGCCCGACACGTTGCAACACGGCAAAATGTATGTAGCGCATTTTCACGCGCGCGTGCGCGACAAGATCATGGCCGTTGCGTTTTTGCACGGCAAAAGCTACACGGGCGAAGAAAGCGCCGAACTGTATTTTCACGGCGGGCGGTATTTGACCGAGCAAGCGCTGTTGGGGCTGATAGACAACGGCGCGCGGTTGGCGATAGCGGGCGAGTTTACGCGCAGAGCGTTTTTGCACGGTAAGATCGATCTGACGCAAGCCGAGGGCATAGCCGATCTGATCGATGCGGAAAGCGAGGACGCGTTGGCGGGCGCTTACGAGCAAAGCGAGGGAAGAACGCGCCAAGCCATAGAAGAAATATACGCCCAAGCGATAACGCTGGCGGCGCGCGCCGAAGTGAGCATCGATTATCCCGAAGAGGACGTGGAAGAACAAACGCGCGAACAACTTGCTATAGGGTTGCAACAACTGCAAGCGCGCGTGCAAAGCGAAATAAACGGCTACGACGGCGGGCGCATACGGCGCGAAGGGGCGCGCGTGGTGCTCACGGGCAAGACGAACGCCGGCAAAAGCACGCTGTTTAACACCATGCTGCGCGAACAACGCGCCATCGTGTCGGACGAGGACGGCACCACGCGCGACACCATAGAAGAAAAGTGCCGCTATAAAGACGCGGCGTTCGTTTTGGTGGATACGGCGGGCATTCGCGCCACGCAAAGCAAGGCCGAGCAAATGGGCATACAGCGCAGTAAAGACGCGTGCAAAAGCGCGGACGTGGTGTTGCACGTGTTACGAAAAGGCGAAAAGATTGCCGAAAGCCTTGACGAAAACGCGGTCGTCGTGGTAAACTCTTTTCAAAATCTTTATAAGGGCGCGGCGCGAGCGGCGCAAAATGACGGCGAAAAGTGTGTTACGGTGGAACTGAACGCCGCCACGGGCGAGGGCGTGCCGTTATTGCAAGAAGAAATTTACCGCCGTATCAAAAACAAAACGGCCACGGGCGGCGCGGTAAACAATCCCCGCCAATACGCGGCGCTCAAAGAGGCGGGCGAGTGCTTAAAGCGGGCGCAGGCCGCCGTGCAAACGCTCACGGCCGACTGCATTTGCGCCGACTTGCGGGCGGCGCTCGATGCGCTGGGGCGGATCACGGGGCGCAACGTGTCCGACAGCCTTGTAGACGAGATATTCTCCAAATTTTGCGTAGGGAAATGAGCCGATCATGCGGGTAATAGACACCAACAAAAAAGCGTATTTCGACTACGAGATCACCGAAACGACCGAGGCGGGCATCGTCTTGGAAGGGTGCGAGGTCAAGTCGATCAAAATGGGCAACGCGCGTCTGCGCGACAGCTTTTGTCAGTTGCAAGACGGCGAGCTGTGGCTCAAAAATTTTTATATCGCCCCGTACGAAAAGAGCAATGCGTTCGCGCCCGATGCGCGCCGCAACCGCAAGTTGCTGTTGCACCGCGCCGAGATCGATAAATTGGAAGGCAAGGTGCGGCAAAAGGGGCTTACGCTCATTGCCACCAAACTGTATTTCGTGCGCAACAAAGTAAAAGTGGAGATCGCTCTGGGACGGGGCAAAAAGCTGTACGACAAGCGCGAAACGGCGCGCAACAAGGCCATCTTGCGCGACACCGAACGTGCCGTGAAAGAGAGCGGCAAATAAGAACGGAGGAACACGGTTGGATTTTAACGAATTTATCAAGTATGTGATGCCCAAGATATCGGCGCTCAGCGAGTTGGCGGAAGAAAGCACCATCATAGACAATACGTTTTACTATAAGTACGATGTAAAGCGCGGACTGCGCGACAAGCAAGGCAAGGGAGTGCTCGCGGGACTTACCGACATCTCCGAAGTGGTGGGCAAAAAGACAAACGCCCAAGGCGAGAGCGTGCCGTGCAAAGGCGTTTTGCGCTACCGCGGCATCGATATAAAAGATATCGTGCGCGGGTTTGTGAGCGAAAACCGCTACGGGTTCGAAGAAACGGCGTATTTGTTGCTGTTCGGCTCGTTGCCCGACAAAAAGGAGCTTGGCGAATTTCAAGATCTGTTGGGCGGGTTGCGCAGTTTGCCTATCTCGTTTGTGCGCGACGTTATCATGAAAGCGCCCGCATCCGATATGATGAACGGCTTGAGCCGCAGTGTTTTAACGCTGTATTCCTACGACGACGCGGCCGATGACATCTCTATTGCCAACGTGCTCAGACAGTGCTTGCAACTCATTGCGCAATTCCCGCTCATTGCGGTATATTCCTACCAAGTGTATAAATACTACCACGAAGAAGGCAGTTTGATCATACATACGCCCAAAAGCGACTTGTCCACGGCCGAAAATATGTTGCACCTTATGCGTGCCGACGGCAACTACACCGAGCTGGAAGCCAAGATCTTGGACATGATGCTTGTGCTACACGCCGAACACGGCGGCGGCAACAATTCCACGTTTACCACGCACGTTGTTTCGTCGTCGGGTTCGGATACCTATTCCACCGTGGCGGCGGCGCTCGGTTCGCTCAAAGGGCCGCGGCACGGCGGCGCGAACATCAAAGTGGTGAAGATGTTCGAGGACATGAAAGAAAACTTAAAAGATCGGTCGGACGGCGCGGTGCGCGACTATCTCAATAAACTGCTCAACAAAGAGGCGTTCGACCGTTCGGGGCTTATTTACGGGATAGGGCACGCCGTGTATTCGCAAAGCGACCCGCGCGCCGAGATCTTAAAAAGCTATGTGGAAAAGCTGGCCGACGCCAAAGGCAAAAGCGAAGATTGCGCGCTGTACGAACAAATAGAGCGCCTTGCGCCCGAAGTCATCAACGAAAACCGCACCATGTATAAAGGCGTGTCGGCCAACGTAGACTTTTATTCGGGGTTCGTCAATGCCATGCTGGGCATTCCCACCGAACTGTTCACGCCCATTTTCGCGGTGAGTCGCATTGTGGGCTGGAGCGCGCACCGCATAGAGGAACTGAGCAACAAGGGCAAGATCATTCGCCCCAACTATAAGTGTATTTCCGAAAAGAAAAAATACACGCCGTTGGCGCAACGGTAACGGCAAAAAACAAAGAGATAAAAAAATATGCAAACGGGCGCACCCATCAGAAAGAACGACGTATTGGAGATCGAGATAGACGGGATAGGTTACGAGGGCGAGGGGATCGCGCACCTCGGCGGCTATACCGTTTTTATCCGCTACGCGTTGCCGGGCGAAAAGGTGCGCGCCGTTGTCATTTTGGTAAAACCCACGTTTGCGGTGGCAAAGCTGCAGCAAGTGTTGCGGGTTTCGCCCGACCGCGCCACGCCCTTTTGCCCCGTGTACTATCGTTGCGGCGGGTGCGGTTTGCAACACATGACGTATGACGCGCAGTTGCGCTTTAAGCAAAACGCGGTGCGCGAGGCCTTTCGCAAAACGGCGCGCATGGATATAGAGCCTTGCCAAACCGTGCCCTCGCCGCGGCAAACGTTTTATCGCAACAAGATGAGTTTGCCCGTGCGCGGCGACGATGCGCAAACGGGATTTTTCGCTACGGGCAGTCATCGATTGGTGCCTATAGAAGAGTGCTCCATTCAGTTCGAGGGCAACGGCGAACTGATCCGCGCTTTTCGCGAATTTATGCACAAAAACGACTTGCGCGGCTACAACGAAACGGAACGCACGGGCGACGTGCGCCATCTGTCCGTGCGGCAGTTGGGTGATTTTCGCACCGTTACGGTGGTAACGAACGGCAACCGCGCCAAGCGATTGACGCCTTTTAACGCCGTGCTCGAAGAGCTGTACGGCAACAAATACGCCTATTATCTCAACGAGAACACGAGCGCGGGCAACCGCATCTTGGGCGAAAAGAGCGTGTTGGCGGGCGGCGAACTTGCGCCCGTCACGGTAGACGGCTTGCAAGTTTCGGTGCATCCGCACGCCTTTTTTCAAGTGAACGACGGCGTGCGTCAAAAACTGTATGCGGCGGCGGCCGAGCATGCAAACAGTCATGCGGCGGTAGACGCGTACAGCGGCGCGGGCATTTTGAGCGCGTTGTTGGCGCGCAAAGCCTCGGCCGTGCTGGGCGTGGAAATAGAGGCCGCCGCCGTGCGTTCGGCGCAAGACATGGCTGCGCGCAACGGCATACAAAACGTGACGTTTGTGTGCGACGATTGCGCAGAGGCCTTGCCGCGCTTGCCCCAAGCGTTCCGCGGCCAAAACACCGTGGTCGTGCTCGATCCGCCCCGCGCCGGTTGCGATCGCCGCGTGCTTGCCGCGCTGTCGGCCGCTTGCCCCGCGAAGATCGTTTATATTTCTTGCAACCCCGCCACTTTGGCGCGCGACGTATCCCTTTTAACGCAAAGCGGCTTTGCGCTTTCTTCCGTTACGCCTTTCGACATGTTCCCCCAAACCGCGGGCGTCGAGACGCTTTGCGTGCTTACAAGGTAGCGCGGGAATAAGCGGCATTTGTTTTTTTATGGGGAAAAAGCAAAAAAACAGTTGACAAATACAGCAAAACGCAATATACTATTGTTGAACAGTTGAGAAAACGTTCAAATATTGGAGGCCGCATGGCAGACGAACGACAAAGAGCGGACGCGATACAAGCGATACGGGCGCGGTTGCCGAGTGAAGAGCAGATCTGCAGTTTGGCCGAACTTTTCAAGATGTTCGGCGATCCGACGCGCGCCAAGATATTGGAGTGCTTGCAAATACGCGATCTGTACGTGGGCGAGATAGCGGACATATTGGACATGAGCCTATCGGCGGTTTCGCACCAACTGCGCGTGTTGCGCTCGGCCAAACTCGTGAAGGGCACCAAAGAGGGCAAAGAGGTAAAATATTCGTTAGACGACGACCACGTAACGAAAATACTCGAATACGGTTTAACGCACGTGAACGAATAACAAGGCGGATATAAAGCAAGCCTTGTTTTTTACGGGACAATACTTGAACGCTTATTCAATGGAATAACCATACAACAATAAAAACAAGCTCGCGGCGGCGGGCAAAAAAACGGGAGGCAGAAAGATTATGAAAAAGGTGTTTAAGCTGGCGGAATTGGATTGCGCCAACTGCGCGGCCAAAATGGAACGGGCGATCGGCAAGATAGAGGGCGTTACATATGCCGCCGTAAACTTTATGGCGCAAAAACTGACGGTGGAGGCGGACGACGCGCGCTTTGACGAGATCATGCAAGCGGCGGTAAAGATCTGCAAAAAGATAGAGCCGGACTGCAAGATCTTGTTGTAAGGCAAAGGAGCGTTCTTGTGGAAAAAACGAAAAAGGCGGCCTTGCGCCCCAAAGACAAAAAAAACTTGGTGCGAATATCGGCAGCGCTCGCAATGTTTTGCGCCGTGTTCGTTGCCGATAAGATCGTATCGTTGCAAGGCGTTTTGGGCGGCAAGCACGGGTGGCTCTTTCCCTTTGCGCTGTATGCGGCGGTGTATTTGCTGATAGGATACGACGTGCTGTATAAAGCGGTGCGCAACATTTGCCGCGGCCGCGTGCTGGACGAAAACTTTTTGATGTGCGTGGCCACGCTGGGCGCGTTTACGCTGGCGATATACCGCGGCGAAACGGGACGGGAAATAGAAGGGTTCGACGAGGCGTGCGCCGTGCTGCTATTTTATCAAGTGGGCGAGTGGTTCCAATCGTTCGCCACCGGCCGATCGCGCGCGTCCATTGCGTCGCTTATGGATATCCGCCCCGACTACGCCAACGTAAAGCGGGGCGACGCGTGGGAAAAGGCGGACCCGAACGAGGTGCAAGCGGGGGAGATCATCATGGTGTTCCCCGGCGAAAAAGTGCCGCTCGACGGCGTGATCGTGGCGGGCGCCACCGCGCTGGACGCCAAAGCGCTCACGGGCGAAAGTTTGCCGCGCGACGCGGCCGCGGGCGACCAAGTGATCAGCGGTTGCGTGAATCTCTCCTCGCAGATAGAGGTGCGCGCCACCAAGCCGTTTTACGATTCCACCGTTTCCAAGATCCTCGATCTGGTGGAAAATGCGGCCGGCCAAAAATCCAAAGCCGAAAATTTTATCACCAAGTTTGCCAAATACTACACGCCCGCAGTGGTGGCGGCCGCGCTGATATTAGGCATTGTGCCCGCGCTTATTACGTCCGATTGGGCCACGTGGCTATATCGCGCGCTTGCTTTTTTGGTGGTGTCTTGCCCGTGCGCGTTGGTCATTTCCATTCCCTTGTCGTTCTTTGCGGGATTGGGCGCGGCGTCTAAACACGGCATTTTGGTGAAAGGCTCCAACTATCTCGAAAAACTGCACAAAGCCGACGTGTTCGTATTCGATAAAACGGGCACGCTCACGAAAGGCAATTTTACGGTCACCAAAATAACGCCCGCCGACGCGCGAGAAGAGATACTGCGGCTGGCCGCCGCTGCCGAGCAAGCGTCCGACCACCCCATTGCCCGCTCGATCGTGGCCGCCTACGGTAAAGCGGCTGACAAGGGCTACACGCTCACCAACATAGCGGGGGCGGGCGTAGAGGCCGTGCGCGGGCAAGACGTGATCTTGTGCGGCAACGAAACGCTTTTACGGCAAAAGGGCGTCGCGTATGTAAAAGAAGAGGAGGCGGGTACGGTGGTGTACGTGGCACGAAACGGCAAGTTTGTCGGATCGCTGCTCATCGCCGACCAAATCAAAGAGGAGGCGGCGCAAGTGGTGGGCGAACTCAACGCCATGGGTTGCCGCACGGTGATGCTGACGGGCGACAACGCGGCGGTGGCCCGGAGCGTTGCCCGCACGATCGGCGTGACCGATCATAAGGCGCAATTGTTGCCCCAAGACAAAGTGGAAGAGGTGCAAAAGCTGCTATCCGCGCAAAACAAAAACGGCGCGCTGTGCTTTGTGGGCGACGGGATAAACGACGCGCCCGTTCTCATGCGGTCGGATATCGGCGTGGCCATGGGCGGCGTGGGCAGCGACGCGGCCATCGAGGCGGCCGACGTGGTGCTGATGCAAGACGACTTGCGCGGTCTGCCGCTCGGCAAACGCGTGGCCAAAAAAACCATGCGTGTAGTAACGCAAAATATCGTGTTTTCGCTTGTCGTGAAAGCCGCCGTTTTGGTGCTGTCGGCCTTAGGGATCGCCAACATGTGGATCGCCGTGTTCGGCGACGTGGGCGTGGCCGTGTTGGCCATTTTGAACGCCATGCGCGTGAACGGCCGCTACGATAAAAAACCGCGGGCGAACGGGTGCGCAAAAGTATAAAAAAAGAAAGAAAAAAATATAAAAAAGCGAAAGGGAAGTGCAACGCGGTTGTACTTCTTTTTTGTTGTTTTAAGAATATTTTGCTTATTTTGCCCCAAATTTATGGACGATATTACTGTAGTTGGCCTTCCCTATTGACGGTTTTCCGCGTTTGGATTATATTGATTTCGGGATAAGCGAAACAAACATTTTTTAATTCTTTTTCAAATCGAAAACGAAAAAAAGGATGGAGCGTTTCATGAGCGGAATGGAAAATGCGAGCAAAACGGTGAGATTGACGAAACGGGGCGTGGAACTGAACGGCAACCCCGAGGTGTTGCTGTGCGGTTCGCTTTTCTATTTTCGTCTGCCGCGGGCGGTGTGGAAAGACCGCGCCGAAAAACTGAAAAGAGCGGGATATAACTGTGTGGACGTGTATTTCCCGTGGAACTATCATGAGTGCGAGGACGGGTCTTTCTCGTTCGAGGGCGAAAAGGATATAGACTGCTTTTTGCAAGAATTGCAAGCGGCGGGGCTGTATGTGATCGCGCGTCCCGGTCCGTATATCTGTTCGGAGTGGAACGGCGGCGCGTTGCCGGCGCGCGTGCTCGAATCGGGCATGCCCATACGGTGCGCCCACCCGTGGTTCATAGAGCAAGCGGCCAAGTGGTACGACGCCGTGTTGCCGCATATTGCGCGCTATTCGTTCGCGCGCGGCGGCAACGTGATCTTGGTGCAGTTGGAAAACGAGTTGGACTTTTTCGACTGTCCCGATCCGCAAGCGTATATAGGGCAGTTGGCGGATATCGCCAAACGTTACATAACCGATCTACCGCTGTTTTGCTGTGCGGGGCAGTACGACGTGTTCCGCGCGGGCGGTCTTACCGAGGGCGTGGAGGCCACGCTCAACTGCTATCCCGACAGTGCGGACAACACGTTCGACGCCGAACTGCAACGTTATGCGCTGTTGTTTGCCAAGCGCGAAAAGCCGTTGCTTGTGTCCGAAACCAACCGCGATCACTTTTTGTTGCGGCGCGAACTTTCGTGCGGCGCCAAACTGCTGGGTGCCTACAACCAAGTGGCGGGCGTCAACTTCGGTTACAGCCAAGCCGTGAACAATTGGGGCAAGCCCGACGCCATGCTGGCCACGGTATACGACTTTGCGTCTATGATCGGCCCCACGGGCGACTATCGCCCCGAAGCCAAAGAGGCCGTGCTGTTCGGCGGATTTTTGCAAACGGCGGGGCGCGCGTTGGCGGGCGCATTGCCCGCAGAGCATTCGATCGCGCCCGACGGTTGTTCGTTTGCTACCACCCAAGGCGGATTGCGCGTGCTAATGTTAGAGGGCGGCGGCGCGGCCGTGTGCGTTCCCAACTTTTCCGAAAAGAAGGGCAAGATAACGTTTGCCTATGAAAACAAGCAAGTGCAAGCCGAAGTGGCGCCCATGCACGCGCCCTTTTGCTTATTCGATTTTTCGCTGAAAAGCCACGGCATAAACGCCGTGCTCACGCGCGCCAACTGCGAGCCTATCTATGCCGACGCGCAAACGTTGGTGTTCGTGTGCCAAGGCAAGCCCGCCGTGGGGTTGGATTTCGGCAACGGCGAAACGACGGTGACCGCGAACACCCAAATAAACGGCGTGCGCATTTTGTTCGAAACAAAAGAGCAAGCGATAGAACGGTTGACAAACGGCCGTCCGCCCGTGTCGGGCGATAAAAAAACAACGCCTGTGTCGGCGTTTTATGCGGCCGAGCCGCCCGCGCCCCGCACGGTATCGGCGGCAAACGGCACGCACTTCGGCGCGTTGCCGCTAACGGAGGGCGAGGCGGCATATACGGTATCGGTGCCCGCGGGGCAAAAACTGTTTATCGAGCACCCGTGCGATATGTTGCAGATCATAGCGGACGGCATAAGCGGCGAAACGGTGTTTGCCGACGGACGCAACGTAATAGCGCCCGCTTGCCAAACGGGGCGGTATGTGATACGCGCCCAAAAGTGGGGACACAGCAATTTCGACGATCCGCAGTCGCCCGCGTTGCGCGCGTCTTGCAAAAAGGGCGTTACGGCGTTCGGCGCGGTGGTTAAAGAGCAGCCCGTGGGGCGGTGCGACTTCCGCTTGTTGGATACGTACGGCGCGCCGCACATTTCGTTAGACGGACAACTGCCCGTGCGCATCGGCATCGATAAGTGGAACAGCTCGCGCAAACCCGCCGTTTGTTCGTATACGTTGCCCGTAACGCGCATAGCGCAACGACTACTGTTGCAAGTGACCGAAAAGGTAGACGTGGCGGCGTATATAAACGGACAGCTTGTAGGCGAGTGCGATTTCGGTTGGCTGGAACTCACGCCGCACTGCGAGGCGGACAAAGAGGTCATGCTCACGCTCGTATACCGCAAGCGCGTGTGGACGCAAGATTGCGGCAAAGCGGTGCTGTGGCACGTAGACGCGGTAACGCCTAAACAAACGCAAGTTATTTCTTCCCGCGAAGTGGCGGCCGCGGCGGCGGGCAAGGGCAAAAAGCTTGCGTTGCCGCTTAGCGTAGCGCAAAGCGCGGGCGCGTACGCCGAGATAACGGCCGATAAAGAATGTTTGGTGCGTTTTACGGGTAAAAACGTGCTCGTCACCGCCGTAGCGGACGGCCGCGCGATAGGGCGCGCCGTTGTGGGGTGGAAGCACGCGCCCGCCATCACGGGCGGCGAGCCGCCCGAAATATACTACGATCCCGCTTGGGGCGGCGAGCTGTATTTGTATGTGCGCGCGCTCGGCAAAGACGCATGTCTTACGGGCGCGGACGTAATATCCATAAGTTAATTACGGGGCAACCCGAAAAAAAGATACGGAGGGAATTATGAGAAAGAAGTTGGTAGCTATTTTGGTGGCGGTGTTTACGGCCGCGACCATGACCTTCAGCCTGACGGGCTGTACCAAAAACAAGGCAAACGAGATCAGCATTCTTTTGCTGGCGAACAACAGCGAAACGGTGTTTTACACCCAATATTTCAAGGATATGGAAGCCGCGCTGCGCGAGGAGGGGCTTGACTATACCATCAAGTTTACGGGGCAGCAAGAAAAGGACTACTACAACACGCTCGGATCGCTCATTCAGCAAGGCGCCACGCCGGACATCTTCTACGTGCGCCCCAACGAGCTGTTGCAGTATAAAGACCTTATCACCTCGTTGCAAAGCTATGCCGACAGCCAGCAAGACGTGGATCTTACCAATATCTACGACGTGGCGCTCGACATGTACCGCTTTAACCCCGATACGGGCGCTTTGGGCAACAAGAGCGACGAGCTGTACGCCTTCCCCAAAGATCTGAGCACGCAACAGCTTGGTTACAACAAGGCGTTGCTGTCCACGGTGGCGCAAGCCGTGAAAAGCGAAACGGGCTTGAAAATGCCGTGGGAAATGAACTTCGAAACGGAAAACTACTCGTGGGCGGAGTATAAAAAGCTGTGCGAGTCCATCGCCAAAAAGCTGCCCGCCAACCACTATGCAAGCGATATCCCCAACGTGGAAATTTTGGCCAAATCGTTCGGTTCGGATAATAGCGCTACCACAAGCCCGCTCATCGATCTTTCGAGCGGCCGTGCCAACGGCAAAGTGGGCAGCTTGACGGACGGCCCCGTGCAAAAAGCGATCAAATACCAAGCCGAGTTGGTGGCGAGCGGCGCGGCCGACTACGAGGGCGCAACGTACGCGAACATGACGGCGGGGCGCGTGTGCTTTTACGGCTTGATGGGTTCGTGGGAAGTGGCCGACTACGACGACCACCTCGGCGCCGACAATTGGGGCGTGATGCCTTGGCCGACCGAGGACGGCGCCACCGATTGGCAAGGTCTTATCACCTCGGCGGGGTATGTGGTTTCGGCGCAGTGCGCGAGCATGGATAAAGGCGATGTGGCCAAACGCATCGCGCTGTCGTTCATGTCCAACAGCACGCAAGAAAAAATGGTGCGTACGGCAAAAATTTCGTTGCCGTTGCGCAAAAACGTGAAAGACGATTACCTCAACGCGGAAAACGACGAGATCTATTCGCCCAAAACGCGCAACGTGTTCATTGACGTGATCAGCGGCGAACACGGGTTCTATCCCGCCAAATACTCCACGTTCGACGCCGTGTGGCTGGACGAACTGACCACGCAACTGAGCGTGATGTATAACAAAGGCAGCGGAGCGGTATCGTTCTTCAACAGTCCGAGCGGCGACGGCACCTATTCGTGGAGCGCTTTGCAAAACAGAATGCAACAACAGTACGACGCGACCAAAAACAGCTGACAGGGGGCGCGGATACGTAAATGTTGGTAGAAGAGAGAAAACAAAAAAGCCGACTCAGATGGCGGGAAAACGCCGTCGGGTGGCTGTATGTTTCGCCCATGTTGATCGGCATAGCGCTGTTTACGGCTATCCCGCTCGTTATGTCGATCATGGCCATGTTTTATAACTGGACGGGGTATACTTCGCTGTTCGAATCCAAATTTTTGGGAATGGAAAACATAAAGTCCGTTCTCTACGGTTTGAACTCCGACTTATATTGGCGCTCGGTGCTCAACACCTTGCTCTTTGCGTTGCAACTGCCTATCTGTTTGATCCTCGGCATGTTTTTGGCGCTCGGCATGAATCGCAAAATGCGCAGCGCGCAAACGTTTCGCGTAATCTATTATCTGCCCGGCGTTATGAGCATCGTGGCGGTGGCCATCGTGTGGCAAAACATTTTCAAGGCGGACGGCTCTATAAACAATTTGTTGCAAACGTTGCACTTGCCCACGGTAAAATGGCTTAGCTCCAAAAGCGGCGTGGCCTTTACCGTCAATTTGTTGCAAGTGTGGAAAGGCGTCGGCTATTCCACGCTGATGTTCATAGCCGGCTTGCAGTCGGTATCCACCGACCAAATAGAGGCGGCCAAAATTGACGGCGCGGACAGCGGGCGGATCTTATTAAAGATCACGTTGCCCGCACTGTATCCCATTATCTTTTATCTGTTCGTTACGGGACTTATGGGTTCGCTCCAAATGTTCAACGAACCGTTCATTCTGTTGGGCGGTTACGGCGTGGGCAACAACGGCATGACGGCGGTGGGGTTTGTGTACAACTTCTTCGGCAGTCATCGGTTGGGGATCGCGTCGGTGGGCGCATGGGTGCTCGCTTTCATGATCTTTATCATCACGGCCATACAGATGGGCGTAGACAGACTGAAAAGGGAGGCGGCGTAAGCATGGAATATACGGAAAACGGGCAAGCCACGCTGTTGCCGCTGCCCAAAGCCAAACGCGGGTTAAAACCCGAACAGATCAAAAACATCATTGTTACCGTTGTGCTGTCGCTGGGATCGATACTCATGCTGTTGCCCTTTGTGTGGATGGTGTTTGCCGCATTCAAGCCGCACACCGAGATCTACACCACCTTTATCCCCAAACAGTGGACGGCCAAGTCCTTTCGCGAGATGTGGGACGGTTGCAAGATCCTTATGGAAGGCGGCATCGTGCGCGGCTTTCTCAACAGCATACTCACCACCGTACCCGTGGTGATCGTGCAAGTGCTTGTGTCGGCGTTTGCGGCCTATGCGTTCGCCAAACTCAACTTTGTGGGCAAAAACGCCGTATTCCTCATTTTGCTGAGCACCATGATGATCCCCTTTGCGGTGATCATGTTGCCGCAAGCTTGGCTGTACGGCCGCATGGGGCTGACCAACGGCCCGCTGGCCATTATTATTCCCAAGCTGTTCGGCGCCATCGGCACGGTGTTCTTTTTGCGGCAGTTTCTGTTCGGTATCCCCGACAGCATATCCGAGGCGGCGCGTATCGACGGCGCGGGCTACACCAAAACGTTTTTGTCTATCGTGTTCCCGCTCTTGATGCCCGCGCTGGCCACGCAAGCCATACTGTCGTTTATCGGCAATTGGAACGACTTTTTAGGCCCCTTGCTGTTTATCTCCGATAAGAATTGGTATACCTTGCCTTTGCTTGTCAACAGCTTGAACGGTTCGGGCGGCTCCACGCGCGAGATCCCGCGCACGTTGGCGGCGTCGCTCGTTTCGTTGGTGCCTATCATCGTGGTGTTTGCCGCGTTCCAAAAAAAGATCATCGGGTCTATCGTGTTCTCGGCCGTGAAAGGCTAAGAACGCAAAAAGCAAATTAAATTCGAAAATCGTAAGATTTCGGGAGGAAAATGATGAAACCGAATGTTTTGCGAAACAAATGCGCGCGTATGGTAGGCGCATTGTTAGCGGTGGCGGCGCTTGCGTGCGGACTGTTGTTCGCCCACGGCGCGCCCGCGGCCGCCCGCGCGGAAAACGCGAACGCGCCGAAAGGCAAAGTTCTCTATTTTGTGGATGCGGGCTATTTGGTAAAAGACGACGGCAGCATCGCCTCGCGCGGCGGGGCGGCCGCCCTCTGTTCCATCGCTACGCCGTATATGACGGCCAACGGTCTTGCGTTCGGCGACGGTAACGGCAACGGACTGTATAACTCGCAGACCGACCGCAACTTGTATTACCTTACGCCCGGCGCGGATACCTACGACTTTACGCAGATCTCGGCCGATCCCGTAACGGGCAAATATTGGGGCACGTACTGCGAAGGCACGGGCGCCTACGGTTGGGAATGGTGGCGGCGGGGCAAAACAAGTTCTGCCACGCCCGGTTTCGAAACCGCCCGTTATATCAACGAAAACGACGGCGACCAAGGGAAAGCCGCCGATCCGTGCCCGCTCGTGTATAAGTTCGAAGTGGACGACACGACAACGCCGTTGAAAGTAACGGTGGGCACCCGTAGGGTGACCGACGGCGGGATAGGCAACGCCGGCAATGGGCAAGTGCAGATCAACGATCTGACCGCCGCCAAAATCGAGGGCAAAGACGAAGACCTTACGTACACGTTCCAAGAAGGGATATACGGCGTAACGGAAACCTTGCAAAACACCGAACAAGAAAAGCCGTATGTTACGGTGCGCCTAGGCGGCAACGGACGGTTGACGCACGTGGCGTATATCTTGATAGAACCCATACCAAACTATACGAACGCCCAAGAATTTATCAAAAAGGGCGACACGTCGATCACGGTGCGCTCCTCTTACGTGGGCGTGCCCGACGTAACGGTGCAACTCACGCAAGAACAACAAAACGCCGTGGCCGCGGCGTCGTATCTCGATAAAGTGGAGATAGCGGCCGAAGTGGCGGGCGAAAACCGCACGTACGCCGTTACCGTTGTGCCCGACAGCACCCGCTATTTCATCAACTTGGGCGGCAAAGCATCGGGCGAACTGTTACAAGCGGGCGCGGTGTATACGGAAGGCGCCGCGCACGGCGAAACAAGCGCCACCGACGCGGGCACCCGTCACGCGGGTTGGGAAGACGACGCCTACGATACGTCGGCTTTGTACGGCGAGCCGGGCACGGCGCTCGACTACCGATTCGACCGTTTGCCCAATGGCGCCTACGGTGCGATCGTGGGCACGTTCGGGCATTGGAGCGTGGGCGGCAGAACGCAAACGATCAGCGCCAACGGCGGCGCGGGCGTAGCGCTTGTGGGCATTGCCGACAAGGCCAACCACAAAACGTGTTACGGCGACGTGACCGACGGCACGCTGCAAGTGCGCATTGCGTCTAAGCCGGCCGAAGAAACGCGCGACGCGTACCTTGCCACGTTTATATTGGTATACGAAGTGAACAAAGTGACTTTGCACGCGCAAAACGGCGGCGAAAGCACGGCGCAATACTTTGAAAAAGGGAGCGCGGCCGATCTGTCCGCGCAAACGCCCGAATACGCCGACCACGAGTTTAACGGTTGGTTTACGGCGGCGGAGGGCGGCGAGGCGGTAACGAGCGTGACCGAGAGCGGCGCCGTATATGCGCAGTGGAAGGCGTGCGAATACGCCGATCCTACGTGGGCTTGGGCAGACGATCGCGTGACGGCTACGGCCACGCTTGGCTGTGCGCACAACGGTTGCGCCAACACCAAAACGGTGAACGCCACCGTAACGCACACCTCGAACGCCACGTGCGGGCAGTCGGGCACCGTAACGCACAAAGCCGTTATCGATTGGCAAGGCCAAACGTATGCAGACGAAATAAGCGAGACGGCCGACGCGTTGCCGCACACGCTCGCGCATGCAGAGGCGGTAGCGCCCACGTGCGAAGAGGCGGGTGCGATCGAGCATTGGCACTGCGCCGTTTGCGGCAAAAATTTCGAAGAGCAGACGGCCGACACGGAGATCGCGGGCGAAGTGACGGTGGCGGCGCTCGGCCACGATTACGACTATGAAAACGTTACATGGCAGTGGACGGACTTTTCGTCGGCGCAAGTGAGCGTTGCGTGCAAGCACGACGGCGCGCACGTGCAAACGGCGACTGCCGAGCTTACGAGCGAGGTGACCGTGCAACCCACCGAAGAGCAAGAGGGCGTGCGCACCTATACGGCCACGGCCACGTTCAACGGGCGAACGGTAACGGACACCAAGACCCAAACCATACCCAAAATTACCGATCCGACCGACGGCGACGATGAAAACAACGGCGACGTCGACGGCGAGGAAAACTCGGCGCAATCCGAAAAGAGCGGGGGGGGGGTGCGGTTCGCACGTCGCCGCCCAAGCGGTTGCCGTGGCAGCGGCGCTCATGGGCGCCGCGGGCATAGCGCTTGCCTTGCGCAACAAAAAGAAAGGCGCGAAACAGTGAGTAAGGAGGAAAATGCATGACACGCAAAGTTGGCATGAAAAGGGCGACGGCGGTGTTGCTTAGCGCGGTGTTCGCCGTGGTGACCGCATTGTCGGGCGCCATGCTGCTGTTCGGCTTTGCCGCATCGAGCGAGGCTACCGTCTACACCGTGGATCTTTCCAAAGGATTGCAAGAGTTCGACGGTTGGGGGCTGTCGCTTTCGTGGTGGGCAACCGAAATAGGCGATTGGACGCGCACGGGTTCCACGGGCAACGCCAAGCGCGACGAGGTGATGGAGGCCATTTACGGCGACAGCGGATTGGGACTGAATATCGCCCGCTACAACGTGGGCGGCGGCGACGATCCCACCCACACCCATATGACGAGCGACCGCAACACGCCCGGTTGGCGGGGCGGCGTGAAAGACGGCGACGGCTTTACGGCCGATCCCGACTACTTTTACACGGCGGCCGACGGGAGCACGCTTTCTTGGGAGCAAACGCCCGATTGGCGGCAACTTTGGGTGCTCGATTGGATCCAAAGCCATAGAGAGGACACGATCACCGAGTTTTATTCCAACTCGCCGCCCTATTGGCTGACCAAATCGGGTTGCACGTCGGGCAACACCAAGGCGGCGAGCGACAAACCGGGCGCCAAGGCCGAAAACATGATAAACGACGCGGCGCACAACCAAGCGTTTGCCGAATATCTGTTGGACGTTTACGAGTATCTCGTAGGGCAAGGGTTCACGTTCGAGAATATCCAGCCGTTCAACGAGTCCAGCTCGGACTATTGGTATTGGGCGGAAAACGGCGACCAAGAGGGTTGCCATTTCTCGGCGCAACAGCAAGTGGAAATATTGCATTTGCTCGATCTCGAAATGCAAAAGCGCGGCATCTCCGCCGCCTACAACTTCGGCGACGAAACCAACACGAAATATGCCGCGAGCCAATACCAAAAAGCATA
The DNA here is from genome assembly GCA_910587595.1 of uncultured Christensenellaceae bacterium. Lineage (GTDB taxonomy): Bacteria > Bacillota > Clostridia > Christensenellales > Pumilibacteraceae > Pumilibacter. Next base: position 73,745 of record CAJULQ010000004.1, read on the forward strand.
TAACGCTAAAACGACGGACGGCACGAGCGGCGCCGACGTGATAAACGGCGCCGACCGGCTCACCTATCATATCTATTCGTACGATTTGCCCAACGCGCAAAGAATGTATCGTAGCGCGCACCACAACGGGCAAGAAGTTTACATGTCGGAGATCTGCTACACGGTGGACGACGGCGGCTACGATCCCCAAGCATTGGCCACCGGCTTTAAGTATACGCAAAGCATTTTAGACACCGTCAAAGACGGCGGCGTAGACGCTTACGTGTTCTGGCAAGGCATGGAAGACATGGTGGGGCAAATGAAGAGCGGCACCAACTACGGCCTTATCCAAGGCGTTTACTACACGCAAGAAGAGGCCGAGGCGCAAGGCGTGGATTTGGCCGCCATGGGGCTTACGCACCAAGACTACGTTTTGAGCAAAGCGTATTACATGAGCGGGCAATACACCAAGTATATCAAAAAAGGGTATCGCTTGGTAGACGTGAACGATGCCACCACGCTGGCGGCGGTATCGCCCGACGGCAACACGTTGGTGGTGGTAAAGCAAAACAACGAGGATTCGGCCAAGCAGATCGCTTTGGATCTGAACGGCTTTACGGCGCACGCGGTGGAAAAGATCGTGACCGACCAAAACAACAATTGGACGCATTCCATTGTTTCGGCGGGCGACGAGATCCGCGACACCGTGACCAAAAAGTCGGTGACCACCTACGTGATCACGGGCGTGAGAACGGCGGGCGAAAGCCGTTTTATAGACGACAGCGACGCCGACGACAGCTTGCGCAACATTGCCGACGTGAAAAAAGCGATCGCCGAAAAGGGCGACGCGGAACAAGCGTATTTCACGTTCGATATGGGCGCCACGCTCAACAATAATTTCGACAACGGCAACGATTATTACTACGGCAGTACGTACACCAACCAAGTGAACTATTTTGCCGTGCGCTTTCAAGGCGTGGGCTTTGCCTTGCCCGCCACCAAAAAGAGCGACGCGGGCACGCTACAGCTCTATATAGACGACGCGACCACCCCCGTGGAAATAAGTTTAAGGCAATCGAAAAGAGAAAACAAAGCCATTGTGTACCAAACCAAAGATTTGGCGTACGGTTGGCACACCGTGATCGTGGGGCTGAAATCGGGCAGCGGTTACGTGAACTTCGACGGCATGTTCGTGTATGAAACGGCGGACAAAGAGATGGGCGAGCAAAGCCTTTACGTGACCGAGGCGGCGGGCGTGAACGGCGACGTGCACTTTACGTTTACGGCGAACGGCTACGAGGGCTACGAACTGTATGCCGAATACCGCAACGAAAACGCCGCCGAGTGGACGCGCGCGCCGCAAACGCTTACGGTGCAAGAGGGCGCGGGCAAAGGCAAGATCGAAACGGGCGCGCCCGCTATCAACGTGCACATGCGCTTGGCGGCCGTAAAAGAAGAGCAAACGCTGTATTCGTCCGTAACGCCGGTGAACATGCTCACGCAAACGGACAACGTGCTGTATTTCGTGAACTGCGGCACGGCGTTTGATGACAGAGTGAGCACGGGCGCGGTGTTGGGCGTTATGCAAGGCGCGGCCGACCGCGCGTACGGCGAAGATATCGTAACGGGCAAAAGCTGGGGCTACACCAACGCGCTCACGGGCGGCGGCAAGGGCTACAACGGTTCGTACGACGCCATGACGGCCATGATGCACCGCGAGTTGTGGAACAAAACGGACGTGATCACCTATCGGTTCGCTTTGGACGCGGGAAGTTACAAAGTGGCGGTAGGGTTCTACGGCGGCGGAATCGGCTGGGGGAGCCGCAGCGAAACGGTGTCGGTGCAAGACGCGGCCGAAAACGGCGCGGGCATCACCGCGGCCACGCAATCGGTAACGCTGAACGAAGGGCAGTATACGGCGGCTTATTTCGATATCACGGCCACGCAAAACGGCAACGTGGAAGTAAAGATAGACGGCGATATGGTGTCGGTGATCGCCATAACGCAAGCGGACGCCAAACTGCCGCTGTATGCGTCGGGCGGCTCCAACTATAACAGCCAAAGCACGGCCAAAGTAGGCTCGGTGCTGATCGGCGCCGACGTGCACGACGAGATCGCGAAAAACACGCGGCTCACCGTGTATTTGAGCGACGGCACCACCGATACGGTAACGGCGGCGGACAACGGCGTATCCTTTTCGGTGCAAGCGGCGCATGCCGAGGAAGGCAAAACGGGCATAACGGCGGGCGAAACGACCACCGCCACGTTCACGTCCGCCAAATACCCCGACATGCAACTGTATGCCGTTTACACGTGGCAACAAGAGGGCGCGGTGGTGCTTTACTACAATATCGACTGCGGCTTTACCGACGAAACCAAGACCCCGCCGGGCGACGCGAGCGAAAAAGGCTTGTTGCAGTCCACCACGCGGGACATGGCAAGGCACAAAGACGGCGGCACGGGCACTACGTGGGGATACAACCCGCTTTATCCCGGCAAGGTCAATTGGGCCAATGACGGTTCGGCCGATTGGTCTATCCGCGGCGATGCGGGCAACAATCTTTCGTACACCATGACGGGATTTCGTGCCAACGAGGCGCTCACCGTGAAAGTGAGCGGCCACTTGGCCAAAGGTTGGGGCGCGCGTTCCGTGAACGTTGTATGCAACGGGCAAACGGCGGGCACGGTGGATTTCCCCGATCCCGGCACGGGCGACGGCGACACGTTCGGCAGCGGTTCGTTTACGTGCCAAGCGAACGAAAATGGCGAATTGGTGGTTAAATTCACCAAAAAATCGGGCGGCGATCCGCATATAAGCTATATAAAAGTTTGGTCGAGCGGCGATTCTCTGCCCAAAGCCGCCACGATCGCGGCGGATAAGAGCGTGGTTTCGCGGCAAGACACCGTGCGGCTGAGCAATCTCGATCCGGACGCCACCGTATACGTGTTGGACGAAAACGACGCGTTGCTGGGCAGTTTCAAACCCACGGGTGTCACGCAAGACATTTCCGTGGCCGACTATCTGCCCGCGCATTCGTATTCGTTGCGTTTGGTGCAAGCGGTAACGGTGAACGCCCAAGAGGGCAAGGGCACGTCGTGCTCGGCCGAGTTGGTGATCTCGGCGCCCGGCGTGACGTATAACATAAGCAAAGACTATGTGCGCGGCGGCGACGCGGCGGTGGTCACGTTCAAACCGCACACCGATTTCGGCGTGACGGCGCTCACGCTCACCACGCCCGACGGCGTAGCCATCGACTTAACGCAAGGGTTTTACTACCGCGCGCGCAAAAACGGCGTGTATACGGTAACGCTTGTAACGGGCGGCATGTCCACCTCGCAAACGTTCACCGTGGACACGATCGACACGGTGGACTTCGGCGAAACGTTCAGCACGCTCGATTGGACGCGTGAAAACGTGACCGTAACGCTCCAACCCACGGCGGCGAGCGGCATTCAAAAGGTGTTCGTAAACGACCGCGAAGTGCAAAAAGAGGGCGACGTATACGCCATAGAGGCCACCGAAAACGGCGTGTTCAACGTGCGTATCGTAACAAACGCCGGCTATTCGTACGAAAAAGAGATCGCGGTAAACAATATAGACAAGCGACCGCCTTCGCTATCGTTACAACTCGATTTCTCGGATGCGTCGGGCGTTTCGTTGGGGTTTGCCTCCGATGCCGCGTCGGGCGGGCGGTTGTTCGTTTCGTATAACGACGGCGAGGCCGAAGCGGCCACCGAGCAAGACGCGTTGCTGTTGACAAAGGCGGGCAAATACCAAATGTATTGGGAAAACGGCTTGGGCGAACGCACCCAAACGTATGCCTATTATATGACCTACGGCGCGCAAAACGCCGTGCTCGGCGCCGTTACGGTGGGCGCGGACGGCACGATATCGGTAACGGGCGGCAGCGCCAAACTGTATCGCGCGGGCAACGGCACGGCCGAAACAACCATGAAAGCGGACAAAGCGGGCAAATACTATCTGCATATCCAAAAAGAGGGCAACGCGGAAGTGGTGGTCATCGACATAGCGTCTAAAGCCACGGGCGAGATCGCCGACCTTTCTACCGCGCCCAAGGGTTCGTCGGGTAATACGGCCGGCATGATCGTCGGTCTTATCATCGGCATTGCGGCCATTGCGGCGGCGGCCGTTGTGTGCCCCTTGCTGATCGTGAAAAGGAGGAAGAGCGCATGAAAACGGGAACGCGGAAAATAGGAGCGGCGGCGCTGTTGTGCGCGATCGCGACCGCACTGCTGTGCGCGGCGGCGTTGTTGTGGGGCGCGCCCGTTCGCGCGCGCGCCGACGACACGGCGCAAAAAACCATTGAACGCATAGAGTATGCCGAACGGCAAGTGATCTCTTACGGCAAACTGTTGGCCGACGAGATAGACAACACGGCCGTGGTGCATTACACGGACGGCACGCAACAAACGTCCGAGATCGAGTTTGGCAACATCGTGGCCAACACGGGCGTGAACGTCAATTTCACCACCACCGACATCACGGGCGTGGTAAAGGGCACCGATCGACAAGTTACGTGCACGGTCACCACCATGCCCGACGATCTGGTGTATTTCGTCAACGCGGGGTCGGTGGACCACGACGGCAAATACGAGGACACGGCCGATCCGTACTATGACTACAACCAAACGTTGTTCGATCATTACGACACGCTATTAAACAGCGTGCCCGACCAAACAACGACCAAAGGGTCGGACAAATGGGGGTGCTACACAAGCTCCACCTGGACGGCGCCGGGCGACGGCACCTTCCCTTACAACTCGCTGCGTTGGACGGAAGACGCGCTGGACATGGGGTATAATCTCACCGATCTGACGGCGGGCGCGGCCTACCGCGTGTATGTGGGCACGCTGTCGCATTGGCATGCGCGCACCTGCACCATCACCTTTAACGGGGCCACGGTGGGGTCGGAATTGTTGCGTATCGCGTCCAGCAAAGGCTTTTCGGTGTATGAAAACGTAACGGCGGACGGCAACGGCAAGATCGACGTGCACATGCAAGGCGCGTCTACCAACGAGCCGTGCATCACGTTTATCGCCGTGCAACCCATGACGAGCGAGCGCCGCGCGGTGCCGTCGGCATTGACCGCGCCGCCCACCGTGGGCATGGAAGACACGTCGGTCACGTTCACGGCGGGCGTGCAAGAGGGCGCCAAGATCCAACTGTATAATGCCGTAAAACCCAACCAAGTGATCTACGAAGAAGCGGTGGATATGCAAAAGGCGGGCGACAACGGCGAATATACGGTGGATTGGGGCGCGCCGCTCGACGGCATCACCCAACTGAGTGCCGTGCAGATCACGAACGGCGGGGTGAGCACGCCGCTGCTCATTTCGGTGACCGATATAGAAAACTTTTCGGCGTTGCCCGACTCGTCCGACTATACCACGGGTTCGGTAACGATTACGGTGTGCGCGCAAGCAAAAAGCGGCATTGCCTCGTATTCTTATCAAAACGGAGAGTTCGGCGCGGTGCACACGGTGGAATTGGACAGACCGTTCGCCATTCGCGAAAGCTTTACCGTATCCGAAAACGGCAGTTATATCATTGTGGTCACTTCGGGGTTGGGCGTTACCTATTCCGAAACGGTGGAAATAACCAACATAGACCCCGACCGCCCCGTGATCACCTTAACGCCGCACCGCAACGGGTGGCAGAGCGGCGCCTACAACGTGAAACTTGCCGTTGCCACGGCGGCGCCCGTTACCCAATACGCGCTGTATAAAAACGGCGAAACGGTGGCGTCGGCGGCGGTAGCGCCCGCAACGATATCGTTTACCGCCACGGGCGAATACACCGTATACGTGAAAAACGCGGCGGGGCAATCGTCGGTGCTTTCGGTGCGAGTGAGCGATATTCCCACGCAAACCACGGTAACGCGGCGGTATGCCAACCGCACGCTCACGTTCACGTTCGGCGATAACACAGACCACGCCGTTGCGTCGGTGTCGGCCTATATGGTAGACGAGGGCGGCGTGAGCCGCATGACCATTTCGGCGGGCAACGCCATGGACGTGTTCGGCGCGGGCACCTATGTTGTGACGGTCACGGATACCGACGGCGCGGTGGAAATGTTCGCGTTGCAAGTGGCGGCGTCCGATCTGCGCGCGCCCGCACCTTCGTCGGGCGGGCTTGGTAAGAGCGCCCAATTGGGTATCGGCTTGGGCGTGGGCTTGGGCGGCGTGTTGCTGGCGGCCGCGGCCGTGGTCGTTACCGTTTTGTTGCTCAAAAAGAAAAGCAACGTATAGACCCCTCGGCTGTGCTCGGGGTGACACGGTTGTGAGTGTTTACGCGCTCGGGGTGACATCCCTCACGGGATGTCATTTCGACCGGCGTTTTCTTCTCTGTCATTTCGACCGAGCGCAGCGAGCGGAGAAATCTATGTTCTTCCGCCACGCGTAGACCCCTCGGCTGTGCTCGGGGTGACACGGCCGCAACGGCGGAGCGACATTTTCCCAACGGTTCCTCATATTCTTTTGACAGCATCGCCTTCCGTTTGGTATACTCAACGTGTGCGAACGATCCAAGCGGAAGGCGCCGCTTTGGCGGCTGTTTCGTAGCGTTCGCCCGAAAAAATCAAAACGAGGACAACACCATGCACAAAATCACCGTAGACAAAGAGTTTGTAATCGGCGACGTAGAGCGCGACGTATGGGGTAGTTTTATCGAGCACATGGGGCGCGCGGTATACGGCGGCGTATACGAACCGAGCCACCCCACGGCCGACGCGCACGGGTTTCGCGGCGACGTGACCGACATTGTAAAAAACCTCGGCGTGCCCATTATCCGCTATCCCGGCGGCAACTTTCTTTCGGGATATAATTGGAAAGACGGCATAGGCAAAGACCGCCCCAAACGCTTGGATCTGGCATGGGGACAGCTCGAACCCAACGAAGTGGGTCTGCATGAGTTTTGCGAATGGGCGCAACGCGCGGGCTCGCGCGTGATGATGAGCGCCAACCTCGGCACGGGCACGCCCCAAGAGGCGGCGCAATTGGTGGAATACTGCAACTTTTCTAAAGGCAGTTATTGGTCCGACCTTCGGCGCAAGAACGGCCGCGAAAAGCCGTTTGCCATCGATACGTGGTGCTTGGGCAACGAGATGGACGGCGATTGGCAAATAGGCCATCTCACCGCCGAGGAATACGGCCGCAAAGCGCACGAAACGGCCAAGCTCGTAAAATGGGTGGACAAAAACGTGCGGTTGGTGGTGTGCGGGTCGTCGTCGCCCGGCATGGCCACCTATCCCGATTGGGACGCCAGGGTGTTGCGCCACACTTACGAGGACGTGGACTATATATCGTTGCACCGCTACTATTCGTATGAAGAAAAGGGCAACGAGTTCGACCTCATGAGCGCGCACGCCGATTTCGACGCATTCATCAAAACGGTGAGCGCCACGGCCGACTTTGTAAAAGCAAGCTTGCGCAGCAAAAAAACCATGAAACTGTCTATAGACGAGTGGAACGTGTGGCACACCCGCCCCGTGTTCCACTGTAAGCAAGTGTATAACGACAACGACGCAGACCGCTGGACGGTGGGACCGCGCCGCGCCGAAAACGTGTACGACGTGACCGACGCCATCGCGTTGGGCGGCTTGGTGTGCGCCATCATCAACAACGCCGATCGAGTCAAAATGGGGTGCTTGGCACAGCTCGTGAACGTGATAGCGCCCATCATGACCCAAAACGGCGGCGGCGTGTATAAGCAAACTACCTATTATCCGTACGCCATGGCGGTGGCGCATGCCAAAGGTACGGCGTTGCATGCGGCCGTTTGTTCCGATCCCGCGGAATGTATCTACGGCGATACCCAAAAGATATACGCCGCTTGCACGCACGACAACGGCGAATACGCGCTGTTCGTTGTGAACAAGAGCGATAAAGAGGAGGACTGCGCGTTGCGGTTTGCCTCGTCGTCCGTGGCCATGGTGTCGCGCACGGAACTTACGGGCGGCTTGCACGATTACAACGATTTCGAGCACCCGAACCGCGTGGTGCCGCAAAACCGCGCCGTCGAAAAAGAAAAAGGGCAGTCGTATTCGTTGCGTCTGCCGGCGCACAGCTTTACGCTGTTGCGGTTTGCCGAAAAGTAAAAAAAGCAAAAAAAACTTCCGGTCACGGAACGATACGACTGCATTATACGGAAACGGAGCGAGGCAAGATATGAACAGTCTGTTGGAGGTTGACGCGGGGGGGGGACTTTTTGGCGATCAAAAGATCTCCCTCAAGATACAAAAAATAGGGCAAGAGTATTGCGCGCCCCGTAAAAAGCACGAGTTGCGGCAATGGACGGATTACCACTCCATGCACTTCGTGTTATACGGGCACGGCACGCTCATCGCCAACGGCGAAAAAATTTCGCTGTCAAAAGGCGATGTGTTCTTGCTCTTCACCGATGAAAAATACGAGTATTACCCCGATCCCATCGATCCGTGGACGTATATATGGGTGGACTTTTACGCGTCCGACGCGCAAGCGTTGGCGGCGCGGTGCGGGCTGAGCGTTAAAAAACCCGCGGTGCACCTTTCCGAGTTTTCGGAATGCATGAATTTGTTAAAGCACCTTTACGAGGCGTATGACGCGGGCGAGTTGCAACAGCTCAATTGTTCGGCCTATTTTTTGCTGTTGCTCGGCGTGCTCATCAAAAACGCCGATAGGTCGCGCTTTCCCGACGAGCGCGTGTCGGGCAAATTTCGCCGCGTGCGCGAGATCCTCATATACATAAACAATAATTATCGCATGGATCTCACGGTGCAAAAGATCGCGCGCGAAAACTGTTTGTCGGTCAGCCGCATGATGGCGCTTTTTGCCGAGGTGGTGGGCATGTCGCCCATCGTGTATCTCAACCGCTACCGCGTGGCGGCGGCGTGCGAGATGTTGCGCGGCGAAAACGGCACCATCGGCGAGGTGGCCAACGCGGTGGGCGTGGAGGATCAACTGTACTTTTCGCGTATCTTCAAAAAGATCAAGGGGATAAGCCCGCGCGAATATCGAGCGATGCGTCCCAACGAAAACCCGTACGAGTGGCTCAAAGAAAAAAACATCGATTTTCGATAAAAGGTGAATTATGCTATGCGGTATACGGCAAAAGACGGCGTGCTTACGGGCAAAAGCGGCTACGAAACGTTGCGGATAGAGGCCTTCGGCCGCGGACTGCGGGTGCGCGCCACCGTAAAGCCCGCCTTTTCGGCGTGGGATAAAGCGCTTTGCTCGGCGGGCAACGCGCGGGCGGACGTTCGCTTGCACGACGGCGGCGCCACCGTAACGGTAGGCGCGTTGCGGTGCGAGGCGGACAACAACGGCATGCTGTCGTTTTATAAGGGCGACACCGTTTTGTTACGCGAATACTACCGCGATTGGCGGGGCAACAACGCGCACAGTCCCAGCATGAAGGTAACGGCGCGCGCCTACACGCCCATTACGGGTAGCGAGGACGTAAAACTTGCGGTGCGGTTCGAGGCCAACGAGGGCGAAAAGATGTTCGGCATGGGGCAGTACCAACAGCCGCAATTGGATCTGAAGGGGTGCGTGCTCGAATTGGCGCAACGCAACTCGCAAGCCAGCGTGCCCTTTTATCTTTCCAATCGCGGCTACGGCTTTTTGTGGAACAATCCCGCCGTGGGCGAGGCGGTGTTCGGCGCCAACTACACGCAGTTTTCGGCGCAATGCACCGACGAGGCGGACTATTGGATCACGGCGGGCGATACGCCCAAAGAGATCTTATATAACTTTACCGACGCGGTGGGGCGCGCGCCCCGTTTTCCCGCCGACGCGCTGGGGTTGTGGCAGTGCAAACTGCGCTACCGCACGCAAGAGGAACTATTAGCCGTGGCGCGCGAATACAAGCGGCGGGGCATTCCGCTCGACGTGATCATGATTGACTTTTTCCATTGGCCGTGGCAAGGCGATTGGCGCTTCGATCAAAAATATTGGCCCGATCCGCAAGGCATGATGGACGAATTGCGCGCGCAAGGCACGCGGTGCATGGTGTCTGTTTGGCCCACGGTGGATCGCCGCAGCGAAAACTACGCCGACATGCGCGAAAAAGGCTTGTTGGTGCGCACCGATCGCGGGTCGGTGCAAACGTTCGATTTCCAAGGCGACACTTGCATTTACGACGCCACCAACCCCGAAGCGCGAAACTACATTTGGCAAAAGGTAAAAAACAACTATTACCGCTACGGCATAGACGTGTTTTGGTTAGACGAATCGGAGCCGGAGTATTCGGCCTATGATTTCGACCACTACCGCTATCACGCGGGGCCGGCGCTCAAAGTGAGCAATGCGTTTCCGATGTGGCACGTGCGCGGATTTTACGAGCACCAACGCGCCGAGGGGCAAGAAAATATCGTTAACCTTACCCGTTGCGCGTGGGTGGGCAGTCAGAAATACGGCGCCGTTGTGTGGTCGGGCGACATCAAAGCCAACTTTGCGTCTATGCGCGATCAGTTGGCGGCGGGGCTGAATATCGGTATTGCGGGCATTCCTTGGTGGAATTCGGACACGGGCGGATTTTTCGGCAACGTGACCGACGAACACTTTACCGAGCTGCTTATTCGCTGGTTCCAATTCGCGGCGTTTTGCCCTATCTTGCGCATGCACGGCGACCGCGAGCCGCACGATATCCCGCCGCTCACCGAGCTTGACCACGGCGGGGGATTCTGTTTTACCGGCCGCCCCAACGAGTTGTGGAGCTTCGGCGAGCAAGCCTATACCGTGATGAAAAAGTATCTCGACTTGCGCCTTTCCATGAAAGAATATATACAGTCGGTGATGGACGAGGCGAGCGAAAACGGATCGCCCGTGATCCGCCCTATGTTCTACGAATTTCCCGAAGATCCTTTCTGTTGGGACATAGCCGACCAATACATGTTCGGCGGCGAGTATTTGGTGGCGCCCGTGCTGTATGAGGGAATGCGCGAGCGGCAAGTGTATCTGCCGCAAGGCAAGTGGCAGTATATCCACGACAACGTTCGGTATAACGGCGGGCAGACCGTTACCATGCCCGTGCCGCTCGACGTCATGCCCGTTTTTCGTAAAATAAAATAATGTAAAAATATAGAATAACATGCTATAAAAAGTAAGAAAAAACGATACGAACTTACATAAACGGGGCGTGTCGTTTTTTGTCGACCATTGTCTTTTTCATTTTACGTGGTCAATAAGACTTTACGAAACCGAAAACGCGTGGTATAATAAAAAAAAGACGAACAAAGGAGAAAAAAGTACACATATGATCGAAATTCGACAGAAAAGGTATACGGGCGAGCGAGCGCTGTTCGGAGAGCGCGATTTGCACCTTGCCGAGTGCACATTCGCCGACGGCGAATCCCCCTTAAAAGAATGCAGCAACATTCATTTGAGAGAATGCTTGTTCGAATGGAAATACCCGCTTTGGTACGGCGACCATATCCGCTTGGAAAACTGCACGTTGTTCGAAACGGCGCGGGCGGGCGTGTGGTATACCACCGACATCAAGATCAGCGGCGGCATCATCGAGGCGCCCAAAACGTTCCGCAGGTCGTACGGGATCACGCTGGAAAACGTAACGCTACCCAACGCGAGCGAAACGCTTTGGAACTGCGAGGGCATACAGCTTAAAAACGTGTCGGCGCGCGGCGATTACTTCGGCATGCAAAGCGAGAACGTGGAAATAGACGGGTTCCATTTAGCGGGCAATTACGCGTTCGACGGCGCCAAAAATGTGTCGGTGCGCAACGCTCGCATGATCACCAAAGACGCGTTTTGGAACAGCGAAAACGTGACCATAACCGATTCGTTCATATCGGGCGAATACTTCGGTTGGAATTCCAAAAACATGACGCTCGTAAACTGCACGATAGAAAGTTTGCAAGGCCTTTGCTACATACGCAACCTCGTAATGCAAAACTGCAAACTGTTGAACACGTCGCGCGCGTTCGAGTATTCCACCATAGACGCCGAGATAAAGGGCGGTATAGACAGCATTTGCAATCCGTACAGCGGCGCGCTGACGGCCGACAGTATCGGCGAGATCGTGTTAGAGCGCGACAAAGTAGACCCTTATAAAACGTTTATCGTTTGCGGCGGCAAGCCGTGGGGAGAAGACTTCTGATGCTCTACGATTTCGACGCGCCCGTAAATCGGCGCAACACCCGATCGGTGAAGTGGGACGTATTGCCTAACGAGTTGCCCATGTGGATCGCCGATATGGATTTTCAAACGGCGCCCGCCGTTACCGAGGCGCTTATTCGTCGCGCGCAGCACGGCGTGTTCGGCTACACGACGGTGCCCGACGAATGGTATGCCGCCGTGCAAAACCATTGGAAGAAAAACCACGGCTTTGCCATACAAAAAGAATGGCTGTGCTTTTGCACGGGCGTAGTGCCCGCCGTTACCTCGGCGGTAAAACGCGTGACCAACGCGGGCGACAACGTGGTGTTGCAAACGCCGGTATACGACATCTTTTTCCATTCGGTGGAGAACACGGGGCGGCACGTGCTCGAAAGTCGTTTGCCGTATGAAAACGGCGCCTACGGCGTGGACTTTGACGACCTCGAACAAAAGTTGGCGCACCCGAATACCACGCTCATGATCTTGTGCAATCCGCACAACCCCGTGGGGCACATTTGGAGCAAAAAAGAACTCAAAACCATAGGGGCGCTGTGCCGCAAACACGGCGTTACCGTGCTGAGCGACGAGATCCATTGCGACGTGACCGACACGGGCTTTGCCTATCAGCCGTTTGCGCCCGTTTCGCAAGAGTGCTTGTATAACAGCATTACTTGCATTTCGCCCAGCAAAGCGTTTAATTTGGGCGGCATGCATACGGCGGCGGTGGTGGTGCCCGATCCCGTACTGCGCAACAAGATCGTGCGCGGCCTAAACAGCGACGAGCTGGCCGAACCCAACTGCTTTGCCGTGGACGCGGCCATTGCGGCGTTCGAGCACGGCGGCGAGTGGCTTACTGCGTTGCGCGAATATATCACGCAAAACAAAAAGGCGGCGGCGGCCTTTATCAAAGAACATATTCCTACGGTGCATTTGGCCGAGCAAAACGCCACCTATCTGTTGTGGTTGGATTGCACGCGTATCACCGACAACGCCGTGCGCCTAAGCGAACATATCCGCAAACAGACGGGGCTGTTCGTAACGGCGGGCACGCAATATCGCGGCAACGGCAACGGCTTTTTGCGCGTCAATATCGCTTGCCCCCGCGCGCGCATGCTCGACGGTTTGCAACGGTTGCAAGAGGGCATAAACACCTACCGCGAGGCGTAAAAACAAGCAAAAAACAAGCGAGAAACGCTCCTAAACGGGGGCGTTTTTTTGCGCGGTTGACACATTTTCCTATGTGTAGTATACTGTATATACGGTGCCGAAAGGAGGGATCGAAAACATGAAAAAGATATTCGGGCGGATCGCGGTATTTATCACGGCCGTGTTGCTGGCGTTTGCCGTAGCGGGTTGCGGCGGCGGCGAAACATACCCCACGGTGAACAACGCGGGCGACGCCGTGGGCGGCTCCGCATCGGTCATGCAGAAAAAAGAAGGTTTTGTGATCACGGTAAGCGCCACCGTCACGTTGCCCGCAATCGGGCGCGCCGAGGTGGCCGGCTTTCCGCTCGGCGTAGACACGGCGGCCGTTTCGGCCGACGTCACCGTGAAAAAGACGGCCGAAGGCTACGACTTTACCGCCACGGGCAGCGTTTCGGTGATCTTGGGCGCCACGCCTTTTTCGGTGACGATGCGCGCGATAAAGAAGGGTAACATTTTATATACGCGCTATGGCGACGACGCGTGGCAAGCCGCGCCCGCCGCCGATATGAACGTGTCGCTCAACCAAGTGGCCGCCGCCATCCAAGAGGCGGTAGACGGTTGGGAATACGGCGGGTTCGCGCACGAAGACTATGGGTATTCGCTCAGTTCTTACACCGATTACAACCCCGCGTTGCTCGCGTGGCAACAAGCGGTGGCGGATATGCAAGGGCAACGTATCGACGAGTTGTTGCTCGCGCTGTCGGGCGATAACGCGTACACCTCCCAAGATTTGGCCGACGATCTGGCTGCGGTATTGGCGGACGACAACACGTTGGCCGACGCGGCGGCCGCGTGGGATATTTTGGCTGCGCGGTTGTTTGCGCAGTCCGAAGTCGTGCCCACGTGTAAGTATACGGCGGACGCTGTTTGCGCGGCGGTCGATTACACCGCGCGCGACCTATACGAACAATGCAAGGCCAACGGCATGGCCGTGCCCGCGCCCACGGCGGGACAAACGGCCTACGATTATTTTATGGCCAACTTCGGCGCGGCGATCGGGCTGAGAGAGTTTATTTCTTTGATGAGCGACGGCGCCGTGGATCTGGCCGCGTTGCGGCAAACGGTGCTTACCGCCGTGTTCGACGAAGGGCTTACGGTGGGCGAGCTATACGATATGTTTGCCCGTTCGGTCGATGCGGGCGTGCGCGAACTGATGCGCGCCGTCGGCTATCCCGAAAGAGTGGAGGGCGCGGTGCTGGGCGCGCAAAATTTGGCCGCCTACACGTTCGGCGACAATTTCTCTACGGGCAAGCTTGCGCTCAACAAAGATCTCAGCATACGCAGTATAAGTTTTTCGCGCAATCACAACGTTTCGTATAACGGGCAAAAGCTTTTGCGGGCGGAGATCGCGGCGCAGTTGGATTTTTCGTACACCGGCATGAAAGATATAGTGGCGCCTCGGTTGCCCTAAACCTTTTTCGAAAACGTAAAAACAAAAGACGCATGTCGCCGCAGGGCGGCGGCGTCTTTTTTTCACAAACCCCACACCTAACAAAAAATGATAAAAATTGCTTGATATAGCCGTTTGAACTGTGCTATACTATATGATATACCGAAAGGGCTACCCCGCGCGCGCGGCGCGCAAAAAATAATTCGCAAAACAAGCGGAGGTAAAACCATTGAAGTCAAGCACGAAAGGCATTATAGCGGTCGTATCGTTTTTGGCGGTATTCGCCATAGTGGCCTTGATTGTGACAACCACATTGAGCAACGCGACCAAAACCAACTTTTCCACCATCCGCAACGAGATGTTGGCGGGCAACGTACAAAAAATCAGCATAAACAACGATAAGGTGAGCGTGAAATACCGCGAGGGCGCCGAGGGATATAAAAAGAACAAGTCGTACGACGCCTATGCCTATGCGCGCGACACCTTTATGCAAGATTTGTTCGACGACTACGAAGAAGTGCGTCAAAAGAAGTTGGCCGAGGCGGGCAACGATGCCGACAAGATCGCTGCGGTAGAGGCCCAATTCCCCGCGTTCGAAAAGATCGCCATAACGTTCAACGATCGTAATTCGGGCAGTATTTGGAACATACTGTATCCCATAATCGGCATAGTGCTCATCGCCGTGATGGCGTTTTTCTTGTTCCGTAGTATGGGCGGGCAAAACAAGCAGGCCATGAACTTCGGCAAGAGCAAGGCCAACGTGCAAGGCAACCTCAAAGTGCGTTTTACCGACGTGGCGGGGGCCGACGAGGAAAAGCAAGAATTGCAAGAGATCGTGGAGTTTCTCAAGTCGCCGCAAAAATTCACGGCGGTGGGCGCGCGCATTCCCAAAGGCGTGTTGCTCGTAGGCCCTCCGGGCACGGGTAAAACGTTGTTTGCCAAAGCGGTGGCGGGCGAGGCCAACGTGCCCTTTTTCTCCATTTCCGGCTCCGACTTTGTGGAGATGTTCGTGGGCGTGGGCGCCAGCCGCGTGCGCGACCTATTCGACCAAGCCAAGAAAAACATGCCGTGCATCATCTTTATAGACGAGATCGACGCCGTGGGGCGCCAGCGCGGCGCCGGCTTGGGCGGCGGACACGACGAGCGCGAACAAACGCTCAACCAACTGTTGGTGCAAATGGACGGTTTCGAAACCAACGACGGCGTAATCGTGATGGCGGCCACCAACCGCGCCGATATCCTCGATCCCGCGCTGTTGCGTCCCGGCCGTTTCGATCGCCAGATCTATGTGAATATTCCCGACGTGCGCGGCAGAGAGGCCATATTCAAAGTGCATGCGCGCAACAAGTCCATCGCGCCGAGCGTAGACTTTCAAGTATTGGCGCGTATCACGAGCGGCTTTTCGGGCGCGGAAATCGCCAACCTGCTCAACGAGGCGGCCATCTTGTGCGCGCGCGATAACCGCACGCAGATAGGCATGGAAGACCTATACGAAGGCATCAACAAAGTGGTGATGGGGCCGCAGAAAAAGTCGCGGCTGGTCACCGAGGTAGACAAACGCATCACCGCCTATCACGAGGCGGGGCACGCCATCGTGGCGCGGCTGGAGCCCATGTGCGACCCCGTGCACGAAGTATCCATCATTCCGCGCGGGCAAGCGGCGGGCTACACCATGACCCGTCCCGACAGCGACGACGATCACATGACCATCGGCAAGCTCAAAGCCAATTTGGCCATGAGCATGGGCGGACGCGCGGCCGAGGAGTTGGTGATAGAAGACATCACCACGGGCGCGGTGGGCGACATAAAGCACGCCACCGACATTGCCCGCAAGATGGTCATGGAGTGGGGCATGAGCGAACTCGGCCCCGTGTATTACGGCTCCAACCAAGAAGTGTTTTTGGGGCGCGATTACCAATCCACGCACACCTATTCCGAATCGGTGGCCACGCAGATCGACGCCGCCGTCACAAAACTTGTGGAAACGGCGCACAAAGAGGCGGTCAAAAAACTCACCGAACACCGCGCCGTCATGGATTGCATGGTGCGCTTGCTGATCGAGCGCGAAACCATCTACACAGAAGAAGTGGACATGATCATGGAAGGCAAGCCGTTCGAAGAGGTGCGCGACGCATTAGACGCCCGTTTGGCCAAGAAGTATAATAAATAAGGAAGAACCAAGCATGAAGAAGAAAGTGAAAATACCCGTGATCGTTGTGTCGTCGGTGGTGGGCGCCTTGCTCATTGCGGTGATCGTGCTGTGCAGCGTGTCGGTGCGTCCGCTAAAGCCGTTTATGGACTATGAAACGGTGTACGTGTACACTTCGGGCACCGAAGAAAAATTGCCCGACGGACAGTTCCGCGCCGATCTTGACGGCGTGAACAGAGAAAAGCTGAACAAAAATCTCAAAAAAGCGGGATTTTCGGTCATGCACGCCACGCTCGAATTTGTGGGCAGTTACGGGCCGAAGTTCGTAAAAGAAACCAACGACGAGGGCGAACGGGTATATAAAGAAGTGACCGTTGCCCAAGCGCGCGCCGCGTGCGCCGCCGGCGAGAGTTCGTATATGCTCGAATTCGTGTTCGAAAACCCCAACGGCCAAACGCCCAAAACGTTTAAGGTGGGTAAAACGGAAATAAAGTACGACCGCATGCTCATGAACGCGCACACCACAAACGGCGAACTGCAATGGGTAACGGTGTATCTGTTCGAAAAGAAAATGGAAGACGCGAACAATCCCGACGCCAAGGAGTATCGGATCCGCCCCATACGCATGCGCATGAACACCTCGCCGCTGTATATAGCGCTCGGCGAGATCGCGGCGGACTATACGGCCTAAATATAAGTATAAAAAGCGACGAGTGTTTCGTCGCTTTCTTGGTTGCAAAGGAGAATACCGTACATATGAACAAAGACGTGGAAAGCGTTGTGCTCACCGAAGAACAGATCCGCGAAAAAGTGCAAGCCGCCGCCGCTTGGTTAGACGCCAAATTTGCGAAGTCGAGCCAAACGCCGCTGGCCATTAGCGTGCTTAAGGGCAGCGTGATGTTTTTTTGCGATCTGGTGCGCGCCATGCAAACGCCCGTGCAGATCGATTTTATGACCGTTTCGTCGTACGGCGCACAGACCGAAAGTTCTGGCATGCCCAAGATCGTGATGGATCTGGCCGCCTCGGTGGCGGGTCGGGACGTGATCTTGGTGGAAGATATCGTGGATTCGGGCAATACGTTGGTGACCATGCGCAATTTGATCATGGGCAGAGGGGCGCGCTCGTTTACCGTGGTGTCGCTGTTCGATAAGCCCGCCCGTCGCGCGGTGCCCGTGCAAGCGGACTATGCTTGTTTCGAAATAGGCGACGAATTTATTGTGGGGTACGGGCTGGACTACGCCCAGCAATACCGCACACTGCCATACGTGGGTATTCTCAAACGCGAAGTGTACGAAAAGAAATAATTTACCCGCAAAGGAGGAATCATATGGAAGAACAAGACAATCTGTCGGCCGTTTCGAACGAAACGAACGACAACGCAAGCGTCCAAGCGGACGAGGCGACCGCGCCGTCGGCGCAAGAGGAACAAGCGCTCCAAACGGCGCAAGTTGCGGGGGGGGGTGAACCTTCTAAACCCGTCAACCGCGTAGACAAGTTCTTTGGGATCACAAAGAGCGGCTCCAACTTCAAAACGGAGATCATAGCGGGCATCACCACGTTTATGGCCATGGTGTATATCCTCATGGTGAACGCGGGCATGTTTTCGGGCGTGATCGGCGGCAACGATCCGTTCGGCGCGGCGTATATCGCCACCGCGATCGGCGCCGTGGTGGGCACGATGTTCATGGCCTTGTTGGCGCGCATGCCGTTGGCGCAAGCGTCGGGCATGGGCATAAACGCGTTTATCGTGTTCACCCTCTTAGACGTGGGCACGGGGCTTACCTATGCCAACTGTATGTTGTTCACGCTCATTGAAGGCGTTATATTCGTGATCCTCACCGTTACGGGTCTGCGCAAAAAGATCTTCGAGGCCATTCCTCGCTCGGTGCGCTACGCCATACCCGTGGGTATCGGTTTGTTCATTGCGTTTATCGGCATGCAGAACGCGGGCATTATCGTGGACAACGGCTCCACGCTCGTGTCGTTTAAGTCGTTCAACGTGTTGGCCGACGGCTTTACGTACATAGGCATTTTGGCGCCGCTCGTAGCTATCTTGGGCGTGCTTGCCATTGCCGTGATGAGCAAGAAGAACGTGAAAGGCGCCGTGCTGTGGGGCATACTCGGTTCGGCGGCGCTGTACTACGGCTTGGCGGGTATCGGCGTTGCCGCCAAGGCTACGGGTTGCAAAGAGATTTTTACCGCCATCACCATGGACAACCCGTTCAAAGCGTTTGCGGCTTGGGGCAAAGATTCGTTTGCCGCGGCTTTCCGCGACGGCTTCAACTTCGATACCTACCTAAGTATCGGCGGGCACAACGCAGGCACGCTCGTGGTGGTGCTGTTAACCACCGCGCTGTCTATGTGCATGATCGATATGTTCGACACGCTGGGCACGCTATACGGCGCTTGCGCCAAAGGCAATCTGCTCGATGAAAAGGGCACGCCCATTCGCATGGAAAGAATGCTGTTCTCCGACGCCGCCGCCACTTGTATCGGCTCGATCGCGGGCGCGTCTACCGTAACCACCTTTGTGGAATCCTCGTCGGGCGTTTCGGCGGGCGGCAAAACGGGTTTCACCGCGTTAGTGACCGCCGCGTGCTTTTTGGCGGCCATGTTCCTAAGCCCCATTGCCAAGCTGATCCCCTCGGCCGCCACCGCCCCCGCGCTTATCTGGGTGGGCGTTTTGATGATGAGTTCGGTCACCAAAATCGATTGGACGGACTTTGCCGAGGCCGCCGTGGCGTTTATCACGTTTGCCGTTATGGCGTTTGGCTACAGCATAAGTAAGGGTATCGGCGCTGGCATGATCGCCTTTGTGGTGATAAAGCTTTGCACCGGCAAGGTGAAAGAAATTTCCATACCCACGTGGGTGATCACCGTGTTGTTCCTCGCCATGTTCGTGCTCACAAACTGACACGGTAAAAAAGTTTTCGTCAAAAAAAGGCACGGCGCGACCGTGTCTTTTTTTATGCGTCCCCTTGACAAACGCGCCCTTGTGTGGTATGCTTAATGCCCATGGGGGTGTACCGGCTTCGACGGGTCGGCGCGAAGCGGGAAAAGCAAGCGGCAGGGGCGGCTGCCTTAAAAACGCAAACAAAAATAAACGCTAACAATCAAAAAGCGGCGAGCGCTCCCGCGCTTGCCCTTGCAGCTTAAGTTATAAGCTGTCGTCGAACATAGGAACATCGTCCGACTGTGCGAGGCGTAAACAAAGGACGAAGTAGCCGCGACGGGTCGTTTTTGCCCGCCGTAGCGAAACCTTAAAAAACTCGCGGTGCGCGATCTTGCTTTTTGCATCCGTTCCGCTAAATAACCGCAAAAAGCTAAGCTTGTAGAAAGCCCGATTTATTCCGATTCGGAAAGGAGTTCAACTCTCCTCACCTCCACCAGCAACGTGACGTTGCATCCAATGTCGCGTCAAAGCTTTGCGGAAGAGCAAACAGTATTTCCGCGTAAAGTGTGCGCATTTGTCACAGACAAATCCACCAATTCAAAAACCCCGAAACATACGCCGTTATGGTGTTGCGTTTCGGGATTTTCTTTTTGAGCACGTATGCACCCACACTGTGTCACCCCGAGCATGCGTGCCCTCCCACGCCCATGTCACCCCGAGTACGCATGCACCCACACCCATGTCACCCCGAGCATGCGTGCGTATAGCAAACAGTGCAGTGCACTGTTTGTAGCTAAGCACGAGGGGTCTGCTTGTTGCGAAAGAAAAGATTTCTCCGCTCGCTCCGCTCGGTCGAAATGACAATAAAGGGAGCGGTGGCACTGCGGTCGAAATGACAATGTAGGGGACATGTAGCACTACGGTCGAAATGACAAAGCGGGGCGCTACGAAATGACAGACGTCGCAGCACTATTTAACGATCGTTTATTTGTAAGATTCTTTCTATTTCTTTCAGATCCGCAATAACACTGTCTATGTGTTCGAGGGTAACCGTTATTTTTTGGGGCGGTCTGCGCTTGTACAATGTGCATAGGTCTTTGCTGCTTACACGCTTTTGCAGTTTCATACATTGCCCCGATTTTTCTTTGTAAAAATAGGAGTGGCATTTTTCGTAATACGCCGTATAATAACAGCAACTTCTGCAAAAGCGATTGTTTTGTTTTTCTGTATTCATCAAGTTTTATTCTTCCTCTTGGCATTCTTGCAAGATCTGTCGAACAGCCGAAAGATTGGTTAAAAGATCATATAAAGTTTTTAGCGTGGCGTATTTTCGAATACGATTTCTGCGATAAGAGGTTCTCCAATATTCGCAACTGTCGCCACATGCAACGATCTTTTGGTGCTCAAAACAATATCCTTGTTTTAAGCTGTTAAAACGTTGTTCCCCTTTTGTGTAATATCCCGTATAATTCCCGCAGTATAAACATTTTTTGCTTTTTTGTTTGTTTTCTTCCATAATACTTTTACTCCCTTATTGTAAAATATGTCTTACACTTATATTCATTATACCATTAGACATGTCTTATGTCAATGATTTTTTGTAAGATTTATCTTATAATGAGCGTATGAAAAATTTGTTTGCAATTCGATTAAGCGAATTTATAAAAGAAACGGGATTGAGTAAACGGAAATTTGCTGAAAAAGTCGGTGTATCCGCTGTGAGCGTTTCCGATTGGACAGCGGGGAAAATTCAGCCCAACGCGGAAAGCATTTACTTGGTTTGCAAAGCGTTTAATATAAGTTCCGATTATCTTTTGGGTTTAACAGAAGAAACGTAAATGCGGTAATTACTGCAAACGTGTCTAAAAAATATTGAGCGGGGCTGTGTCCCGTGCGTTATTTAAGAAAACATATGAATAAATTTGCGGAAAGATTAAAAGAGTTAAGAACGGAAAAAAGCATTTCTCAAAATGCGTTGGCAAAACAATTAAACATAAGCGTTGCGTGTATCAATCGATGGGAAAACAACTTGCGTGTGCCCAACATAGATAGCATTATTTTGTTATGCAATTATTTTTCATGTAGCGCGGATTATTTGATCGGTTTAGAAGATTAAATAAAAAATTTAGTATCTATGGGAATGGCGGGCGCGGCAACGACTTGGGGCTATATCACCGCTTCATGGTTGCCCCACGCTCATGGCACCCCGGGCATGGTTGCCCCACGCCTATGTCACCCCGAGCATGCGTGCGTATAGCAAACAGTGCAGTGCACTGTTTGTAGCTAAGCACGAGGGGTCTGCTTGTTGCGAAAGGAAAGATTTCTCCGCTCGCTTTGCTCGGTCGAAATGACAATGTAGGGGACATGTGGCACTGCGGTCGAAATGACAATGTAGGGGGGCAGTATGAATCTACGGTCGAAATGGCAGAGTAGAAGTAATATAGCGCTGCGGTCGAAATGACAAAGTAGAAAGCGGCAAGATCAATATAAGCTTAAAAACCGTTTTGCAATTGGCCGACGTTTTGGGGATAGCGCCCGAAACGTTCTTTCGGGATACTTCGGCCTAATAATTATAAACCAAACGTGGCACGTTTTTGTCGCGCGCGCATACATACTATATAACAAACACAATAGGCAAGGAGGTATGTATGCCCAAACCCATGACGGAAGATCTGCCTTTTCCCGATCTGTCGGGACTGTGCGAGGACTGTAAAAACGCGCGCATCATCATGCCCGCGTATGCCGACGCCAAAGGCGAAATGACGGCTGTTCTGCAATACATATACCAAAGCATCCATTTCGGCGTGGCGGGCAACGAGCGGGTGGCGTCCGCGGTGGAAGATATAGCCATTGCCGAAATGAAACATTTGGATCTGTTGGGTGAGGCGTTGTTGCGCATGGGCGTCGATCCCATATACGTGCGCCGTCCGCCCGAACGGCGCGACTATTATTCGGCATGCCACGTGGTGTATGCCAAGCAACCGTCGGCCATGTTGGCGGCGGACATTGCCGCCGAAACAGAGGCCATTGCGTGCTACGAGCAAATGCTGTGTAAGGTAACCGATCCTACGCTCAGCGCGCTTATCAGTCGCATATTGTTAGACGAACGCTTGCACTTGCGCACGTTCAAACAACTGTATTGCGAAACGCTCGGCACGCCCATGCCCTAAAAGGCCGCAACGAAAACGCACCCATGCGCTTTGGGTGCGCTTTTTTATGACGTCGCGCCCCAACGAGGCGGGGCGATCGCGCGGCAAAAAAAGGTCGAATGCCGTCAAACTGTGTCGCAAATTGGTTTGACTTTTGGGCGGGGCGGGGCTATAATAAAGTATTGGGGGCGGACAAGCCGCGGCTACACGCGCGCATGCGTCCGCCTACGCAAAAAGAAAGAGAGGAACCAAGGA
This sequence comes from uncultured Christensenellaceae bacterium, assembly GCA_910587595.1. GTDB lineage: Bacteria > Bacillota > Clostridia > Christensenellales > Pumilibacteraceae > Pumilibacter. The sequence continues at coordinate 96,884 of CAJULQ010000004.1, forward strand.
TGAAGATGATTTACGGCGTGAAAGACCGCCCGCCCGTAGCGCGACTGATCCTATTTGCGCTACAGCAGTTGTTGGCCATTTTGGCGGCCACCATCACCGTGCCCATTGTGGTAAGCCAAAACACGGGCGTGTCAATGTCTATCTCGGCGGCGTTGTTCGGCGCGGGCGTGGGCACCGTGGTGTATCTACTGTTTACCAAGTTCCGCAGTCCCGTGTTTTTGGGCAGTTCGTTCGCCTTTATCGGATCGATGACGTCGGCGTTTGCGGGCGCGTCCACGGCGTCGCTCGGCTATCTGGGCGTTTTGATCGGCGCGGCATTGGCGGGCGTTATTTATGTGATCATTGCGCTGGTCGTCAAGTTCGCGGGCACCAAATGGATCGATAAGATCATGCCCGCCGTGGTGATCGGCCCCACCGTGGCTATTATCGGGTTGTCGTTGGCGGGCAGCGCCATCAAAAACTTGATGAGCGGCAACGGCGCGATCTTTAACGGCGCGGGCGCCTACGACGTGAACCTCAACATGGGCTTGTGCCTTGTGTGCGGAATAGTCACGTTGGGCGTTACGATCATCTGCTCGGTGTTCGGCAAAAAAACGTTCAAAATGATCCCCTTTATCATCGGCATACTGTCCGGCTATGCGCTGGCGGCTATCTTTACGGGGATCGGTCATGCGGCCGACGTTACGGCGCTCAAGATCATCGACTTTTCGGGTTTTAAGCACATGCAGTGGTACCCCGACTTTGCGTTTATAGAGGCCTTTAAGGGCAAGTACGGCGGCGGGGTAGGATCGTATATCGGCACGGTGGCCGTGGCCTATGTCCCCGTGGCGTTCGTGGTGTTTGCCGAGCACTTGGCCGACCACAAAAACATTTCATCCATCATCGAGCACGACCTATTGAAAGATCCCGGCCTCAGCCGCACGTTGTTGGGCGACGGCGTTGGCTCGGTGGCGGGCGCGTTGTTCGGCGGTTGCCCCAACACGACCTACGGCGAGTCGGTGGCATGCGTGGCCATTTCGGGTAACGCCTCGGTCATCACCATATTGGTAACGGCATGTATGGCCGTCGCGTTTTCCTTCATTGCGCCCTTTGTAACGTTCTTGGCAACCATACCGAGTTGCGTGATGGGCGGCGTGTGTATCGCGCTGTACGGCTTTATCGCCGTGTCGGGCTTAAAGATGATCCAAAAAACCGACCTCAACGACAACCGCAATCTGTTTACCGTGTCGGTGGTGCTCATTGCGGGCGTGGGCGGTCTTGCGCTCGAATTCGGCAAGGTGACGCTCACGTCGGTGGCGTGCGCGCTCATCTTGGGCATTCTTACCAACCTTTTGGTGAATATAGGACATAAAAAGCAAACGGCGGCGGCGCAAAGCCAACCGGCGGAGCAGACCGACGCGCCTACAAAAAACGTTGCGGCCGACACGGCAAACGATACGGCCGAACAGACCGCCGCGCCGCAAGAGGAGGAAAACCATGAAAGCGTATAAAAACGTACATGTGCTCGATCACCCGCTCATTTGCCACAAAGTGGCCATTTTGCGCGATAAGAACACGGGCACCAAACAGTTCCGCGAGCTGATCGAAGAGATCACCACGCTGTTAACGTTCGAAAGTTTCAAAGAGGTGCCCACCAAAACGGTGATCGTTTCCACCCCGCTCGAAGACTGCGAACAAAAAACGGTGGACGGCGAGGTGGCGATCGTGCCGATCTTGCGCGCCGGTCTCGGCATGGTGAGCGGCGTGCACACGCTTTTCCCCACCGCCAAAGTGGGGCACATCGGCATGTATCGCGACGAACAGACGCTGCAACCGCAAGAATACTATTGCAAACTGCCCGAAGGCATCGAAAACATGCAAGTGATCTTGTTGGATCCCATGTTGGCCACGGGCGGCAGTGCGTGCGACGCCATAGATCTATTGAAAAAGCGCGGCTGCAAAAAGATCAAGCTGATGAACATAATAGGCGCGCCGGAAGGCGCCCAAAAAGTGGCTGCGTCGCACCCCGACGTGGACGTGTATATTGCCACGTTAGACCGTTGCCTAAACGAAAACGGCTACATCTTGCCGGGGTTGGGCGACGCGGGCGACCGTTTGTTCGGCACCAAATAGCGCTTGACAAACACAACGCTTTTGTAGTATAATAGCACCGTACCTGAACCGAAAGCATGCTGACGGCAAAGGGAAGAACGATTTGTAAATTCACGCGCAAACGGTGCGAGCCGTTTGTGCGGTCGGCCGAGCCACGGCGCGGTCGGCTGAATGATATACCCGCTCTTTCCTTATTTTCGGAAAGGGCGGTTTTGTGTATAAGGAGAAAAAACATGATCGCATTGATCGGCATATTGGTGCGCAACGAAGAGGCGGCCGAGAGAGTGAACGAGCTTTTGCACGACTACCGCGACGCGGTGTGCGGGCGTTTGGGGTTGCCTTTGCGCGACAAAGGGCTGAACGTGATATCGGTGGTGTTGGATACCGACGCGGGGCGCGTGAACGCGCTTACGGGAAAGCTGGGGCGTTTGCCCGACGTGAAAGCCAAGGCGCTGTATGGCAACGAGTAGCGCGCGGAGAGAGTAGACACGCAAAAAAGAGGAGAATATAAAGGTATGAAAAAGTTAGTAACGGCGGCGCTGGCCGCATTGTTGTGTTTGTGCATGTTGGCGGGTTGCGGCGACAAGACCCAAAAGGCGCATATCTACGCGCCCGACGGCGCGCCCGCGATCGGGTTGGCAAAACTCATGCACGACGGCATGGCGGACACGCAATTCACCGTGGTGGCGCCCAACACGATCGGCGGACATGTTTTGAACGGCGACGCGGACATTGCCATAATGCCCACCAACGCCGCCGCGCTGTTATACGGCAAGGGCGTGGACATCGCCATGCTGGGCGTGACCAACTTCGGCAGTTTGTATTTGGTGGGCGTGGGAGAAACGCCCGACTCTCTCGCCGCGCTCAAAGGCCAAGTGGTGTATAGCATAGGGCAAGGCAACGTGCCCGATCTCGTGTTTCGTTATCTTCTCAAAAGCGCGGGCATAGAGTATGTGCTGTCGGACATTAAGCAAGCGGACAAAGTGAGTTTGGCGTATGTGAGCGAGGGCACCGAGATCGTGGGCGGCTTGAAAACGGGCGCCATGCAATACGGCGTTGTCAGCGAACCCGCGGCCACCATGGTGGCAAAGCAAACAAACAACGCGGCCCAAAAACTTTTGAGCATACAAACGCTGTACGAAAGCGCCACGGGGTCGACGCACGGCTTTCCCCAAGCCGCGCTCGTCGTGAAAAAGTCTTTTCTGAAAAACAATGCCGACTACGTAAAAAACTTTACGGCGGCGTTTAAGGCGGGCGTTGCGTGGGCGGAAAGCGAGCCGGATGCCGCGCTCGCGGCCATCAAGGCGGCGGGCAGCACCGCGGTGGGTGCGCTCAACCAAAGCATTGCCAAAGGGTGCAACCTCGGCTTTACGGCGGCGGCCGATTGCAAAGAGCAACTGCTTGCGTTTTTCACCGCGTTGCAAGAGGTGGCGCAAACGGGGGAAACGCCCGTAGGCAAATTGCCCGACGACGCCTTTTTCTTGGCCGATCCCACGGCGGAATAACGCCCCGTGCGCAAGCAAGCCAAAAACATCGTATATACCTTTTTGGGGGCGGCGAGCATTGTGGTCGTGTGGTGGATCGCGGCGGCGATATACGACAAGCCGCTGTTGTTGCCCACGCCCGCCGAGGCGTTGCGGGAATTGGGGCGCGAACTGTTTGTCGCGCCGCGCCGCGCGCTGTTTTGGCGTAGCTTTTGCGGGTCGCTGTGGCGCAGTTTGGCGGCGTTTGCCGCGGCGGGCGTTTTAGCGGGCGTGTTTGCCTTTGCGGGCAAAGCGTTTGCGCCGCTACGTCGTATTTTGGCGCCCGTGGTGGGCGTGCTGCGGGCGGTGCCCACCATGAGCGTGATATTGTTGCTTGTGCTGTGGGCGGGCGGCGACCGTACGCCGCTGTTCGTGTCGGGGTTGGTGATATTCCCCGTGTTGTACAGCGGATTGGAAGGCGCGCTGGCCGCCGTGCCCGTAGAGTTGGAAGAAACGGCGCGGCTGTACGGGGGCAACGCGTGGCACACGTTCGCGCACGTGTATTTGCCGCTGTCGGCGCCATCCTTTTTGCCCGTGGCGGGGGGCGCGGCATCGCTCACGCTCAAGCTTACCGTGGCGGCCGAGGTGTTGGCGCAAACGCGCAACAGTATCGGCATGCTCATGCAACAAACGCGCGTATACTTCGAGATCGGGCGGCTGATGGCGCTTACCGTGGCGGTGGTGGTCGCGTCGCTTTTGTTGGAGCTTATTATATATGCGGTGCGAAAAGCCGTTGCCTATTAAATACGGCCAAGGCGGTTTGTCGTCGCCCAAACAAATAAAAAGACGGGAACGCCTTATGCGGCAGTCCCGTCTTTTTTTCAGCGGCGCGGATTGTCCGTGCGGCCGAGCAAGTAATCGAGCGACACATCGAAGAAGTCGGCCAAAATAAGAAGGTCGTCCAAAACGGGCACATAATCGAACTTTTTCCATTGCGAGATGTTGCTTTTGTTGATGTGCGTGCGCTTGCTCAGTTCATACGCCGTCAGCTCTTTGCTCGCCAGCAAAGCGGCAAAGCGCTCGTGGAAAGAGGTCGTGCGCGACGGGCGCTCCCACTCGCAGTTGTCGGAAAGCCCCAACAGATAGTCGAGCGAAACCTCGAATCGATCGGCTATGCGCGCCAAGATCTGCGGCTTGAGCAAAATGCCGTAGTTGTAAGCTTTGGTAAACAGTGCGTACGAAATGCCCAGCTTTTGCGCGGTGGCGGTTTTGGTTTTTTCGTTGGTTTCGGCCACCAATTCTTGAAAACGTTTTTGGAATTCGGGGGAGATCGCCATAAAAATCCTCTCTTTTTGCGCAAGAATTTTGTATGATTGTATGGACAGTGCCGTTAAAATTATGATACAATAAAGAAAAGGCGCAATGGTTAAATGTTATACAGCCATTAACTACACAAGAGGGGTGAACACTATGGCGGGGTGTTTGGTGATCGGGCAAAATGCGAGCAGCAGATTGTGTCGCGCCACGGCCGAGCAAGTGCGCAGCATCATGCAAATGCTTATTTACGAAAAGGGCGTTACCGATTTTTACGCGTGGGGCAACAACAAATTCGAGTTGCACTGCGGCACGCTGTTGATCCGTTCGTTTTCCGACGCGGTGTGGGAAGAGGTGACCGAGTATGTAGACGCCGCGGGGTTTCGGCAAGGCGAAGTGCGGTGCGAGGTGTTGGGGCGTTGGGCCAATTGCCCCGATATGCGCGACGTGCCGCCCTACGTGATCGAGCGCGCCACCGTCAAACTCGTGCGCAAAGCCGACTTTATCATAGCGGGCATGGAGCGGCAAAGCGACAGGGTGGCGGCGGTGCAATACGGCCTCGAATTGGGCAAACCCGTTTGGAAGGTTTTTGCATAAGTTTTTCGAAAGCGAAAAGCGGGATTTTACCCGATTCGCTTTTTTTCGCGGCGTAGAGGTGCCTTTGCGGGCGCGAGAGGGCATATATTGAAAATTCGCTGTAATTTTTGCGGCTTAGACGGCGCAAAACGCTTTCTTTTTGCGCGCGATTATGATATACTGTTAAGGTAGAAAATCCCCCAAGAGGAGAGCAACGCAAAATGGCGAAAAAGGTAGACACGCAATACGACAGCAGCGAGATACAGGTGCTCGAGGGCTTAGAGCCCGTACGCAAGCGCCCCGGCATGTATATCGGCAGCACGGACGAGCGCGGCTTGCACCACTTGATCGTGGAGATCGTGGACAACAGCGTAGACGAGGCGTTGGCCGGCTATTGCGACACGATCATTGTGGAACTTACGAAAGAGGGCGCGGTGTCGGTTACCGATAACGGCCGCGGCATTCCCGTAGACATCCACCCCAAAGAAAAAGTAAGCTCTGTGCAAGTGGTGCTCACCAAATTGCACGCGGGCGGCAAGTTCGGCGGCGGCGGATATAAGGTGTCGGGCGGCTTGCACGGCGTGGGTCTGTCGGTGGTGAACGCGCTCAGCGAATGGCTGGAAGTGGAAGTGTGCAAAAACGGCCGCATCTACCGCCAAAAATACAACCGCGGCGTTCCCATGCGCGCGTTGGCCGAGATCGGCATGACCGATCGCACGGGCACCAAAGTGACTTTTTTCCCCGACGACGAGATCTTCGAGAGTATCGAATTTCAGTATGATCTGATCCGCACGCGCATGCGCGAGGTGGCGTATCTCAACCGCGGCCTCACCATTCAGTTGCTCGATAACCGACCCGGCCGCGAAAAGCAAGAAACGTTCCGCTACGACGGCGGTATTCTCGATTTCGTGGACTACCTAAACCGCAGCAAAGAAACGCTGTTTCCGCAGTCGCTGTATATAGACAAGGAATATAAAGACAACACCATTGAGATCGCCATGCAGTATAACGACAGCTACAGCGAGCTCATCTATTCGTATGCCAACAACATAAACACCGAAGAGGGCGGCACCCACTTGGTGGGCTTTAAGAACGCGCTCACCAAGGTGATCAACGATTACGCCCACGAACAAAAGGTGATCAAAGAAGAAGAAAAGCTGACGGGCGACGACGTGCGCGAAGGCTTAACGGCCATTGTGAGCGTTAAACTCACCGAGCCGCAGTTCGAAGGGCAGACCAAAACCAAGCTCGGCAACAGCGAAATGCGCGGGCTGGTGGAAAAGGCGCTGACCGACGGATTGGGCACCTATTTGGAAGAGAACCCCAAAGAGGCGCGCGAATTGGTGCTCAAGTGCATAACCGCCCAACGCGCGCGCGACGCGGCGCGCAACGCCCGCGAACTGACGCGGCGCAAAGGCGTGCTCGAAACCACCACGTTGCCGGGCAAATTGGCCGACTGTTCCGACCGCGACCCCGCGCATTGTGAGATCTATATAGTGGAGGGCGACTCCGCCGGCGGCACGGCCAAGCAAGGGCGCGACCGCAGATTTCAAGCCATTTTGCCGCTAAGGGGCAAGATCTTGAACGTGGAAAAGGCGCGGCTGGGCAAAGTTTTGGAAAACGCCGAAATAAAAGCCATGATCACCGCGTTCGGTTGCGGCGTGGGCGAGGAGTTCGACGAAAGCAAGCTGCGCTACGACAAGATCATCTGTATGACCGATGCCGACGTAGACGGCAGTCATATCCGCATATTGCTGCTTACGTTCTTTTTCCGCTTTATGCGGCCGCTTATCGAGAAAGGGCACGTTTACAGCGCCATGCCGCCGCTATATAAGGTGAGCAAGGGCAAAAACGACAACTACTGCTATTCGGAAAAAGAACTCAACGAAACGTTGGATAAGCTGGGGCGCAAGGGTTGCGAGGTGCAACGCTACAAAGGCTTGGGCGAGATGAACGCCGAACAATTGTGGCACACCACCATGAGCCCCGAATTCCGCACCTTAAAGCAAGTGACCATGGACGACGCGTTCGCCGCCGACGAGATATTCACCGTGCTGATGGGCGAGGTGCCCGAACTCAGACGGCAGTTTATAGAGTCCAACGCCAAACTCGTGAAAGAGTTAGACATTTAACGGAGAAACAGCCATGAAAAAGAGAAACTACAGCGACGACGAAATAAAGCACGTAGACAACACAAAAGTTATCAAAGTACAGCTCGAAGAAGAAATGAAAACGTCGTTTATCGCCTATGCCATGGCGGTAAACGTTTCGCGCGCCATACCCGACGTGCGCGACGGCTTAAAGCCGGTGCACCGCCGCATTCTGTATTCCATGGGCGAGCTCAATTTGTTTTCGGATAAGCCGTACCGCAAGTGCGCGCGTATCGTGGGCGACGTGCTGGGCAAATATCACCCGCACGGCGACAGCGCGGTGTATATGGCGCTCGTGCGCTTGGCGCAAGACTTCTCCATTCGTTGCCCGCTCGTGGACGGGCACGGCAACTTCGGATCGGTGGACGGCGATCCCCCCGCGGCGCAACGTTACACCGAGGCAAGACTGAGTAAGATTGCGGGCGAAATGCTCCGCGATATCGATAAAGAAACGGTGGATTGGTACCCCAACTTCGACGACACGTTGGAGCAACCCACCGTGTTGCCGTCGCGCTTTCCCAACTTGTTGGTGAACGGCTCGGACGGTATCGCCGTGGGTATGGCCACCAATATCCCGCCGCACAACCTCGGCGAGGTGATCAACGGCGTGTGCGCGCTCATCGATAATCCGGAGATCACGGTAGACGAACTCATGCAGTACGTCCCCGCGCCCGATTTCCCCACGGGCGGCCTTATCATGGGGCGGGCGAATATCCGCCACGCCTACCGTACGGGCAAGGGCGGCGTGGTGATCCGCGCCAAAACGGAAATAGAAGAATACCCCATGCGCGACGGCAGCAGCCAAATGCGCCAGCGTATCATCGTTACCGAACTGCCCTACCAAGTGAACAAGGCCGAGCTTATCAAGTATATCGCCGATATGGTGAAAGATAAGCGCATAGAGGGCATCTCGGACATCAAAGAAGAGAGCGACCGCCAAGGCATGCGCATCGTTATCGAAGTAAAGCGCGACGCGCAAGCGCAAGTGGTGCTCAACACGTTGTATAAACACACCGATCTGCAAACCAGCAACGGCATCACGTTCTTGGCGCTCGTGAACGGCGAACCCAAGATCTTGAACCTCAAAGAAATGCTCTACTATTATTTGGAGCACCAAAAAGAGGTGGTGTTGCGCCGCACGCGTTACGACCTCGAAAAAGCGGAAGAGCGTGCGCATATCTTAGAAGGTCTTGTCAAAGCGCTGGCCAACATCGATAAAGTGGTGGCCATCATCAAAGCGAGCCGCGATAAATACGAGGCGTGCGAAAAATTGATGAGCGAGTTTATCCTTTCGGATAAGCAAGCCAACGCTATCTTGGAAATGCGCTTGCAACGGCTCACGAGCTTGGAAGTGGAGCACCTCCGCGCCGAGTTGGCCGCGCTCAAAGAAACCATTGCCGATCTTAAAAACATTATCGCCAATCCCCACCGCGTGGAAGAGATCGTGAAAAACGAGCTCAACGAGGTAAAGGAAAAATACGATACCCCCCGCCGCACCGAGCTTTGCATCGACTACGACGAGATCGACATCGGCGACTTGATCGAAAAAGAAGACGTGGTGATCTCTATGACGCACTACGGCTATATCAAGAGATTGCCCACCACCGAATACCGCGCCCAACACCGCGGCGGTAAGGGCATTACGGCGCACCGTCCCAAAGAAGAAGACTTTGTGGAGAACATGTTCGTAACGTGCACGCACGATAATTTGCTGTTCTTTACCAACTTCGGCAAAGTATATTCCATCAAGGCGTATGAGGTGCCGGAGGCGGAACGCACCGCCAGAGGCCGCGCCATCGTCAATTTGTTGCAGCTGAGCGAGGGCGAAAAGGTAAACGCCGTTATCCGTATCAACGAAGAAATGCGCGGCAACTTGATCATGGCCACCAAACGCGGCCTTATCAAAAAGACGGCGCTCGATGAATTCTCGTCTATCCGCAAAGTGGGCAAAATAGCCATTAGCTTGGTGGAGGACGACGAGCTCATTTCCGTGCAGCTCACGTGCGGGCGCGACGAGATCTTGGTGGCGTCCAGCGCGGGCAAGTGCATACGTTTCAGCGAGGAAGACGTCCGCCTTATGGGGCGCGACACGCAAGGCGTTAAGTCTATGAAGATAGACGAAGACGCCTACATCGTGGACATGACGGTCATTCGCGACGGTTGCGAGATCCTTACCGTGTCGCAAAACGGATACGGCAAGCGCACCGATTTGGAGGACTACCGCTTGCAGAGCCGTGCGGGCAAAGGCATCAAAGCGGGCACGTTCAACAAAAAGACGGGCCGGCTGGTAAACATGAAACAGATAATGCCCGACGACGACATCATGGTGATCGCCGACAACGGCACGATTATTCGTATGCGCGCCAAAGAGGTTAGCAAGATCGGCCGCGATACCCAAGGCGTGCGCATGATGAAAATGAAGAACGAGGGCAGCAGCGTGGTGTGCGTGGCCGTGGCGCAACCCGAACCCGAAGAGGAAGAGGGCGAAACGGCCGAATAATATAGCAGAATGCTTTCGGCGATAAAAAGCTTAAAAAAACGCCAAGGGGAGGGGCACAGTTCAGTGTCCCTCCCCTTGACATTCCACCCCGCAACTAAGAAATAGCCCCCTCGGCTACGCTCGGGGTGACGGTGTGAAGGCATGTCATTTCGACCGAGCGGAGCGAGTGGAGAAATCTAATCGATAGTCACGTGTACGTGCGGGCATTCCAAAAGAAATTTACTAAAACTGTAGCACACTTCCCACGGTAAACTTTCCGCAATGGTTTGTTCATGGAAAGTCAGCCCCAAATCCTTGCTTTTCTCTGTTATCTTGTATAATGTTTTTACTGTTTCACTGTCATGCAACAAAGCTGTTAATGGATCGAATGTTTCCAAAAAATATGTTAACAACTTTTTCGCGGTCAGTTCTTTCGTATCTTTGATCGCAAACGGGCTGTTTTCCGTTAGCTCGGATTCGCACTTGCATTTCATTTCTATTACTCCTATACGACATGTTGTCGTATATTATATTAAACGACAAGTTGTCGTTTGTCAAGTATTTTACGACAAATTGTAGTAAAAGAGTATATATGGAACACATTGCTTGGGTAATAAGAAACGAACGTACCGTAAAAGGAATGACGCAAGCGGAATTGGCGCAAGCGTTGGGCGTTACGCAAGATAGCATATCTCTGTGGGAATTGGGGAAACGTTATCCGGATACGCAGTATTTGGCGCCTTTATGTAGGGTACTTCAGATATCTGCCGATTACTTATTGGGTTTGGAAGATTGATTGCAAAAAACGGGGAAGGGTACAGTTCAGTGTCCCTCCCCTTTGCATTCCACCCCGCAACTAAGAAATAGCCCCCTCGACTACGCTCGGGGTGACATGGGTGTGGGTGCACACATGCTCGGGGTGACGGTGTGAAGGCATGTCATTTCGACCGAGCATTTCGTTCTTACATGTCATTTCGAGCGAAGTCGAGAAATCTTTTTCTCTATCGTAACAAAAGACCCCTCGGCTACGCTCGGGGTGACAGTATGGGAGTGTCACCTCGACCGAAGCGGAGAGGTCTTTTTTCTATTATTATTGCGGCAAGTATTCTATGAGTTGCACGCTGTTTTTAATGACTTTGCGCGCCTCTTTTAGGTTTTTGATCGCGCCGAGCGCCATGAGTTGCACGGCGGCGTTGCCCATCACGGTGGCCTCGGCGGGGCCGGCGTATACGGGCAAACGGGTGGCGTTGGCGGTGAGTCGGCACAAAAGCGTGGCGTTGATGCCGCCGCCTATCATGTGCATGGCCGATTTTTTGCCCGTGAGTTGCACCAATCCGTCGGTGGCTACGCGGTAGCATTCGGCAATGCTGTCGTAAATGGCGCGGGCGATTTGGCCGATGCCTTCGGGTGCGGGCTTGCCGCGCGAGATAAACCACTGCCGCACCTTTTCGGGCATGTCGCCGGGATACATAAAGCAGTCGTCGTTCACGTCGAACAGAAAGCGGCCGCCCTCTTCTTTTTCGGCCAGCGCGGCGATCTCGCCGTAGCCGAGCGCGTGTCCTTGCTTATCCCACGTGCGCTTGCTCTCGTTGATGATCCAAAGCCCCATGATGTTTTGCAAATACCGCACGGTGCGGCCGTAGCCCAATTCGTTGGTGTAGCTTTGGCAAGAAAAGAGCGGGGCGGGCAACTCGGTGCCCAACAAACTCCATGTGCCGCAACTGATATACGCAAAGTTGTCGCTTTCCGACGGCACCGACACAACGGCCGACGCGGTGTCGTGACAGCACACCGCCGTAACGGGCACGGGGTCTATCTGCAACTCTTCGCAAATGTCCGATTTCAACATGCCGTAGCTGCTGCCGCTGTCCGCAATGGGCGGAAACAGCGAGCGCTTGAGTCCCAGCTTGTCGATAAGTTCCCACGCCCAATCGCCCGTGCGCGGATCCACCAACTGCCCCGTAGACGCCACGGTGCGCTCGCACACCGCCGTACCCGTCAAAAAGTAGGCAAGCAGATCGGGGATCATCAAAAATTTGTCGGCGCGCGCGTATTCGTCGGGACAGTATTTTTTTACGTACATCAGCTGATACACGGTGTTAAAGTCCAAAAACTGAATGCCCGTGGTGTTGTAAACGTCGTCTTTGCAAACGATCTTAAACACCTCGTCTTGCATGTGCTCGGTGCGACGGTCGCGGTAGTGCACGGGGTTAGACAGCATTTTGCCGTCTTTGTCTATGAGCGCAAAATCCACGCCCCACGTGTCGATGCCTATGCTGTCGAACCCGCCTTGCAACTTGGCTTTCACAATGCCCGTTTTCATTTCGTGGAACAGACGGAGAATGTCCCAATACAGCACGCCGTTTATTTGCACGGGGCTGTTGTCAAAGCGGTGCAATTCTTCTATCTCGATCTTGGCGCCCGCGTACTTGCACAGCATAACGCGTCCGCTGGTGGCGCCGAGATCTACGGCCAAAACTCTTTTCATATCCTTTTGCTCCTTAAAAATACGAAATGCGGGCGGTGCGCCCGCATTCCTGCGTTTACGGTGTTATTTTGCTTTGGGGGAAGATAAGCGCGCGCTTATCCTCTTTTGGCTATGTATTTGGCGGTATAGTCGCGCACGCTCGCCAACCAATCTTTGCCCACGGGCACGCCCGCTTTTAAGCACGCCATATCCCACACGGCGTTGAAAGGCAACGCTTTGGCCTCTTCGCTCAGCGCCAAACGCTCGGAGAAATCGCCTTTGCGCTCGGCTGCTTTGATCATGTCGGTGGGTTCCAAAATGGCGCGGAGCATGGCGCGCGACGCCGCCCGCAATCCCACCGCGGAGGCATACACGCGGTTGATGCTCGCGTCGAAATAGTCTAAGCCGATGTGCAGTTTTTGCAACACGTCGGCGCGCTTGGCCTCGGTCATAATGGTGGTGAGGTTGTCGTCGTCGATCACCACGTGGTCACTGTCCCAACGCACGCCGCGGCTGATGTGCAACAAAATATCGTTAAAGAACAGTTTGAGCGCGCTGAACTTGTCGGCGATCTGCTCGGTGGGGTGGAAGTGTCCCGAATCGAGGCAAATGCCCAAATCGTTTTGCATGGCGTACGCCAAGTAGAAATCGTAGCTGCCGCACACAAAACATTCGGTGCCTATGCCGAACAGCTTGCCTTCCAATGCGTCCACCAAATGTTTTTTGTCGTACTTTTTGGCAAAGCCTTTGTCTAAGCTGTCTTTGAGCAGTTCGCGGTAATACGAGCGGTCGGCGGGGTTGTCTTTGAGTCCGTCGGGGATCCAAGTGTTGAGCACGCAAACGTCGTTTAATTTCTTGCCGATGTTATAGGCGATCTCGCGACTGGACTGCAAGTGCTCGATCCAGAAATCGCGCACTTCCTTTTTGGGGCTGGTGAGCGACAGCGTGCCGTCCATCATCTTGTGCGCAAAAAACGATCCGTTGTAGTCGATGCCCGCGTTGTTCTCTTTGGCCCAAGCGATCCACTTGTCGAACGCCGAAACGTCCAGCTTTTCGCGGCTCGTGGGTTTGGCGGGTTCGGCATACACCGAATGAATGTTTATCTTGCGGCCGCTCGGCGCCAAGCCGAACACATACGCAAGGTCTTGTTTTACTTCTTGGGCGTTGCGCGCCGCGCCGGGGTAGTTGCCCGTTACCACGTTTTGGCTTTCGGCTTGCCCGTCTTCGAAACCGTGTATATCGTCCACTTGCCAGCAGTGCAACGAAATGCGCGTGTTTTTGAGCGTTTCGATCGCCTTGTCGGTGTCTACGCCGTAGTCTTTATATGTTTCTTTCGCAAGGTCGTAGGCGTTGAGGATCTTGTTGTCGTTTGCCATGTTTTACATTACCTCCCTATGGTTGATCTTATTGTACCACACAAAACAAACTTTGGCAACTGATTAAAGTGTGCGTTTGCGTGGTTTTATATGAATTTATGTGGGATTTTACGGTGTTGTGTTACGGCGCGCGGTTCGTTTTTTTAAGTCGAATAACAGCGGCACAATAAAAAAGCATCTTGCCGATCGAGCGGTAAGATGCTTTTTGGTTGCGGTTATAAATCAGTCGCGGTTGCGCGCCATAAGCAACAGCGCGAAAAAGCGCAAGAACTGCAAGAGCGACATAAGAAAACTTACAACGTACGTCATGGCCGCGGCGGTAAGCACCTTGCGCGACATGGCCGCCTCCTCGCTGGAGAAGAAAGACGCTTTGAGTTCTTTTTGCGCGCGGCGGCTGGCGTCGAATTCGGTGGGCAACGTGACCAAAGAGAACAGCATGCTCAACCCGAACACCACAACGCCCGCCCAAATGAGCACGCGCCCCACCGTGGTGTAAGGCGAGGCAAAGCCGAGCAACATGCCGATCAGCAACAGCGGAAACAACAAGCGGTTGGCAAAGTTGACCACGGGTACCAACTTGAGCCGCAACGATGAAAACACGAATTTTTTGTCGTGCTGAATGGCGTGTCCCGCCTCGTGGCACGCCACGCCGATGGCGCTGATAGAAGTGGAGCCGTATACCGATTGCGACAGCGACAGCGTGTTGGTGGTGGGGTTGAAATTGTCGGTCAAATGCCCCGAAATGCGCACTATCTTGGTTTTATACAAACCGTTCTGATCGAGAATGCGCCGCGCCACTTCCGCGGCGGTAAGGCCGCAGTCCGCCCGCACCGCGCATTTGTTAAAGGTGGAATTCACTTTGATCTGCGCGATCACGCCCGCTATGGTCAGCGGAATAAAAAGCGCTATCACAACAAGATACAGTCTGTATTCGGGCGTAAACCCGTACCAAAAATCACGTAAAATTTCCAACACGTTCGTGCCCTCCCTTTTCAGTATTATGAAGTGTGATATAGTATATACCCAAAAAAAGAAAAAGTCAAGGTGCAGAACGCTTTTGGGTGGATGCTGCAAGCAGACCCCTCGGCCGGCGCTCGGGGTGACACGGGCGCGAGGTATAACTTTATCGCTTGATCATTCGGTCAAACCCAAAAGATAATCGACGCTTTCGTTGAAGAAGGCGGCCAACGTGACCAATGCGGAAGAAGTGGGTTCGGTTTTGTTCAATTCCCATTTGGCTATAGCGGATTGGCTCAGCCCCGTGGCTTTGGCTAACGCCATTTGGCTGAGTTGCTTTTCCGCTCGTAATTCTTTTAACCGTTCCCCGAATGTCATACCACCGTCAGTATAGCAAGCGCAAGTCATATTTTACTTGACAAGTCCGATAAGACTTGCTATGATCATCTGTGTTCTATTATGGTTTTCATGATATTTAACACGTTGGTTTTTTCTTCGGCGTTCAAACGCGCCCAATAAGCCAACAATTCTTGGGTCGTTGCGTCTTTTTCGTCCGGTTCGCCGAGCAACTGCCCGATCGTCATGTTAAACGCTTTGGCAACTTTCTTTAAGGATTGCGAAGAGGGAGCGGTCGGCACAAATTGAAACCACTTGGAAATCGTCGATTGCTCTATTTTGGTGATTTTAGCCAAGTGATATTGGCTCCAACCACGCGCAGTCAATTCGTTTTTAATTCTTTCGTTTACTGTCATATGTGACACCCCACATATTCTTATTTTCCACTATTTATACTTGTTGTATACGACAGTAAATAGTTGCATATGAAAAAGCGCGGAGGGCGGCATGTCTATTTGTTTGTTTGTGGGAAAAGACAGCAACAGCAAGTTTTTATGGTGCACGCAAAACAAGGTGCGAAAAATCGTGCGGCGTTTGCTTAAAGAAGGCGTGCGGGAATTTTGGGCAGAGGGACGCAACGAATTTGAAAGCGGTTGCATTTTCTTGACCGAAAATATGTCGATGTCGGCACAATGCTTTGTTTTGGCGGAAGATGCGTGCGCGGTGGGGTTTGCGCCGTCGCCCGCGCGCAAAGAATATCTCGGAAAGTGGGCAAACGCCGAGTTTGCCAAAGATATCCCGCCCGCCGCGATCGTAAACGCGCTTAAGCGGTTACTGCATAAAGCGGACTATATCGTGGCGGGTATGGAACACCAAGACGATTGCGTGGCCGTTGCGGAATACGGGCGGGCGTTGGGAAAAACGGTGTACACGGTATTTGCCTGAAAGTAGTTTGCGTTTGTGTGCCGCGGGCGGCGTCGCACCGTTGCGGGCGGGGTCTATTTTGTTGACGGCCACGGCGGAAAATGCTATACTACCCCTATGAGTTACACGGCGCTATACAGAAAGTACCGTCCGCAAAAATTCGAGGACGTTATAGGGCAAGACCATATCACGCAAACGCTTATAAATCAGTTGAAAAGCGAGCGGGTGGGGCACGCCTATTTATTCACGGGCAGCAGAGGCACGGGCAAAACCACGTGCGCCAAGATATTTGCGCGGGCGGTAAACTGCTTGCACCCGCAAAACGGGTCGCCGTGCGGCGAGTGCGACGTGTGCCGCGCGTTGGCCGATGTATCCAATATCGATATTTTGGAGATAGACGCGGCGAGCAACAACCGCGTGGACGAAGTGCGCGAGATCCGCGAGCGGGTAAAGTATCCGCCCGTGAACGGCAAATATAAAGTATATATCATAGACGAGGTGCACATGCTTACCGACAGCGCGTTCAACGCGCTGCTCAAAACGCTGGAGGAGCCGCCACCGTTTGTCATTTTCATTTTGGCCACCACCGAGGTGCACAAACTGCCCGCCACCATACTGTCGCGGTGCATGCGTTTCGATTTTCGGTTGGTGTCGTCCGAACTGTTGGCGCAAAATATCCAAAAGATATTCGATGCCGAGGGCAAAGCGTTCGAACCCGACGCGGTGCGCTACATAGCGGGCGCGGGCGAGGGGAGCGTGCGCGATTCGCTGTCTATCGCCGACATGTGTGTTAGCCGTTCGGCGGGCAAGCTCACGCTGTCCGACGTGTTGGACGTGTTGGGAGCGGCCGACCGCGGCAAGATCCGCGCGCTCACCAAAAGCGTGTTAGAGGGCAATGCCCGCGATATTTTGCTGTGTATAGACGAGCTGACGCGTTTGGGTAAATCGGTTTCGCGTATCGGCAAAGACGTGCTCGGTTGTGCGCGCGATCTGCTGGCGCTCAAGACGGGCGCGGACGTATTGGTGATAGACACGCCCGAAAACATCGAGCAGTTGCGCGCGTTGGCCGAGCAAGCCGACGCAGACTCGCTTACCGCCGTTATCCGCATGCTGGGCGCGGTAGACGCCGAGTTGCGCTACAGCGTAAGCCCCAAGATCGTGTTGGAAACGGCGTGCTTGCGCGCGGGTAAACGCGCCGACGCGCAACCGGACGCCTTGCTTGCGCGCATAGCCAAGTTGGAAAAACGGATAGAAGAACTTGCCGCCCGCGGCGTGGCGGCGCCCTCTTCGCCCGCGGCGGCCGCAGCGCCGCCCGTTGAGGAGAGCGCGCCCGCAGACGATCGCAACGTGTGGGGTCGGCTGATCACGCATTTTCGCAAAAACGGGCCGATGAGCGTGTATTCGCTGTTGTGCAACACGCACGACGCGGCGTTGGAAAAGGGGGAGTTGTGCGTGTGCCCCGCGTCCGACGCCGAGTTTTTGCAGTTTTCCGATCCCGAAACGCAAGAGCAGATTGCGCGCGCCTTGCACGAGATGGGGGCGAACGTAACGTTACGCATAGAGAAACGGGCGGGCAAGCCCGATATGGACAACGAGATCGACCGTATCAAAAAGATGATGGCGGGCGGCAAAGCCAAAGTGGAAGTAAGGCGATAGGCCTATTATATAGAAAAAAGGAGAAACGGAACAATGGCGAAATTCAACGGATTCGGCGGTGGCGGCGGATTTAATATGCAACAAATGATGCGGCAAGCGCAAAAGATGCAAGAGCAGATGGCGCAAGCGCAAGAGGAGTTGGCCGAACTTTCGGTGACGGGCAGCGCGGGCGGCGGCCTGGTGGAGATCACGCTTTCCGGTAAGCGCGACGTGGAAAGCGTGACCGTAAATCCCCAAGCGGTGGACCCCGACGACGTGGAAATGCTTGAAGATCTGATCGCGGCGGCGCTCGGCGACGCGCTCGCCAAAGTGGACGAAAAAGAAAAAGAACTGCTGCCCTACGGCGCGGCGGGGCTTATGTAACGGCATGAAACAGCTCGACTGTATATTGCGGCTATCCAACAAATTTGCCCGCTTGCCGGGGGTGGGCGCCAAAACGGCGCAACGGTATGCCTATAGTGTGATCGATATGTCGGCGCAAGAGGTGGAAGACTTTTGCGCCGCTTTGCGCGACGTGAAAGCCGAGGTGCGCTATTGCGCCGAGTGCGGCAACTTTACGGACAAAGAGGTGTGCGATATTTGCGCGCGCCGCGACAAAAACGTGATCTGCGTGGTAGCCTATCCCAAAGACGTTTTGGCGCTCGAACGCGTGTCGGGCTATCGCGGCGTGTATCACGTGTTGCACGGCACGCTTTCGCCGCTCGAAGGGCGCGGCCCCGACGCGTTGCGTATCAAAGAACTGTTAGCGCGGATAGACGGCGCGGACGAAGTGATATTGGCCACCAACCCCGACGTGGAGGGCGAGGCCACCGCCATGTATTTGGCGCGGCTGCTTAAACCCATGGGCGTGAAAGTAACGCGTATTGCCCAAGGCATCAGCATGGGCAGCGAACTCGAATACGCCGACGAGGTAACGCTTATGCGCGCGCTCGAAAAGCGCACGCCGCTGTAAAATAAATGATAGAGATAAAGAACGTACAATATATTTACAACGCGGGCGGCGACGACACCAAAGAGGCGCTCCGCGACGTGTCGCTCACCGTGCAAGACGGCGAGTTTGTGGCGCTGTGCGGACACAACGGCAGCGGCAAGTCCACTTTGGCCAAGCTGATGAACGGGTTGATAGAACCCACGCGCGGCACCGTAACGGTGGACGGGCTTGTGACCTCCGACAAAAAAAATCTGTTCGATATCCGCAAAACGGTGGGCGTGGTGTTTCAAAACCCCGACAACCAAATGGTGGCGTCCGTCATCGAGGACGACGTGGCGTTCGGCCCCGAAAATCTGGGGCTGCCGCCCGCCCAAATAGAAGAACGGGTGCAGTGGGCGCTTGCGAGCGTGGGCATGCAAGAGCACCGCAAGGGCACGCCGTTTCGGCTGTCGGGCGGGCAAAAACAGCGCATTGCCATTGCGGGCGTGCTGGCCATCAAGCCGCGCGTGATGGTTTTAGACGAAAGCACCGCCATGCTCGATCCCGTGGGGCGAGAGGAAGTGCTCGAAGTGGTCACGCGGCTTAACCGCGAAGAGGGCATGACGGTGATCATGATAACGCACTTTATGGAAGAGGCGGCGCTGGCCGACCGTATCGTTGTTTTAAACCGCGGCATGGTGGCGGGCGAGGGCGGCAAAGAGATATTTGCCGATCGCGCGCTCATAGAAAACGCGGGGTTGGAGTTGCCGCTCTCGGCCCGCGTGGCCGCCGATCTAAGGGAGCGCGGCCTTGCGTTAGACGGCAACGTCACGTTGCCCGAGGAGCTTATAAACGCACTATGCCGATAAAGATAACCGATCTGGAATATGTATACGGCGCGGGCACGCCCTTTGCCAAGCACGCGCTCAAAAATATAAACCTGACCATAGAGGACGGGGAGTTTTGGGGTGTGATCGGGCACACGGGCAGCGGCAAATCCACGCTGTTTTCGCACCTTAACGCGCTTACGAGAATACAGCGCGGCACCATAGAGATCGACGAGTTCAAAATGGTGGGAAACGGCGGCAAAAAGTTAAAAAGAAAAAACCGCCCCGATTTTAAGGCGTTGCGCGCCCGCGTGGGCATGGTTTTTCAGTATCCCGAATACCAACTGTTTGCCGAAACGGTGGCCGAGGACGTGGCGTTCGGCGCCAAGAACGTGGGCATCAAAGGCGAGGAATTGGACGGCCGCGTGCGCGCCGCCATACAAACGGTGGGGCTTGACTACAACGAGGTGAAAGACCGCAGTCCGTTCGATCTGTCGGGCGGACAAAAGCGGCGGGTGGCGTTGGCGGGCGTTTTGGCCATGCACCCCAAGATCTTGGTGCTGGATGAGCCCACGGCGGGCTTGGATCCGCGCGGTAAAAAGGAAATACTCGATCTTATCTTGCGCGTGAAAAAAGAGTTGTGCCACACCGTTATCATGATTTCGCACAATATGGACGAAGTGGCGCGGTATTGCGATAAGATCGCGGTGATGGCAGACGGCGAGCTAAAGCTTACGAGCACGCCCGCCGAGCTTTTCACGCAAACCGACCTACTGCAAAGTTTACACATAGAAATGCCGGCGGTAACGGCGCTTGCGTGCGAGTTGAACGCCCGCGGGTGCAACGTGTCGCGCGCCGTGCTCACCGAGGAACAGCTTGTGCAAGAGATACTGCGGGCAAAGGGGGTAGCAACGTGAAAGACGTGTCTTTCGGGCAATATTACCCCGTAGAAAGCCCCGTGCACCGCTTGGATCCGCGCGTTAAGCTGTTGGCGTCGGTGGTGTATATCGTGAGTATGTTTTTTATCCGCAAGTTCACGGGCTTTGCGGTGACGGCGGTGTTTTTGACGGCGGCTATCCTTTGCAGCCGCGTGCCGCTCGGCAAGGTGTTGCGTTCGGTGCGCGCCGTGCTGTTTTTGGTGGTGTTCACCGTAATCATGAGCGTGCTGTTTTATTCCACCAAAACGGAGCAGCCGCTGTGGGCGTGGCGTTTTATCCGCATTTACAAAAAGGGCCTAATAAACGCCGCGCGCATGGGGCTAAGGCTCATCTTTTTGGTGCTCGGACCGGCGCTCTTAACGCTCACGACAACGCCCGTGGAACTCACCGACGGATTGGAAAGTTTATTAAAGCCGCTCGCTCTTATGCATCTGCCCGTGCACGAGTTGGCCATTATCATGAGTATCGCGTTGCGGCTCATTCCCACGCTCACCGAAGAAACCGAAAAGATCATGAACGCGCAAAAGGCGCGTTGCGCCGATTTCGACACGGGCAATATCTTTAAGCGCGCCAAAGCGCTGTTGCCCATTTTGATCCCGCTGTTCGTCAGTTCGTTCCGACGCGCCGACGAATTGGCCGACGCCATGGATTCGCGGTGCTACCGCGGCGCCAAAGGCCGCACGCGCATGAAAGTGCTCAAACTGCACGCGCGCGATTTCGTGGCGGCGTTTGTGATGCTCGCGCTGTTGTTTGCCGTGCTACTGTTGCGCTACAATTGGTTCGGGTGGGCGTTTATCGGGGTGTTGGTATGAGCACGTATTTGCTCACGCTTGCGTACGACGGCACCGATTACCACGGTTGGCAACGGCAGAAAGGGGTGCGCACGCTGCAAGAAAGTGTGGAAAGCGCGCTGTCCGATCTAATGGGCGCGCCCGTTTCCGTTACCGCGTCGGGACGCACCGACGAGGGCGTGCATGCGGCGGGACAAACGGCAAGTTTTTGTTGCGACACGCGCATACCGTGCGAGAAAATAGCGGCCGCGCTCAACGCCCGCTTGCCGCGCGACATTCGCGTGCAAAAGTGCGTGCCCGTGCCCGACGGGTTTTGCGCCCGTAGGTCGGCCAAGCAAAAAACATATGTATATCGCATGTATGTGTCCGACGTGCCTTTGCCGCACTGCGAGCGCTATGCCTTGCGCATAGAAAAAGCGCCCGATAAGGCGCTGTGGCAACAAGCGTGCAAGCAGATAGAGGGCACGCACGATTTTGCGGCGTTTTATTGTTTGGGGTCGTCGGCCAAAACCACCGTGCGCACCGTGTATGCGTGCGACCTTCTCTCGTTTCCCGCGCAAGGCGCGGAGCCGCCGCGGTGGGAGTTGCGCATTTGCGGCAACGGGTTTTTGTATAAAATGGTGCGGCTTATCGCGGGCGCGATGCTGCGCCTATCGGACGGCAAGATCGCATGGCAAGATTTTACGGCCGCGCTCAACGGGCAAACGGGGCGCGTGCCCAAGATCCCCGCGCCCGCGCACGGCCTAACGCTGTGGCAAGTGGCATACGATTTTCTCGATCATACGCCGTAAACGTCGGCGTAATGGCGGGCGGCGTGACAAAATCCTTGCGCGGCGCACAGCGCGGTGGCGCGCACCGAGCGGAACGTTTCGCAGTCGGCGTCGCGGGCGGCGCATTCGGGCGTGAACCGCAAGCGGTCGTCTAATATATCGCCCAAAAACGGACTCATAAGCGCGTATCGCCAAAAGTGGGCGCGATAGGGCACGTCGTCGTAATGCCACGGCTTGCGCGTGCGGCTGTAGTGCACCACCGCGGGGCGCTTGTGTTCTTCGCTTTGCGGCACCGCGTTCCACGCGGCGTTTAGGTATAACACGCGGTCGCGGCACAGCACGTTGAAATAGTCTTGCGCTTGCGCCACGGGGAAACGTTGCGAATCCAACAAGTGCAAAAACCGTTCGTACAGATATTCTTGGCGCAACGCGTGCAAATTGAGCAGCAACACGCCGTCGTTAAAATAACTTTGCGGCAGTATGCCCAGCGTGCGCGAGGCGTAGCGGCGCAACACCGCCGAGCCGTTCGCGTCGGCGTCGGGCACGGCGCCCAACAGATAGCCGCCGAGGTCGGTGGCAAACAGCTCGGCCACGTCGCCGAGCACCGTGACGTCGGCGTCTAAATACACGGCCTTGTCGTATTGCGGGAACATCTCGGCAATAAACACGCGGTAATAGTCGGCGCCCAAGTAGGCGTCGCACCGCACGGCGCGGGCGCGGAGCGCGGCCAATTTTTCGGTCACGTCTATAAGCGTTACCGAAACATGCGGCGTGGCCGGCGAAAGCAACCGCCGCGCGTTGTCCGGCGTTAAGCCGGCGTGCAAAACGTGCACGGCATAGCGATAGCGGCGGGCGGCGTGCGCCGCGAGCGAACACACGGCCACCGAAAGATAGGGCGCGTAGTTGTCGTCGGCGGCAAAAAACACGGGGATCACATGTTTGTTTTGCGCAGTTGCTTTTTTGGCGTTCATGGCAAAAAACCTCCTTGCGGATCGTATATGCTTATTGTAAGCAAGCGGACGGAAAAATACAAGAGAATTGCCCCTTTGCGTTTTCTACTCTTTTTTCGCGCGCAAGAGAGTGCGTTCTCTCTAAAAGAGAGCATGCGAAAACAACTCTCACCACGGTGGAATTGCTTGAAAAAACGCGTTACATGTGCTACAATAGGGGCATGGCGCAAATCAAAGACAATCTGGCGGCCAATTTGCGCGCGTTGCGCAAAAGTCGTTCGCTCACGCAAATGGAGTTGGCCGAAACGTTGCACTATTCGGACAAGTCCGTTTCCAAGTGGGAGCACGGCGACGCCATGCCCGACATAGAGGTGTTGGCGGCGCTGGCGGCGTTTTACGGCGTAACGGTGGACTATCTGATCGCCGAGCACGCCGAGAACGAGGCCGTGCCGTCCGAGGAAGAGGGCGGCGAGCGAAAGCTTACGGGCAACCGCCGTATCATCACGCTGTTGGCCGTGGCGGCGGTGTGGATCGCCGTGACCGCGGTGTATGTGGCGCTGTTGTTGGCGCACTTGAATATTTGGCAACTCTTTGTGTGGGCGGTGCCCGCGTCCGCGGTGGTGCTCATCGTGTTTTACGCGCTGTGGGGCAAGCGGCGGTTTTCGCCCGTGCTCACCTCGGTGCTCGTGTGGACGCTGTTATTGGCCGCCTACTTGCAATTTTGGCGCTACAATCTGTGGATGCTCGCCATCGTGGGCGTGCCGTTGCAGATCGCCGTGGTGCTGTGGGCCAAACTCAAAAAAAGACGGTAAATCGCTATAAGGAGAAACAATAAAGTTATGGCAAAAAAACAGTTCAAAGCCGAATCCAAAAAATTGCTCGATCTGATGATCAACTCCATTTACACCAACCGCGAGATCTTTTTGCGCGAGTTGATCAGCAACTGCAGCGACGCTATCGACAAGCGCCATTATAGCAGCCTTACCGACGCAAGCCTTGCGACCGATTGGGCGATCACGCTGTCGCCCGACGCGGCGGCGCGTACGCTCACTATCGCCGACAACGGCTGCGGCATGAGCAAAGAAGAAATGGAAGAGAACTTGGGCACCATTGCCAAGAGCGGCACGCTGGCGTTCAAGCAAAAAGAGAGCGCGGCCGAAAACATGATCGGACAGTTCGGCGTGGGCTTTTATTCGTCGTTCATGGTGGCCGACAAAGTAACGGTGATAAGCCGCAAGGCGGGCGAGGAGAGCGGCGCCAAGTGGGAGAGCACGGGGGCGGACGGCTACACGCTCGCGCCGTGCGAAACGGCTGAAGTGGGCACCACTATCACACTGCACCTAAAAGCGGACGACGAAGACTGTGCGTACGGCGAGTTTGCCGACGAGGGGACGCTCACCCGCTTGGTAAAGAAATACTCCGACTATATCCGTTATCCCATAAAGCTCAACGGCAACACGCTCAACAGCATGACGCCGCTGTGGCGCAAGCGCAAATCGGAAGTGAAAAAAGAAGAGTACGACGCGTTCTATCGCGACAAGTTCTACGATTGGCAACCGCCCGCGCAAGTGTTTTCGGCGCAAGTGGAGGGCAACGTGAACTATTCGCTTTTGGTGTTCGTGCCCCAAAAAGCGCCGTTCGATTACTACACGCGCGACTACAAAAAGGGGTTGGCGCTGTATAGCGGCGGCGTGCTCATCATGGAAAATTGCGCCGATCTGTTGCCCGACTATCTCGGTTTTGTAAAAGGGTTGATCGACTCGGCGGACATCAGCTTGAACATTTCGCGCGAACTGTTGCAAAAAGACAGACAGTTGCGCGCCATTGCCGTATCGCTCGAAAAGAAGTTGCGCGGCGAACTCGGCAAATGGCTCAAAAACGACCGCGAAGGATACGAAAAAATGTTTGCCCAGTTCGGCAACTCGCTCAAAATGGGCGCGTACGATAATTTCGGCGCCAAAAAAGACGAGCTAAAAGATCTGTTGCTGTTTTCGTCGGACAGCGGCAAACTCACCACCTTTGCCGAATACGTTGCGCGCATGAAAGAGGGGCAAGATAACATTTACTATGCGTCGGGCGTGTCGGCCGACGCTATCAAGACGTTGCCGCAAGTGGAAGTGTTCTTGGAAAAGGGATACGAGATCCTTTGCCTCAAAGACGGCGTGGACGAATTCGTGGTGAAGATGATAGAAAGCTACGAGGGCAAAAAGTTTGTGTCGGTGGCCGATAAAGACGCCGCCGCCGTTACCGACGAGCAAAAAGAGGCTTTGCAAAAAAAGACGGACGACTTGGCCGACCGTCTTGCCAAAATGAAAGACATTTTGGGCGGGAAAGTGAAAGAAGTGCGCTTAACGGCGCGGCTCAAATCGGCGGCCGTGTGCCTTACGAGCGACAGCGACATTTCGCTCGAAATGGAGCGTATTTTGCGCGCCATGCCGGGGAGCGAGGGCGTTTCGGCCGCGCGCGTGCTCGAACTCAACCCGTCGCACGTTGCGGTGGAAAAACTGACCGCGCTCGATATGAACGGCCAAACCTTTGCCGACTACACGTCGGCGCTGTATAACGCCGCCCTTTTGCAAGAAAATCTGCCCGTAGACGACAGCGCGGCACTGGCGGCGCTCTTAGTAAAACTGTTGTAAAATTTTACGCGAAAAACTTTTTCATGATATGGAGAAACTCGCCCACTTCCGATTCGTCCAACGAGGAAATGTAGTCGTTGAGTTTTTTGTAGTTGTCCGTTTCCAAACCGGGGGTAACGGTTTCTTTGAGGTAGGGATTAAAGTAGTTTTGCCCGCTTTCGCTCAACGCGCGCATGACCTCGGTCACTTTGTCGCGGTGGTGCAGCACCAAACTGCGGTATTTGTTTTGCAAGCGCAACGCTTTTTTGTTGTCGCCGTTCGCCATGTCGGCAATGGTCTTGCGCACCGATATGCCGCGCGCTTTGTTCAAAAGCACGGTCTGTAGTAGCTCGTTTATCTCGTCGGCGCCAAAGAGTTCGAAGCGTTCGCGCGGCGTTTCGAGCAATTGTATGCCGAGGTCGGCGGCCAAAGAGGGCACCAGCTCAAACATTTTGAGTTGGCTGTAGTAGTAGTTGCGCACGCTGTTTACGCTGCGCCCCGTTTTTTCGCTCATCAAACTAAAGGCGTGGCTTAGGCCGCGCGCGTTCTCTTTGGCGTCGCGCGCCAGCGAAAAAAGCGTCTTGGTTTGTTCGATCGTCCAGTTGTTTTCCATCGGTTGGGTATGCCTCCGTTATTTTTATGCACGAATTATAGCCAAACCGTTATTTTTTTATACGCTGAGCATAAATATAAAAATATGGAATCGGTATATCATTTCGTTTCGGAAAACAGCGTGCTGTTATTGAACGGCTCGTTCGTGCAGTCGGCTGCGGCCGTGCGCTATGAAAAGAACGAGCCGCTGTTCGTTACCGTGTTGCCGCTCAACGCAACGTATTTGCCGTATACCGTGGAGATATTGGCCGGCAAAGCGGTGACAAACGCCGCGCTGGCCGTGTGTTGCGCCATGGAACGCGAACATTACTATATAGAATTAAAACAGCGTTCGGCGTATGTATTTTCGCCCGACGCCATGCCGCCCGTGCGGTCGGCGCCCTCTCTGCCCGCCCAACTGTTGCGCTTTGTGCGCGAGCAAAACTATGCCGCCGCGCGGCTGTTGCTGTCGCCGCGGCTGAGCGAAACGATCACCGACGACGCGCTGGGCGACTTTTTCGAGGGCGTTATCGAGGTGCGAGAAAACACGTTCACGCCCCAAAAGGGTTGGCTGCTCGTCAAAGACGACGGCACCGCCCCTATCTGCGATATAGAGTTTGCCGACGGTAGGATAGACAACGTTACGGTATAGCGCCCGCTTTCTCGCGCGCGTATTTTGTTGACGAAACGCCGAGATATTGGTATACTTAAGATATGGTTTTCGTTGTGATCGTTATAGCGGTGGCGGTGTCGGTGGGCATCAGCGTTTACCGCGCCAAAAAAATAGAGCAAGAACGCCGCGAAGAAAAGCGCAAGCAACAAGAGCGCTATGCGCCCAAAGCGGGCGCGGCGCCCGCGGCAACGCCCGCGCCTACGGCGAAAAAGCCTACCGATCCTTTCCCGTCGTATCGCGCCGATCCGTTCGGCGCGAAAGAGGATATCCCCCTTTGCCTTACGGCCGAGGCGTACGGCGAGTGGTTGCGGGCATTCGCGCAAGCGGAACGGTCGGGCGAGGCGCGTATTCGTTCGAGCGAAAAACAGCCGCCGTTTGCGCGGTATTTGCACGTGTCGGGGTTTTCTTACCGCAGTTTGCACAAGTTGCGCGGCTTTGCGCCGCAAAACCGTTTGGCGTGCCAAAAGCCCGCGCCCAAACATAGACCCGCCGTGCCCGTCAGTTTGTTGCGCAACGAAGGGTGCGTGCGTGTGCCGCTCGAACAAAAAACGCCGCACGGCGCCATGCGCGCCGAACGGTGTTCGATAGCGACCGCGTTACCGCCCAAAAGCGAGGCGCACGCGGCTTATCACGGGTATTTCGATTTATAAACGCAACCCTTTGGGGTATCGGTTTTTGGCCGTTCCGTCCGATATTTTGATAAGACCCAACGGCAAAGAGGCGACTTTCACCACGCGAAAGCCGCTTTTTTGGCAGCAAGCAAACTCGTTGCCCGAAAGGTAGGCGGCAATTTCGGGCGCGTTCGGCGCAAAATCGGGCGCGTGCAACAATAGGTCGGCGCGGGCGGCGGTGGCAAAGTGGTGATGGGGCACCGCGCGGTTGCCCGCAAAATCGCATAGTCGCATGCCGCGACGCAAGGCGGGAAAGGCGGCAAACGGATAGTCGGGCGGCAACAGTTCGCACCCGTCGTTGCAAAGCAGAAGTTGTTTGGGGTCGAATTGTTCGGCGGAGATACGGGCGCATTCGTCGACGGCCGCCCGTAGCAGTGCGCCGCCGTGCTTGTCTTTGCCGAGCGACGCGCGGCGTTGGGGCGCGGGCGCTTCCGACTGCGTTTTTTGCAACACGCACGCAAAGTGCCCTTCGCCGCCGCCGTCTTGCGGAAAAAATTTGATCGCTTGGGGCAGATCTCGGCTTTGGCGGGCATGCGGGGGTTTTGGCACGGCAACGGGGACGTATCCTTTGTTGCGAATGAGTCGCCGCACTTGTTGCTCGTTTTCGATGCGGTTGAACGTGCACGTGGAAAACAAAAGCAGTCCGCCCTCGCGCAAGCAAAGGTGGCACATATCCAAGATCTTGGCGGCGCGCTCGGCGCAAGCGGCCACGCTTTCGTCGCTTAGGTCGCTTTCGTGAAAGCGCGTTTTGCGCAGCATGCCCTCGCCCGAACACGGTACGTCGGCGATCACCGCGTCGAACAAATTCGTGCCGTGGGCGGCCACCGCGTCGGGGCGCAACGACGTGACCGTCACGTTGCGCAGCCCCATGCGCTCTACGTTGGATAAAAGTATTTTGGCGCGCGAAAACACGATCTCGTTGGCCAAAAAAACGCAGTCGGGGCGGGCGGCGGCCGCGGCCGTCACCTTGCCGCCGGGGGCGGCGCACATATCGAGCACGACCGCATGGGGCGGCAGTAAGGGCGGCAACAGTCGGGCCACCGCGGCGGCGGCGGGTTCTTGCACATAGTAGGCGCCCGCCGCGTGCAACGCGCCCGCGCTCGGTTTGGCGTTTTCGGATAACAGCGGGTATCCGCCCGTTTCGGCGGCGATCAATTCGTCGGGCGCTGGTTTTAAGGGGTTTTTGCGCGCCATGCGTTTGGGCGGCTCTTCGAGCGCGCGAAGATAGTCGGCCAAATCGCTATCGTCGAGCAGCGATTGCATGCGGCGCAAAAAGTCTTTGGGTAAGGCGTCTGCAAATGTGTCGTTTCGGTTGGTTTCCATGCCATACAGTATAGCACGAAAAACGCGGGCGGTCAATGCTTGACAAAAAAGAGGCGGCGCACTATAATTTTGTACGGTAAGAAAAAAGATATTTTCCGCCGCTCGCAATGCGGCGCGCGGATAAAAACAAAGCAAAGGTCGCGCATACGTATGGATTATCGGTTTTTATTGGATCTGGCAATCATCTTGTTCGCCACGAAAATACTCGGTCTCGTCATGAAAAAAGTGGGTCTGCCGCAAGTGGTGGGCGCGCTCGTGGCGGGCATTTTGGTGGGGCCCGCCATTTGGGGGCCGCTCACGGGCGGGCGATTCGTGCCCGTGCGCTCCACGCAATTTCTCACCTTTTTGGCCGAGCTGGGCGTTATCCTTATCATGTTCGGGGCGGGGCTGGAGACCGACCTCAAAGAATTAAAGCATTCGGGACTGAAGGCAAGTTTTGTGGCGCTTTTGGGCGTGGCGGTGCCGTTGGCGCTCGGCTTTGGCATAGCGGTGCCCTTTTTCGGCGTGCACGGCACCGACAACGTCTTAAAGTGCGTGTTTATCGGCGTGATCATCACGGCCACCAGCGTGTCCATCACGGTGGAAACGTTGCGCGAGCTCGGCAAGCTCAAGGGCAAAACGGGCACCGTCATCCTCTCGGCCGCCATTATCGACGACGTGATCGGTATCATCGTGCTCACCTTCGTGATCGGCATGAAAGACCCCTCGCAAGGCAAGCCGTATATGGTGCTCGTGAAAACCGCGTTGTTTTTCGTGGTGGGTATCGGCGTGGGCATCGGCCTCAATTTTCTGTTCCGCTGGTTGGAAAAGAAATACCCGCACCGCCGCCGCGTGCCCATTTTCAGCTTGGTGGTGTGCTTTGTATACGCCTATGCCGCCGAACACTTTTTCGGTATTGCCGACATAACGGGCGCGTATTTGGCGGGTATCCTTTTATCCAACACCAAAGAAACGGGGTACATAGAACGCAAAGTGGACGTGAATTCTTACATGATCTTTGCGCCCGTGTTCTTTGCCAACATAGGCATAAAGACCGATTTTTCGGGGTTTCAAGTGCAGATACTGTTGTTTTGCGTGCTGTTCGTGCTGGCGGGTTTGGGCGGCAAAATATTGGGTTGCGGCGCGGCCGCCAAAGCATGCCGCTTTTCGTGGCGCGAATCGTTGCAAGTGGGCGTGGGTATGATGGCGCGCGGCGAGGTGGCGCTCATCGTGGCGCAAAAGGGCATTGCCGCCGGACTGCTTGACGAAATCTACGTGGCGCCCGTCATTTTGTTGGTGGTGATCTCCTCGCTCATCACGCCCATCTTTCTCAAACTGCTGTTCAAAAAGGAAAGCGGGTTGCCGCTTGCGCAAAGTTCGCCCGTTGTTTCGGCGCAAGCAGACCCCTCGGCCGACGCGCGGGGCGACATGACCGTGCAAGACTCCTCGGCCGCCGCGCGGAGCGACGTGGAAGAAAACGTGACACCCGAACCCGTCACCGAAAGCGTGACACCCGATTCCGCACCGCAAGCATAATCCCCCCCCCGATTCCGTCACCGAAAACGTGCCCCCGAACCGGTCACCTCGACCGAAGCGGAGAGGTCTTCGAACGCGGCATGCGCGAAGTGACGTTAAAAAAGCATGCGCCTTGCCACGGCAAGAAAAAAAAGGCGAATAGCTTGAAAAACGGATAAAAACGTGTTATACTGATTGCGTATGAAAACGCAAAAGGGAAAATATGTGCTGGCGCTCGATCAAGGCACCACAAGCACGCGAGCCATGGTTTTTGACGAGTGCGGCAACGCGGTGTCGTGCGCGCAACGCGAATTCGCGCAGATCTATCCGCGCCCCGGTTGGGTGGAACACGACCCCGAAGAGATCGTGCGGTCGGTATACGAGGTGGCGGCGCAAGCGGTGGCGGGCAAGATAGACCCCGCCGACATCGAGGCCGTGGGCATCACCAACCAACGCGAAACGGTGATAGCATGGGACAGCCGCACGGGCGCGCCGCTGTATAACGCCGTGGTGTGGCAGTGCCGCCGCACGGCGAGCGCATGCGAAGAACTTGTCGACGCGGGGTGCGCGCCGCTCATTTACGAAAAAACGGGGCTGATGCCCGACGCCTATTTTTCGGCCACCAAAATGCAGTGGCTGCTCGAAGAAGTGCCCGCCGTGCGCGAGGCGGCGCAAAACAAGCGTTTGTGCTTAGGCACCGTAGACGCGTTTTTGCTGTTTCGGCTGTCGGGCGGGCGCATATTCGCCACCGACCACACCAACGCGTCGCGCACCATGCTGTATAATATACACAAGCGCGCGTGGGACGACGACCTATTGCAAATGTTCGGCATACCGCGCGAGGTGTTGCCCGCGGTGCACCCGTCGGGGCACTTGTTCGGCAACGCGGACGAGCGGCTGTTGGGGCGGGAGATCCCCGTGTGCGCCGTGGCGGGCGATCAGCAAGCGGCGCTATTCGGGCAACGCTGTTTTTCGCGCGGGGCGGTGAAATGCACGTTCGGCACGGGTTGCTTTTTGCTGTGCAACACGGGCAACGAGAGCATACACTCGCGGCGCGGACTTATCACCACGTTGGCGGTAGACGCCGACGGTCAACCGTGCTATGCCGCCGAGGGCAGCGTGTTTACGGGCGGTGCGGCAGTGCAATGGCTGCGCGACGGCTTGCAACTGATTAAAACGTCGGCCGAGAGCGAGGCGGCGGCCACGGCGGTGGAGGATTGCGGCGGCGTGTTTGTGGTGCCCGCGTTCGTGGGGCTGGGCGCGCCCTATTGGGATTCGGACGCGCGCGGCACGATCTGCGGCATCACGCGCGGCACCAAGCGCGAACACGTTGTGCGCGCCACGCTCGAATCCATCGCTTACCAGTGTTTCGATGTGTTGCACGCTATGGAGAAAGACACGGGGTTGTTGTTCGGACGCTTGGCGGCGGACGGCGGCGCGGCGGCCAACAACTTTTTGATGCAGTTTTGCGCCGATATCACGGGCGCGGAGATCGTGCGGCCGCGCATTGTGGAAACCACCGCTTTGGGCGTGGCCATGCTGGCGGCGCACGTGCGCGGCGGCGCCACGGCCGCCATGTTGCAAACGGGCGCCTTTATAGACACCGTGTTCTCGCCGCGCATAACGGCGGAGCAACGCGAAGAAATGTTGTTCGGGTGGCACACCGCGGTGGCGCGCGCCCGTTTTAAGTAGAGAAAAACGAGGAAAATGGCATGAGCGAACAACGGTTGGATATATTCGATTATATCGATACGGCAAGCACCGTATTGGAGCAAAAGCGCGAAAGCTACACCAAAAGCGCCGTAAAGATCGCGGCGTTTTTGGAAAAGGCTTTCGAGGGCGAAGACGCTTTGGTAGGCGTTACCTACCGCGTGAAGACGGGGCCGTCGCTCAAAGAGAAGATCATTCGAAACAATTTATATAAAGAGCACTCGGCCGAAAACGTGGTGGCCGCGTGTTCGGACATTGCGGGGCTGCGCATGGAGTGCCGCTTTTTGGACGACGAGGCGATATTGTACGAAAAACTCAAAGCGGTGTTTTGTTGGCAAGCCGAAGACGGCTACTACTATCCCGAAGGCAAAAAGCATTTGCGGCTCAAGCTGAGCGCGCCCCAACCCGAACGGCAAAAAAACGGCTTGGCCATTTACCGTATCGACGGGTTTGTGGTGCTGAGCGGCGAGAAATACAATTTCGAATTGCAGATCAAATCGCTGGTAAACAGTTTTTGGTCGGAGATAGAACACAAGATCATTTACAAAAACAAGCGGTTTATGTTGATCGACGATTTCGTGAGCGAACTGATGGGCAGTATCAACGAAAATCTCAAAAACATAGACCGCCAACTCAATATGCTGTTTCACCGCTGTTTGGATTCGTCGCACGCGGGGCAAATACAAGCGGTGGAAAACATGTTGCTCGGCCTTATCAACGAACTGTTTTCGCGGTTGGTGGAAGAAAAAGCGGGCATTTCGGTGAACATCAAGCCGTATAGCCAAGCGCTGGTAAAATACATTTTGGGGTATTCGTCGTTTGCCGATCTGGCGCACGCCAAAACGCGCGCGCAACGCAAAACCCCGCAAGCGGGATTGGACGGCACCGTCTTGCTGTTTATGGATTGGATGCGCACCGTAGACTTTTTGGCCATTCGCGTGGGCGAAAATATCACATTTGATCATCCCATTGCATATCGCAACGAAACGGAGCAAATCATAGGAGAGAAGTTTATTGCCGAAATGAACCGCGATTTTTACTGCAATACCTTTTTTCACATACTGTTTTCGCTCGAAGTGGGCAACGACATGCAAGACTTTTCGTCGTACGTGCGCTACTACGCGCGCCGAATCGGCGCGGACGCCAAAACAGACCGCGGCAAAGTGCGCTTAAAGTACGAGATCGAAAAGGGGGACGCGGGACAGTTGGTGTTGGAAAAAGAGATCTGCCGTTTGGCGGCGATCGAATAAAAACGCGGCAATAAAACAAAACCACGGGAGATAAGGAAAAAATGAAGATAGGCATATTAACGTCGGGCGGGGATTGCCCCGCGCTCAACGCGGTGATCCGCGGGTTTGCCAAATACGTGTACCAAAACGTGAAAGACGCCGAGATCTACGGCATTGCCGACGGTTACGGCGGTCTTATCGCGGGCGAATACAAAAAAATGCGCCCCGAAGATTTTTCGGGCATACTCAACGTGGGCGGCACCATTTTGGGCACAAGCCGCCAGCCCTTTAAGAAGATGACGGTGGAGGAGAACAACTCCACCAAGATCGAAAAAATGAAAAAAAACTATAAAAAAATGGGGCTTGACTGCTTGGTGTGTTTGGGCGGCGCGGGCACGCACAAGTCGGCGGGGCTGTTGTGCGCCGAGGGACTTAACGTGATAGGACTCCCTAAAACCATAGACAACGATATTTTCGGCACCGACGTAACGTTCGGGTTTTATTCGGCGGTGGACGTGGCCACCGAGTGCATCGACCGCGTGCACACCACCGCCGCCAGCCACGGCCGCACCATGCTGGTGGAGATCATGGGCAACAAGGTGGGGTGGCTTACGCTGTACGCGGGGTTGGCGGGCGGCGCCGACATCATTCTGTTGCCCGAAATCCCCTTCGATACCGACGTTGTGTGTAAAAAGGTGCGCGAGCGCGCCGAGGCGGGCAAGGCGTTCAGCATCATTGCCATTGCCGAGGGCGCCGTGCAAACGAGCGAGGCGGGGCTTAAGAAAAAGGAGCGGGCGGCCTTGCGCGCCCAAACGGGCGACGTGACCGCCACCAACCGATTGGCGCGCGACATCAACGCGCGCGCGGGCGTGGAAACGCGCGTGGTGGTGCCGGGACACTTGCAACGCGGCGGCAATCCGTCGGCGCTCGATCGCGCGCTTTCCACCGAGGTGGGCGCATACGCGGGGTATTTGTGCAAAGAGGGTTTGTTCGGCACCACCGTGGCCATTCGCGGCGAAAAGATCACGCACAACAAGATCGCGGACATCGCGGGCAAAACGAAGTGGGTGCCGCTCGATCACCCCATGATAGAAGCGGGGCGACGTATCGGCGTTTCGTTCGGGGACGAGAACTAAAGCGCATTTTTACGCGCAACTGCATATACTATGATACGTTGCCACGAAAAAACGGGAGGAAGTGCGTGTTCATAAAAGACGAATATATAAATCGCGAGTACAGTTGGCTGTTGTTCAACAAGCGGGTGCTCGACCAAGCGGCGGACAAGAGCGTGCCCGTATTGGAGCGCGCCAAATTCTTTTCCATATTTTGCAGCAATCTGGACGAATTCTATATGGTGCGGGTGGGCAGCTTATACAACCAGAACGCGGTGTCGCCCAAAACGCGGGAGAATAAGACCAAGCTGACGGCAAGCGAACAATTAAGCGGCATTTTCGCCCACACCAAAAAGCTGTGCCGCACGGCGGGCAAGATCTACGAACTGCTCAAAAAAGATCTCAAAGAAAGCGGCATAAAACAAGTGCGCGGCAACTTGAACGACAAACAGCGCGCCGAACTCAAAAAGTATTTCACGGCGTCGGTGTTGCCCTTTCTTTCGCCCATGGTGTTAGACGCCAAGCACCCGCTCATGCGGTTTGAAAACGCGCACGTGTATCTCATTCTGCGGTTGGAAAAGGGCGGCCGCGAGATGATCGGCGTGATGCCGTTGCCCGCCAAGGTAAAGCCCGTGTATGTGTTTTCGGGCAAAAAAACAACGTTTATCACGCTGGAAGACATGGTGAAAGAGTTGGGCGCGATGGCTTTTGCGGGGTATAAATGTTTGGGCAGCGCCATGGCGCGCGTTACGCGCAACGCCGACTTCGAAACGGACGAGGCCGATTGCGACAGCGAGTACGACTACGACTTTGCCAAGTATCTCAAAGAAAAGATAGAAATGCGCGCGTCGTTCGACGCGGTGCGGTTGGAAACGGATGGCGCCGACGACGAGTGCGTTGCGTTTCTGTGCCGCAATCTGCATATAAAAGATAAGCAGTGTTTTGCGCTCGACTATCCGTTAGACGCCAAATATCTCGGCAAAATCGGCGATATGCTACCGGACGACGAGGCGGCCGCGCGCAAATATGCGCCCTTTCGCCCCAAGGGGAGCGGCGGCGGCGACGGCAGCATGATCGCGCGCGTGATGCGCGGCGACGTGTTTTTGTCTTACCCGTACGACAGCTTTTCCGCGTTGGTGCGTTTGCTCGAAGAGTGCGCCGAGAGCAAAGAGGTGGCCAGTATCAAAATAACCATTTATCGGTTAGACGATCGGTCGCGCATTGTGGAGGCGTTAAAGCGCGCCAGCGAAAACGGCATAGAAGTAACGGTGGTGATCGAGCTGTGCGCGCGGTTCGACGAAGAAAACAATTTGTATTACGCGCACGTGCTCAAAGAGGCGGGTTGCACCATTTTTTACGGCGTGGGCAACTATAAAGTGCATTCCAAGATCGTGAGCATTGTGTTAAACCGCGGCGGCGAGGCGCGGTATATCACGCATTTGGGCACGGGCAACTACAACGAATCCACCAGCCGCCTATACACCGATCTCAACATCATCACGGCCAACGAGCAGATCGGGCGGGACGGCGCCGCCTTTTTCCGCAATCTGGCTATCGGCAATATCGAGCAAGACTACGAAAAACTGCTCATTGCGCCCCACTCTCTCAAGAGCGGACTTTTGGCGTATATAGACCGCGAAACCGAAAAGGCCAAGCGCGGCGAGTCGGCCGCCATCACCGCCAAAATGAACAGCTTGACCGACCTCGATATGATCCGCCGTTTGATAAAGGCGGGACAAGCGGGCGTAAAAGTGCACCTTATCGTGCGCGGCATTTGTTGTTTGCGCCCCGGAATAGAGGGCAAAACGGACAACATTCGCGTGATCAGCATTGTGGGGCGGTTTTTGGAACATTCGCGCGTGTACGCGTTCGGCCCCGACGGGCAAGACATATTCATATCGTCGGCCGACCTCATGACGCGTAACACCGACAAGCGCGTGGAGATCGCCACGCCCGTGCTCGATCCCGCCATTCGCGCCGCCGTGTTTGCCAAGCTCGAGACCATGCTGTCCGATAACGTGAAAGCGCGCGAACTGCACGCAAGCGGCGAATATCTGCCCGTGCCCCGTCCCGACGGCGCCAAACCCGTGAACAGCCAAGAAGATATTTTGTAAGAGAAAAGCGGAGCAACAAAAAAGCGGCGACCGTCGACCGCTTTTTTTGCGGCAAGGCCGATAAAATCGTTGACAAATTTTTCCCCGTCGTGTATACTTAAATCGATAATAATGTATCGATAAAAAACGACGCATTACTATCGAGTTCAGTCAAAAGGTGTGCGGTATGATCGAAGTGCGGGATGGCGTTGTGGCGTCGAAAGCGACGATCTCGCGATTGCCGGTATATCTTCGGTTTTTGCGAGACAAAGTAAAAGCAGGCGATGAGAACGTGTCGAGCACGGTGATCGCCGAAGGCTTGCGGCTCAATCCCGTGCAAGTGCGCAAAGACCTTGCGCTCGTTTCGAGCGAGGCGGGCAAACCCAAACTCGGTTTCAACGTGTTGGATCTCATCGAAAGTATCGAAAACTTTTTGGGACTGCGCAACACGCACGACGCCGTGCTGTGCGGCGTGGGCAGTTTGGGCAGTACGCTATTGAAATACGAGGGATTCAAAACGTACGGGCTGAACATTGTGGCGGCGTTCGACGTGTCCCCCCAAACGGTGGGCAAGAAGATAAACGGCATTGCCGTGTTGCCCTTCGAATCGCTATGTAGCACGGTGCGGCGGCTCAACGTGCAAGTGGGCATCATCACCGTGCCCAAAGAGGCGGCGCAAGCGGTGGCCGACGCCATGGCGCAAAGCGGCATTCGCGCCGTGTGGAACTTTGCCCCCACGCACCTCGATCTGCCCGAAGACATCGCGGTGAAATACGAAGATCTGGCCGCGTCGCTCGCTGTGTTGAGCAAAAAGCTGGAAGACCGCTTGCGTAGCGAAGAATAACCTTTTGTTACATCTGTATATCATTTTATAAGGAGATAGAACCATGGAAAAAACGGATATCGTAGACGGCGTGGAAGCGTTGTTAAAACGTATCGAAGAAGTGCGCGCGGCGCAAAAAGAGTTTGCCACGTACTCGCAAGAGCAAGTGGATAAGATCTTTTTGGCGGCGGCGTCGGCGGCCAACAAAATGCGCATTCCGCTGGCCAAAATGGCGGTGGAAGAAACGGGCATGGGCGTGGTGGAAGACAAAGTGATCAAAAACCACTACGCGGCGGAATACATTTACAACGCGTATAAAAACACCAAAACGTGCGGCGTGATAGAAGAAGACCATGCCTACGGCATAAAGAAAGTGGCCGAACCCATCGGCGTGGTGGCTGCGGTCATTCCCACTACGAACCCCACCAGCACGGCTATCTTTAAAGCGCTTTTGTGTCTTAAAACGCGCAACGGCATCATTATCAGCCCGCACCCTCGCGCCAAAAACTGCACGATCGAGGCGGCCAAAGTGGTGCTCGAGGCGGCAGAAAAAGCGGGCGCGCCCGCGGGCATCATCTCGTGGGTAGACGTTCCCAGCCTCGACATGACCAACACGCTTATGAAGAGCGCCGACATCATATTGGCCACGGGCGGACCGGGCATGGTGAAAGCGGCCTATTCGTCGGGCAAGCCCGCCGTGGGCGTGGGCGCGGGCAACACCCCCGCCATTATCGACGACACCGCCAACGTGCAAGTGGCCGTCAACTCCATCATTCACAGCAAAACGTTCGATAACGGCATGATCTGCGCGTCCGAACAGTCGGTGATCGTGCTTGATAAAGTGTATAACGCCGCCAAAAAGGAATTTAAGGAACGCGGTTGCTATATCTTGAACGCCGAAGAATGCGAAAAGGTGCGCAAAACCATTTTGATTAACGGCGCGCTCAACGCCAAGATCGTGGGGCAGAAGGCGCATACCATTGCGCAATTGGCGGGCGTTACCGTGCCCGAAGACGCCAAAATTTTGATCGGCGAAGTGACCAGCGTGTCGCTCGAAGAGGAATTTGCGCATGAAAAACTCAGCCCCGTTTTGGCCATGTACCGCGCCAAAGACTTTGCCGACGCGCTCGACAAGGCCGAACAGCTGGTGGCCGACGGCGGCTACGGACACACGTCCTCGTTGTATGTAAACGAACATTCCGAAAAAGAAAAGATCGCGTCGTTTGCGGCGCGCATGAAAACTTGCCGTATTTTGGTGAACACCCCCTCCAGCCACGGCGGTATCGGCGACCTTTACAACTTTAAGTTGGCGCCCTCGCTCACGTTGGGTTGCGGCTCGTGGGGCGGCAACTCGGTGTCCGAAAACGTGGGTGTGAAACATCTTCTCAATATAAAGACCGTAGCGGAAAGGAGAGAAAATATGCTGTGGCTTCGTCTTCCCGGCAAAGTATATCATAAAAAGGGCTGTCTGCCCGTGGCGCTCGACGAGTTGAAAAACGTGATGGGCAAAAAACGTTGCTTTATCGTGACCGACGAGTTCTTGTTCAAAAACGGCTACACCAAGGGCATTACCGATAAGTTGGACGAAATGGGCATTGCCCACACCACGTTCTTCAACGTGTTGCCCGATCCCACGTTGGGTTGCGCGCGCGAAGGCGCCGAGGCCATGCGCGCCTTCGGCCCCGACTGCATCATCGCGCTCGGCGGCGGCTCGGCCATGGACGCGGGCAAGATCATGTGGGTGCTGTACGAACACCCCGAAGCCGACTTCATGGACATGGCCATGCGCTTTGTGGACATTCGCAAGCGCGTGTACACCTTCCCCAAAATGGGCGAAAAAGCCTACTTTATCGCCGTTCCCACGTCGGCGGGCACGGGCAGCGAGGTAACGCCGTTTGCCGTTATCACCGACGAGAGCACGGGCATCAAATACCCGCTCGCCGACTACGAACTGTTGCCGAACATGGCCATCATCGACGCCGACCTTATGATGAACATGCCCAAAGGCTTGACGAGCGCGTCGGGCATCGACGCCATGACGCATGCGCTCGAAGCGTATGCCGCCATGCTTGCCACGCCGTATACCGACGGCCAAGCGCTTGTGGCGCTCAAACTCATATTCGAATACTTGCCGCGCGCGTACGATAACGGCGCCACCGACGCCGAGGCGCGCGAGAAAATGGCGGATGCGTCCACCATGGCGGGCATTGCGTTTGCCAACGCGTTCTTGGGTGTTTGCCACTCCATGGCGCATAAGTTAGGTGCGTTCCACCACTTGCCGCACGGCATTGCCAATGCGCTGCTCATTACCGACGTTATGCGTTTCAACGCCGCAGAATGCCCCAAAAAGATGGGCACGTTCTCGCAGTATGCGTACCCGCACACCTTGCGCAGATACGCCGAGATCGCCGACTTCCTCGGCTTGGGCGGTAAGAACGACAACGAGAAGTTGGAAAACCTCATTGCCGCCGTGGAAGACCTCAAGGCCAAAGTGGGTATCAAAAAGACCATTGCCGACTACGGCGTGGAAGAAAAGACCTTCCTCGACAATTTGGACGAAATGGTGGAACAAGCGTTCGACGACCAATGCACCGGCGCCAATCCCCGTTATCCGTTGATGAGCGAGATAAAAGAAATGTATCTCAACGCTTACTACGGCAAAAGCAACAAAAAAAGCAAGTGACCGATAGGAGGAATAGAAGATGAAATTGGAAAACGTAATGGCCAAAAGAGCGGATAAGATCATTTACCGCGACGGCGACAGAGTGATCAAAGTATTTTCCGCCGATAAGAAAAAGTCCGACGTGCTCAACGAGGCGCTCAACCAAGCGCGCGTGGAAGAGTCGGGACTGCAAATACCCAAGATCTTCGACGTAACGCGCTTGGAAGACGGGCGCTGGGCGATCGTGATGGAGCATGTGGAGGGCAAGACCATCGCCCAACTCATGGAAGAGGACGCCGCCCATGTCGATAAATGGCTGCAGACGTTTGTGGATCTGCAACTGAAGATGCACGAGAAAAAGGTGCCGCTTCTCAACAAGCTCAAAGACAAAATGATGCGCAAGATCGGCGAAACCGACTACTCGGCCACCGTGCGTTACGAGTTGAACGTGCGGCTGGAGAGCATGCCCAAGCACACCAAGCTGTGCCACGGCGACTACAACCCGTCTAACGTGATCGTGGATAAAAACGGCAACGCGTCTATCATCGACTGGGCGCACGCCACCCAAGGCAACGCCAGCGCCGACGCCGCGCGCACCTATCTGCTGTTCTGTTTGTCGGATAAAAAGGACTTGGCCGAAAAATACCTCAAACTGTTCTGCGAAAAGAGCGACACCGCCAAGCAATACGTTCTTAAGTGGTTGCCCATCGTGGCCGCCAGCCAATCGGTGAAAGGCAAGCCCGAAGAAAAAGCCATGCTGTCCGAATGGGTAGACGTGGTGGAGTACGAGTAAAATATACGCTTTATAAAATTTTCGAAAATTTTTTGAAAAAAGTGTGTAAAATCGCTTGACGAAATATAAGAAAGCGTATATAATGGTAGTGTAATCAAGGTTGCGGCAGAGGTCGCTTGGGTAGCAATACCGACAAAAACATTGGTTGCATACAAATGCTCATCATTTTCCCCCTTATC
Organism: uncultured Christensenellaceae bacterium; assembly: GCA_910587595.1. GTDB lineage: Bacteria > Bacillota > Clostridia > Christensenellales > Pumilibacteraceae > Pumilibacter. The sequence goes on from CAJULQ010000004.1 coordinate 137,830, forward strand.
ATATAGCGGGACGGTCGGTTGGTTCAATCGGCCGTTTCGCATTTTACGGGGCATACACAATGGCACATGCCCATGGCGGCGTATGCAAATCGATCGTAATAAAAAGACGGCTTACGCCGTCTTTTTATTATTTTTCCCATAATAATGGGAAGTTGTGTTTTTTCTTCGCAAATGCGGTATAACCGAAATATGCAAAAATTCGGAGACCGGTTGCGAAATTTGCGTGTCGAGCAAGGCATTTCGCAAGTAAAATTGGCCAAAGAGATCAAGGCCGGACAGTCGGCCGTCAGTTTGTGGGAATTGACCCAACGCGAACCCACGCTGTCTAAGTTGGTGGCGCTTGCTCGCTATTTCGACGTAACGCTCGATTATTTGGCGGGCTTGGAAGATTAAAAAACGCCCGCGGCTGTCGCGGACGTTTTTTGTTGGGGTTATTGTTTTTCGGTGTATCGTTCAGTTTTTGATATAGGTGAGGCAGACCACTTCGCCGCTGCCTTCGCCCATCACGGTGATACCGTTGCTGATGCAGCGGTTGTCTTTGTTAAAGATGCATTTGGCGTTGCAACGCACGGCGGTATCCACGCTGTAGTTGGCGGGGATGAAGTCGTCGGCGGCCTCGAACAGCGAGGTGCGCTTTTTTTCGTCGGGACGGTAGGTAAGGCAGTCGGTGCGCTCGCTCACGTCGATATCTTTGGCGCAGCAGCAGTAGCCTTTGTTGAACTTACATTCTTTCAATCCGCATTTGATGTCTTTCACGGTTTCTTCTCCTTTTTAATTTGTTTTGCTGTGTTAGTTTTCCCCGTTCGCCGCGGGGAATATACATAGACGGGCGCATGTATCGGGTCGCGCGGCGTTGCCGTTGCCTTTGTAAAGATAAGGCAGTGTTTTTTATGGCGTAGCCACTTGCGTTGCGCGCGGTTGTGTGGTATAATCATAGTGTAGAAAAATGTCGTAACCGTTTACATAATTTCGGCGGCCTCGGCTTTGGCTTTCAAACAAAAAACGGACGGTTTGTCGTTTTCGAAACAGTAAGGAGGGCAAAAAAACTATGGATATCAAGGTGTGTATCGGGTCGTCTTGCCATTTGCGGGGCAGCTACGAAGTGATCGAAAAGCTCAAACAATTGGTGGCCGACAACGGTCTTGAGGGCAAAGTAAATCTGGCGGCCAGCTTTTGCCTCGGCAAATGCGGCACGGGCGTAACGGTTACGGGCGACGGCGAGTTTTGGGACAACGTGACGCCCGAAACGGTGGAAAGTATTTTTGCCGAAAAAGTGCTCGGCAAGGGCGTGTAACGGCGGCTTACCGCGCAGAGCGGCCATAGGTTGCGGAGGAAACCCCATGCGTGAATATTTGAATTTCAAGCAGGCAAACTGCAAGAACTGTTATAAATGTTTGCGGGAATGTCCCGTAAAAGCCATTACGGTGATCGGCGACCGCGCGCGCATACGCGACGACTTATGCGTGTTGTGCGGGCACTGCACGGGCGCGTGCAGTTTTAACGCCAAACAAGTGGTGAACGATATTGCGGCGGTCAAAAAACTGCTGGGCGGCAAAAAGCCGGTGATCGTATCGGTGGCGCCCGCGTTCGTGGCCAGCTTTTCGCCCGATTTTGCGGCCTTTCGGCAAGCGCTTATAAAACTCGGCTTTGCCGACGCATTCGAAACGGCGGACGGCGCGCGCGAAGTATCGGCGCGCTACCACGATCTATTGGAAAGCGGCCGCTACCGCAATCTCATCGCCTCGGCGTGTCCGTCTATCGTGCGGCTCATTCGGCTGTATTATCCCGAAGCGTTGCCCTATTTGGCGCCCGTGGTTAGCCCCATGGTGGCGCACGCCAAGCTGTTGCGCGCGCAATTCCCCGACGGCAAATTGGTGTTCGTGGGGCCGTGTATCGCCAAAAAGCGCGAGGCCGACGAGAGCGGCCTCATTGACGCGGTGCTCACGTTCGAGGAGATAAACGCCATGTTTGCCGAGGCGGGCATCGATCCCGCGGCCATGGCGGACGGTGCATCCACGGCGGACGGCGCGGCGGCGCAAAAGAACGCGGCGCGATATTATCCCATCAACCGCGGCATCATCAAGTCGTTCGACGTGTTCCATAAAAACTACGAGTATATCAGCGTGGACGGGTTGGCGCGCGCCAAAGACGTGCTCGGCAACATCGACACGCTGTCGGGCATGTTCATAGAAATGCACGCGTGCGAATTTTCGTGTATCAACGGACCGTGCACGCTGCACAAAGAAAAAGGCGGATTTATAAAAGCCACCGAAACGGTGCGGTCGTATGCCAAAACGGGGCAAACGGCGTTGCCGCCCGTAAGCAACACCGATCTATGCTGCCAATACAAAAAGTTGGCCGACAGCCGCAAAACGCCGAGCGAAGAGGAGATCCGCAAGATCTTGGCGGCCACGGGCAAGCTTACGCCCGAAGACGAGCTCAACTGCGGCGCATGCGGCTACGACACTTGTCGGGAAAAGGCGATCGCGGTGTACAACGGCATGGCGGAGATCAGCATGTGCGTGCCGCATATGCGCGAGCGCGCCGAGGGGCTTTCTTACGACATCATTCAAAACAGCCCCAACGGCATATTCGCGCTCGATAAAGACCTTGTGATCACCGAGATCAACGAGCGGGCGGCGCAACTGTTGGGCGGCGTGAAAACCATGTTAAAGGGTGAAACGCTCGATAAATACACCAACCCCGCCGATTTCTATGCGGCGCTGTACGATAACGAGTTTTTCACCGCCAAAAAGGTGCAGCTCGAGCACACGGGCAAATGGGTGGAGGCCACCATACGAAAAGTACGCAACCAAGACATGCTTTTTTGTATCATGAAAGATATAACCGAAGACGTGGACTATAACACGCGTATCAACAAGATCAAAGAAGAAACGGTGGCGGCGGCCGACGAAGTGGTGAAAAAGCAGATGCGCGTGGTGCAAGAGATCGCCTCGCTGCTCGGCGAAACCACCGCCGAAACCAAAATAGCGCTCTTAAAGTTGCGCGACACGGTCGCCACGCAAGAGCGCGACGATAAGTAGGAGAGAGCGCATGCCTACAAACGTTTTGGAATACGGGTACGTATCGCTCAACAAGAAAAACGAAGAACTGTGCGGCGACAACGTGGAGATGATCCCCGACGAAAGCGGCGGCGCCACCTTGGTGTTGGCCGACGGCTTGGGCAGCGGCGTAAAGGCCAACATTTTGTCCACGCTTACCGCCAAGATCTTATGCACCATGGCGGCGGCCAAAGTGCCGCTCGAAGAGTGCATAGACACCGTGGCGGGCAGTCTGCCCGTGTGCCGCGAGCGCGGCGTGGCCTATTCCACGTTTTCGCTGTGCACGGTGCAACCGGACGGAAGCGGGTATTTGGCCGAATTCGACAACCCGCCCGCCGTGTTTTTGCGGGGCGGCAAGTGGGAGCCGCTCGAACGGGTTGAACGCGAGTACGGCGGCAAAAAGCTGTATTTGAGTCGCTTGCAAATGCAAAAGGGCGACGTGTTGCTCATCATGAGCGACGGCGTGGTGCACGCGGGCATCGGCGAAACGCTCAACTTCGGCTGGGATATCAAAGAGATCCGCGAGTTTGCCGAGATCCAATACGATCCCGCGCTCAGCGCCCGCACCATGGCAAGTATCATGGCCAACGCGTGCTATGAGCTGTACGGCAAGCGCCCCGGCGACGACACCACCGTGTTGGCGGTAAAGTATCGCCCGCCGCTCACCGTAAACATGATGATCGGCCCGCCCTCGTCGCCCGAAAGCGACGGCTTGGTGGTGCGCGAGTTTATGGCGCACGACGGCAAACGCGTGGTGTGCGGCGGCACGAGCAGCCAAGTGGTGGCGCGCGAGCTCAAAACGCAAGTAACCACGAGTTTCGATTATTTTGACAAAGACGTGCCGCCCATCGGGTATATCGACGGCATAGACCTCACGTGCGAGGGCGTGCTCACGCTCAAAAAGTTGCTTGTCTACGCCCAAAAGTATGTATCCGCCAAAGACCCCGACATCAAGATCTTCAAGGGTAAAGACGGCGCGAGCCTATTAGCCAACCTTTTGTTGATAGACGCCACCGAAGTCAATTTGTTCGTGGGGCGCGGCGTGAACCTTGCGCACGAGGGGCTTGACATAGACAACAAGACCAAACTCGATTCGGTAGTCAAGCTGTTGGGCATTTTCAAAACGCTCAACAAAACGGTGCACATCAAATATTATTAGGATTACAAAACAGTAGGTAATAAAATGAAAGAAAGAGTATTCGACACCAAAGTACAATTGCTCAAATACAAAGCGCTCAAAGCGGTTATCGAGCGCGCCTATGCGGGAACGCTCGAACAAGCGCTGTACGAGATCCCCAAAGAGATCGTGCCCGGCCCCAAGTCGGACATGCGTTGCTGTATCTACAAAGAACGCGCGGTGCTATCTGAGCGCGTGCGCATGGCCATGGGCGGCGATAAAAACAACCCCAACGTGGTGGAAACGTTGCCCGTGGCGTGCGACGAGTGCCCCATGGAAAGCTATTTCGTTACGCCCGCTTGTCGCGGCTGTATCAACCACAAGTGCATGGAATCGTGCCCGCGCGGGGCGATCACCATAGAAAACCGCACGGCCAAGATCGACGCCGAAAAGTGCATCGAGTGCGGCCGATGCGCCAAGAGCTGCCCGTACGGCGCCATTATCGAGTTGGCGCGCCCGTGCGTGAAAGCGTGCAAGATAAACGCGCTGAAGATAAGCGAGGATAAAACGGCGGTGATCGACAACGACAAGTGCGTGATGTGCGGCGCGTGCGTGCAAGCTTGCCCGTTCGGCGCCATTGTGGATAAATCGTATGTGCTCGATTGCGTGGAGATCTTGAAAGAGGCCGAAAAAAGCAAACGCAAAGTGTATGCCATTATCGCGCCCGCCATCGTCAGCCAATTCAAATACGCCAAGATCGAGCAGATCGTAGAGGGTATCAAAAAACTCGGTTTCCACCAAGTGATAGAAACGGCCATGGGCGCCGACATCACGCTCGGCAAAGAAATGGAAGAACTCGGCGAGCGCGACAAGATGACCACGAGTTGTTGCCCCAGCTTTGTGATGTATATAGAAAAGCATTTCCCCAAGTTGGTGCCGTATATATCGAGTTCACCCAGCCCCATGGTGGAGGCGGCCAAACTCATAAAGCGCACGTCGCCCGACAGCAAGGTGGTGTTTATCGGCCCGTGCGCCTCCAAAAAATACGAGTACAAGCTGGAAAAAACGGGCGGCGCGGTAGACTGCGTGATCTCGTTTGAAGAGTTGCAAGCTTTTTTGGACGCCCGCGGTATCGACGTTTCGTCGCTCGAAGAGTCGCCGCTTAACAACGCGTCGAAATACGGCCGTCTGTTTGCCAAGAGCGGCGGCATTTCGCAAGGAGTGAAAGAGTTGCGCGAAAAGTACGGCATCACCAAAGAGATATGCCCGCTCGCGCTCAACGGTCTCGAGCAGATCCGTTTGGCCATGTTGCGCATGAACGCCGGCAAACTGCCCGAAAACTTTATAGAGGGCATGGCGTGCGAGGGCGGTTGCTTAAACGGCCCGCTTTGCTTAAGTCACGGCGACAAAAACGTGCTCGACGTGGACAAGTACGGTGCGCAAGCCCGCGAGCAAGACATTGCCATGAGCATGAAACTGTACGAGATGACTCTTGATAAAAAAGAAGAAAAATAAAAGGGTATACAATTTACAAGAAGGATATAGAAACATGCAGAAACTGAACGAAGAATGCGGAGTGCTCGGCTTTTACGACAACGACGGCTACAACGTGGCGCACATGCTGTATACGGGCATGTTTGCCTTACAGCACCGCGGGCAACAGAGTTGCGGTATCGTAACGAACGACGACGCGCACTTGCACCAAGTAAAGGATAAGGGGCTTGTGAGCGAAGTGTTCCACGAACACGTGCTCGCGCCGCTCACGGGCAACATCGGCGTGGCGCACGTGCGCTATGCCAAAGAGGGCGACACCTTGAAAGAAAACGCCCAACCGCTCGTGTCCCGCTATTGCAAGGGCAGTATCACGCTGGCGCACAACGGCAGTATCATCAACGCCAAAAACTTGCGCGAAGAACTCGAAATGGGCGGCGCGATCTTCCAATCCACCAACGAAACCGAAGTGATCATGCACCTTATCGCCATTGCGCGCACCCGCACCAAGAGCATAGAGGAGGCGGTGCTCAAAGTAATGGAGCAAATAGAGGGCGCCTATTCCATGGTGCTGATGTCGCCGCGCAAACTGCTCGGCATACGCGACCCGCAAGGGTTCCGCCCGCTGTGTATCGGCAAGCTCAATAACTCGTACGTTTTGGCCAGCGAGAGCGTGGCGCTGGACGTTATGCGCGCCGAGTTCGTGCGCGACGTGGAGCCGGGCGAAGTGGTGCTCATCGAGCAAGGCGGCAAGCTTACGTCGTTCAAAAATTTCTGCGGCAAAAAACCCAGCCTTTGCGTGTTCGAATATGTGTATTTCGCCCGTCCCGACTCGGTGATAGACGGCGTGAGCGTGTACCAAACGCGCATAGAAACGGGCAAGCAGTTGGCGCTCGAACACCCCGTAGAGGCCGACATGGTGATCGGCGTGCCCGACAGCGGCACCCATTTTGCCCACGGCTACGCTTACCAGAGCGGCATTCCGTTCGGCGACGGCCTTATAAGAAACCGCTACACGGGGCGCACGTTTATCAAGCAAACGCAAGCCGAGCGCGAAATGGCGGTGTCTATTAAGCTCAACGTTCTGAAAAGAAACGTGGAAGGCAAGCGTATCGTGATGGTGGACGACTCCATCGTGCGCGGCACCACGAGCGCCAACCTTATCAAAATGCTCAAAGACGCGGGCGCCAAAGAAGTGCACTTGCGCATTGCAAGCCCCGCCTTTTTGTGGCCGTGCTACTACGGCACCGACATTCCCAGCAAAAAGGAATTGATGGCGGTAAAATATTCGCTCGAAGAGATCCGCGAAAAATTGGGCGCCGATACGCTTGGTTATCTCTCGATAGACGCGCTCAAAAAAATAGGCCTGCGCAACGATTTCGGCTATTGCGACGCGTGCTTTACGGGCAACTATCCCGTGCGCTGACATGCCGCTTTATAACGGTAACAAAAAGCGACTTCCGAATAGGGAAGTCGCTTTTTTATCGGTCGTTTTCTGCGTTGGGTCATTTGTGTTCTATGTGCGGCGGGTAAGACGGCGGACGCTGTAAAGACAGCGGCTCGGCAATGCGGCGCACGGTGTCGCCGGCAACGATACGGAAAGGCACGTATATTTTGTTGCTCACGATCTTTTGGTTGATCTTGGCGAGTAACGTTTCGGTGGCGATGCGGCCGATCTCGTCTTGGTCTTGTTGCACGTGCGTAACGTCGGGGCCGGCCACGGCGTCGTTTTCGTCAAACATGATCACCGAATAATCTTCGGGCACCTTTTTATGCAGTTCGCGCAAGGCGCGAAACAGCAGTTTTGCCACGGTAAATTCGGACGCGATCAGCGCCGTGATCTGCGGATTGTTCGATAAATATTCTTTGATGCGTTGCACGTCTTGCGTTTGCACGTCGGGATCGTTGCCGCGGTGGGGGCTTAATACGCCGTCTAAAAAGTTGGCCTCGGTTACTTGCCGATTGGCCATGAAGTGCGCCGAAGTAAAGCCGTTTACGCGATCTTCCACGGTAGACGTTTTGCTTTGCGGACTGCTTATAAAGGCGATATGTTCGTGACCGTGTTGAAACAAGTGTTCGGTGGCGGCTACGGCGGCGTCGAAGTTGTCGGTGCTCACGCCCGGAATGGAAAAACCGGGAAAGTTGCGGTCTACCAAAACAATGGGGAATTTGTCAAAGTGATACTGTATGAGCGCTTTGTTATAGTATTCTTCGTGAATGGGCTGAATGAGCAATCCGTCCACGCCGAGAGCCACAAGGTCTTGAATGGCTTTAGTTTCGGTTTCGGAGTCGTCTAACGAATTTTTGAAAATAACGTGGTAGCCGTGTTGGGCGGCCGTGCGTTCCACCGCCGTTAAAATGCGCAACCCGAAACTTGCGCCCACGTTGCACAGCGCCAACCCGATCGTGCGCTGTTTTGCTTGCATGGGGATCCTTTCCACAAACGTGCCGCGCCCCGCAATGCGCGAGATATACCCCTCTTTGCGCAGCATTTGCATGGCCTTTTGCACGGTGATACGCGATACGTAAAACGTTTCGGTCAACTCCAATTCGGTGGGCAGCATGGAGCCGGGGGGATATTTTCCCTCTAAAATATCTTGTTTCAGTTGGTTATAAACTTCGGAGTACAGCGAAAGCTTTGGTTTGTTTTTGTCGCCGGACATGATCTTTTCCCCTTTATTTTAGGTGGTTTATACGCATACTATAGCATACAATGGCGGGCGCGTCAATAGTTTTTGGGCAAAAAAATGCCGATATGTTATACAAATGTTGTAAATAGTATAGATATGATATAAAATGAATTAAACATATTGCCAAAATCGCAAACGCATGGTATGATAAAAATGTAAAACGGCAATGTATGTTGCCGAAACCGCAAGGAGGAGAATATGAGAAAGCTACTGATCGCCGTAGTGGCCGCTGTGCTGATGTGCAGTTGCACGGCATGCGGGGGGGGGACATCTAAAAATACCTACGAAGACGGCAAGCTCGTATTAAAGGTATGGGCGCCCGACGAATACGCAGGCGCGCAAGTAAAAGCCAAATTCCAAAAATGGATCGACGATCTGAACGCGCGGCCGGAGATGGAAACCATAGGCGTTAAGCTCAAGTTCCAAGCCGTGCAACAGATGCCGACCACGCTCAACACGTCGGCCATGGCAGGCAACCAACCCGACCTTATCGTGTGGGATCGGTTCGCCACGCCGTCGAATACCCAAGTATTATATCCGCTCAACGATCTGATTGCGCGGGACGGAATAGATAGCTCGGCGTTTATGGCCGAGGCATATAACGAACTCACGGTCTACGACAAAGAGGGCAACGCCGTTCAGTACGGATTGCCCATGAATTTGGACCCGTGGGGCATTTACATTAACACCGATATCGTAAACGAATACAACCAAGGCAAAGAGGCTTCCGAACAGATCGACGTAAACGATCTGGGCACTTGGACCAAAGTGTTGGACGCCGCCAAAAAGCTGACCGTGAGAAAGGGTAGCGAGATCACCCGTTCGGGTCTTAATACGACCAGCGCAGACGGACAGTTTTTCTCGTTCGTTTTTACGGGGGCGGGCGAACTCATTAACACCGACCGCAACAGCCCCACCTACGGCGACACCGTGCTGGTGTCCGACGTAAGCCAGATACAAACCGATTCCAAAACCAAACGCGTATACGACACGTTGGGCTTTTTCCAAGAGCTGTATGACGCCAAGGTGTGCAACACGGGGCACGGCGGCGAGGACGCGTTCGGCAACAGTTTGTGCGCCATGACGTACGGTTCCATTTATTTCCCGCAAAAGATAGCCAACTATCCCGCCAAAAATTACAAAATGTTGCCTTATCCCGCCCGCGATCGCAGCTATGCGGGCAAGACGGCCACGGTGATAAAGCCCAATGAGCAAGACGCCAACGGCATGTTAAACGGCCAAGCGGGCGGCATGTTGGGCGGTTACGGTTTGGCCATAGGGCAACCCAAAAACAAGGCGCACCGCAACGCGGCGTGGGAAGAACGCGTGGCCAAAGCTTGGGAAGTGATCAAGCTGTGGACGACCGACGACGAGATCAACCGTTTGTTCTTTACCGCTACCGAGTCGATCACGGCGCGCGCCGATCTGTTAAGCGACGAATACTACAGCCAAGACGGCATCATGAAAGACATCATTCCGTACTTGGATAATTATAAAATGCGTCCGTCGGTGGCCGGCTACGAGCAGTTCGAGGCTAACATCTGCCGTTCGGAGATCCAAAAATTGCAAGAGGGCAGCCAAAACGCGCTGACCACGTTGGCGGCCATTCGCGACGACGGCAACACGCAGTTGCGGCAAGCGCAAGGCAGAGGCTGAGATGAGATCGACGCGCTATTTACTGTCGTTTAAGACGCGGCGCAATCTGATCGGCTATCTTTTTGTGTTGCCCGCGCTTATATTCTTTGTCGTTTTCGTGCTGTTGCCGTTGGGGCTGTCGGTGTATCTCAGCTTTTTCCGCACCGATATGTTCTTTTCGGAAATGGAATTTATCAAGTTTGCCAACTACACGCGCGTGTTTCACGACAAGCTGTATTGGACGAGCGTGCGCAATATCTTGGTGTACACGGTTATGGCCGTGCCGCTCAACGTGGCCTTTTCGCTGTTGTTGGCGGCGCTCGTGAACAGCAAGCTAAAGGGCGTTAAGGTGTTTAGGGTGCTGTATTATCTGCCCAGCGTAACCAGCGCGGTGGCGGCCAGCACGGTATGGCTGTGGCTTATGAACCCCGGCTACGGACTGCTGAACACCATGCTCGATGCGGTGGGTCTGCCGTCCGCCACGTGGCTGTCGCATTCGTCGTCGGCGCTGTTTTCGGTCACGTTGGTCACGGTGTGGCAAGGCGTGGGCGCCAACATGGTCATCTTTTTGGCGGCGCTACAAAACATGCCCGCCCAAGTATACGAGGCGGCGCGCATAGACGGCGCCAACAAGTTCACTATCTTTTTCCGCATGACGCTGCCGCTCATTGCGCCCACTATGTTTTTTATTCTCACCATGACGCTCATAGGCGCATTCCAACTGTACGACCAAGTATACGTGCTGACAAGCGGCGGGCCCGCCAATTCCACCATGACGCCCGTGTACCTTATTTGGCAAAACTCGTTCGGTACCAATGCCGGCCCGCAAGCGGGGTATGCGGCGGCGCAGTCGTTTGTGCTGTTCGTGATGATCATGGCGGTAACTATTGTTGTGCGGCGATTAGACCGCGACAACACCAAGTAGGAGGGCGCGAGTATGCAACAAGCAATCGTTTACGATGGGCAAGCCGCCCGCGACCGCACGCGCCGCATCGTTAAGTCGGTGCTCGGCAAAACGGCGCTGTATTTGGTTATGGCGCTCATTGCGCTGAGCATGGTGTTGCCCTTTTACTGGTCGTTCGTAACGTCGGTACGCGCCGAATCGGAAATATTGCGCTTGCCCGTTACGCTGTGGCCGCAAACCTTTACGGCCGCGCACTACCGCTACGTGTTCGACACCATACCGTTTATGCGCATGTTTCTAAACAGCGTGGCGGTAACGGCCATAGGCATGTTCACCAATCTGTTTTTCGGATCGCTGGCCGCCTATGCGTTTTCCAAGATCCGCTTTTCGGGGCACAAAGTCATCTTCAACATTATGCTGATGTCTATGATGATCCCCGGCGTGATCACACTGATCCCCACATTCTTTGTGTTGTTGCGCTTTCCGTTGGCGGGCGGCAACAATATCTTGGGACAAAACGGTGCGGGCTTTTACGACAGCTTGGCCGCCGTGGTGCTCCCCGGCGCGATCGGCGTGTACGGCATCTTCTTTATGCGGCAGTTTTTTGCCTCGTTGCCCGACGACTTGGCCGAAAGCGCGCGTTTAGACGGCGCCAACGAATTTTTGATCTTCTTTCGTATCTATCTGCCGCTCGTGGTACCGGGACTGATGACGCTGGGTATCTTCACGTTCCAAAGCGGTTGGAACAACTTTATGTGGCCCAATATCGTGTTGCAAAGCCCCGATAATCAGTTGCTGACCATGGCGTTCAAGTTTTTCAAAACGCCCACGGAAGTCAACTTCGGGCCGCTCATGGCCATATCGCTCATGATGGCCGCCCCCGTGCTCGTCTTGTTCGTGCTCATGCAAAAATACTTTATCCAAGGCGTGGCGCTGGGCGGCGTGAAAGACTGAGCGACAAAATGCCGTAGCTGTTACCCCATAGTAAAAAGCTATAAAAAAATAAAAAACAAAAAAATTTGTAAACCGTGAGGAGGAAAATCATGAAAAAGAAAAATGTTGTAGGCGTTGCATTGGCGCTGACCATGGCGGCGGGCGTGACCGTGCCCGCTTTGGGGAACGTGCGCGCGTCGGCGGACGACATAACGCCGCTGTATCGCATCATGCGCGAACACAGCGCCGAAACGTTGCGCGCGCAAGCACGTGCGGGCGAATACGAGTTGGATTTCGAGGGCAGCGCGGTAAACCCCGGCGGCTATACGAACGCCGAGATCAAAGCGGCGGTGGCGGCCAAGATCAAAGAGATCAACGACAGTATCGACGCATTGGGCGACAAAACGCTCGCAGACGCGTACGCGGCGGGAGAGATCTTGCTGTATTCCACCATAGAGGGATCGAACGGCAAGATCACGGCGGATAACCGCCGATCGGGCTGGAAGGTGTGGGAAGGCGCCGCCATGGCCGATATAAAACAAGTGAACGACGGCAAAGATTGGGACGGACACACGTCGTTTATTACCTTTAACGGCAAAACGGGCAAGGCGCATATTGTGGGCGGTCGTTTTGCAGACGCATACACAAGCAATCAAAAATTGAATTCGCCGCTCGGCGATAAAGTGCGCGTTAAAGTGAGCGACGGCTATATCGAATACCAAAACTTTTCGGGCGGTTATATGAAGTCGGTAAACGGCGCCAACTGCACGATCGTCACCAAAAAGAACGTGCAGTCTATCGCACAAGACGGAGCGGTCACCGAGGTGGATGCCGACGCATGCAGCGGCGGTTATTTGGGCGCCGCGCCGCAGAGCATTTTGGACAAAGCGGGCGTGGAAAGTAAAGATTTTGCCGAGCTGTTCGAAAATGCGTATAAAGCGTATGCCGCGGCCGGTTTCAACGTGGGCTATCCGTTCGGCGCAGTGACCACCAAATACGGCATGACGTCGCAGGACTTCCGTTTGGGCGATTCGGTCGCAAGTCCTTGGGGCGGCGATCGGTCGCAATGGGCGTATTTGGCGTATAACTACGAGGAACAAAAAGTCTATCTCGTAAAAGACGAATTTATGTACGTGTTCGAAAACGGCGGCAACATGCAAGACACGGCCAAACAGTTGGGCGATCCCGCCGGCGACGTGTTCGAAGTGAACGGCAACCGTTACCAAAACTTCTCTAAAGGGTATATGATGGCGAACGGCACCGCGCCTAAAAACGCCAACGTGGCCAAGGTGGTTGCGGGCAAGCAGATGACGGCGGAAGGCAACGAAGTGAATATAGACGCGTCGTTGCGCGTAGGTAAACTCGGCCCGTCGGCCAAAGCCAATCTGCCCGAAAACATGACCGAGGCGGAGTTGTCGGCGGCGTTCGTTGCGCTTTACAACAGCGACATCGCTTTGGGCGAGGGGTTGCAAGCGGCCGACCTCGTGGAATACGCGAACGGCGTGTTGTTGCAAGCCTACACCGACGACGGCGGCAAAGTGCATGCGGCCATGATGAATCCCCAAACCAAAACGGTGTATTATATCCGCCCCGCGGCGTATGAGAAATACAAGGCGGGCACCGATATCGGCAAGCCCATAAAAGCGGCCTACGAAGTGGCGTCTACCGCCAAAGCCAAGGTGTATGCCTATGCGTTCAGCAACGGCTATATCAAGCTTACCGAGCGCACCGAAACGGATTTCGACGACGGCGGCAACGTGATCACCGTGGTGAACGAGTCGGCCGTGGCCACCATCGGGTCGGTGTATAACGAGCAGAGCAACTTTTTCGAAACGCGCAGCTATGCCGACGATATCTCGGCGGATATCGTGTCCGACGCCGTGGTAACGCAAAGCGAAACGCCTTCTAAAGACGCGATCTGGAGCAAGCTCAACACGCCCGCCGACAAAGCGACGATCGCGCAAGCGTTCCGCGATGCGTATGTAGACGCGTTCGAAAAAGGCTTTTCGGCGGGCACGCCGTCGGACGAGGCCATTATTTGGTGGTTCGACGCGCAAAGCGGCGTTATCAAGCTCACGCTCAAGGGCGGCAACGGCAATGCCAACTTCTGGGGCGATCAAACGCTCATGACGTATAATCCCGCCGACGGCAAGGCATATATCACCACGGGTACGATCGCCAATCACTACGCATCGGACGGCGCCAACGGCAACGGCTGGGCGCTGGGCGACATGATGCTGAACACCGTAACGGGCGACATCATTCAAAACTTTGTTATGATCGATCCCGACACGAGCAAATACCCCGAAGGCGGCCGCTACGTGTATATCAAGTACGACGGCGCCAAAAAGACCACCAGCAAAAATCCGGGCAGTTTCGATTTTGCCGAGGGCAATTGGGTGCCGTATATCACGCAGTTCGGCGGGTCTATTTCGGCCAAACCCGTAACGGTAGGCGAAAGCTACAAAAAGGGCGAGTCCGTAAGCATCGACTTTTCGCAGTTTGTGGAAAACAAAGACGGCTACGTCGTTTCGTATACGCTTACCTCTTCGGGCGGCGCGCTGAGCGACGCCGGGCTCTTCACGCTCACGCCCGATGCGGCGGGCACGGTTACCGTAACGGTAGAGGCGCGCAGTGCGTTCGATAAGTTCACGCTCACGGCGGTGCTCAATGTGACCGAGGACGGAACGCCTACGCCCGAACCGCAACCCGACGAGGAAAAGCCCAAAAAGAAAGGGTGCGGCTCGGCTATGGGCGCGGTAGGCAGTGCGGGCGCGGGCGTCGTGTTGTTGGGCGCGGGCGCGGCGCTGTTGGCGCGTAAGAAAAAACAAGAAAATATAGACTGATAGGCGGTGCGTTTCCGCGCGCTCACGGAGGGCGCGCGGGGGCGAAACGTAAGGTGCGATCTATGGAAAAATCAGCTTATAAGATCATGCGCGATCGGGTGGCGGCGTATGCCGATACCATTGCCGACGAGCGCATACGCAAAATGTATCTCACTTGTTTTTATTCTTCGTTAGACACGGCGGCCGAGGTGTTAGACGACGGCACCACGTTCATGCTCACGGGCGATATTCCCGCCATGTGGCTGCGCGATTCTTCGGTGCAAGTGATGGGGTATTTGCCGCACGCGCGCGCCGACGAGGGCGTGGCGCGGCTCATACGCGGCTTGTTAAAACGGCAGTTTGCCTACATTGCCATGGACCCGTACGCCAACGCCTTTAACAAAGAACCCAACAACCACGGGCACAAAGACGACGTGACCGACTTCGACAGCCCTTATATATGGGAACGAAAATACGAAATAGATTCTCTGTGCTATCCGCTGTGGCTGGCGCAAAAGTATGCCCGAACGACAAACGACTACAGCGTGTTCGATAAAGAGTTTGCCGTGGCGTACGGCCGCATTTTGGACACGTTCGTCACCGAGCAACACCACGACACGCAATCGTCGTATGTGCACAGCCGCCCCAAATACCCGCAGTTTCCCTCGCTGGAAAACGGCGGCAAGGGCAAACCCGTGGGGTATACGGGGTTGACGTGGAACGGCTACCGTCCGAGCGACGACGTTTGCACCTACGGCTATCTCATTCCGTCCAACATGTTCGCCGTGGTGGTGTTGGAATGGATACTGGCCAATGCCGAGCGCACGGGCACGCAACACGAAACGGCGCGCGCCGCGAAGCTTGTTTCGGACATTCGCGAGGGGCTGAGTAAATACGCAACCGTAACGCACCCCGTGTACGGCAAGGTGTACGCCTACGAGGTGGACGGCCTCGGCGGCGTGAACATGATGGACGACGCCAACGTGCCCAGCCTATTAAGCTTGCCCTATCTCGGCTGGTGCGCGGCGGACGACCCCGTGTATAAAAACACGCGCCGCTTTTTGCTGAGCGAGGAAAACCCCTATTACTACCGCGGCACGGCGGGCGAGGGCATTGGCAGTCCGCACACGCCCGAGGGATATATTTGGCACATCGGCGTGATCATGCAACTACTCACAAGCACCGACGCGACCGAGCGAAAACGTTGCTTTGAAATTTTGTTGAACACCGACGCGGGCTGCGGCGTTATGCACGAGGGATTCGATTGCAACGTCCCCGCTCGCTTTACGCGCGAATGGTTTTGCTGGGCAAACACGCTGTTTGCCATGGCCGTCGAGCACTTGCACGACAAAGGAGAGTTATGAAAAAACGTTGCGCGGCGCTGTGCATGGCGATACTGCTGTTGGCGGGGTTGCTGTGCGGTTGCCGCAAGGATGCGTATAAGGGTATGAACGTAACGGCCGAGAAGTATGCGCGCATCAGCGTGGAGCTAAACCGAGAAGTGAAAAACAAATATTGGGTAGACGACACGCTGTTCGCCTTCCACTACTATCCCAACTATAACGAGGAGGCAACGGGCACGCTCGATACCGCGTTTGCTTGGCCGTATACCGAGCTGGTGGCGTCTAATTGGCGCATTGCCACGCTCAACGGCGCTTTGAAAAAACAGATAACGCCGTTTTACAAAAAGACGCTCGAAGGGTTCGAGTATTACCGCGCCATGCGCAAAGACTATCACACCTATTGCGCCACGCGGGCAAGCGAAACGGGCATGGCGGGCGGCGACACCTACTACGACGACAACATTTGGATCAGCCGCGAATTTTTGAACGCCTACGAGATGTTGGGCGACCAAAACTATTTGGCGTATTCGGTGGCCGTGGCGCAGTATGTGTGGAGCGGCTGGGCAGACGACGCATTGGGCGGCATTTATTGGTGCGAGCAAAAAAAGAACTCGCGCAATACGTGTTCGAATGCGCCGGCGGCGTTGCTGTTCGCGCGGCTGTATCACACCACGGGCGACGCGGTGTGGTTGGAGCGCGCGCAAAAAGTGTACGCGTGGACGTATAAGACGTTGCGCGACCCGTCCGATAACGTGTATTGGGACAACATCAGCAACGAAGGCAAGATCAACACGTGGAAATTCACTTATAACACGGGCAGTATGATCGGCGCGGCCGTCAAGCTGTATGAGTTAACCCACGAGGAGGCCTATTTAGAGCAAGCCAAGGCAAGCGCTTTGGGCGCGCACGAGCATTGGTTCAAGCAACAAGAGGGCAAAGACTATCGCGTGATCACGTCGGATAATCCGTGGTTCAACGTTTTATTGTTAGACGCGTGGGTGGAGTTGTACCCCTACGACAAAGAGGGCACGATGCCGTATATTGCCGACTACGAGGCCAACCTAAACCATGCCTATAGCATGCGCGCAGACGGCCTTATGCCCGCCGATTGGGCGAACGGCTGGAAACAGCAAGACGGCGCGGCGGTGCTCGAAAAGGTCAACGTGCTGGATATGGCGGCCAACGCCGAAAACATGGGAACGTTGGCGTACTTTTATCAATACGTAAAAGGAGAATAAGGATATATGAGAAGAATAGGGAAATGGTGCGGCTTGTTGCTGGCGATCTGTTTGTGCCTTTCGTCGGCGGTCGCTTGCGGCAAGGATAAGGAAGAACAAACAACGCCCGAATACACGGTCACGTACGACGTAAACGGCGGCGTGCTGACCGGCCCCGCCTCGGTTAAGGCCAAAAAGGGCACAACGGTAACGTTGCCCGCGGCCGAAAACAGCGGCTATTTGTTAGACGGTTGGTATGCGGGCGAAACGCTTGCCGGCAAGGCGGGCGAGGCGTATACCGTGCATGGTGACGTAACGCTCAAAGCGCATTGGAGCAAAGAGCAAGCGCCCGACCTCAGCGCGCAATACGCGGCCGAAAACCGCGCGCGTGCGCTCGAATACGCCAAGCTGATCCGCGAAAAATATTGGAACGCCGACACGCAGCTTTCCAAGCTGACGCCGAGCGGCGGCAAGCCCTTTTTGTGGCCGTACACCGAGCAAGTGAGCATGGCCAACGCGGTGTTCGAACTGCTCACGCCCCAAGACCAAGACTACGAGATGTTCAAAGCCTATCTGGAACAGACGTTAGAGGGCTTGCGCTACTACCGCGTGTCTGACGTGCGGGTGGAAGAAGGGCAATCGTGGAACAACGATGCGCACGTTTTGGCGGCGTACGGCGAAAACGACGGCACGGCGAACAGCTACGCGATCTACAATTCGGGGCGCAACGACAGCGCCAAAGACAGCGTGAATGCGGGCATGGACGGCATCTTTTTCGACGACAACATTTGGGTGGCCAAAGAATTTTACTACGCGTATCGCAATTTGGGCGATCAAAAGTATCTCAACGAGGCCGTGAATATCGTAAATTGGATCATCGGCGAGGGGTACGAAACCACCAAGGGACTCAACGGCATTTATTGGAAGTGGGCGGCCAAATTCTTGCATGCGGGCGTGACCAACGACAACTTGAATGCGTCGCTCAATGCGTGCTCCAGCGCGCCCACGGGCATGATGCTCGTAAAACTGTATAACGCCATGGGCGAGGGCGACAACGCTGCGAAGTTTGCCGCCGTTCGCAACAATTACTTGAGCACGGCGCGCAGTTTGTATAACTTTTTGTGGAACACGTTGCGTGACGAGAACGACAACATCTTACGCGATAAGATCTTTGTAAACAAGAAAGGCGAAGATCTGGTGCCCGGCACCGTGGATCAGCAAAAGTTGCCGTATAACACGGGCACGTATATGACGTTGGGCGCCGAACTGTATAACAATGCGGTGCAAACGGGCAATACCGCCGCCGCCGAGCTGTACCGCACGCGCAACGCGCAAGTGGCCGACGGGTCGGATCGCGTGTTTGCCAACACCGAGGCGGTGAAAGGGCAGTATTCGTATAACAGCAACAGTTGGTTCACTTCGTTCTTGTTGGAGGGATATATAGACTTGTTGCCGCAAGACGAAAACTGCAAAGTGTATATCGAGCACATGCGCAGTTCGTTGGATTACGGCTGGAAAAACAACCGCGCCGACGACGGCTTGGTAGCGCCCGCTTGGGTAGTGGGCTGGACGGCACACCCCGATATGGGCCCCAATTCGGAAGGGAACGGTCGGCAGATCTTGTTGCAGTCGGCCAACGCGCACTGCTACGCCATGTTGGCGCGCCATTACGCCGCGTAAAAGAAAACAACGCATAAAAAAAACGCCCCCGCCGTGTTCGGTAGGGGCGTTTTGTTTTAGGCGCGTATGATTAGGTATCGAACCGTACCGTAAAAGTACTGCCTTTTTGCGGCTCGCTTTGCACGGTGATGTCCCAGCCCGACGCTTTGCAAATTTTTTTGACCACGGCCAGCCCCAAACCGAACCCGCCGTTTTTGCCGTTGTGCGATCTGTCCACCGTGAAAAAGCGCGAAAACACTTTGGGGATATTTTCGGGGGCGATGCCGATGCCCGTGTCGGCCACCGACAGTAGGCAAGGCGTTACGGTAACGGTAACGGCGCCGCCGTCGCGGTTGTATTTTATGGCGTTGCGCACCAGATTGCCCAATATCTCGCTGAGCAGTTCATGGCGGCTTTGCAAGATCACGTTGTCCTCGATGTTTTGGATAAGGCGGATATTTCGCTTGTCGGCGGCGGGGCGGAGCGCTTGCAATGTTTCTTTGGCCAGCGCCGAAAGATCCACGGCATACGAGGGGAGCGACTCGGTGTCTATTTTATTATAGTTTATGATACACGCGATAAGATCGATGAGTCGTTCGCTTTGCGTCAAAACGGTTTGATACGCTTGTTGTTTTTGCCCCTCACTTAAGCCGCCCGCTTGCAAAAGTTCGGCATAGCCGTGTATGGACGTGAGCGGGGTGTTCATTTCGTGCGTAACGTTCGAAATAAACTCGTCTTTGGAGGCGCGCGCCTTTTCGGCCGCCTCTTGTTCGGCTTGCAACGCTTGCATTTGCGACCGCAAGTTGCGGTTGCGCTCGTTGAGAATGTCGGCCACGGGTTGCAGTTCGGCGCATTCGGCCGTCACCGTTCGGCTGTCTACGGCTTGGGCGGCCAATTTTTTTACGGGGTTTAGTATAAAGTGCGACGCGGCCGTGGCCACCACCGCGCTGAGCGCCAGCATGACGCCCGAAAACAGCGCCAAAAGGGGGAGCGTGCGCGCGAATATGCGCCAATCCGAATCGGTGAACACGGCCACGCGCACCAAATAGTCGCCGTTGAAATTCTTGCAAAAGTACACCATGTTTTTGCCGAGGGTGGAACTGCCGCGCACGGCAAATCCCTCGCCCTCGAACACCGCGCTTTGGATCTCGGCGCGGTCGGCGTGGTTGGCGTCGGCGTTTTGCGCCAAGCTGTCGGCCAGCACGTTGCCTTGCGCGTCCATAAACGTGACGCGCGCGCCGTTGAGCTTTTGCGAAAAGTCTTTGGCCCCTTGCTCGTCTAACGCGTAGGCGGCGGGGTCGAAAGCGTTCATATACACGCGCAAAAAGCGCTTGCTGTCGTCTATGGAAGATTGATAGTAGGCTTGCGTGGACGCCACACCGAACGTGAGCACGCACACCAGCGTTATGCCGAGCGACAGCAGCCAAATTCGCCATTTCATAGTTTATACCCCACGCCGAACACCGTTTCTATCGCCACGCCCGCCTTTCGTAGCCGCGCCACGTGGTTGTCGAGCGTGCGCGTTTCGCCGCCGTCGTATCCCCACACCGCCGTGAGCAGTTTTTCGCGCGAAAGCACTTTGCCCGCGTTTTCCAAAAAGCAACGCAACAGTTCGAACTCTTTGCGGTTGAGCGCCGTGTCTTGCCCGTTTATGCGGCACGCCATGGTGTCGGTGTTTAGAGTAACGTTGCCCGCTTTGAGCACGGCGCTTTGTTGCCGTCCGCGCAGCCGCGCGTTTACTCTGGCCGTGAGTTCGAGCACCGAAAAAGGCTTGGCGATGTAATCGTCGGCGCCCAAGTTCAGCCCGCGTACTTTGTCTTCCTCTTTAGACAGCGCCGAAAGCAGTATGCACGCCGCGTCGGGGTAAACGCGCTTAAGGTGTTGCAACGCGTCTAATCCGTTGCCGTCGGGCAGCATGATGTCGAGCAGCGCCACGTCGGGGCGATCGTTTATGAGCGCCGCCGTAAATTCCGCCAACGTGCCGAAAACGGCGCATTGCGCCCCGTTCA
The DNA here is from genome assembly GCA_910587595.1 of uncultured Christensenellaceae bacterium. Lineage (GTDB taxonomy): Bacteria > Bacillota > Clostridia > Christensenellales > Pumilibacteraceae > Pumilibacter. The sequence goes on from CAJULQ010000004.1 coordinate 158,715, forward strand.
GTTCGAGCGCTACCTTTACAAGCCCGCTGATGCTTTGGTCGTCTTCCAAGATAAACACTTTGCCTTGCATGCGTTGCCTCCTATTATATTCAGTATAACCGAGCGGAGAAAAAAACACAACGGTTTTGCGCGGTGTAGCTCCCGTTATGCGGCGGCGCGTCCGCGTATCGTTTTGGCCACATTCACATAGTGGTCGGCTATCCGCTCTAAGTTAGCCGATAAAGAGAGATACTGCGCGCCCACTTCGGGCGAACATTCGCCCTCGCCCAATCGCCGTATGTGCGTTTGCGTCAGTTGCTCGGTGAGCGCGTCTATGCTCTCTTCGGTTTGCAAAGCGCGTTGCAACGCCGCCGTATCGTCGTTGCGGTAGGCGGCCAGCGCGTCGGCAAACAAACGGTTGATCGCGTCTTGCAAGCGGCGCACTTCTTCCACTGCTTGCGGCGAAAAGGCGGCGTTTGCTTGTAGCAAATGATCGGCGTATTCGGTGATGTTTTCCGCATAGTCGCCCACGCGTTCGAGATCGGACACCGAGCGGATGGCCGCGGTAAGAAACAATCTGTCTTTTTCGCCGAGGTCGGCCTTTAGCAAGCGGGCAATAAAGCCGTGCAACGTTGTGCGCAAATAGTCGAGCTGTTGCTCGTTGGCGCAAAATTGTTCGGCGTGCTCGTTTTGCAACGTGCAAATGCGGTCGCACGCCAAATTGCAGTTTTCGTTGGCGATCTCGGCCATGCGCAAGATCTCGTTTTTGGTTTGTTGCACGGCCAACGGCGGGGTGGATAGCATGTGCTCTTCCACATAGCAACAGTGCGGCGTTTGCTCGTTTGCGGTGGGCGCCTTATCGGGCACGATCTTGCAAACAAGTTTAACGAGCGGATTGGTGAGCGGCAACACGAATAGCACCGTGCACACGTTGAAAACGGTGTGGAACATGGCCAACTGCAGTTGGGGCGCGCGGGGGAACAACTTACTAAACAGTTCGCCGTAGCCCGTGTGCCCCAAGCGCAAGCATAGCCCCACCGCCGTGAACACCGCCGCGCCGCCCACGTTAAACAGCAAGTGGATAAGCGCCGTGCGCTTGGCATTGCGCGTGCTGGTAAGACCGGCCAACAGCGCGGTGATACACGTGCCCACGTTAGACCCCATGGTGATATAAATGCCTTGCTCCAGCGTGATAAGCCCCGACACCGTCATGGCGATCACCATAGAGGTCATCACCGACGAGCTTTGCAACAGCGCCGTTAAGAGCGCGCCCACCGCCAAGAGCAAAAAGGGGTTTTCGAACGTGGCCAAAAACAGCCGCACTTGTTCGCGCTCGGAAAAATACGCCATGGCGTTGCTCATCATGGAAAGCCCCGCAAACAGCATGCCGAACCCCGCCGCAATGCCGCCCGCGTGTTGCCACTTGTCTTTTTTGGCAAACGTGCGGATAAACGCGCCCACGCCCGCAAAGGCGGCGAATATCACCGAGGTGGAAACAGTGTTTTTGCCGAAAAGGCCGAGCGCCACCAATTGCCCCGTTACGGTGGTGCCCACGTTGGCGCCGAAAATCACGGCGGCCGCTTGCGTGAGCGTTAAAATCCCCGCGTTTACAAACCCGATCACCATAACGGTGGTGGCGCTCGAACTCTGAATGGCGGCGGTGGTCACCGTGCCCACGCCCACGCCCACCAACTTGCTTTTGCCCGTCTTGGCAAAAAGCGCTTTCAGTTTCTTACTGCCCAAAGCCTCCAAATGCGAACTCATCATCGAGCATGCGATCAAAAAAATTCCCACGCCCGCAAACAGCGTTAATAAAGACGTTGCGACCTCGGCGGCTTGCATACCTTTGGCGTCCTCCTTGTGTGTTCGCTTTCGAGTATAGCATGCCCGTGTAATAAACAAAGGACGCAAAATGTAACAAAAATGTAAAAAAGAAACATTTTCTTATAAAACGTTTCTTTTTGTAGGTTTTATTCTTTGGTCACGGCGTCTATCATGTGATCGATAGCCGCCGCCAACGCTTGCTTTTTGTCGGGCGGCAAGGCTTGCAACCGCGCTACGGTGCGCTCTATGCTGTGCGTTGCGGTTTTGCAAGCGTCCTCTTGTTGCAACCCCAGCGCGTTTTCTATGGCTTGCATGGTATCTATGCGCGGATTTTTCGTATAGCCGCGGAAGATGTCGCGCAAAGTGCCTATCGGAATATGTGCCTTTTCTGACAATTCCATTTGCGTAATCCCGTTTTCTTTCATGTATTTTTTGATTTCGCCTATTGTCATATAACAATTATACTTGAAAAATCGGGAATTTCAAACTTTTCTGTATCAGAAACATTGACAAATCCGATATTTCGTAGTATAACTATATTACCAAATCGGAAAAATCCGATTTCGTTGACAAAAAATCGGATTTAACAAAGAGGGTGTTCATGCCAAAACAAAGATGTTGCCATTGCATGCATTATTCGCGTTACTATACCAAGGGGCAAATCAAATTCAATTCCACCAAGCACGGTTGGTGCGTGCAGTGCGCCGCCGTGAAAAAGTTTTCGGACACATGCGAAAAGTTCCGCGGCCGACCGTATCGCAAGCGGATGACCTACTATGCACAAATCACGTTGCACCGACTGTTAAACGAGCTTACGGCGTTGCGCCAAGCGGTGGAAGACGAGCAACCGTATGAAAGCGAGGACAATGCGCTTTTGTGATCCTTTCGGCATGTTTCGGCCTATTTTTACACTTTTCTGCATTTTTCTTCATTTTGTGGCTTTTTACGGCATTTTGCGACATTAGCGTGTAAAACGTATTCATTCTATAAAAGAGGTGTTTTTTTGACAAGGGGACAGAGCACGGCGCCCGTCTGTAAACATTGTATGCACGGGCAAAAAGTATATACCAAATGGTTCACCGAATTTTTGGACGCCAAAAAGTGGCTGTGCGCGTGCACGCAAGCGTTCGTGTTGCCCAAAGATACATGCGAACGGTTTGCGCCTCGTCCCGCATGTTTACCCGATCTTTCGGCGCAACGGTTTGCGGCGGCGCAAACGGACGCGCGGACAGTGTTTGCCTATTTGCGCGCGCACAAATAAAAAAGGCGCGTCGCTTTTTGCAACGCGCGCTTTCGGCGGGGGGGGATCATTGGGCGGCATTCAATTCGATCAACTTGGCGTAGTATTCTTCGGCCTTTTCGCCGCTTAGGTAGTCGTAGTAAAATATGCGGTTTACGTGGCTTGTTTTGTCAAGTAGCGTAAGCGCGCGGGTTTTGGTGCTTTCCATGTCGGCGTCGGTCAGATCGGGGCTTTTGTATTTGATGTTGCTGAGCGACGAGAAATACAGTTTGTCGGTGATAAACACGTTGTAGGCGCGCGAGTATATAATGCTTTCGCGGTCGGCATGGAATATAGAAGTGCCGTAGTTTATCGCGTCGTAATACCGTATGCCCAACAGATCCAAAATGGTGGGCACCACGTCGGTGGTGGTGGTGAACTTGTGGATACGGTCGGTGATGCCCGTGTTGCCTATGCGCACCATAAGAGGCACGCGGTATAGGTCGGTAAAGTTGCGCCCTTCGTGGTCGTTCATGTAGATATTTTTAACTTGTTCGCCAAGCGACTGATAGTATACGTTGTGGTCGCCGTACAGCACGATGAGCGTATTATCCATAAGCGGCTTGCCCGTTTGTTCGCTCACGGTGTTTTGTAAATATGAGAGCATGGTGCCGATCGACTTGTCGAACTCCAACGCGGCGGCCGCGTAGTGGAAGAAGATGTCCGCTTTATCCAAAGTGTTTTTGAGCGTTTCTTCGGCTTTTTGGGACAGGTCGTCCGTCCACACGTTGCCGTAGGTTTGCTCCAGTTCGGCCACCGTTTCCAGATCTTCGGGCGCAAAGAATGCGTCGGCCACGCCGCGCTCGAACAGCGTTTTGTAATTTTGTTTGAGATTGCTGCGGTAGGCATACTTACCGTGCATGCTGATAGAGGTGATCATGGTGTTAAAGCGGCGGTCGGCGGGGAACATCTCGGCCGCGCACGCGCGCATCATTTGGTCGTCTAAGTTGTGTTCTTGGCGGTCGGCCTTGTAGTCGAAGAATACGTCGGGGTGTTCTTCCGCCATGTCCTCGCTGGCCGTAAACTTGACAAAGCCCAAGGCATTTTGGTGGTGTACGGTGCGGTTGTAAAAATTGTATTCGCCGTTGTGGAACGAGTACGAGGACACGCCGTACAGCGTGCGCAGTATGTTGGGCACCGAGTAAGGAATGGTGTTGTCGGCGTAGTCGTAGTTCACATAGCAGTTGGTGGGATAGTTGCCTATGATCGATTGGTTTTCGGATATATCCGTTTTTTCGCGCGCGTGGTTGTTCAGCCCCACCACCGAGGTGTCGTACAGCGTGTAGAGATTGGGGTAAAGCGTGCGCAAAAACGCGTCTTGCTCTTCGGCCGCGGTTTTTGCGTCGGCCATGGCGGGCAAATACTTGCCGTGGCCGTTGGGGTAGGCGTTCGTCAGTCCCGCCTCGGTAAGGTCGCGCATAAACGAAAACCATTCGAAGCTTTCGGCCAACACCGTTACCACGTTGTAATCTTTGGCCGTGCCGAAGTAGGGTGAGGGTTCGCTCACGCTCCCGTAAATAAAGTTGTCTAACTCTTGGGTGTCGCCCAGCGTTACTTTGCTGAAAAACGCGCCTTTATACAGTTCGCCCACAAAGTTGCCCACAATGCCGTTGTCGAAATAGGTGGCGGTGCCGGAGGAGTATAGTTTATAGCTGAGGTCGGCGGGGTTGTATTTGTAGTTTTGACCGTATACCGTGCCGGCATGCAAGGCGAGCACGGCCGCCATGATGCCCGCTGTTGCGCCGCGAGGCAATATGCGACGGGGCGCGGGCGCTTTTTTCAGATAGTAGCGCGCCAAAATGAGATACAAGCTGAGCGCTATGCCCGACACCGCGAAAAACACAAAGTTTATGGGCACGCTTTCCACAATGGCCATGGCGTCGCCGCGCAGTTTGAGCATGGAATAGTCGAACGTGGAGCCGGTCATCTCGAACACGATGATAAACACGAGGTCGATGGCGAAATGCGCCGTCAGCACGGCAAAAGCGCACCAATACCGCGCCCGCTGCGATTTGATCACAAACAGCACGCACGAGAAAATGGCGAGCAACGAAAAGAACATCAGCGGGTTGCGTATCAAAAATATGCCGCTCGTCACGCACACGCCCGTCAGTTCGATGAGCAGCGACACGCCGAGGTATGCCCACACGATATAGTTTGCTTTCAGAAAAGTTATCAGTTTTTCTTTCATAAAACTATCTTCTTTTTTGTAATTGTTTCTATTATAATATATAAATGATCAAGCTTACGAAAAAGGTGACGTAAAAATTCTTTTTGCTGAGCACGTAGATCACGCCGTACAAAAGGTCGAACGCGATGTAAAGCCACGCAAACGTGGTGTAGGCGTGCGTGCCGTAGGCCACGATCACTTCCAAAAAGCCGAACACCAACGCCAGCGCAATGCCGCCCCACGGGATCTGCTTGGCGTATTTGCCCTTATACAGCAGTTCCACGGCTTCTTGCACCAACTCGATCATGATAACGGCCAACACAAGTTTTACCGCGCCGTTGGCGTATACCACCGCGTTGGTGGCTAGTTGCATGCCGGTTACGCGTTTGCCCAATTCGAAAACCACTTTGAGTTCGAAACCGAGCACCGCGCTCACCACAAAGATGGGCACGATGGCGCACGCGTAAATGATCATACTGCGTTTGAGCGACAGTTCTTGCCGCGTGCGTCTGAACAGCTTGTACCCCGTGCATTTTTTCACGCCCCAATACAAGAGCACGATGCAAGGGATCCAGAAAATGGCTTGCGTTACCGAGATCAAAAGCGTGGTGACGTTGCCGTAGTATATATAATGATACAGCGGGGAAAGCAGTTGGAAAATTTGCGCAACATATACGCATGCCAGCGCGCCCAAGGCGAACAGCAGATAGATAAAAGCCGTTTTCTTTTCTTGCGCGCGGGTGGGCGGGGGCGCGGTCGGTTGCTCTTCCGCGGCGTTCGAGGGCGCGTTCTCTTGCGGCGCCGATTGCGCGGCGTCGAGCGCGTCGGCGCTTTGTTCGGCGGCCGTTTCGCAGCAAGCCGACGCCGTTTGTTCGTCGGCGCTTTGTTCGGGCGCGCCAAACGTTTGCAATATATTCGTTTCTTCGCTCATAAGTAGTCCGTCCTTGTTTTTTCCGAAAAACCAAGCGTGTATAATTCGATTTTTAATTATACGGCATTTTTTTCGGTTTGTCAACCGACTCGCCGCGCCCCGATAAAAACGCGCCCCCTAAAGGGGACGCGTTGCGATTTTTCGGGACGATTTGTTTAGAAATCCACTTCGGTGTCGTAGTAGCAACACTTTAACAGTTTTTCCATTTCTTCCACCGAGGGTTGGCGGGGATTGGAGCCGGTGCACGCATCGCCCAAGGCGTTTACGGCTATATCGTGCAAGCGCTCTAAAAATACGTTTTCGGGCACAAAGCCTTGCTCGCAAGGGTAGCTGTCGGCGCCGTACGTTGCGATCCCGTGGGGGATGTTGAGGTCGTCGTTCATCTTGCGGAGCATGGCAATGAGCAAAGCCACTTTTTCGTCGTCGGTCTTGCCGCCCAAACCGAGCAGATCGGCGATCTCGCCGTACCGTTTTTTGGCGGCGGGGTCTTTGGCGTTGTATTGGATCACTTTGGGCAAATACATGGCGTTGGCCGCGCCGTGGATGATGTGCGCGCCGCAGTCGCCGAACGCCGCACCCGTTTTGTGCGCCATGGAGTGCACAATGCCGAGCAGCGCGTTGGAGAAAGCCATGCCGGCCAAGCACTGCGCGTTGTGCATGCTGTCGCGCTTTTGCATGTCGCCGTTATACGAATCCACCAGATCGGATTTGATCATTTTAATGGCGTGCAGTGCGAGCGGGTCGGTGTAGTCGCAGTGCGCGGTGGAAACGTACGCCTCGATCGCGTGGGTGATGGCGTCCATGCCCGTGTGCGCCACCAGCTTTTGCGGCATGGTTTCGGCCAAGTCGGGATCCACGATGGCCACGTCGGGCGTGATCTCGAAGTCGGCGATGGGGTATTTGATACCCTTTTGGTAGTCGGTGATAATGGAGAAAGCGGTCACCTCGGTGGCCGTGCCCGAAGTGGACGAGATGGCGCAAAAGCGCGCTTTTTTACGCAGCGACGGGATGCCGAACACTTTGCACATTTCTTCGAAAGTGATGTTGGGGTATTCGTATTTGATCCACATGGCTTTGGCCGCGTCGATAGGCGAGCCGCCGCCCATGGCCACGATCCAATCGGGCTTGAATTTTTTCATCGCATCGGCGCCGCGCATCACCGTTTCCACGCTGGGGTCGGGTTCGATGCCTTCGAAAATCTCCACTTTCATGCCCGCTTCTTTCAAGTAGCCGATCGCGCGGTCCAAAAATCCGAACTTTTTCATGGAGCCGCCGCCCACGCATATCATCGCCTTTTTGCCGTCGAACGATTTGAGCGCCTCTAACGATCCTTTGCCGTGGTAGAGATCTCTCGGTAAAGTAAATCTTGCCATTGTCAACATATCCTCCCAATTTACGTTTTTCTTTTTTCGATCCCGCGGGTTGCCCTCGGTTTCTTTTATATGTATAGTATACCATGCCGAAAAATAGTTGTCAACCGTATCGCTATTTTTTTATCGATACATTTTTATTTGTTATTCGACGCAAATCGCAAAAAGCGCGGGCGACAAACGCGCGCAAAAGTATTGCATAAACGTAAAATCCGTGCTATACTTAAGAGGAAAGAGGTGAACAAAAAATGGAAAAGAAGATCTATGTGACTATCACGCTGGAAGACGGCGCAACCATGCGGTTGGAGCTGTACCCCGACGCGGCGCCCGTAACGGTGCAAAACTTTGTGTCGTTGGCCAAAATGGGGTATTACGACGGCTTGTGCTTTCATCGCGTGATCGACGGGTTTATGATCCAAGGCGGCGGGTTCGTGCACCAAAAGAACGGCTTGCAACCCAAGAGCGGCGCCAAAACCATTCGCGGCGAGTTCGCGTCTAACGGATTCGACAACCCTATAAAGCACACCGCCGGCACCATTTCGATGGCGCGCACGCAAGTGAAAGACTCGGCGTCCGGTCAATTCTTTATTTGCGTGGCCGACACCCCGTTCCTCGACGGCGAATATGCCGCGTTCGGCAGAGTGTGCGATAACGAGAGTTTGCAAAAAGCGGTGGCGGTGGGCAAGGTGCGCACCGGATCGCTCGGCTATTACGACGACGTGCCGCTCACGCCCGTGGTGATCCGTTCGATCACGGTGGAGTAAACGGCGGTGCTAACGTCCGAACAACGCAAGACGGTGATGGCGGCGCTTAGAAACAGCGGTCTGTTTGTGTCGTGCGGCAAAGAAACGCCCAACCTTATGAGCACGCACTGGGGCGCGCTCGGCTCGTTTTGGAATCGGGAAGTGTTCGTGTTGCCCGTGCGCGAGGGCAAGCGCAGTCATGAAGTGATCGAGAAAGTAAAGAGCTTTGCCATCAGCGTCCCCACGGCCGATATGCGCAACGAGATCGTGCTGTGCGATCATTTGAGCGGCTACGCCGTGAATAAATTCGAAGAACTGCATTTGCACCCCAAACGCGCCCGCCGTATTCCCGCCTATGTGCTGGGCGAGTGCGGCCTCATTTTGGAGTGCAAAGTGCTGTTTGCCTCGCCGTCTGCGGGCGCATATTTCGACCCCGACCTAAAAGGCGAAATGTACGCCGCCAAAGATCCCCACACCATGTATTTCGGCGAGATCGTGGCTTGCTACGAAAACAAATAGCCAAACAAAAAGCAAGTAAAAAAGAGTAGAGTAACACAAAAATAAACAAACAAAATACGGAGGCGTATCGAAGCGGTCCTTAGCCGAGCAACGAAGTTGCGAACGCCGACCCAAACAAAAAGCAAGTAAAAAAGAGTAGAGTAACACAAAAATAAACAAACAAAA
>CAJULQ010000004.1:167794-168366 GCA_910587595.1 uncultured Christensenellaceae bacterium
TACGGAGGCGTATCGAAGCGGTCATAACGAGGCGGTCTTGAAAACCGTTTGGCGGCAACGCCACGGGGGTTCGAATCCCTCCGCCTCCGCCATATCGAAACTCTAATTTGTCTTAAACGAAAACAGCCAAAATAATGACTTTTTGGGGCAAAATAGGGGCGATAACCAAAAAAAAATAAGCACTTACAATCCATAACGGATGGTAGGTGCTTATTTTTTATAAATGCAAGAATTAAGACATTTTATATTTTTATGCTCGGCAAAAGACTACGAATAACAATGGTTTGCGGAAACATAGCATTTAGATATTTAGCAAATCAATCTACGAAAACAACACCGTGGTCGGTCTATTTTGTAATTTTTATTTATAAATAGATTGAGAGCAAGCTCAATTTGTGGTATAATGTTTTAGCTCAAATAGATCGACAAACAGTAATTTAGCTTATTCTGATTTATTCAACTGTTTATCTATTCTGAATGCCAAAAAGTCGGTACGATTGTTATATATAAGAGAAGGAAAAATTTATTTTAAGTACTTGCTTTTTTAAGGTTGATATGATATAATAGTTTCA
>CAJULQ010000005.1:0-72940 GCA_910587595.1 uncultured Christensenellaceae bacterium
TTCCCTCTCTAACCTCCTCCCTTTCCTCCTTCTGTGCTGTTGTGAGTGTGTGAATCGCACTTTGCCATTGCGGTGACGATATCGTGAGGGTCCCACCCGTTCCCATCCCGAACACGGAAGTTAAGCCTCATGGAGCCGATGGTACTTGCTTGGTCACGAGCCGGGAGAGTAGGAAATTGCCGCATTCCATTAAAAAGCGACTGTGTAACAACACGGTCGCTTTTTTGTTTGTATAGACCTCTCCACTTCGGTCGAGGTGACACATAAGGGGGGGATTGGCCGAGATGACAAATACGTGACACTTCCAACCATGTCACCCCGAGCATAGTCGAGGGGTCTACTCGTAGCATAAGGAATAGATCTCTCGACTTCGCTCGAGATGACAAATAAGTGGCGGCCGTCGAGGTGACAAATATGTGACGCTTCCAACCGTGTCACCCCGAGTGTTAAGCCCCAACCCTGTCACCCCGAGCACGCGTGCGTAAAGCAAACAGTGCAGTGCACTGTTTGTAGCTAAGCGCGAGGGGGCTACTTGTGTCTACGCAGAAAGAGTCAGTCCTTGTCGTCGTCGAGACACAAAACGTCGTTTGCGTCTATATCCAGCACTTTGCAAAGATTGGCAAACGTATCCAAAGCGGGCATGGCGCGCCCTTTTACGTATTGCGAAACGGTGGGCGGCTTTATGTGCAACCGTTCGGCCAATTCTTTTTGCGTGATGTGTCCGGTTTGGATGTAATACGCCAATTTGTTATGAATCTGTTGCAACGTGATCATATCCGTGTCCTCCTATTATATGTATAGAATATAGGCCATGCCTAATAATTACGCATATAATAGGCATTGCCTAATGTTTGACAAAGTATACGCACATAAAACGGAGGGGTAAAGAAAAGGGGTGCGAACGATTTATATATACAACGTTTTTAACAAAAAGCAAACAATTCTGCGGGGCGCGAGCGCGTCCGTTTTTTATAGGGGCGGGCGCCATGCGAAAGGGGTTGACGGGGCGGCCGTTTTGTTGTATAATTTTTTTGTATAAGCTATCAAAAAAGAGGAGCGTGGCATATGACGGCGGCAGAACGGGCAGACAGCGTGTTCGGGTGCTATTGCGAGTATCTGGACGGCAAAGGCTTGCGGTATAAAAAAGACGCGGATGAGCGCAAGATCCTGTTGCAGATGACGGGGGCGAATCTTCCCGTCACGCTTTTGTTGAGCGTGGAAGAGGACAACGAGCGAACGTTCGTGTTTGCCAAACTGCCGTTCGACGTATCGCGGGAAAAGCGGGTGGATCTTGCCATGGCCGTTACGTATATCAATGCCGTGTTGGCTACGGGCACGTTTTGCGTAGACGCGGACGGCGGCTATGTCAGCTACGAATCCAACGAGCTGTATACGGGATTGCACGGCTTTACGGCCGCCTATGCCGAACGGGTGATTGTTTCGGCCTTTTCGGCGGTGGACATGTTTAACGACAAGCTGTTTGCGGTAAACAAGGGATTGCTTACCGTAAAAGAGTTTGCGGCGCAAATGTAGGAGGGATAACGGAAATGACCGACGGCGAACGCGCCACGGCGGCTTACAACGCCATTGTGCGCTTTATGACGGAAGCAAAACTGCACTACGAAAGCAACGAGGACACGCGCGAGATCTTTGTGACCATCACGGGCGCAGACTTTCCCGTGTCGTTGCTGTTTACGGTAAACGAGCCGCTGCAACGGGTGGAAACGTATTGCGAACTGCCCTTTGCCGTGCGCAAAGAAAAGGCGGTGGACATGGCCGTTGCGTTGGCCGCCGTCAACGCGCGCATTGCCTACGGCAAGTTTTGTTTGTATTTCGATAAGGGATTGTGCACGTTTGAAAACACCGAGTATATTACCGATCTCGAAGGGTTTTCGGCCGCGTACGGCCGCGCGATCGTGGCGCCCGCCTATGCCATTGCAGACGAATACAACGACAAGCTGTATGCGCTCAACAAAGGGCTGTTGCCGCTGAAAGAGTTTGCCGCGAACGTTTGACGGGCGGCAAACTTTTTTTCACGGCGCAAAAATTTAATCGAATTTTTAACTTTCTTTTATGCGGGCGTAAAGTTTGCATTTTATAATGATTTGTCGAAAGAACGGGGAGGATCGCACGTTGTCGAAAAAGGATATCGAAAAGAAAATGGCGGTGCGACGCACGCGCAACAGGCTGGCGTCTAATCTCGACACGTTGGAAGAGAACAAACAGCAATACATAGAAAAGGCCAAGGCGGCGCGCGCCAAGGGCGATAAGCACGTATACAGTTTGGCGCGGAGCGGGTTGGCCGCCACGGTGGCGCAAAGCAAACGCACGCGCGAAATGTTGTTGCACATAGACATCACCTCGCAAATGCGCGATACGGGCGCGGTCACCGAAGAATTTCTCACGGGCATGGAAACCATTTTCAAGCGCCTTTCCAAGATCAACAAAAGCGTGGATATCAAGAAGGCGCGAAAAGGCTTGCGCTCGGCCATCATGGGCATGGAAACGGTGCAAGCGCAATTGGACGGCATGCTGGAAGAATCGGAAGATACGTTTGCGGAATTGGCCGGGCAAACGGACAGCGTGACCGATAAAGAGATAGACCGCTTGCTCGGCCTCAGCGCCGCCATCGACGAAGAAGAGGCGGTGGGCGCGGCGGTAGACGAGATACTGCGCGAAAGCCAACCGAGCGAAACAAGCGAACGGGCGTTTGCGGCGGCAACGTCCGCGGGCGGCGCTACCCCCTTTTTCGACGATCGATCGGACGAACCCCGCACGGCACCGCCGCAACGTTCGAGCGGGCGGCAATATGCATTGCCCGATATAGAACTGCTTAGCGAATACGGCCGCGACGAGAGCGCGCGCGAAACCAACGAATGCGCGCTCGAAGAGGACGCGGCGGCCGTGGAAAAGGTGTTGGCCGAGTTGGGCGTGCCGGCCAAAGTGTCCGAACGCGTAACAGGGCCTGCGTTCTCGCGGTTGGAAATGGCCATGCCGTCGGGGTTGTCGGTGCAAAAGATAGACGCGCTTTTATCCGACATTGCCATGCGGTTAGGTAAGCCCGCGCGGCTCGAAGTGCCAATCCCCGGCAAAAACGCGTTCGGTATCGAGGTGCAAAACGTGCGCCGCGAAACGGTGGGGCTAAAAGAGTTGATCTTGTCCGAGGCGTTCGAAACGTCGGGCGACGGCATACGCTACTGCTTGGGCGCGGACATAGACCGAACGCCCGTTGTAAAAGACTTGACGGGCGCGCCGCACATGTTGGTGGCGGGGTGCACGGGCAGCGGCAAGAGTTGCTTTTTGCATGCCATGCTCGTGTCCATGCTGTATACATACACGCCCGACAAATTGCAGTTGGCCGTTGTGGATCTCAAGCGCGTGGAAATGGCGGCTTATAACGGTGTGCCCCATCTAACGGGCGGCAAAGTGGTAGACACGGACGAAGAGGCGCTCGCCTTGTTCGAACGGTTGGCCGACGAAATGGAACGCCGATACACGCTTTTGTTGGGCGCGCATTGCCGCGATGTGAAAGAATACAACCGCACGGCGGCGCAACCGTTGCCGTATATCGTGGCGGTGGCCGACGAATACGCCGACATCTCCACGGGGCCGCTTTGCAAGCCGTTCGAGGCGGTGCTCAGAAAGCTCAGTCAAAAGTCGCGGGCGGCGGGCATCCATTTGGTGTTGGCCACCCAACGCCCCAGCGTAGACGTGGTGTCGGGCACGCTCAAAAGCAATTTCCCCACGCAAGCCGCTTTCCGCGTGGTGCGTAAAGAGGACAGCCGCACGGTGCTGGCGGGGCAAAGCGGCGCCGAACAGCTTTTGGGCAACGGCGATATGTTGTTTGCCGAGGCGGGCGTGGCGGGCTTGCGCCGACTGCAAGCGCCCTATGTTTCGAGCGAAGAAGTGCGGCGGGTGTGCGACTATTGGCGACGCGTCGCGGGGAGGGCGTAACGCATGGGACTTTTTAAGAGTGCGGAAGAAAAACGCATGGAAGAAAAGATGTTGGTAAAAAAGGCCGTGGGCAATATCAAGCGGTATATCGAGCGGTTGGAAGAGGCCAAGCAAAAGTATATAGAAGAGGCCAAGCAAGCCAAACAGCACGGCATACCGTCGCAATACCGTTTGGCGCGGAGCGGGTTGGCCATGGCGGTGCGACAAAGCCGCGTGGCGGAACAGTTGCTACTCAATCTCGAACTCAACCGCCAGACCAAAGACGCGGGCGAGGCCACGCGCGACTTTGTGGCGGGCATGCAAACGCTTGGCAAAGAGATCACGGCGCTCAACGGCCGCATACACGTGGCGCGGGCACAAAAGAACATGCGCACGGCGCTCAGCCAAAGCGGGCGCATGCAAGAAAATCTGGAAGGCTTTATGGAAGAGAGCGAGTTTTTGTTCGGCGAGGCGGCGAGCGACACGGGCTTGGAACGCGAGTTGGACGGCATGATCGACCGCGAGTTGCGGGCGGACGAGTCGGACACGGCGGCCATGGACGCCGAGATCGACGAAATGTTGGGACGGAATTTGTAAAGACCCCGCGCGGGGAGAACGGATAAGCAAGGAGAACGAGAAAAATGGTGGACTACAGAATAACCAAACGCGACGACGCAATGATCTGGAAGATCGACGTGCGCAAACCCGACAAGGACATGCGGCTCTTAGTAGACGACGGCTTGGTGGCGCTTGCCTTTGCGGACGGCACGATGTTGGGCGAATTTCGCGCGGGCGAGAAAAAGCTTTTCAACGAGGGCGGCAAAGCGGGCAAAGCGTATAAAAAAGCGCATTTCGGCTTTTACGTTTTCAACCGCGAAAAGGCGGCGCCCGTTAAGTGGGGCGTGGGCAAAACGCCCGTGCCGTATGAAGACCGCAAGTTGGGCGGATTGGTGCTCAATGTGTGCGCCTACGGCCATTGCGACGTGATGATCCATGACGCGGTGCGACTGTGGGAAAAATTGCCCGCCGACTACACCGCCGACAACGTGGTGCAACCGCAAGAGATCGAGGCGTTTATCCAACGCGAAGTGATCGCGCGCATCACGCCCATACTTTCCAAAAAACTCAACGAGATAGGCGATTTCACGCGCGTGACGGCGGCGGCCGACACGCTGAGCAAGGGGCTGACGTATGCTTTGCCCGACCTCGAAAATTTGGGCTTGCACGTAGACAAAGCGGTGATCGAGGGCATAGACTTTACCGACGAATCCAAAGAGATCATTGAAAAGCACCGCGCCGGCAAGGTGGCCAAGATCGAATCGGAGATCGTGCGCGAGCAGTCGGAACAGATCAAAAACATTCTTACGGCGCTGAACGCGGGCGACGGCAACAAGGAGGAATAAAGCCATGGCAACCTTTTCACCCGAATTCGTGCGCGAACAGTCGCGCCAGAACCTAAGCGACATGTCGCGGCTGGTAGACAGCTTGTATCAACGCGCCGACACCCCCGAAGCGCGCGAGGCGTTGGCCACGATGAGCAAAGCGGTTTCTTCGTTAAAGCCCGTGGGCAGCGTGCCGCAAGTGCTCGACGTGGAATCGCAGATCAAAAAAGTGCTTTCCGACTACAACGCCAATTTAGACGCCGACCGCGCCGAGGGCATAGACAAGGCCACCGTTTCCATTATTCGCGAGTTGGTGGCTACGCGCAAAAAAATGTGCAACTGCACGGTAGACGCCGACTTAAAACGCGGCTTTAAGTCGTATGCCAAAGCCAACAAGGGCACGGGCACCAAAAAGGAATTGAAGGCGGCGTATACGGTGCGCTACCAAGAGGCGATGGCCGAGGTGGACGGCTACGTGCGCGAGGCCAAAACGCTCGACCAGTTGGTGAAAAGCTATCGACTGCGCACGCGCGAAATGGGCAAACAGCGCGAGCTGGACGAGCTGAACAAAACGGTGCAGACGTTGGCCGCCCGTTACAAAAAGAGCACCGACCAAGCCGAGCGCGACCGCCTAAACGCCGAGTATCAAACCTTACTGCGCAAGAAGAACGCGCTGGACGCGGCGCTCATGGGTTACAAAGACGCCATGCGCAACGTGGAAACGGTGGAATCTTTGTTGAGTCAGCTTTCGGCACAAGCGGAAACGGCCGAGATCGACAGCATCTCCGCCGAGGATTTCACGGCGTTGGCGCAGTCGGTAACGGCGGGCATCAAAAAAGCGCGCGGCCGCAACGCCGCCATCGACGAGGCGTACGGCGCGGTGGAAAGCGCCAACCAAACCATGTTGCGTCGCGCGGGCGAGCGCATGCAAGCGGGCGAAACGTTAGACAGCGTGATCTTGGCCGAGCAAAACGCCGGCTTAGACGCCATAGAGGGCGTGGCCTCCGCGGCCGAGGCGCCCACCTTGGCGGCGCTGGCCGATAACCTCGACGGGGAGATGTGAACATGTTCGGAAGAAAGAAACGAAAACAGCCCGCCGTGGATCCGCGCGAGCAAGTGGAAAAAACGGTAGAGAATTTGGAGGCGTTCGTCAGAAAGGCCGAAACCAAGCGGCGCGAACTTCTTTCCAAAGCCAAAACGGCCAAAGCGCGCGGCGACAAAATGAGTTTCAATATGGCGGTCAACGCGCTGCGCATGGTCATGCAACAGCAAAAGCAAGCCGAGCAAATGTCGCTCACCATGGGCATCGTAATGGACACGCGCGACGTGCAAGGCATGCTGGGCGAGTTTTTCACCAGCATGAAAACGCTTTGCATGCAATTGGGCGAAGTACCCGATTTCAAAGAAATGCAAAAGGCGGCGTCCGAATTCAACCGCAACATGAACAAGATGAACGAACAAACCATGATGATGGACGAGTTCATGACGGCCATGAGCGAAAGCATGGGTAATATGGATTTCGAGGGTGTTTCCACCAACGACGAGATCGGCAAGATGATCGAGCGCGAACTGGCCAACGAGCTGGACGCGGAAGAGATCGCCATCAACGAGCAGTTGGAGGCCGCCAAAAACAGACTGTAAAAATAGTAGCAACGAGAGGGGACGCAAAAACACATGGCGAATAACCAAGCACTGCTGTACGACACCTACACCGATTATTACAACCGCGCCATGCGGGCCAAAAATGCGGGCGAAAACGACAAAGCGCGCAAGTATTTTCTATTGGCGGCCGAAACGTTGCGCGATCTGGCGCAAGTGAGCGAGGGCGAACTCAAAAAATCGCGCTACCGCACGGTGAAAAAGCTGATTGCGGCGGCCGAAAGTTTGGCGCCGCAAGCGCGGGTGGCGCGGAGCGGTGCGGATCGCAGCGACAAAGCGGCGCGCGCGCCCGACGATCCCACCGACGAATACGACCTCGACATAGCGTCGCCCAACGAAAAAGTATCGTTCGACGATATCATAGGGTTGCAAAATGCCAAAACGGCCATACGCCGCATGCTGATACACCCGCTCAACAATCCGCAAGCCTACATAAAATACGGCCTAAAGCCGGGCGGCAACATTTTGTTGGAGGGGCCTCCCGGCACGGGCAAGACTACGTTTGCCAAGGCGGCGGCGTGCGAGATCCGCTTGCCCTTCGTGGTGGCGAACTGTTCGGCTTTGGTGGATTGCCTGATCGGCAACACCGCCAAAAATATCGACAAGCTGTTCGGCGAAGTGCGCCGCTTGGTGCGCAACCGCAAAACGGCGGCCATCGTGTTTTGCGACGAGTTCGACGAGATCGCCCGCTCGCGGGGCGGCGACAGCAAAACGGCCGACGAGGCGGTGCCCGCGCTCATTCGGCAGCTCGACGGGTTTAATACCGACAACGCCAACATCGTGGTGATCGCGGCCACCAACCGCAAAGACACTTTAGATAAAGCGGTGCTCAGCCGATTTACAAAAAGCATATTTATTCCGCTACCTACCCGCGACGATCGCAAAAAGATCTTTGCGGCCAAGCTTAGGCGTATCGACGCCGAGGACTGCGCGGTCATCGATTTCGACGCGTTGGCCGACGAGAGCGAGGGCATGAGCGGGCGGGACATCACCCACGTGTGCGGCGAGTTCGTGAACGTGTTGGCCGAGCGCGACGCGGGGCTTACGCGAATAAACGGCACGCACACCGACGTTTTGCGCGAGTTTGTGGCGCAAAAACGCTGACCGAGAATAAGACATGATAGAATACGTTTCCAAAGCCTGTCCGTTTTGCGGCGGCACACAGATCGATCGCGCGGGCGACGCGTATATTTGCGCCTACTGTCTGCAACCGCTGGACGTTTCGAGCGGTGTTTTGAGCGACGGCTACAACAAGCTGGCGTCGTTTAACTTTGCGGGCGCGGCGGCGTTTTTCCGATCGATGACGGCGTCGGCGGGCGCGGAAGCGTTTTACGGCTTGTTTTTGGCCAAATATAAGATTGCGGAAAACAAGCAAGGTGGCCAAACGCGCCCCGTGGTGTTGGGATATTATCCCGCCTCTTTCGAGCAAAACGAGGACTACCGACAAGTGCGGCGGCTTTGCGAGAGCAACGCGTCGCTGTTGACAAAATTGGATCGCATCGAACAGGCGCGGGCGCAGTCGACGGGATCGGAACCGCCCGTCGACGTGTTGGTGTTTTGCGACGGCGGGGGCAAAGAGGGGGCGCAACGTTTTGCCGACGCGGTCAGCGCGTGCGGACGAAAAGCGCTTGTATGCGAACAAACGCCCTCTTTGGCGGTGTTGCGCGCGGCGCAAGCGGCCTACGGCTTTTTTGACGACTTGCAAGCGATAGAGCGATTGCTGTGCGGCAACGCGCGCTATTTTCCGCTGTTGGAAAACGCACGCACCGAGCTTACGGGCGCCAAGCGACCCATTAAAATAGAATGCTCTTTTGCCGTGCCAGACGCGCTCAAAGGGGGCGCGGCAACCTTTGCCGATATTTCCGCGGCGGCCGAAGTGCGGCGGTTGCACGCCCTATTGGGCGGCCGTACGGCCGTGCCCTCGTTGCCGTTGCGGTTTTTGTCTGCACCCGTCACCAAACGGCGGGCGAGCACGGCCCACGCGGCAACGGACGTAACGCGCTTGCAACGGCTGCTATATAACGGCGATTTTGCGGGCGCTTTGCGGGAAACGGAACGGGCGGCCGACGGCACGGCGAGCGCGGCGGTGTTTTGGTGCGGCTTTTTGGCGTGCGCCCGCGCGCGCGACGACAGTGCGTTGGTAGCGTCGCCCAATGAGAACGCTTTCACGGCCGAGGCGCTCGGCTATGCGAGCGAGGCGTTGTATCGTTGCGCCGACCATGCCGCCGCGCAACCGTATTTGCGGGTGCTTACGGACACCGCGCTTCGTTGTATAGACCGCGGCTTTTTGGCATTTGCCGCCCGCGCCGTGGACACGGCGTTTTGCTACGACTATGCCGACGACTACGCCGACAAGCTGTTGGCGCGGTTGCATGCGGCGCACGGCGGACTGCCCGCCGCCGAGGCGTTCGCGCTGGGCAAAAAGATCATAGACAAACTTTCGGCCGAGCAAGACGCGTCGCGGTTGCGCTTTGCGTTGCAACTAACGGACGATGCCTTGCGTGCGGGCGAGTGGGCGCTGGCGGACGACTGCATAGAAAGCTTGCTCGACCGTTTCGGCACCGAAAAAGAATTGTATTTGCGCAAGTGGCTGATCTCCAACCGCGTGTGCGATACGGCCGCTTTGCGGGCGGTGCCCTATCCGCGCTTGGGCGAAAACTTTGCCTTTTGTTTGGCGGTGTTGCCGCCCGAATCGCGCGCAACGCTGCTGAAAGATACTTTTAACGGGTTGTGCCGCGCGGCGGCGGCCGACGGGTTCGCGCCGCGCGAGGCGGCTTTGGGCGAGGCGTTGGCGCTCGGCCGCGCCCTTTCGTTGTTTGCCGCGCCCGTGTTCGGCGCGACCGATTATTGCGCGGTGGGCGACCTTGCGTTGCGCGAAAAAGATTTCGAATCGGCGGCCGCCTATTTTGCGGGCGCTTTGCGGTGCGACGGCCGCAGTTACCGTGCGCATTGGGGCGCGCTGTGCGCCGCCTTGCAGTGCGAGAACGACCGCCGCTTGGAAGAATGCGCCACGCCTATCGACCGTGCGGGCGACTGTTTCGAAAACGCATATACCACGGCGTTGGGGCGCGACGAGGCGTTTATTGCGCGCATAGAGGGCGTGCGGGCGCGGCAACGCGAAACGGTGCGCAAAGACGGCCACGTGTTTCGCCCTTCCGATTTCGTGATCGACAACGGGTGCGTGCGAAAATATACGGGCGAGGGCACGCCTAACGTGTTCGTTTCGGGCGTTACGGCCATCGGCGACGGCGCGTTTCGCGGCGCGGACGCGGTTAGCGTGCTTGTGGACGAGGGTGTTACGGCTATCGGCGACGGCGCGTTTGCCCACAGCGCCTTGCGATCGTTGCGCTTGCCCGACAGTGTGGTGCGCTTGGGCGCCAATCCCTTTGTAGGGTGCGACGACTTGGTAAGTTTGACGGCGGCGGGCAAGATCCGCGTGGAAAACGGGGGCGTGTATCGGGGCGATCGCTTGGCGGCGTTCGTGCCCTCTTTGGCGCAAAGCGACGCGTTTATTGCGTTGCGTTCCACGTCTTCGATAGCCGACCGCGCTTTTTACGGGGTGCACGGCGGCAGCATAGATCTCGGCAACGCCGCGCTCGATCCGTGCGCGCTGTATGCGTGCGAGGGGGCGTCGATAAAGGCCGCTCGCGGTGCGGCCGCGGCGCGCACGGGCGAAAGCGTTACGGGGTGCGACCGCATAGAAAACGGCAAGATCGTGTCCGCCGGCAAGGCGCGCTGGGCGTCTTTATACGGCAACGGCGGCAACAACATGGCGGCGGACGGAAACGTGTTGCGCGACGGAAACGTGCGCGTGGAAAAGATCGCCGACACGCCCCGCTTGCAAAGCGGCATTTTGTGCAAAAACGATCGCCTCATTTACGCGCACGAAAACGCGCTGTATGTTGTGCCCGCGGCGGGCGGGCGCGCCGAGCGGTTGGCCGCGGTGGGCGAGTGCACGGGCACGGGCGTGCTGTGGAACGAGTATATCGTGCAACCGGTGGAAACGCAAACGGGCGCGGCGTTGTGCTTTGTGGCGCCCAACGGCAAAACGGAATACACGGTGTCTTTGCCCGAACGGCTCACCCGTCCGCTGTGCTTATCCGGCGACACGCTTTTGTGCGTGAGCGATCGGCTGGTCACGGCGGTGCATTTGCCCACGGGCAAAACGCGCGGCCGCGTCATGCCCGCGCGCGTTACGAGCGTGCCGTGCGCCGCGGGCAACGGGTTTGTGTTGGCCGACGAACAACATGTGTATGCGCTCGACACTCGCTTGCAAGGCGAGGCGGTGCACGCGTTAACGGGCGGCAACTACGCGCAAGGGCAAGGCAAGATCTGCCGCAACCGTATCGTTGGCTACAAGGGCACGGCCTATTGGGTGGAGCGCACCGACGCCAACGTTTGTATCGGCATGTATAACGGCGTTATGGCGGGCAAGGCGGCCGTGCCGCGGCGCATAGCCGACTTTTTGCAAACGCAACCCGTGCTGTACGGCGATACGCTGTACGCGGGCGGCAACA
This sequence comes from uncultured Christensenellaceae bacterium, assembly GCA_910587595.1. Lineage (GTDB taxonomy): Bacteria > Bacillota > Clostridia > Christensenellales > Pumilibacteraceae > Pumilibacter. The sequence goes on from CAJULQ010000005.1 coordinate 11,492, forward strand.
CGCACGTGATCACGGCGCGCATTTCGTCGGTGTCGGGTGAATGGACGTTCGGTATAGGGGACGATGTGGGCGGCAAATACGCCGAGTTGGCGGTGATAGGCGGCGCGTGCTATATAAACGCCATGGAAGGCGCCTACGGGCGGCTTCGGTTGCGCGCCGTAGCGGACGGCAAGGCGATCGTAACGGATATAGACAGCGGAGGCATATATGCCGCAAGAATTTGAAATCAAATGCGTGATAAGCGAAGAAGGCGTGCCGGGCGGCTTGAAAATAGACGCCACGCCCAAAAGCTACGCCAAATACAAAGCGCTGTTCGAGGCGGCGCGCGAGGTGCGCAAGATCGACGATTTTCGCGAACTGCGCGTGCCCTTTTACCCCGCGTTTCGGCCGTTCGAGTACCAGCGCGAGGCAGTGCTCATGATGTTGTCGCGTTTTCGCGGCAAAGGCATTTTCGGCGATCAAGTGGGGCTTGGCAAAACGGTGGAAGTGGGCATGACGGTGGCCGAATACGCCGCCCGCGGCGCGGTGCAAAACGTGCTGTTGCTGTGCCCCGATAAATTGGATTTCCAGTGGGAACAAGAAATGCGCGAAAAATTTTCGACGCACTTTACCGCCCGCCACGTGCGCACGTTCCGCGAAATGGAAACGAGCCGAACAAACGGCGTTACCATGTTTTTGATGTCGTTTGGGGCGCTTTTATCCGAGATCCGCGGTTTGCGCGAACGTTTTTCGGACGACGTGCGCCGCGAGGAAGATTGGGTGCTTTCCGAGGGGTTCAAAGCAGAGCGCGCCGCCGACTACGAAAAGCGCAAACGCGCGTTAGCCAAAGATAAAAAATTGTGCGATCGGTTGGGCGCCGAGATCGACGCGCACTACTTGCAAGTGTTTGATCGCTACAACCGTTTGTGGCCGTCTATCCACATGTTGGTGATCGACGAGGCGGACGCGTTGCTGTCGGTAGATCCTACCCGCACGTTGCAGATCTACACGGTGGCGGAGCACCTCGGCAAGCGCAGCGACTTGCCGTATAAAATACTTTTGTCGGCCACGCCCATTCGCCGACAGCTAGCCGACGTGTATAAACTCATGCGCATCGTGCGCCCCGAACAGTTTCGCGATAAGAACGATTTTATACGCAACTACTGTTTCGGCAAAGCGCGGCTCAATGATTTTTACGGCGAGGAGATCCGCCAGCTGAAAGGGCTGATCGATCAGCTGTTTACGCGCAACCGTTTAACGAGCGCCACGGTGCAACGGTCTTTGCAACCGCTCACGGTGGCCGAAGTGCTTGACGTGAACCTCAAAAATTTTGCCGCGCCCGATATGGAAGAACGGGTGAAAGAGGCGGTGATCGACGGCGTGGCGTTCGGCGAGAGCGACCCCGCCCGCGTGCGCGCGCTGGTGCGTGAGAATATGGATGCCTATGCGCGCGATACGGGACAGTCTTGGACGGAATACGTGCGCACGGTGCTCATAGATCCCGACCGCTCGCCCGTGCGCATCACGCGGGAAAAAGACCGCGCGTTCGCGCAAAGTTTGTTGCAACGCGTGGGCGATCAAAAGGGCGCGGAGGCGGACGCCTTGCGGTTTACGTGCGAGGACTACACCATTCCGTCTAAGCGCGGCCACCATATCCGCTACCGAGAGAGCAAGCGGGCGTATGCCGATAAAGACGCGTTGGAAGACGCGCTCACGGCGCGGTACATGCGCAAAGCGCGGCGCGAAAACGACTATGCGTATTCCGACGAGGGCACGATCGCCTACTACGATCGCGCGCAGATAGAGTGCGAGGGCAAGTATGCGGAGTTCGACCGCCTCGTTAACGAGTTGCTGATCGACCGCAAAGCGGTGGTGTTTTCGGCCGCCAAACAGCGCGACGTTCTCATGCGATTGGTTAACGACGTGCAAAAGGGGCGGGCGCTGGCGGGCGGCGGCGACCATGCCGGTTATCTCAAATTTCGCAGCAACGACGCCGCCTATAAAAACGCGGTGTATTTTGCGGTGAACGGCGAAGAAAAGGGCTTTAACATGCAGTTTTGTTCGCACCTAATCATTACCGATCTGCCGCACGACCCCAACTTGGTAGAGCAGATCGTGGGGCGCGTGTCGCGTATCGGTCAGCACGACCCCATGCACGTGTACGTGTTCACGCCCACGGGATCGCTCGAATACAGTTTGTATTTGTTTTACAACGATATTTTGCATTTGTTTTCCGATTGGGACGGTGACAACACGTTTATCATCGGGGGCGCGGTGGCCGCCTTTTTGGAGGACGCGCCCGACGTGCACCGCGAACTGTTGCGCCGCTTGGGCGCGTCGCGCAACGCGTACGGCGAAACGGCCGAAGTGGGCTTTGCGCCATTGGCCGAGTATTTGTGGGAGCAATACCAAGCGGGATATGCCATCGGATCGTTCGAAGAATATGCGCCGTGGGCGGCGTTTTGCGAGCATGTGCGCGAGAGCATACGCTCGTTCAAAGAATTGGTAAAAGAGATGGGCGAGCAAGAAATGTTTGCCGCCGACGAACAAGAGTTGTTATAGGAGTCAAGCGGTGTCCGACAAAGACAGAGTAAACGAACTGAATACGCGATTGGGCGGCATGCGGGCGCGGCGCAACGTGTCTACGCTCGACAAGAACGTGCGCGCCATCGAACGGTTGGTGAACGCCGCGGCCGATCGGTCGGTGGGGCTTATTTCGGTGTACCGTCCGCTCGACGAGGAGGAAAAGCGCGCGCTGCAACCGCTTGAGCGCGACGAGATCGCCAACGCGTATCACGTGGAAACGGCGGGGGACAACCGCGTTCGCTACATAACCTATAAACCGCGGGTGGAGCAAGGCGCGGGCGGCGCGCTCGAGCACGTGAATCGCTCCACGCCGTTCGTGCAGTCGTTGCTCGAAAAGGTGAGCAACGAATATTCGTTTTTGTATTGCCACAGCAAAGTGCGTGCGTGCTCGGTGCCTTTGCCGCCCGCGGCAAGCGGATTTGCGGTGCAAGCGGGCGAAACGGAGCACCTCGAAGGCAAAAACAAATACGAGCTGTTTTTTCTCATAGAATGCAAAGACAACATAGACGCGGGCGAGCGTATCGGCAATATCATAGACAGCGTGCTGTTAGACGTAGACGGCGAGAGCGGCGACTTTTTCGCGCGCATGTCGTACGCCTCGCTCACGCACGAGGACGAAGAGGACGAGGAGGATATGCCGTTTGTGGAGCCCGCGGTGCAAAGCCAGCTCAACGACATTATTTTGCAGATCCGCGAATTGCCCAAGGTGCGCGAGCGCATCGTCGACTTTTTGGCGGGATGCGAGCAGAGCGAACTGCACGCCTTTCTCGCCGCGCGCAACGAGGCGTTCGTGCGCATGCGCGAGGTGTCGCCCCAAGATATCAACGCGTTCAATTCCACCGTTACGTGCAGAGTATTGCCCATCGGCGTGTTTTTGAACGCGATAGACAACGACCGCATTCCCTACACGGTAACGGGTAAAAACGGCGAACGCGCTGTGTTTTGCACCGAGCTAAATCCCGCCGCGCCCTTTTCGGCGCACGTGTGCCCGCACTGCGGCGCGGCGCTCACGCCCGACAACGGCGTGTTGGCGGCGTCTACGCGCGAGGGATACCGCGTGGGGTGCGAAAAGTGCGCGTCGCGTTGCGCGCACAAAAACTGCAAAACGTACGCTTTCGATTCGCAAGGTTGCGCGGTGTGCCACAAGATCTTGTGCCCTACGCATTCGTTGCCGAGCGCGGATTCGTTGCACTCGCTGTGCCGCGAGTGCGCGCGCGTGTTCCGCGATCCGTCGGGCGCGCCGCTTGCGCCGTCGGATGCGGCGGTGCGCGGCGAAGAAGAGTTTTACGTGCGCGACAACGTGGAACGGCTTGGCAAAACGGGCGCGCTCAACATGTTCAAAACGGTCAAACTGCTACGCAAGTCGCTGTGCGTTTTGTGTAAGACGGCGGCCGATCGGCGCGCTTATTATCTCAAGAACGAAACGGCCGATTGCCCGACGTGCGGCGAACACTATTTGAAAACGGCGCTCAAAAAAACGCGCGACACGGGCGAGAAATTGTGCGATAACTGCCGCTTGGATTGCGCGTGCGGCAACGTGGTGGCCAAGAAAAACGCCCACATGTGCGCCGCCGACGGTTGCGATCGCGGCTTTTGCGAAAAGTGTTTTTCGGCGCGGCAAACGCCCAAGGGCTACGCGGCCGCGGTAAAAAGAATGGGTCAGCGCAAGGCGGCCACGCAAGCGGGCGACGCGTTGCTGTGCAACGAGCACGTGGCGGTGTGCAAAGTGTGCGGCGTTGCTCTGCCCAAAAACGAGTTGCGCGTTTGCCCCGATTGCGGGGGCGGATATTGCGCATCGTGCGAGCGCGACGGCAAATGCCGCACGTGCGCTGCGGCCGATACGGTCACGGTCGAAAACTACAAAAGCGTGTCGTCGCGCACGCGGCGCATGCGGTTGAACGCGTTGCCGCTGCGCGATCGCTTGGGCAAAACGGCGGTGATCGAAGACCACGAAACGGTGGTGTTCGTAACGCTGCCCACCGTGCCGCTGTTGCGCCTTTCGGCCGTAAAACGCGTGCACCATAAACTCACGGGCAAAACGGAGGTGATCCGAAAATGACGCTTCCTTTTGTGCGCAAACATACAAACGCCGCCGCGGCGGATGTGCACAATGCGGCCGATAAGCATGCGGCGTATGTGAACGCTCGCTGTAAAACGGTGCTTTCCAACATTTCTTTTTACGCGGCGTTCGCGCTCGATATCGTGTTTTTCGCCATCATCTTGCATGCGGGCTACACGCTGTTGTTGCAGTCCTTTTTCGGCACGGCGTTTGTGCTCGAATGCATTACCGTTCTCTTTTTGTTGCCCGTGCCGTTGTTGCAAGTGGGCATTGTAAAACGCAACGCGGTGCGGTGCGCGGTGTTTTCCGCCGCCACCGTGATCCAAACGGTGTGGGCGTTTTATATCGCGTCGTACGGCGGCTTGGGGCCGTTCGGTATGTTGGCGGCGGCGCGCGCTCTACTGTGGCTGTGTGCATTCTTTGTTTGCCGCGTTGGAGTGGGCAGCGTGTTCGTGGCGGCGGCGGGCGTTGCGTTGGCGCTATTGTCGCTTTTGGGCGCCAACGCGCTGTTCGGCTTTTCGTTTGCGGCGCGGCCGTTGCGGTTTACCTATGTGCAAGCCGACGGCACGCACGGCGCGGGATATGCCGTCACGTCGGTGTTATACGGTTCGCGCGATAACGTGAAAATACCCGCCGTGTATCGAGGCAAACCGGTGGTGGCCATGCAAACGGGGCGCGAGGAAATCGTGTGCATGCAAACGCTTTGCTTGCCCGACCGCGTAACGTTTGTGGAGATACGCGCGCCGCATTTGCTCGACTGCACAGTGGCGGCCGACGGCGTGCGCTTTTCCGAAAATACGTTTTATTGCCCCAACTTGTGCAAACTGACGTTTGCGGGCAACGACTTGCCCATCGATCTGCCCCCGAATATTCCCAATGCGTACGCCGCAGATTTCGTGTTGGCCGTGCCGCGCGATAAAATCGACGAGGCGTTGGCGCGCGACGATTTTGCGCACGTGCGCGAGCATCTTGCGCCCGCGGTGGGCGATAACGAGGGGTATATTGTGTATTACACCGATTGCACGTTGCCCGAAGGCGGCGCGCCGCAAGAAGTGTTCACCCAGCCCGTAACGGTAACGCAAGGCGACGGCTTTGTCGCGTTGCCCGCGCCCGATCTGTCCGATCTCGGCTATGCGTTCGATGGGTGGTATACCGACCGCCTTTACACCCACCGCGCCGAACGCGTGCCCGCCGCGGCCGGTACGCGGCTATATGCGCGCTATTATAAGCTGTATACCGTTTCGCTGTATGCCGACAAATACGCCGCCCAACCGCAAACGTCGTTTACCTATCATTACGCAAGCGGCGAAGTGCGTCTGCCTGCCGACGGCGTGGGCAAAAAAGAGGGGTATGCCTTTTGCGGTTGGTTTGCCAAAAGCGACTACACTGTGGAAGCGCCGTACACGGCAACGTGGTCGTTTCCGTCGGAAACGATGGGGCACCGCGCCTTTTATGCGGTGTATAAGAAAGAGTATGCCGTCACACTGTATACCGACGGCGGCCGCGTGAACGGGGATATCCCGTCTACGTATCACGAGTGGTCGGAAACGGCGGGTTTGGCGCCCGCCGAAAAAGAGGGGCACACGTTTATGGGTTGGTACACCGACCCGCAGTTCGATTTTCCCATTCATAGTTTGCCGCCCATAGACGAGGACGGAGAGGTGTGGCAAAGCGACGTGGACTTGTACGCCAAGTTCAATAAAAATTACGCCATAGCCTACGAAAACGCCTATACGTTGCCCTCCAACGCGCCCAAACAGTATCATTGCGACAGCAACCTAAAACTGCCCACGCCCGCGCGCCAAGGGTATCGGTTTGCGGGTTGGTTCGATAACAACGCGTATACGGGCGAGGCGTTGCAAGTAACGCCCCGCGAGAATGCGCGCGATCTGCGCTTATACGCCAAGTGGGCGCCCGTTACCTACACGGTGCGCTACGATAAAGGCGATTATTGGGATCCCACGGGCAGCGTGCCCGACAGCGTACTTACGTTTAACGAGCACGGCGCGCTGGCTATGTGCGGGTATGAAAAAAAAGGGTACTCGTTTGTAGGCTGGGAGATCGACGGCAAGATCTATGCGGAAGGGCAAGAGGGCGTTTTCAATTTCGCGTCTACGCACGGCGCGGTGGTCAAGGCCAGCGCGCAATGGCGCGCGCATGAATTTACGCTGGTGTTTGTGCCCGACTGCGACGACGCCGAGGGCGCCATGCCCGCCGTGCAGTGCTCGTATTTGCAGTATTACGTGATGCCGTCGTGCACCTTTACCCGCGAGGGCTACCGCTTTTTGTTTTGGTCGATATACGGCACGGTCTGTCGCGAGGGCGTTGGGTGCAGTTTGGCGTGGGAGGCCATGCAAGAAGACGGCGCGACCATAGAGGTGCGCGCCGTTTGGGAGAAAATATAACGCGTAGATTTTAGGGTTTCGTCATATGTTTATCACATTATATAGGTATACTTTGTGCATACCAAATTCGATAAAACCTTTCGTAGCGGCGTTTCCTCCTTTGTAAACAAGAAAAAAACCAATCATCTTCCTTTTTTTTCAGACAAACGTCGCTACGGGTTTTATACAATTTTCAAAACGCGAAAAGGGGGATGGCGAGTATAAGAGAACATACTTTCGGTAAATATAAATTCTTCCTTTGTAAAACAAAAAGCGCTCCTATCATGGGAGCGCTTTTTGCCGAAAGAGGTAGACCCCTCGACTGACGCTCGGGGTGACGGGCAACCGTGCGCGGGGCGACAAGACATGTCATTTCGAGCGAAGTCGAGAAATCTCTTTAGTACACTATCGATCGGACGACAGCATCATCTCCACGATATGCAACACCGTGTCGTGCTCGGGTACGTCCCATGCCGCTATATAGTATTTATATCCTTTATAGCGAAAGGCGCCGTAGCTGTTTGCAGTATCGTACCACCAATGCACCTTAACGCCTTGCACGTTGTCGATATAGGGTGCGTTCCAATTGTTTTCCAATAGATCTACATAGGTGTCTTCGCTTGTTATGGTTACATACACTTCGTCGTATATTTCGCCGTTCAAATATTCTTCTTGCATATAAAAGGCGTTTCTGCCGTCGTGCGGCGTTTTTTGCAAGGTGGTGATCTCGATTTCCTCCATGTCGTACCAATCGAGATACAGCAAAGGCCTATTGTGCTGTTGCCCGTATTCTTTGAGGGTGACGTCTAACACCGTGATTTTGAATTGGTTTTCGGTGTATGAAAAGCGTTCGTCGTCGGTCTTGCCGTCTGTGAGCAAAAAGGGCAACGCAATGGCCAAACATACGGCGCAAACGCATGCCGTTACCCAAGTGAAAACGGAGCGCCGTTTTTTGGGCGCGTCGGCACACGGCGCGGGCGCGGGGAATGCGGCCAATCGCGCGTCTAATTTTGCCTTAAGCGCTTGTTTTTTTTGGAGGTCTTGCATTTCTATTAGGCGGTGTATGTCTTTTTCTTTCATACGGTTTTTTCCTCTTTACAAAAAGTTTACGGCATAGGCCGATAATAGATTGTGCGGGGTGATTTTATAATAGTACATGAAAGAATTATCTTCCGTTAATGCAACTTGCAAGTAGGTGTCGGTGCGAAATAGGCCGCTTACATTGTAGTATTTTATTTGCAGATACCCGTAAGCCACCATTATGTGCGAGTCGCTTGCCGCAACGGTGTCTAATATATCGCATTGCGTATCCGGCTTTATTTTATACACATTACCGGCATGCGCAAATAAAACGAGCACTTTTTTGTTGTCGATAGCTGCCTTGCAAGCGTTAAAGTCGAGTTGCGAACTGGTGGCCACGCGATCAAACGAGGCGGTATAATTACGGTTGGCGGCGTATAAACGCATGCCGTTCAAAAAGTCCGATTCGCTCACGCCCTTGCCGTCTACGTTGGTGCGCATATCCGAATATAACTGACGGATCACGGCGGGCACATGCGTGGCGTCTTGGTTGCGGTATTTGCCCGAAGAAAAGTGCGAGCTCCAATCGGCGATCAGATCGGGGGCGTATTTGTCATAGTATCCCACGATGACCGCGCCCGCCACCGCGCCGCACGCGTTGGAAAGCCCGTCGCGGTCTTGGTATTTGGGCACGTTGTTGGGCGTGGTATTTTTCACCGAATCGTCTTTTTTGGTGTACGAAATGGTTTCGGCCGCGTGGGCAGATAAAAGCGCTACGTCGCCGAACCGTTCGGGCGCGGCGTCCGCTCGTTGCGGGGCGCTCCACCCGCCCAACGTGCATAAACATACGACGAGTAAAGCGGCTATACATGTTTTTTTCCAACGGTTTTTCATTTTGTTTTTACCTCCGAAATATGTTTCCTACCCATATATACCGAGATATCACCGTTTTTGCTTACCGTTTTGCCAAAATATCTTTATAACTTTTTCTATTTTTTTCAATCGCTTATGCACGTTCGCCGCGCTCATGTCCACTTGATGCGCGATTTCCCGTTCGGACGCGTTTTCGTAAAACCGAAGATAAAATATCTGTTTGTCGGTTTTGTCCGTTTCGCGCATCGCTTGCGAAAAGCACATGCCTTGCAAAACGGCGTCTAATCTTTGGTCGTCGTCGTAAAGCACATTGGCTGTGTCGGCCAAAAACGTTTCGTGCGCTTGTTTTTTACGCAACGCGGCATTGGCCGTAAAGGCCGCGTTTTGCACGATTTTGCACATCCAGTTGTAGCCGTCTTTGTGCGCGTCGAATGCGGATATACTGTTGTATATTCGCATGTATGCGTCTATCAGCACGTCGTCTACGTCCGCCTCGTTATACACATATCTTTTTGCCACGACACCCAAATGGTTGGCTGTAACGTTATATAGAACGTCGAACTTCTTTTTATCGCCTCGTTGCAGTTGTAATAAATAGCGGTTTACTTTGCTTTTGTATCGTGACATTCTTTTTTCCGTACCGTTGATTTACCGTGTTTTCTACAAGTATACCATACTTCTTCGCAACAAACAATCGTAACGCTTTCAAAAAACTTTCTTTTTTTGTAAATTATTTTTGCAAAACGGTAAGCAAAACCGCTTAAATATCGGTATATATGGGTGAAAGCACAAAAAGGAGGTGTATGTAGATGGGGCCTTAAATAAAAACAAGGTAAGAAGGTAGACAAACACGCAGAAAAAGAGTACAATAAAAGGAGTACGAAAGTATGAAAACAAAGAAAAGTTTTGTGAAGTTTGTGTCCGCGTTTGTTATGGCGCTTATGCTGTGCGTGTCGTTCGGCGTTTGCAGCGGATTCACCGTAAAGGCCGATACGCAATAAGCGGCCGAGGCACAAACCGTTTCCGCAGAGAACGACGGGATCGCTCTGTATTCGGTTACGAGCAACGGCACCGATGTTACCGGCTTGGGGTATTCGGTAGACGCCGTGACCGCGCCGTATTTAGACGCAAAACACATGAAAGACGGCGCGCCCGTGTTTGAGGTGAATTGGTTGAAAGCGCAGATCGAAAAAGGAACGCACAATGCTACCAACACCACGAACACCGCAAGTTATTCGGGCAGTAACTATAACACCATGAAAAAGGCGTATGCCGACGAAATGCAATTCAGCAATTCGGTAACGGGCCAATGCGACGTTTTCACGGCGAGCTTGTCCTCGGGATACGAAACAAGCACAACTATGAACTATGCATCTACCGCCAGCCAATACTACTTTCGGTTGCATTCGGAGTACGAAAAGTATACATATTCGTTGCCGGGTTACACGGCCGACAGAGCGCTGTACCAAGCAAATTTCGGCGCCAACTACGTAAACGATATGGCAAAGCTTTTGAATAACCAAATGTCGGCGGACGCCTTTTTCGGGCGGTACGGTACGCACATCGTTATGAAAGGCATTTACGGCGGTAAGATCGAGTTGCACTACAGTGCGCTTTCCAATAAGATCGACGTAGGCAATACCTACAAAAACAAAATCGACAACGCGTTGAAAATCAGCAATACCGAGATGGGTTCGGCAGACACCAAGTTTACGTTCGATTTGCAAACGGCGATCGGCAGATCTACCGAAAGCGTGTCCGAAATGTTCCGCGCAAAAGCGGTGGGCGGCAATGCGTTCGAGGGAGTCGGTATCCAAAATTTGAACAACCATTTTTCGTCTTGGATCCGTTCGGTGGGCGACAGACCCGCTTTGATCGGAGCGACGAGCGACGGTTTGGTGCCGCTTTGGGACATTTTGCCCACGGCGTACGATACAAGCGCGAACGCTGCCAAAGTGAAAGCGCTGTATAACACGTATGCGCAAAATCACTATCCCGATGCGGGCATAAACCGCAACTTTGCGGGGCTTACGGAAAACACCTACACCACCGAGCAAAAATTCATCAGATCTGCGGAATACACCATTAAGGATACCGGCAGTTATAAGCAACCTTACGATGAAATTAATTTGGATAGCTTGTCCGAATATTCGCATGCAATACTGCGTCATTACGGTTACAAGAATATGCAAGTTAATCTGACATTGGATATGAAACAAGTGGATAAAGGATACCAATGGTTTTTAATGTGTTTTGATGCGGGTTCTAAAGAAAATTCTCTTGTATTGGAATACGAACATCCGTTTAGCAGTAAAAGTTATGTCACCGAACATATAACCATACCCACGATGTCTACGTCGCATTTTACCGATACGTTGGTGATCCGTTACAGCGCATCCGGAAAATACGATGATACGTGGAAAAACAAAAATTTGTACGTATCCATAACGTACAGCAAATAAACAAAAAACGGCCCGTTGGGAGGTAAAGGTATGATCGAACTGCAACACGTTACAAAATGGTATGTTAAAAGAAAAAAGATCACGTTGGCACTGCACGATATAAACCTAACGTTGGGTGAACGCGGTTTGGTGTGCCTTGTGGGCGAATCGGGATGCGGCAAAACAACGTTGCTTAATATGTTGGGCGCGCTCGATTCGCCCACCGACGGCGCTGTTTTCGTAAACGGCAAAAAGTTGGGGGATATGAACGGCAAAGAACGGCAAAACTATCACGCGGGCGGCGTGGGGTTCATTTTTCAAGAACTCAATTTGATAGAAAGCCTTTCGGTGCGCGACAATTTGTTGCTTGTGTGCGATAAAGAAGATTTTAACGGGAAATACGCCGCCGTATTGCAAAAACTGCAAATAGACGAATTTGCCGATAAACTGCCCAAAGAACTGTCGGGCGGACAGCGCCAGCGCGTGGCCATAGCGCGCGCGATCGTAAAGGGCAGCCGTGTATTGCTGTGCGACGAACCCACGGGGTCGCTCGACCCCGACAATGCCGTTATCATATTCGAAACGCTCAAAGAGATATCGCGCGAACGGTTGGTGGTGGTGGTGTCGCACGATATAGCCACGGCAAGCAAATATGCCGATCGCATGATCCGTTTGCACAGAGGAACGGTGCAGAGCGACACAGCGAACGAGCAAGAAAACGGCAAAGGGCAAGAAAGCGCGCCCCAAGCGCAAACGGCCGAAAAAGCGGCGCGCCCCAAAGTCAAACAGAGGGTGCGTGGCTTGTTCGGGCTGTCGCTGCGCTATATTAAATGCAAGCCGGGGCGGCTGACCGTTATGACGGTGCTCATGGTGTTTATCTTTTTTGTGTTTTCGGTGGCAAGTTCGCTGTTTTTATATTCGCCGAGCCAAACGGTGGCGCGCGGTATGCATAAGTACAACGTGCGCTGTTTCTCCGTATGGAACGGACTGAACGCCGCGCCCTTCCAATATCCCCAGTACGATCGGGATTTTTATATTCCTTTTACGGAAGAGGACGTGGAAGATCTGCGGCAAAAAACGGGGACGCAGCCGGATATTGTGTATGATTATTTTGTGAGCGACTACAGTAATTTGGGCGAAAAAACCGAAGCGTGCCGCAGTATGGTTTTATTTAATGTGGGGTATGAGAAGAATTGGGGCGTGTATGCGCTCACGCAAGACTTTATGGATCGCTACGGTTTCACCTTGCACGGTGCGATGCCTACGGCCGCCGACCAAGTAGTGCTCACCACCTATGCGCTGAGCATGTATATGTACCGCGGCTATCGGCAAAGCGAAACCGAACTGTTGCCCGTGCGCACTGCCCAAGATCTGATCGGCAAACGTATTGTGATGCAAGACGAACAACTAGGCGAGCGCACCTTTACGGTGTCGGGCGTGTTGGATACCGGCTTTAAGACGGAACGGTATTTATACGAATGCGACGATAGAACGGGTACATTGTTAACGGAATACGATGAAGGGGTTGTATGCGGCAGCGTGCACACCGTGATGTATATCAGCGAACCGCTTATGCAAGAGGTGACGGCGGCGCGCGCAACGCAAGAGGCGTCTCGCATTCCTTATGTGTTGTTGCCCGCCAAAAAGATGAAAACAGCGTTGCGCTATCTGCGCGCGTGCGAAAAGTCGTTCGCACCGCCACTCGGTATGACGCATCAGGAGCAAAGCGAAATTTTAACCGTAAACTATCGATACTATCAACTGAAAAACGAGGTAACGTGTTCGTTTGAAGAAGAATCCGATACTCTATTGCGTATACTGAGTAAGATTTTGCACTGGGTGGTCTTGGGGCTATCCGTTATTGCGGTGCTCGTAATCTTTCAGTATTTCAGCGCGTTGCTGTCGGGTCGAGAAAAGGACGTGGGCGTGTTGCGCACCGGCGGGTATACCAAAGGGGAAATTGCGCTGCTGTTTATTTTCGAGGCGTTACTTGTATCGGCGGGTATAATCGTTTTATCCACCGTTCTTTCGGCCATCGGCGTAACGGTGGGCGCGCGCATTTTTACAAAAGCGCACTACTTGTTATTTACGCCCATGCTTTTCGGCATAAAGCAAGTGGGGCTTATTGTGGGCGTGCAGTTGCTGTTTGCCGCCGTAGGCATACTGTTGCCGCTGTTGTTATTGCTCCGCAAAAAACCCATGCAGATCATCAATGCAAGCAAATAAAGTAAGGCGACTATACAACGCATTGCGTGCAACTAATACGATACGATGAGGGCATGCCATGATCGAATTGAAAAACATATGCAAAGAATACGTATCGCGCAAAAAGAAAATGCGTGCGTTACATAACGTAAACCTAACGTTAGGGGAAAACGGTCTGGTGTGCCTTGTGGGCGAATCGGGTTGCGGTAAAACCACATTGCTCAATTTGCTGGGCACACTCGATTCGCCGTCCTACGGTGATATTTTAATAGACGGCAAAAGCATTATTAAAATGCGTGAAAGCGAGATAAACGCGTATCGCGCCACGCAAATAGGCTTTATTTTTCAAGACCTCAATTTGATCGAGGATTTAACGGTGCGCGACAATTTGTTGCTTGTGTGCAATAAAGACGAGTTGGAAAGTAAGCACCGAGCAACGTTGCAAAAATTGAAAATAGACGAATTTGCCGATAAACTGCCCAAAGAACTGTCGGGCGGACAGCGCCAGCGCGTGGCCATAGCGCGCGCGATCGTAAAGGGCAGCCGTGTATTGCTGTGCGACGAACCCACGGGGTCGCTCGATCCCGACAATGCCGTTATCATATTCGAAACGCTCAAAGAGATCTCGCACGAACGGTTGGTGGTGGTGGTTTCGCACGATATAGCCACGGCAAGTAAATATGCCGACCGCATGATCCGTTTGCACAACGGCGAAGTGCAAAGCGACACGGCGAGCGAGCAAGAATATAGCAAGGAACAAGAAAATGCGCCCTACGCGCAAACGGCCGAAGTATCGTCGCGCCCCAAAGCCAAACAGCGGTTGCGCGGGTTGTTCGGTCTGTCGGTGCGCTATCTTAAATGCAAACCCGCACGGCTCACGATCATGGCGGTGATCTCCGTGCTTATTTTCACGTTGCTGTCGATAGTCAGCGCTGTTTCGTCGTACGATCGCAATTCGATGATCAGACGCGCTATGGATAAAAACGATGTGCGGTATTTTACGGTAGAGCAGACCTTTAACGGAAGAATCGTGGCGTTGGGAGAAAATGCATTGGGCGGTGAGATCGGTCAAAAAGTGCACTATCCGATGCATCCATGGAGCCGAGAGGATATTGGTTGGTTTTCCGAAATCGCACAATGCACTGTGGATCCGATTTATAACCAATATGTTTGGCAACTAGATAATTTGGGCGAAAAAGAGAAGGACTATACGGTAACATACTTGTATGACAATATGCAAAATGCGGGTGTTGTGCATTATACTTCCGACTTTGCCGCGCGATACGGATTTACCTTATACGGTAGCGCGCCCGAGAAAGAGTTTGATATTGTGTTGGGCGGGCACGCTTTTAATTTGTTCAAAACATTCGGCTATCATAACGGCGAACAAACCATAGATATCCGTGAACCGGCCGATTTGATAGGTAGAACGATTAAAGTGAAAGATTATGAAAGTATTTTTACGGTAACGGGCATATTGGATACCCGTTTCAATGCCGAACGATATGATCCTACAAGAAAGTTTAAGGATTCGGAAAGATTAAAATTGCGCACGTATACAAAAGAATTCAATGCTATCGAAAAAGGTAGCGTACATAATGTTTTCTATGTGAGCGATGCATATTATACCGATATTTTGTTAAACGGTGCGTTTCTCGGCGCGCCCGTATATCGAGTTTTGGTTCCTACGCTTAATAAAAAGATAACAAGTCAATTGATAAGTTTTGACAATGACCGTTTGTTGCGCGACGGAACATATTTGGATTTTAACAACGAATGTGCTTACGAGTCGGTGCAGTTTGGATTTAATAACGAAGTTGTAGCTGCCGTGGAACGGGCAGACGCCGTATTCAGCGCATTGGCAAAATATATGCGGTATGTGTTTATTGGTGTGGCTGTGATTGCCGTACTTGTTGTCTATTTGTATTTCAGTGCGCTTTTGAACAGTCGCGAAAAAGACGTAGGCGTGTTGCGCACCAATGGTTACACAAAAGGCGAGATGGTGTTGCCCTTTATCTTCGAGGCGCTTATCCTTTCGGCGGGATTTATTGTGTTGTCGGTAATTGTGTCGGCAATTGCTATCCCCGTGTTTGTCAAACTATTCAATGCACAATACAGTCTTTTGTTTACGCCCATATCGTTTACCTTTGCGCAAGTGGGGCTTATTGTGGGCGTGCAGTTGCTGTTTGCCGCCGTAGGCATACTGTTGCCGCTGTTGTTATTGCTCCGCAAAAAACCCATGCAGATCATCAACGCGGGCAAATAGGGAGAAAACTATATTGGTGCGATTGAACAATGTGACCAAGATATACGGCAAGGGCGGCGCGAGCTGCGTCGCCTTAAACCGTATTGATTTGGAACTACCCGATAAAGGGTTGGTGTTTATAGAGGGGCGGAGCGGCTCGGGCAAAACCACGTTGCTCAATATTATTGCGGGGTTCGATCGTCCTACGAGCGGCACGGTGCAAACCGCATACGGTAAAAACCATTGCGCCATGATCTTTCAAGATTTTCAGCTGATCGACATGCTTACGGTACGGCAAAATCTCGAATTGGTGCAAGACATTATGCCGCAAGCCAAACAAGACATGGCCGCATGGGCGGAAAAGTACGGATTGGGAGAATTGTTGCACAAATACCCCAATCAAATATCGGGCGGCCAAAAACAGCGGGTGGCGATCGCGCGCGCCGTGTTGGAAAATCGCCCCATGATAGCGTGCGACGAGCCTACGGGCAATTTAGACGAAGAAAACGCGCAAATGATCGCCGAACTGTTGGCAAACGAGGCTAAAGAACGTTTGGTGCTTGTTGTATCGCACGACAAAGAGTTGTTTGCGGATATTTGCGATCGGCATATTTATATCAAAGGCGGCGAGATCGTGCAAGACAGCGCGCCGCAAGAAACGGTTGATAAGGTATCGGCAGACGGCGGGCAAACGCGGACAAACCCCGTAAGAGTGGGCGCGCGGTCGCAGTGTTTGCTTTCCTATCGGTGCTTTTGCAAAAATGCAGGCAAAAATATATTCTTGGCGATCGCGCTGTTTTTGTCTTTTACCGTTTTGCTGTCGGCGATCAACGGGTTGTTGAACACGGAAGGGCGCGTAATCTATAACGTGCACCGCGCGCATGGCAGTAACGCGGAATTTGTTTTGCAAGATCCGAAATATGCGGACGAGTGGTTTGCCATGGCGGAAGAAGATTTTTCGTATGTTGCCGAAAAGGGCGAGGCGGAAGCGCGATTTGTAGACAATTCGTTTGGTATTTGGAACGGGGAAGAAATGGCTTGCACCATCGAACGGTTGTATGTGGCGCAAAGCTGTGCGCGCGAAATGGTGTGCGGCTCGAACAGCACGGAAAACAACAAAATACTTTTGTCCGATTATCTTGCCGAACGGTTGGCGGATAGTCTCGGCGTTGCCGACGTTTCCCAACTGTTGGGTGCGCCGATCGCATGGGGTTGCACGTTGGGCGGGGTGTACGCCACAAAATATTCGGACAATAAAACCGCCGCGCCGAGCGACGAAATATTGGCGCGCGAGTACCAAACGGCGTATGTTTCGATGCAAACGATCGTATCGGTGCAACCCGATAGTGCGAGCATGTGCGTGGTGGCCAATGGGCAAGCGCTTACGCCGTATAACGAAATAAAAAAATCGTCTGCCGTAAGCAATGCGGTGTATGGTGAAAAGAGCGAGTTGGCGGCGGGCGAGATCGCGTTGTCGGTAGGCGTTGCGCAAGCGTATGCCGCGGATCCGAAAGACTTGATCGGGCAAACGGTGGAGATCGCGTTTGCCAATTATCGCAATTCGCAAAGCAGACAGCCTTACGCCGAAGTGACGGTGGCGCGCACGGTAAAATATATAGTTTCGGGTATTGATGTGATCGTATTGTCCGAAGAAGATTTTGCCGCGATCGTGCCGTTGCGCAACGGTAGGTTTTTCGGGACGAATATTTGGGGCGTGCGCATGGCGTCTTGCTCTAAGGGGGCAACGCAGAAGTTGATTGCCGCGGGGTATACCGACGCATCGTATTGGGCGGAAAGCATTGGCGAGGGGATCGGCTGGCAACGCACGCTCTCTTTTATAGAACTTGCGGTGGGCGCCGTGCTCTTGATCGTTTGTATCATCATTCTGTGCAATCACGTGGCCGCGCTGATCGACAAAGAAAAGCGCGCGCTCGGTGTGTTGGTGTCGTTGGGCATTCCCGTGCGGCGCACGGTGCTGCTGTTCTTGGCAAGCGTAATGCTGTCGGTGTTGTTGTGTTTGGGGCTGTCGGCCGTGGCGGGTTTTGCCACGACGGCGGGTATCAATGCGATCATGGCAACTATGGGCATGGGCGTGCATACGTTCTTTTACGAACCGCTTTCGGTCTTGTGTCTGTTCGCCGTGTTCGTTGTGCTTGCGGCGCTGTTGTATGCGATCGTAACCATCAAACTTTCCAAAAAACAAGTTATAGATATTATCTATGAACGTTGAGAAACAGAAAGATTATAAAAGGGTCATTTCGACCGAGCGAAAAAATCTCCTACTGCTTTTGTCATTTCGAGCGAAGTCGAGAAATCTTTCACTGTCGAAAGAGGCAGACCCCTCGACTAACGCTCGGGGTGACACAAATGGGATACTATGCTCGGGGGCAAGGGTGTGGGGTTGTCACCTCGACCGAAGCGGAGAGGCCTTTACTTCTATGAAAGTATTGGCGCGGAGATATTGCCTTTTGCATAAAAGCGTGCTATACTATATCCATGATCGGATATTATGTGGCATATCCGCCCGCGGCGGAAGAATGGGCGGAAAAGGTAAACGAGGCGTTTGCGGCGGCGGGGCTATGCAACACGCAAGACGCGGCGCATAGCGGCAAAGAGGCGTTGCGCCTTGCCGATTTTTTGTTGTTGGTGGTGACCGAGCGCGCGCAAGCGGAACTGCCCGATATGCGCAATGCGTGGGAGTTTTTCGAAAACGAGATCCGCTGGCGGCGCAAACCGCACGGCGAAATTTTGTTTATCGCGCCCGACGAGAGCGTGCTGGTTAATCTGCCGTTGCGCCTTAAAAAATACGGCTACTATTTAATGACCGAGGCGGGCGACGCGGCCGCCTACTGCAAAGACGCTTACCAAACGGCGCAAGAGAGTGCGGCGCGCGAAAAGAAAGAAATGCCGCCCGTCAAAGAGATCAAGTATTCGCCCGCGGCGGAGTCGGTGCCGCAGATAAAATTTTCGGTGCGGGCGCCCGCGATCAAATCGTTCGACAAATAAAACGCTTTACAATGGGCGAGCGGGTGTGCTATAATCTACGTTGAGCAATCCAAACCGTAGGAGCATGCAACGCAGCCGTGAAGATCAGCTATTTCGGAGATACGCGTAGCCATACGCATGCCGCCGCTCTCGCGCTGTTGCGCGACGGTGGCGTTTGCGCGTGCGCGGAAAAAGGATACGACACGGTGTTCGAAACGTTGCGGGCGGTGGCAAGCGGCGCGGCCGATTGGGGCGTGGTGCCCATGGAAAACAGCTTGGAGGGCACGGTGTCGGTGTCGGTAGACGCGCTGAGCGAGCACAAGCTGTATATCGTGCGCGAGATCGTGTTGCCCGTGCGGCAAAGTCTTATCGTGCGCGAGGGCGTGCAACTAAAAGACGTGCGCACGGTGTATTCGCACCCGCAAGCGTTGGCGCAGTGTCGCCATTCGCTGTTAAAGCTGTTGCCCCATGCCGCGGCGCAACAAGTGCCCTACACGTCGGCGGCGCTCGGCATGTTAGACGGGCACAGCGCGGCCATTGCGCGCGAGGCGGGCGACGGACAAGCCGTGCTCATACAAGATCTGGCCGATTCGCCCGACAACTGCACGCGGTTCGTGGCGGCGGCGGCCAAGCCGAATGATGCGGGCAACAAAGTGAGTTTGCTGTTTGCCACGCGCAACGAGGCGGGCGCGCTTGTCCGCGCGTTGGCCGAGATCGCGTCGCGCGGGTGGAACATGACCAAAATAGAATCGCGCCCCTCCGGCAAACGCATGGGGCAATACGTGTTTTACGTGGACTTTTTGTTCGACGGGTCCGACGCGTCGTTGCGATCGTTTACGGAAGCGCTCGGTAAATACACCGAAGAATGGCAGTTTTTGGGAAAGTACGACCCCTACGGATATGGGGAAAAAGGCAAATAAAAAGGAGCAAATATGGGACTCATCAGTTTTATCACGGGTAGCGACAACCGCAAGCACCTCAAAAAGCTGGAGGCGATCGCCCTCAAGGTGGAGGAATACGACGAGGCGTACCGTCAACTGACGGACGAGCAACTCAAGGCCAAGACCGAGGAGTTTAAGCATCGGCTCAAAGACAACTACGAAACGTTGGACGACATCTTGCCCGAAGCGTTCGCCACGGTGCGCGAGGCGAGCGCGCGCGTTTTGGGTATGCGGCACTTCCACGTGCAGATCTTGGGCGGCATCACGTTGCACCAAGGCCGTATCGCCGAAATGCGTACGGGCGAAGGCAAAACGCTTGTGTCTACCTTGCCCGCCTATCTCAACGCATTGTCGGGCGAGGGAGTGCATATCGTTACCGTGAACGACTACCTCGCCAAGCGCGACGCCGAGTGGATGGGCAAAGTGCACCGTTTCTTGGGGCTTACCGTGGGCGTGGCCGTGTCGGGCATGACGCCGGAGGCCAAACGCGCCGCCTATAATTGCGATATCACATATGCCACCAACAACGAGTTGGGTTTCGATTACTTGCGCGACAACATGGTCATCTACAAAGAAGAAATGGTGCAGCGCAAATTGAGCTACGCCATTATCGACGAGGTGGACTCCATCTTGATCGACGAGGCGCGCACGCCTTTGATCATATCGGGGCGGGGCGAAAAGTCCAGCGATCTGTATGTTCGCGCCAACCAATTCGTTAAGCGCGAGATCAAAGAGGACGATTTCGAATACGACGAGAAGAAAAAGGGTATCAACCTTACCGAGTCGGGCGCCCGCAAGGCCGAGCTGTTTTTCGGCATAGACAATCTGGCCGACATCGAAAACAGCGAGATCTCGCACCATGTAGACAACGCTTTGCGCGCGCACAAGATCATGAAACGCGACCAAGACTACATCGTGTCGGACGGCGAAGTGGTGATCGTGGACGAGTTCACGGGGCGCTTGATGGTGGGGCGTAGGTATTCCGACGGCTTGCACCAAGCCATAGAGGCCAAAGAAAACGTTACCATTCGCAACGAAAACAAAACGCTGGCCACCATAACGTTTCAAAACTACTTCCGCTTATACGATAAGTTGGGCGGCATGACGGGTACGGCCAAAACCGAAGAAACGGAGTTTAAGGGCATTTACGGCTTAGACGTGGTGGAGATCCCCACCAACGTGCCCAGCCAACGCGTGGACGAAAACGACGTGATCTATACCACGGTGAACGGCAAATTGCGCGCCGTGATCGCCGACATAAAAGAGTGTACCGACCGCGGTCAGCCCGTTTTGGTGGGCACTACCAACGTGGAAAAGAGCGAGGAGCTTTCCCGCTTGTTGCAAGGCCAGCGCATTCAGCACAACGTGCTCAACGCCAAAAACCACGAGAAAGAGGCGGAGATCATCGCGCAAGCCGGCCGCGTGAGCGCGGTGACCATAGCCACCAACATGGCGGGTCGCGGCACCGATATTTTGTTGGGCGGCAATCCCGAATACCTTGCCAAAAAGCGCATGCGCGATCTGGGCGTAGACGAAAAGCTCGTGTCGGCGGCCACGGCGTATTTTACCACCCAAGACCCCGATATTTTGGCCGCGCGGCAACAGTATAAAAAGTTCTACGAGGAATACAAAAAAGAGGCCGACGAAGAAAAAGCAAAGGTGATCGCGGTGGGCGGCTTGCGCATTATCGGCACCGAACGCCACGAATCGCGCCGTATCGACAACCAGTTGCGCGGCCGTGCCGGTCGGCAAGGCGATATCGGCTCGTCTATCTTCTATCTTTCCATGGAAGACGATTTGTTGCGCTTGTTCGGCGGCGACAGAATGAAACGCATTGCCGAAATGTTCCGCGCCGACGAGGACACGCCTTTTTCCATGAAAATGCTGACGCGTCAGATCGCCAACGCGCAACGCAACGTGGAGGGTCGCAACTACTCCATTCGTAAACAAGTGCTTGAATACGACAACGTAATGAACACGCAACGCACCATTATCTATAAAGAGCGCAACAAGGTGTTGCAGGGCGAGAGCGTGCACGAGCAGATCGACACCATGATGCACGAGCAGATCGACGCCATCGTGGACACCTACACCGACCCCAAAACCGATTGGAACGAATGGGAATACGAGGATCTCAACAAAGAGATCGAGCGCAAGCTCATTCCCGGAGACACCACGTTCCTCACCGAAGATCGCATGGAAAAATGGGCGCTCGAAGAGATCAAAGAGCAGATCTATACCGCCATGCAAACATACTACACGCAAAAGATAGAGAACGCCAAGGAATTGGGCGTGGACTTCGAGGAGATCGAGCGCGTTATATTGCTCAAAGTGGTGGATAGGCAGTGGATGGACCACATCGACGCCATGGACGCCTTGCGTCGCGGTATCGGACTGAAAGCCTACGGCCAGCAAGATCCTGTGATCGCCTACAAGCAAGAAGGCTTTGCCATGTTCGACGACATGATCGGCCGTATCCACGAGGACACGGTGGCGCTACTCATGCGCGTGAACGTGGAGCGCGCGCCCAAACGTGAGGGACAAAACCTCGACTTGGTGGTTTCGAGCGGCGGCAGTAAACAAGCCAAAGCCCCCCAAGTCAACGAAAAGAAAAACGTGGGACGTAACGACGCATGCCCGTGCGGCAGCGGCAAAAAATATAAAAACTGCTGCTGGGAGAAAGACCACAAATAATTCTTTGTCATTTCGACCGACGCCCCTTCTGTGTCATTTCGACCGAGCGTAGCGAGCGGAGAAATCTTTTGCCCGTAGGTCTTGCTTTTTTACAAAAATTCCCGCAAAAAGTTTGTAAAGTTATGCATAATTGTTTGACATTATTGATTTGCTTGTGTTAAAATAATAGGGCTGTGCGTCTGCGCAGCCCTTTTTTGCAAGGAGAAATAGGTAAGAAACCGGAGGTTACCCGTAAAAATTTAGCGAAGTACGGGAGAACTTCGGCGGACCGAGTGCGGCGACGGCATGCCGTGCGGCGAAGGGAACGGCAAAAAACGGAAAACACGCGAGGTGCGCGAACCGACGGACGGGTTGTTCGTTAGGCGCACGGTCAAATAGGGAAAACGAACGGCGCCGTAAGCGCCGCAAAACTTTACCCCAAAGTAGACCCACCCGACAGCGTTGTTACTTAAGCTTCGCAAAAGCTAAACGGAGGTAAACAAAAGTAAGTATGGCAAGTCAGAAGATTCGTATTAAGTTGAAAGCGTACGATCACGACCTTATCGACCAGTCGGCGGCGCGTATCGTGGAAACGGCCAAGAAAACGGGCACCAAAGTGTCCGGCCCCATTCCGCTGCCCACCGACAAAGAAGTGGTAACGATCTTGCGCGCGGTGCACAAATATAAAGACAGCCGCGAGCAGTTCGAACTCCGCACGCATAAGCGTTTGATCGATATATATAGCCCTTCGGCAAAAACGGTCGATTCCCTCATGAAACTCGATCTCCCCGCGGGCGTAGATATTCAAATCAAGCTGTAAGAGGGAGCGAGGAGGTAACGACAAATGGAAAAGGCAATATTAGGCAGAAAGTTGGGCATGACCTCTATTTTCGACGAAACGGGACTTAGCATTCCCGTAACGGTGGTAGAGGCGGGACCCATGAAAGTAGTGCGCAAAAAGACCCCCGAACGCGACGGTTACAGCGCGGTGCTCGTATCGTTCGAAGAGGCGGGCAAGCACCAAAACAAAGCGGAAGCGGGCGTATATAAGAAAGCGGGCGTGGACGCGGGCAAGATCTTGCGCGAGTTCAAGTTCGGCAACCCCGACAAATTCGAGATCGGCAGCACCATCACGTGCGATATTTTCGCGGGCGGCGATATGGTGGACGTGTCGGCGGTGAGCAAGGGCCACGGCTTTTCGGGCGTTATCAAGCGTTGGAACCAACGCCGCTTGAAGATGTCGCACGGTACCGGCCCCGTGCATCGCAGCGTGGGTTCCACGGGTGCGAACAGCACGCCCAGCAAGGTGATAAAGGGCTTGCACATGCCCGGTCACTTCGGGCACGACAACGTGACCATTCAAAATCTCAAGATCGTGAAAGTGGACGCAAACCGCGGCGTGCTTTTGATCCGCGGCGCGATCCCCGGCCCCAAGGGCGGACTGGTAACGGTGAAAGAAACCGTGAAATCGAAGTAAGGCGGAGGAAGGATTATGCCAAGCGTAAAAGTATACAAACAGACAGGCGAAGAGGCAGGCAACTTGCAACTTGACGACAGCGTATTCGCCGCGGAATATAACGAAGCGCTCGTGCACCAAGCGGTGGTGGCACAGCGCAACAATGCGCGGCAAGGCACCAAATGCGCGCTTACCCGCACCGAAGTGCGCGGCGGCGGCATCAAGCCTTGGCGTCAGAAGGGAACGGGCCGTGCGCGGCAAGGCTCCATCCGTTCGCCCCAATGGACGGGCGGCGGCGTGGTGTTCGCGCCCAAGCCCCGCGACTTCTCGCAAAAAATGAACAAGCAAGCCAAGCGCGGCGCGCTTTGCTCGGCGCTCAGCGAAAAACTGCGGGCCGAAGAGCTCACTGTGGTAGACGAGATCAAGATAGAGCCCAAAACCAAAGAGATGGTGAAAGTGCTCGACGCGCTCAAAATCGATAAGCGCGTGCTCGTTGTAGTGACCGACGCCGACGAGGCGGTGGTGCGCGCGGCCGGCAATCTGCAAAACGTGTACACCGTGAACAGCCGTCAGATCAGCGTATACGATCTGGTAGCCAACGCCAAGTGCGTGATGACGCGCGACGCGGTCAAGAAAATCGAGGAGGCCTACAAAGCATGAACGCCTACGACATTATATTAAAGCCCATACGCAGCGAAAAAGCGTATGCGGGCATTGCCGATAAAAAATATGCTTTCGTGGTGGATCGCCGTGCCGACAAGACGCAGATCAAAGCGGCCGTGGAAGAGATCTTCAAAGTGAAAGTGGCAAAAGTAAACACGGTGAACGTTCGCGGCAAGTACAAGCGCCAAGGCAGATCGGAAGGCTACACCTCCCGTTTCAAAAAGGCGTATGTGCAACTCACGGCGGGCAGCAAGTCTATCGAGTTCTTCGATAGCTTAACCTAAGGGAGGCAACCATGGCTATTAAAAGATATAAACCCATTACGGCGGGCACGCGCTTTAAAACCGTTTCGAGTTTTAGCGAGATCACAACGAACACGCCCGAAAAATCGTTGTTGGACGTATCGTTCCGTTCGGGCGGCCGCAACAACACCGGCCGTATCACCGTTCGCCACATCGGCGGCGGCAACCGTATCAAATACCGTATCATCGATTTCAAGCGCAACAAAGACGGCATTCCCGCCAAAGTGGCCGAGATCGAATACGACCCCAACCGCACGGCGTATATCGCGCTGTTGCACTACGCCGACGGCGAAAAGAGATACATTCTGGCGCCTTTGGGGCTTAACAAGGGCGACACCGTGCTGAGCGGCGAAAACGCCGACATCAAGGCGGGCAACGCGTTGCCGCTTGCCAACATTCCCGTGGGCACCATGGTGCACAACGTGGAAATGCAACCCGGTCGCGGCGGCCAAATGGTGAAAGCGGCGGGCACGGCGGCCCAGCTGATGGCCAAAGAAGGCAAGTACGCCACGCTCCGACTTCCCAGCGGCGAAATGCGCATGATCCCGCTTGCGTGCAAAGCCACCATCGGTCAGGTGGGCAACCTCGACCACGAGTTGGTGTCTTTGGGTAAGGCGGGCAGAAAGCGCCACATGGGCGTGAAACCCACCGTCCGCGGCGTTGTTATGAACCCTTGTGATCACCCGCACGGCGGCGGCGAAGGCAAATCGCCCATCGGTCGTCCCGGCCCCGTATCGCCTTGGGGTCAGCCGGCGCTCGGTTACAAGACGCGTAAAAAGCACAAAAACAGCGATCGCTTTATCGTAAAGCGCATTAACTGAGAGGTGTAGAAAGGTATGAGCAGAAGTGTAAAAAAAGGCCCTTACGTAGAAGAAAGGCTGTATGAAAGAGTGAAAGCGCAAGCGAACACCACCGATAAAAAGGTGATCAAAACTTGGTCGCGTTCGAGCACGATATTCCCCGAATTCGTGGGGTGCACCATTGCCGTGCACGACGGCCGCAAGCACGTGCCCGTTTACTGCACCGAAGAAATGGTGGGGCATAAGTTGGGCGAATTCGCCCCCACCCGCACGTTCCGCGGGCATGCCGGCGAGAAAACCACGAAGGGTAAATAAGGAGTAGCACGATGGCTAAGAGAATGAAAGAAAAGGCGCTCGCGCGGAAAGAGAACAAAGACACCCGCCCTTGCGCCCAAGCAAAATATATCCGCATTGCACCCACCAAGGTGCGCGTGGTGCTCGACACCGTGCGCGGCAAGTCGGTGAACGAGGCGCTCGCCATGCTCATGGCAACGCCCAAGGCGGCCTCCGATCCCATCCGCAAAGTGATCGAATCGGCCACCGCCAACGCCGAACACAACCAAGGTCTCAGCCGCGCCGATCTGTATGTGGCGGAGATCTTCGCCGACGGCGGCCCTATCTTAAAGCGCGTGAACCCCGTTTCCAAGGGCAGAGCGTATCGCATCAATAAAAGAACCAGTCATATCACGGTGATCCTCGATACCGTTAAGGAGGGCAAGTAAGTATGGGACAGAAAGTGAATCCGCACGGACTGAGAGTGGGCGTTATTGCCGATTGGAATGCCAACTGGTATGCCGGCAAAAAGGATTTTTCGGCCAACCTCTACGAGGATTACAAGATCCGTGAGTTTATCAAAAAGAAGTATTATGCCTACGGCGTGAGCAAAGTAGTGATTAAGCGCGCGCAAGGCAACGTGAGCATCGATATCTACACCTCCAAGCCGGGCATGATCATCGGCATGAAGGGCGCGGGCATCGAGGAGCTTAAAAAGCAATTGGCCAAAGTGGTGCCTAATAAGCAGTTCCACATCAACATCATGGAAGTGAAACGCCCCGATATGGACGCCGTTTTGGTAGCCGAAAGCATTGCCGCACAGCTCGAAAAGCGCAGTTCGTTCCGTCGCACCATGAAACAAGCCATGGGTCGCGTTATGCGCAGCGGCGCCAAGGGCGTGAAGATCAAGGTGTCCGGCCGTTTGGACGGCGCGGAGATCGCGCGCAGCGAGGCGTATCACGAGGGGAGCATTCCTCTGCAAACGCTTCGGGCGGACATCGACTACGGCGTGGCCACCGCCCGCACCACGTTCGGCGCCATCGGCGTGAAAGTTTGGGTGTATAAGGGCGAAATTCTGCCCAAGGCGAAAGAGCCGCAAGGAGGTCAGGAATAACATGTTACTTCCCAAGAGAGTAAAACACCGCAAACAACAACGCGGCAGAATGAAAGGCAGCGCCCACAAGGGCAACGAGATCGCTTACGGCGAATTCGGCTTGGTGGCGCTCGATCCGGCATGGATCACGTCTAACCAGATAGAGGCCGCCCGTATCGCCATGACGCGTTATATCAAGCGCGGCGGTCAGGTTTGGATCGATATTTTCCCGCATAAGCCCATCACCAAAAAGCCCGCCGAAACCCGCATGGGCAGCGGCAAAGGCTCGCCCGAATATTGGGCGGCGGTGGTGAAACCGGGCAGAGTTATGTTCGAAATGGCGGGAGTGAGCGAGGAAGTGGCCCGCGAGGCGCTCCGTCTTGCCTCCCATAAATTGCCCGTGCGTTGCAAGATCTGCAAGCGCGGCGAGCTTGTGTCCGCCGACAAGGAGGAGAAAGCGTAATGAAAGCGAAACAGATTCACGAAATGAAAGACGACGAGCTGGTGCAAAAGCTTAGCGAACTCAAGCAGGAACTGTTCAATTTGCGGTTCAGCAACGCTACGGGACAGCTTAACAACCCCATGCAAATGGTGGTTTGCAAGAGAGATATCGCGCGCATCAAAACCGTTCTCAGACAGCGCGAACTCGCGAAAAAGGCGTAGGCGCGGAGGAAATCATGGAAACATTGGAAAGAAACAATAGAAAGGTGCGCGAAGGGATCGTGGTGTCCGACAAAATGGACAAGACCATCGTGGTAGCCATCAAAGACAAGGCAAAGCACCCTCTGTATAAAAAGACCATCAACAAGACCAAAAAGCTCAAAGCGCACGACGAAAACAACGAAGCGGGCATCGGCGACAAGGTAGAGGTTATGGAGACCCGTCACCTTTCGCGCGATAAGTGCTGGCGCCTCGTGAAGATCGTCGAGAAGGCGAAGTAAGGAGAGGTGAATTATGATACAACCACAAACCTATCTTAAAGTTGCCGACAACAGCGGCGCCAAAGAGATCATGTGTATT
Source organism: uncultured Christensenellaceae bacterium (assembly GCA_910587595.1). Lineage (GTDB taxonomy): Bacteria > Bacillota > Clostridia > Christensenellales > Pumilibacteraceae > Pumilibacter. The sequence goes on from CAJULQ010000005.1 coordinate 39,490, forward strand.
CGCGTGCTCGGCGGCTCGTTCCGTCGTAGCGGCAACATAGGCGACGTTATCATCGCTTCGGTAAAGAGCGCATCTACCGGCGGCGCCGTGAAAAAGGGCGACGTTGTAAAAGCGGTCATCGTGCGCACGTGCAAGGGCGTAGGCCGCCCCGACGGTTCGTTTATCCGTTTCGACGATAACGCCGCCGTCATCATCGACAACCAAAAGCAACCGCGCGGCACCCGTATCTTCGGACCCATTGCCCGCGAACTGCGCGAGAAAGACTATATGAAGATCATCTCGCTGGCACCCGAAGTACTGTAAGGAGGCGACGGAAATGAGTTTGAATGTGAAGAAAGGCGATACCGTCGTTATGATCGCGGGAAAAGACAAGGGCAAGACCGGCAAGGTCACCGCGTGCGATCCGCGCAGCGGACGTGTGGTGGTGGAAGGTTGCAACATCGTGACCAAACACACCAAGCCCCGCGGCGCCAATCAACCGGGCGGCAAAAACAAAATGGCCGGCCCCGTAGACGTGAGCAACGTGCAGATCATCTGCCCCGCTTGCAACAAGGCTACCCGCGTGGCCAACAAGATCGAGGGCGACAAGAAGTTGCGCGTTTGCCATAAGTGCGGCGCGTCGCTCGAACCCAAAAAGGTAGAGAAAAAGGCCAAAAAAGCCAAGGCGGATAAGGCGGAAACGCCCGTAGCCGAAGAGGCCAAAGAGAAGAAAACGGCCAAGAAAGCGCCCGCCAAGAAAACGAGCAAGAAAGCCGAGGCGCCCGTAACGGAGCCGACGGCTACCGAAACGACCGAGCAAGCCGAAAACGGCGGCGAGAACTAATCGGAGGAAAGTATGGCAGAAAAGAAGAATCAGGTTGCGGCAAAGGCGGCAACCGATAACAGCGCCCGCTACCGCTTGCGGAAACGGTATGTTTCGGAGATCGTGCCCGCGCTGATGAGCGAAAGAGGGTATAAAAACATCAACGAAGTTCCCAAGATCGAAAAGATCACGTTGAACATGCGTTTGGGCGACATCAAAGACAACAACAAGAGCATTCAGCTTGCCCAAGCCGAGCTCGAATCGATCTGCGGCCAAAAGACCGTGATCGCCAAAGCCAAAAAGAGCGTGGCGAACTTCAAACTCCGCGAGAACCAACCCATCGGCGTGAAAGCAACGCTCCGCGGCGACAAGATGTATGAGTTTTTCGATAAGCTCGTTTCCATTGCGTTGCCCCGCGTGCGCGACTTCCGCGGCATTTCCGGCAAGTCGTTCGACGGCCGCGGCAATTTCTCGATGGGCGTGAAAGAGCAAATCATTTTCCCCGAAATTGCCTACGAGCAAGTGGAAAAAGTGCGCGGTTTCGACGTTTGCATAGTAACTACCGCTAAGTCGGACGACGAAGCGAAGGCGTTGCTCACCAAAATGGGCATGCCGTTCCGTAACTAGCGGAGGAATAGGAGAACATTATGGCTAAGAAAGCAATGATCAACAAGCAGCAAAGACCTGCGAAGTTTTCGACGCGCGCCTACACGCGTTGCAGCATATGCGGTCGTCCGCACGCCGTGCTCAAAAAGTTCGGCATTTGCAGAATTTGCTTCCGCGAGCTTGCCTACAAGGGCGAGATTCCCGGTGTGAAAAAGTCGAGCTGGTAAGGAGGAGAGCGAGAAATGGTTACAACGGATCCCATTGCAGATTTGCTGACGAGAATTCGGAACGCGCTCACCGCGCGGCACGACACCGTTTCGGTGCCCGCCTCCAAGATGAAAAAGGCGATCGCCGACATCTTGGTGGAAGAAGGGTATATAAAGAGCGCCGAGGCGGGCGACGATAACGGACACCCCGTGATCAACATAACGCTCAAGTACGGCGCCAAATACGAGCGGGTCATCACCAACCTCAAGCGCATCAGCAAGCCCGGCTTGCGCGTGTATTGCGGTTACGAAGATCTACCCAAGGTGTTGGGCGGCTTGGGCATTGCCATTATTTCCACGTCCAAAGGCGTGATGACAGACAAGCAAGCGCGCGCGCAGAAAGTGGGCGGCGAAGTGCTTGCCTACGTGTGGTAAGAGGAGGGCAACAGAGTATGTCGAGAATAGGAAGAATGCCCATTGCTATCCCCGCCGGCGTGAACGTGGAAGTGAACGGCAACACAGTGAAAGTGAGCGGTCCCAAAGGCACGCTTACCCAAGAGATAGCAAGCAACAAGATCGAAGTGAAAATAGAGGGCGCCGAGGTGCACGTTACCCGCGCCGACGACAAGAAAGAAACGCGTTCGAAACACGGCCTTTACCGTCAGCTCATCGCCAACATGGTGGCGGGCGTGGTAACGCCGTTTACCCGCACGCTGATCATTCAAGGCGTTGGTTACAAAGCGGCGGTGGCGGGCAGCAAACTCACGCTGAACATCGGGTACAGCCACCCCGTGGAGTTTACCGCTCCCGAGGGTATCACCCTTTCTTGCCCCGATATCACCACCGTGGTGGTTTCGGGCATCAGCAAGGAATTGGTGGGGCAGACGGCCGCCACGATCCGCAGCAAGCGTCCCGTGGAACCCTACCACAACTACGGACTCCATTATTCGGACGAAGTGCTTGTGAAGAAAGAGGGCAAAACGGCAGGTAAGTAAGGAGCGATAGAAAAATGATAAACAAGCAGAATAAAAACCAAGTGCGCTTAAAACGCCATATGCGCGTTCGCAATAAGGTTTCGGGCACCGCCGAGTGCCCCCGCCTGAACGTATACCGCTCCACCGTCCACATCTACGCGCAAGTGATAGACGACGTGGCGGGCGTGACCATCGCGTCTTCCTCCACGGTTGCCAAAGATATGAACGTGAAAGGCAAGACCAAGACGGAAGCGGCGGCTTTGGTGGGCGCCTCCGTGGCCAAAAAGGCAATGGAAAAAGGTGTGCAGACCGTGGTGTTCGACCGCGGCGGCTACCTCTACACGGGCAGAGTGAAAGCTCTTGCCGACGGCGCACGCGATGCGGGCCTTAAATTTTAGCGGAGGAAACGGAAATGGCAAGACGTGAACGTGAAGAAATGAAGCCGGACGACGGCTTTAAGAGCAAACTCGTAGCGGTTAACCGTATCACCAAGGTCGTAAAGGGCGGCCGCAACATGCGTTTTTCGGCGCTTGTTGTGGTGGGCGACTCCAACGGCAAGGTGGGTATCGGAACGGCCAAAGCGGCCGAAGTGCCCGAAGCTATCAAAAAGGCGGAGAACGTGGCGCGCCGTAGTTTGGTGACCATCGCTTTGCGCGACGGCACTATTCCCCACGAGATCATCGGCGTGTTCGGCACCTCGCAAGTGCTTTTGCGCCCCGCGCCCGAAGGTACCGGCGTTATCGCCGGCGGCAGCGTGCGTGCGGTGGTGGAGTTGGCGGGCATCAAGAACATCACTACCAAAAGTTACGGTAGCCGCAATCCCATCAACAGCGTTAAAGCTACGTTCGAAGGACTTACCGCTCTTCGCTCGCCCGAACAAGTGGCGGCACTGCGCGGCAAGACCGTGGAAGAAATCTTAGGATAGGGAGAGGCGATAAATGGCTACGAAAAAGACGGAAAACGCCGCCGAAAAGCAGCTCAAAGTAACGCTTGTAAAGAGCACGATCGGCAGCTTGGAAAAGCATAAAAGAACGGTGCAAGCGCTCGGTTTGAAAAAGATCGGATCGAACGTTGTGGTGCGCGACAATCCCGCCATGCGCGGCATGATCTTCGCGGTAAAACACCTTGTGACCGTTGAGGAGGTACAGGGTTAATGAAAATGCACGATCTTTCTCCCGCCGCGGGCGCCAGAAAAGCGCCCAAACGGTTGGGTCGCGGTATCGGTTCGGGTACCGGCAAAACGAGCGGCAAGGGTCATAAGGGGCAATGGGCGCGTAGCGGCGGCGGTGTTCGCCCCGGTTTCGAGGGCGGCCAAATGCCGCTTGCCCGTCGACTTCCCAAAACGGGTTTTGACAACCGCTACAAAAAAGTTTATTCCATTGTGAATCTCGACGATCTCAACAAGTTCGACGACGGCGCCGTGGTGAACGCCGAGGCGCTCAAAGCGGCGGGGATCTTAAGCAAGATCGAGCCGTACGGCCTCAAAGTGTTGGGAGACGGCGAGCTCACCAAAAAAGTTACCGTTCAGGCAAAGAAGTTCTCGAAGTCCGCGACGGAAAAAATCGAGAAAGCCGGCGGTAAAGCAGAGGTGCTCTGATGTTTCAAACACTCGTTAACGCGTTCAAGAATAAGGACGTACGAAAGAAAATCCTTATAACATTGGCGCTGATGTTTGTTTACCGCTTGGGGTGTTGGCTACCCGTTCCCGGCATTAACGGCGAAACGTATTCGGGTTCGTTCAACAGCGGCAGCATTCTGGACTTGCTGAGCATGATCACCGGCGGTGCGCTCAGCAACGGCGCGTTTTTGGCGATCGGTATATCGCCGTATATCAACGCGTCCATTATCATCCAGTTGCTCACTGTTGCCATCCCCGCGTTGGAGCGGCTCAGCAAACAGGGCGACGAGGGCAGAAAGAAACTGAGTAAGATCACTCGCTATTTCACGCTCGTATTGGCGGCGGCGCAAGCCACCGGCATCGTGATCAACTTTTCGCGCGGCGGCAACATCAGCTCGGATATCTTCGGCGCCAAAGTGCCCAACGCGTTGGTGTGCGCTTTTGTGGGCGCCATCTTGGTGGCCGGCTCCATGTTCACCATGTGGCTGGGCGAACGTATCACCGAAGTGGGCGTGGGCAACGGTATTTCCCTTTTGATCTTCGTGGGTATCCTTTCCACGGCGGGCATCAGCATCGTTTCGGTGTTCACCGCGTGGGCGGACGGCGACGAAACCGCGCCTTGGCTGTTGTTGGTGTTCTTCTTGCTCGTTATCTTGATCTTCGCTTTCATCGTGTTTGTCGATCTGGCGGAACGCAAGATACAAGTGCACTACGCCAAACAGATCAAAGGCCGCAAGCAGTACGGCGGACAAACCACCTATATCCCCATCAAAGTGAATGCATCGGGCGTGTTGCCCATCATTTTCTCCACGGCCATCCTTTCGTTCCCGCAATTGATATGCTCCATGTTTTTGAGCGAAACCAATGCGTTTTACGTTTGGTGGTCTAAGTGGTTGGGCGTAGGACAACCTATCTATTCGGTGCTTGTGGGCGTGCTCATTCTGTTCTTCTCGTTCTTCTACGCGCAGATACAGTTTAACGCCGAAGAGGTGGCGCGCAACATTCAGCAATACGGCGGCAACATCACGGGATTGCGCCCCGGCAAGCAGACCAGCGACTATCTCAAAAAGATCAACAAGCGGCTCACGCTGTTCGGCGCCATTTTCTTGGCGATCATCGCCATCGTGCCGTCTATCATCTTCAACTTCGTATTCAGCGGCGCGACCACGGCGCTCGTGAGCGCGTTCAGCTCCACGGGTATGCTCATTGTGGTATCGGTGGCGCTCGAGTTCCAAAAGCAAGTGGAAAGCCAGTTGATGATGAAACAGTACCGCGGGTTCTTAAAGTAACGACGGCGCAAACGCGAAGAGCGTTGCAATAGCGGATAGGAGAAAAACATGAAACTTGTTTTATTGGGCGCTCCGGGCGCGGGCAAAGGCACGCAGGCCGTGAAGATCGCCGAAAAGTACGGTATCGTGCACATTTCCACGGGCGACATCTTTCGTAAAAATCTGAAAGAGGGCACGCCGGTGGGGCTGAAAGCCAAAGCGTATATCGATAAAGGGCAGTTGGTGCCCGACGAAGTGACTTGCGAGATCGTGGCGGAGCGGCTCAAAGAGGCCGATTGCCAAAAGGGCTTTATGCTCGATGGGTTCCCGCGCAACGTTTACCAAGCGCAAGCGCTCGAAAAAATGACCGACATAGACGTGGTGCTCAATATCGCCGTGGATCTTAACAAGCTCATGGCGCGCCTTACGGGGCGCCGCGTGTGCGCGGCTTGCGGCGAGAGCTATCACGTTTCCACCTTTACGCAAAGCAAATGCCTTAAGTGCGGCGGCGACGTGATCCAACGCGCCGACGACACCGAGGAAACGGTGGGTAAGCGTTTGCAGGTGTATACCGAACAAACGCAACCGCTCATCGATTTCTACCAAAAGAAAGGCAAACTGCAAAGCGTGGACGGCATGGCGGCTATCGACGACGTGTTCGCCGACGTAGTCAAAGTGCTGGACGCCGTACGCTGAGCGAATCATGATCACCGTAAAAAAGCCAAACGAGATCGCAAAGATGCGCGCGGCGGGTAGGCTGACGGGCGAGGCGCTGGCGTATGCCGAGGAGCGCATCCGTCCGGGCGTGACCACCGCGCAGATCAATGCGGCCGTTCACGAATATATCACGTCGCACGGCGCCGTTCCGTCGTTTTTGGGGTATCACGGATATCCCGCCTCGGCTTGCGTGTCGGTGAACGACGTGGTGGTGCACGGCATACCGGGCGGATACGTTCTCAAAGAGGGCGATATCGTGTCGGTAGACGTGGGCGTTATAAAAGACGGTTGGCAAGGCGATGCGGCGCGAACGTTTGCCGTGGGCAAGATCTCGCCCGATGCGCAAAAGCTCATCGACGTAACGCGCGAAAGCTTTTTCGAGGGCATCAAGCAAGCGCGCGCGGGGCGACGGTTGGGCGACGTGTCGGCGGCCATTCAGCAACATGCCGAGCGGTTCGGTTTCGGTGTGGTGCGCGAAATGGTGGGGCACGGCATAGGACGCCAAATGCATGAAGACCCTTCGGTGCCCAACTTCGGCACGGCGGGCACGGGCGTGCTCTTAAAGGCGGGTTACACCCTTGCGGTGGAACCCATGATCAACGCGGGCACGTTCAAAATAAAGTTCGATGCCGACGGGTGGACCACGCGCACGGCGGACGGCAGCCTATCGGCGCACTATGAAAACACCATCTGTATTTGCGACGGCGAACCCGAAATATTAACGCTTATTTAGCCTAACGCGTCAAAAAAAACAGTGCGGTTGTTTAAGATAGGTGCTATGGTTGCTTTACAAAAAGGAAATTATGTGCTATAATAAAACGTACGCCCTTAAAGAGCCCGCTGTCGGGCAGATCGTTGTGAGCAGCAAAGGGCACGATACAAACCGACTGTATGTGATCGTGGCGGTGCTCGGCGGCGATTTCGTACTTTGCGTAGACGGTCGCTACCGTACGATAGACAAGCCCAAACAAAAGCGCGTAAAGCACTTGCGGTGGGCGGGCATGTCGGAACAAGCAGCCCAAGAGGTCGGAAACGGGCGTTTGACCGACGCGGCGGTGCGCAAGATATTGCAACCGTAAAGCGGCGCAAGACCCGTTGGTTCGCAAAAACAGTTACAACCATGCCAAAAGGAGATGTGTATGCCGAAGGACGATAATATCGAAGCAGAAGGCATTGTGGTAGAGTGCCTGCGCAACGCTATGTTCAAGGTAAAACTCAGCAACGGTCATATTGTGACGTGTACGATATCGGGCAAGATACGTATGCATTATATCAAGATATTGGAGGGCGATACCGTGAAGATCGAGATGTCGCCGTACGATATCACCAAGGGTAGGATAACCTACCGCAACAAAAATTAAACGCAGACAAAAAGAGGACGGATAGTATGAAAGTTAGAGCTTCGGTTAAACCCATGTGCGACAGATGCAAAGTGATCAAACGCCATGGCAAAGTGATGGTGATCTGCTCCAAGTACGCCAGCCACAAGCAACGGCAAGGCTGATCGCCTCGGTTCCCGTTTGTGCGTGCGGACTCCCCGATCGGGGAGAAACTCCGTGCGCTGTTTTGGCGTATTGGCGCTTAACATCGGTAATAATCGCGTGCGCCGCATTTTCTACCATTCCATAGAAAATACGGATAACGCCCGCGTGTTCATATAAAAAAGAAAAAGACAAAAAAAAGCAAGGAGAAAAAACCGTGGCAAGAATAGCCGGCATTGATCTGCCCCGCGAAAAGCGCGTGGAGATCGGATTAACGTATATTTACGGCATCGGCAAACCCACCGCGCAAAAGATTTTGGCGGATACGGGCGTGAACCCCGATACCAGAGTGAAAGACCTCAGCGAAGAAGAAGTTAACAAGATACGTTCCTACGTGGAGCACAACTTGCGTGTGGAAGGCGACTTGCACCGCGAAGTGGCGCTCAACATCAAACGTTTGATGGAAATCGGATGCTATCGCGGCGTTCGTCACCGCAAGGGACTTCCCGTTCGCGGGCAGAACACCAAGCAGAACGCGCGCACCCGCAAAGGCCCCAAGCGCACCGTGGGCAGATCCAAGAAAAAGTAGGGAGAGCATAAGATATGGCAGTGAAAAAGACCTCTTCGAGAAAGAGCAGAGTAACCAAAAATATAGATAAAGGGCAAGTGCATATCCACGCTTCGTTCAACAACACGATCATCACCGTGACCGACGAGCAAGGCAATGCCATCTCCGCCTGCAGCGCGGGCGCGCTCAACTTCCGCGGCAGCCGTAAAAGCACGCCGTTCGCGGCGCAACAAGCGTCTGAAAAAGCGGCGTTGGCGGCCAAAGATCACGGCCTCAAAACGGTGGACGTGTTTGTAAAGGGTCCCGGCAGCGGCCGCGAATCGGCCATTCGCGCTTTGGAAGTGGTGGGGCTTTCGGTAACCAGCATTACCGACGTGTCGCCCATTCCGCACAACGGATGCCGTCCGCCCAAACGCAGAAGAGTTTAATAGGAGAAAGAGAGTAAAATGGCTAAATATACATGTGCAGATTGTCGTCAGTGCCGCCGCGAGGGGCAGAAACTGTTTCTCAAGGGCGAGCGTTGCACCAGTAAAAAATGCGCCATGGAGCGTAGACCCGTTCCTCCCGGACAGCACGGCATGGGCAGAAAGAAAGCGAGCGAATACAGCTTGCAGCTCAGAGAAAAGCAAAAAGCCAAACGCGCGTACGGCCTTTTGGAAAAGCAGTTCCACGGCTACTACGAAGAAGCCGAGCGCATGCGCGGCGTTACGGGCGAGAACATGCTGTCGCTTATCGAGCGCAGATTGGACAATGTGGTATACCGCATGGGTATCGGCGCCAGCCGCGCCCAATGCCGCCAGATCGTGAATCACGGCCACATCACCGTGAACGGCACGCGCGTAGACATTCCGTCGTATCAAGTAAAGATCGGCGACGTGATCGCGGTGCACGAGTCGAGCAAAGACAACGCCATCTTCAAAGAGTTGCGCGGCGCCCGTATCGTTATGCCCAAATGGTTGGAGTTCGACACCGAGTCGCTTGTGGGTAAGATCACAGACAGTCCCAAGCGCGAAGATATCGACCTGAATATCAACGAACAGCTCATCGTAGAATTGTACTCCAAGTAAATTCGATAATCAGGTAAACCGTATTGCAATCATAGTGGCGGTAAGCCACATAGGAGAATTGAATGAATATGATGGAAATCGAAAAGCCACGGATCACGCTGGAGGAAAGCCCCGATTTGCGGGTAGGAAAGTTCGTTGTGGAACCTCTCGAGCGTGGCTATGGCATCACGCTCGGCAATGCGCTCCGCAGAGTGTTGCTGTCTGCTCTGCCCGGCACGGCCGTGGTGGGCATTCGCATCGAGGGAGCCAGCCACGAGTTTACCACCATCAAGGGCGTTAAAGAGGACGTTGCCGAGATCATCCTCAATTTGAAAGGGCTCAATCTCAAAGCAAATTATTCGGACAAGACGCTTAAAAAGACGCTCAAGATCGAGCGCACAACGCCGGGTATCGTTACGGCCAAAGATATAGAGATCGATCCCGAAATCGAGATCCTCAACCCCGATATGTATATCTGCACGTTGGACGACGGCGGCAAGCTCAACATGGAGATGACCGTTGCGCGCGGCAGAGGGTATGTGGTGGCGGTGAACCATAAAGACGACACCCAGCCTATCGGCTATATTCCCATCGACGCGATCTTCACGCCCGTGAAAGCCGCCAGCTATTCGGTGGAAAGCACCCGCGTGGGGCAGAGCATCGACTACGACAAACTTACGCTCGAAGTGAAAACGGACGGCAGTCTTACCGCGAAAGACGTTTTGAGCCTTGCGGCCAAAGCGATCGAGGATCATATCCGCTTGTTCGTAAACCTTTCGGACGTGATCTCCGGCATGGACATTTTGGTGTCGCGCGAGGAAGACAAGCAACAAAAAGTTCTCGAAATGAACATCGAAGACATGGACTTGAGCGTGCGCAGTTACAACTGCTTAAAGCGCGCCGCCATTCACACGGTGGAAGATCTCACCAAGAGAACGGAAGAAGACATGCTCAAGGTGCGTAACCTCGGGCGCAAGTCGCTGGACGAAGTGATCGGCAAGTTGCGCAGTTACGGGTTGGACTTAAAGAGCAGCGAAGAATAAGAGAATGCGCCGAGCGTGAGAGCGGCTTGCAATAAGCGCGCGTCGCGCAACGGACGGACAACGAACAATACGACTATCCGAGAGGTAAAGAAATGGAACAGAGAAAATTGGGGAAACCCACCGACCAAAGAATGGCGCTACTTAGAAACCAAGTGACCGAACTTCTTTGGAACGGCAAGATAGAAACCACCTACGACCGCGCCAAAGAAGTGAGCCGTATGGCGGAAAAAGTGCTTACCATGGCTATCAATACTTACACCGACACCTATAAAAAGGTGGAAACCCGCAAAACGGACAAGGGCGAGGTGAAAGTGGAGCTTGTGAACGACGGCCCCAAGAAATTGGCGGCGCGCCGTAGGATCATGAGCATTGTGTACGATCGCCAAGAACAACGCGGCGACAAGGAATCGGCGCTTGCTTTCAAGCAACGCACCGAGCATATCCAACACCCGCTCGTGGAAAAGATCTTCAACGAGTATGCGCCCAAGTATACCAAGCGCGCCGCCGATCTCGGCCAAAAGGGCGGCTATACCCGCGTGCTCAAAATGGGATTCCGCCGCGGCGACAGCGCCGAGGCCGCGCTGATCGAATTGGTGTAATTAGAAACAAAACAAAAAGGCTACGAACGTTTGTATGTTCGTAGCCTTTTTTTGTGCTATATGTCTGATAAACCCAACAAATAGTCGGCAGATACATCAAAGATCTTACACAATCGCCGTATATTTTCAATCGAGGGCTGACTTCTTCCTTTTTCCCATGAAAAAATACTGTCGTCGGTAGTTTGCACTTCCTTCGCCAACGTTTGCTGTGTCATTTTGTTCGCTGTCCGCAACTCTTTTAATCTTATAGCAAATATATCCATAAGTAAATTATACGTAAAAATTACGGAAAAGTCTTGACTTCCGTAAAAATTACGGTTATACTATTGGTATACTTTTTATTAGGAGAGTTCTTATGTCGGCTTTAGAAGATTTGATTTACGGTAACCGCGGTACGTTGGAGAGCACGCCCACCACAAAAGAATACAAGGCGTTGTTTTCCGTTGTGGCGGATAAGAATGAAAAAATGCGCGAATTGCTTGCATCGTCACCCGATTTGCTCGCGCATTTTGACAGCACTATCGATTCCATAGTGCAAGCAGACGCACAACTCGGCGTCGACTATTTTGCAGAGGGTTTGCGGTTTGGCATACTGCTCGGCATCGATATTGCCGATTAAAGATTTGCCAACTTCGTCAAATTGTCTATAGACTGCACGCCCACGGCTTTGTTTACGGGTTGACCGTTGGCAAATACCATGATGGTGGGAATGCTCATAATGCCGAACTGCATGGCGAGTTCTTGGTTTTCGTCCACGTTCACTTTGCACACCTTTACTTTGTCGGCGTATTTTTGGGCGAATTGTTCCAAAATGGGGGTTTGGCTACGGCAAGGTCCGCACCAAGGCGCCCAAAAGTCCACCACCACGGGCAGACTGCCGCTCGTTTCTTTGGCAAAATCGTTTGCGTTCAATTCTTTCATGTTTATATGCTCCTTATTGTGTTTTTTGTTTGCTATGTGATCGTGTAAAAAGCGGGGCGCGTATATCAAAACGCTTTATCCAACTTGCGAATGGCGGCCTCGTAAATGGCGGGCAGTTTGTCGAACAACTCGATGGGGAAACATTCGTCTATGTTGTGTATGTTGGTTTCCAGATCGGGGAACGTGGGGCCGAACGCCACGGCATTGGGCAGTTCGCGCGCATACGTGCCGCCCCCGCAGTATAGGCATTTTTTTTCGCCGCCCGTGGTTTCACCGTAGGCCTCTAACAATGCTTGCACGAGTTTGTCGCTTTCGGGGATATAAAGGTTGGGCGACCAGCGCAAAACAGTCAGTTTGCCGTCGGGGAACAGACGGGCAATGTCTTGTTGCACTTTTTCGTGGTCGGCGCACACGGGCAAGCGGCAGTCTAGCGTGAGCGAAAGCGTGTTGTTTTTATACGACACAACGCCCAAGTTGACGGTCAGTTCGCCCGATACGTCGTCTTTGGCCGTAATGCCCAGCGAGTTGGCGGCGTTGTATTCGCCCAAATACCGTCGCACGTTGCGCAAGGCGGGGGATGCGTCCCCGTATACACCGTCTAACAGCCGTAACAGTTTTACGGCGGCGTTCTCGCCTTTTTCGGGCGCCATGGCATGTCCCGCCACGCCGCGCGATTCGAGCACCAATTCGTTTTCAAAGTAGTGCGCCGAAAAGTCCTCTATCCGTAGCCCCGCGTCGGCGATCGTTGCGGCGATCTGCGGTTTGTAAAACAGCGAGTTGTCGCGGCCGTACAGCGCGAAAATGTTGTATAGCGCGCTGCCTTTGGGAATACGCGCTACGCATGCGTCAGGCACAACGTTGGGTCGATCGCCCGCCGTAAACGCCGATATGTTTTGTTGCCACACTTGGTCGACGGGCAGTTGCAAGAGTAGGTGCAGAATGCCTTTCTCGCTGTTGATGAGCGGAAAGTCGGCGTCGGGCACAAAACTTGCTTGCGGGATCTCGCAGTGCGCGCGGTAGTATTCGATACACTCCGAACCGTTTTCTTCGTTGCAACCCACAATGAGCCGTATGCGGTGGTTGCATTTTTCGCCGCTCTCGGCAATATGCTTGAGCGCGTGCAACGCCGCCACGGTGGGGCCTTTGTCGTCGGCCACGCCGCGACCGTACAGCATGCCGTTTTCGCACACCAACGTAAACGGGTCGTGGCTCCAACCGTCGCCGGCGGGCACCACGTCGAGATGTCCCAAAATGCCTATAAGCCCGTCGCCTTGGCCGATCTCCGCCCAACCGCAGTACCCTTTTTCGCAGTGGGTGCGCATTCCGTAGTTTGCCGCAATGGCCAAAAAAGTATCCAATGCTTGGCGCGGCCCCGTGCCGAACGGCGCGTCTGCGGCGGGCGTTCCCATCACCGAGGGAACGGCTATCAGTTTTTTCAGATCATTGAGCATTTTTCACTCTCCGTGCAAATTCGGTTGCGTTTCTTTGCGTTTTTCGTTATAATTATCTTACTACATCGGATATGTTTTGTCAAGGAGAGCACATAACAATGGTAAGAACGAGATTTGCGCCCAGCCCCACCGGATTTTTGCACGTGGGCGGTTTGCGTACCGCGCTGTATGCATATTTGTATGCCAAAAAGGCGGGCGGAAAATTCATACTGCGCATAGAGGACACCGACCTCGAGCGCACCGTGCCGGGGGCGGTGGAACTGATTTACCGCACGTTGCACGAAACGGGTCTGCACTACGACGAAGGCCCCGACGTGGGCGGCGCTTACGGGCCGTATGTGCAAACCGAGCGCAAGCAATTATATCTCGACTACGCGCAACAGCTCATTAAAAGCGGCGACGCGTACTATTGTTTTTGCTCCAAAGAGCGGCTGGGGCAACTGCACGAAAACGGCGCCACCAAGTACGACAAGCACTGTTTGCACAACGTGCCGCTCAAAGAAGCCGAGCGGCGCATTGCGGCGGGCGAAAAATACGTGATTCGTCAGAACATTCCCGCCGAGGGCGTTTCGTCCTATGTGGATCTGGTGTTCGGCGAGATCCGCGTGGATTATAACGATCTCGAAGATAATATACTCATAAAATCGGACGGCTATCCCACCTACAACTTTGCCAACGTGATCGACGATCACCTCATGGGGATCACCCACGTGATCCGCGGGGTGGAATATTTGTCGTCTACGCCCAAATACAACCTTTTATACGATGCGCTGGGGTGGGAGCGTCCGCAGTATATCCATTTGCAACCTATCATGCGCGATGCGCACCAAAAACTGTCCAAGCGGCACGGCGACGCCAACTACGAAGATTTTATTGCCAAAGGCTACCTGAAAGACGCGATCGTAAACTATATTGCGCTTTTGGGGTGGAGCCCCAAAGACAACCGCGAAAAAATGACGCTGGCCGAAATGGAAGAACTGTTTTCGTTGGACGGCGTGAGCAAGTCGGCCTCTATCTTCGACGAGGCAAAAATGCGGTGGCTCAACTCGTTGTATGTGAAAGAGTTGTCGCCGCAAGAGTTCCACGCCAAAGTTTTGCCGTTTTATGCGCCGTATGCGTATTTGCAAGGATTGGACCTTGCGTATTTGAGCACGCTGTTACACGGCCGCACCGAGGTGTTTACCGACGTTGGAAAGCTCACGGCGTTTATCGGTGCGTTCGACGATTTCGACACCACTCTGTATACGAATGCCAAGTGGAAAACGGACGCGGCGCTTGCCAAGCAAATGTTGCCCGCGCTGATCGATATAGCCGACAAGCAGTGGGAAAGTTTGCACGAGGCGTTGCCCGCTTATGCCGAGAGCGCCGGCTACAAAAAAGGGCAGGTGCTGTGGATCTTCCGCATAGCTCTCACCAACGCGGCGTCTACGCCGGGCGGCGCCACCGAAATGGCAACGTTGTTCGGAAAAGCGGAAAGCTTGCGGCGCTTGCGGTATGCGCTGTCCCGCCTTGGGTGAGCCGTTGCCGCGCCGATTTCATTGCATGAAAAAAAAGCCTTTGCACGCAAAGGCTTTTTTCTATCGGGGTTAATCAAAAACTTGTTTTTACGAGCGAGTAGGAGGGGCGCAACAACGCGTTGCAACCCTCTTTCCAGTGTCCCGAAAGGTCGAACGTTTCCGGCCCTACGGCGGTGGGTTCGTCGCACAAAGCAAAGTGGTGCGGTCCCATCAGATTGCGGAGCGACGTGGTGAGCGTAACGCGCACGGTGTTCTTTCCTTTTTTCACCATATCCGAAATGTCGGCGGCGGTGTCGAACAGCAACGTTTTGCGTTTGCCGTTGCATTCTATTTCCGCCGTCTGCCAGCGTCCGCCGATCTCCAACACGCAACCGTCTTTGCCGCACTCTAACTCGTGTTCGAGCGTGATTTCACCGGCGAACATGGCGTAGCCGTCGCGGAGAAAGTCGCGCACGTTCGGTTGGGGCGCGTCTATCACAAAGCCGTCGCATACCGCCGTGGCGTCCGTTTGGCCGTCGCGAAGACCCACGGGGTATACGCCGAACCCGCCCGCCAAATACACGCTTTCGAGCGCGGTGTTATACACCATGCAGTTGCGCAAACTTTCGGTAACGCCCTCGCCGAACAGCGCGAAATACACGCTTTCGTCTTGGTAATAGTGCAAGGTGATAACCACCTTATTCACGCCCTTTTGCACGTGTTCGGCCACGTCGTACACACCCACTTTGGGTTCGTGTTCGAGCGTGCTTTGCTTTTGCACCGTTACGCCGTTTATTTCCACCGAGTAGGTATTCATATCTTCGGCATACAGTTTGCAATCGGAGGGCGTTATGCGGCTTTCGAATTCGTATTGCAACCGCAATTTGCCCGCATACCGTTCTTCGAGCAGCTCGGCAAAGATCTGAATAAGCGGCTTGCTTTCGCCGAAGTCCTCGCCCTCGCGCGCGACCCGCGCGGCGTCGATGGCCATGGTGTTGGCGGTAGAGCGCACCACGCGCATGTCGCCTTGCCAAGGCACAACGGGCGGTTGCGGTTGGGGCTTGGCCTTTTTATCGCAAGGATACAACAGCACGCTTTGCCCGCCGCGCAACGTTTGGGTGAGCGGACGGGGCTTGGAAAGGGTGAGCGCGTCGGTATCCAAAACGCGCGCGCTGCGGGATAGACCTGCGTGCAACGTGAACGTTTGCGCCTCGGCCGTGGGGTTTATCACAAACACGAACGCGCCTTCTTCGCTCATGCGCATGCACGAGCGAAGCGCGGGGTTGTCGATGGCGTACGGTTGGGTGGATTTGATCTCTTCCATCGTGGCGGTGGAAGTGAGCTCGCACGTAAACGGCACGCCGTCGAGATAGGCGGGCGCGTCGCCCGTAATAAGCAGTTTGCCGCCCGCCGCCGCAAATTCTTGCAACAGCGCATAGGTAGAGGCGGTCAGATTTTTGCAAGACGGCAATATGCAGTAGCGATACGCGCACCGGCCGCATACCAGTTTGCCGTTTTCCGTTTTGCCGTGTTTGGCCAAAAGCGTTTCGTCCACATAGTGGTGGCCGATGTGCGCCTCGCCCAAACCCTCCACCGTTTCGCGCAAAAACGTTTCGGTAGCTTCCACGCCGAAGTGCGGCTCGTTGCGCCGAAAATCGATATAGGCGGCCGTTACGGGCAACAACACGCACACGTCGGCAAGTTCCGTGCTGTTGCCGATGAGCGCGCCCAATCGCGTGTAGCAATCGTTGAACCGCCTAAAGTGTCGGTTGATCCACGGGTTGAGCGGGGTATAGTGCTGGGGATAATCGCGCTTGCGTTGGCCGTATTCGGCATAGGGCAACAAGTGGTGGCACATCACGTTCACGCCGCCCACGTATTGATAGTCGAGCAGTTTTTTGAGTTCGCGGGGGGTAACGTCCCACCCGCAACAGCCGAACGTTTCGGTGATCACGCGTTTTTTGCCGCACTGCGCCGCCGCGCTGCCCACTTGTTTGACGGCCAATTCGCCGTAGGTATCTCTGCCCAGCCAGTCGATGCCGGGGATATGTTCGTATTCGTAAAAGGGCATCACGCCGCCGCAACAAGCGATCTGATAGCCGATAGAGCTTTCTTCCACGTAATGGCCGGTGAGCGACATGTTGTTTTCTTGGCAAAAGTCATACAGCTTTTTGGCAAAGTTTTGCAAAAACAGCGCGCGCATGCCGCTCCAATACCGAAAGCGGAACGTTTCGTATCCTTGCTTTTCCGCGAACAAAAGCCCCAAGCCGTCCAGCACGTCTTGGCCGTAGTGCTCTTGGAAATAGCGCTCGATCATGGGCGTGTAAGCGGTGTCCCACCGAAAGTATTGCGGTTCGTCGGTGAAAAATCCTTTGATCTTTTGCGAAAACCGTTCGCCGTAGCGCGCTTTATACGCGCGGTGCGTGCTGTTTAGGAATTTTTCCACCACGTCGGGATTTAATATGTCCACCGTGGATACGGCGGTGTGGCAATACACGTTGAGGTAGCGGCTCGTTTTATCCCCTTTATCCGCCCGTTGCAACGTTTGGCCGTCTATTTTATAGCTGACCATGGCGGCTTTGTCGAACGCGCCCACGTTGTGCGTGAGGTAGCGGTCGCGGTTATTTTCGTCCGATAGCAGCTTGCCGCCAGCAAATCCGCTCGGCCAACCGTTTTCGTCGTACATGTAGGCGTCCATGTCGAGCGCCGCCGCTTTTTCGCAACAAGCGTCGCAACACTGCATCCATTCTTCGCCCAAATATTCGGTGAGCAATCCGCCGCGGGCGTGCATGAAAAACCCGCCGATGCCGTTTCGGTGCATCCATTCTATTTGTTGTACCAATCTGTCCGGTTCCAATTTATCGTTCCAACTCCAAAACGGAATGGGGCGGTAGTCGCGTATATAGCGGGCATCGGACAGCTTTTTGATGATGTTGTTTTTTTGCATGAACGGTGTTTCCTTTTGTTAAAATGGCGTTCGTAAAAACAAAACTGCACGCAAATTGCGTGCATTCGTTAAATGGAGCGGAAGACGGGACGCATATCGCTACGCGATCTGCCGACTTCGCAAGGCAAGCTTGCTCGTCCGCTTGCTGAAAACAGTGCACTGCACTGTTTTCTTAACGCGCGCGCTCCCTCGGTGTTCGAGTCCCGTCATGCCTTGTACGGAAAACAACGCCGTTACGGGTGCGAGATCGTTAAATGGAGCGGAAGACGGGACTCGAACCCGCAACGTTCAGCTTGGGAAGCTGACGCTCTACCATTGAGCCACTTCCGCACAATGTGGTTTCAGTATAGCATACTCGCGCCCGCCCGTCAAGCACCCGCAACCTATCGGCAAAAAATTTTATGCGTAAGCAGAGCGTAGGGCGGCGCAAAAAGGCATATATATAGAAAAAGCCCGTCCGATGTCGGCGGGCGGGCAACGCGGCGGCATTTACCGCACTTCGCTCAGTTTGATGTCGCCGCATATGATGTCGGAATACGAGCAGGCGAGCAATTCGAGATTTTTGTTGTCGGCGATCTTGAGCGTGAACACTTGCGGATACACGGCCAAAACGCTGCCGCAATAGCGCAATATCTTTTTGCGCCCTTTGTTTACCGAGATGCGCAAGGGGCGGCCGGTAAGCTCGCGCACGTAGGCTTTCACTTCTTCCATGGTTTTGGCGCACTTTCTCATGGAGTAAGTTTGCCCGCGCCGCCAAACAAATATACCGCATTGTAAAAAAATGTGTTCTAAACAAAAAGGACGGGTTATATAATATACTGTTATTTAGGACAAAACATCTTTTTTAGGAGGCAAGGACACTTATGGCATTCGAACCTGTTTATTCGCTCTTATCGCCGTCGTACCCCAAGCGGTTGGCGGCGGGGCAAGCGGTAATAGAGGCGCGGCTGTTGCCGGCGGGCTTTACCGTGGGCAAGGTATTGTCTGCTTCGGCGGACGTGAGCGTAACGGCGGGGGAGGTATTCACCGGCGAAGCGCGGTACGGCGGCAAAGCAAATTTCCGCGTGCTCGTGTTGGACGGCGACGGGATCTGCCGCAGTTTGGACTATGTGGCGGAATTTTCCGACAAGCTGACGGGCGACGGGATCACGGCGAACACCCAACCGCAACTGTCGGCGTGCGTGCTCGATACCGATATTGTGCTTGCCACCGAAAACGAGATCAAGTTGGCGTGCGTGGCGGAGGTATACCTCACGGGCATTGGGGGCGAGTCGGTGAATTGCTTGACGGGCGGCGGCGACGGGATATATACCCACGACGATCGCTTGGACTTTGCGCGGCTGAGCGGCCGCGGCACCGAGAGCCATTCTTTTTCGGAAACGGTGGCCGTTTCGGAGATGGACGAATTGCTGTTTATAGAGCCGCGTTGCGTGGTGATGAAGCGTTCGTCCGACAGCGACTGCGTGCGCGTGGAAGGGCTTATTATTACCGACGTGGTGGGGCGCAGCGGCGACGCGGCGATATCGGTGCGGCAAGAAACGCCGTTTAGCGCCGAGCTTTCGGCCATAGGGGCGCACAGCGGCGATATCTGCTCGGTGCGCGCCTCGGTGCAGTCGGCGCACGCCGAACTGACGCATGGCGAAAGCTGTGTCGTAGCTTGCGACTTTACGTTGGAATTTACCTATTGCACGTTTACCGAAGACGTGATAAATCCCGTGTGCGACGCGTTCAGCGTGACCAACGAATTGCTCATTGCGGGCGCATCGGTTTCGGTGCCCATGCCGCTTGAAGACGAAACGTTTTTCGAGCGCGTGGAAGGCAAAGTAACGTTAGACGACAACATGCCGCCCGCCGATAGGATTTTGTCGGCTTGCGGTTGCCGTCTTAGCATTACCGACGCCGCGGCGGGCGACGGCAAACTCACCGTGGAGGGCATGGCGGCCAGCAATATCGTGTATTGCACGGAAGACGGGCAAAAATCGTCGGCCACCGTGGAATTGCCTTTCTCGCTGACGGTGCCCGCACCGCTCAAAAAAGGCGACACGGTGTCGGCGCACGGCGTTGTTACCAACGTGTCGGTCAAAGTGCGTCGCGACGGCGATTTGGAGATCAAGGCGGATATTGCGGTGGAATATTCGGCGTGCCGCGAAGAAGTGAAATACGTGATCAACGAACTCACCGTGGGCGAGGAGCGCGCGTTGCCTACCGGCGCGGTGGCCATTCACATTGCCCGCAAAGGCGAAACGCTGTGGGACGCGGCCAAAGCATTGGGCACCACGCCCGAAACGGTGCTGTTGCAAAACCCCGGTATCTCTCTGCCGCTGTCGGGCGGCGAACGGGTGATCACCTACCGTTGCCTCAGTAAATAAAAAAGAGCGTTTTTGCCGCCAAAGAGAACGAACGCGAGCGGTTGACAAGCCAAGGGCGTTGGGCTATAATGGAAAGCATGATAGATACCATACTTTTCGATCTGGACGGCACGCTCTTAAATACATTGGACGATCTATGCGACAGCACCAATTTCGCGCTGTCGCATTTCGGCTATCCCGCCCGCACCTTGGAAGAAGTGCGCGGCTTTGTGGGCGAGGGCGTTCGGCTACTTATAGAGCGCGCGTTGCCCGACGGCGCCAAAGATCGCACCGACGAGGTGCTCAAGGTGTTTTCGGCGCATTACGACGTGAACAAAGAGAACAAAACCAAGCCGTATGACGGCATTGCGGAAATGTTAAAAGAGGTGTGCCCGCGGTACCGCACGGCCATTGTTTCCAACAAATACGATAAAGCGGTGGCCGATCTGCGCAACAAGCTGTTTGCCGACGTGACGGTGGCGGTGGGCGAGCGCGCGGGACTGCGTAAAAAACCCGCGCCCGATATGGTGGAATACGCCTTGCAACAGTTGCATGCCGACAAGCGTTCGGCGGTGTATGTGGGCGACAGCGACGTGGACGTGCAAACGGCGCGCAACGCGGGGTTGCCTATCGTAGCGGTGAGCTGGGGCTTTCGCGACCGCGCCTTGTTGGAACGGTTGGGCGCCGACGCGATCATCGACCGTCCGCAACAGTTGGCGGCCGCCGTGCAAAAACTCAACGGGTAGCGCCCGCCTAATTTAGAATAACGGGATACAAACGGCTTTTTCAAAAAAGTCGTTTTTTTATAAAAAAATAAGAAATATTAAAATCGGATTAAATGCAAAAAACTATTGACAAAAACGTTGACAATACTATGTATCATATAGTATTATGTATTCAACAGTATGAACGCCGCGCGGCGCGACTGCGTAAGGAGCAAACATGACGAAAAGGACCCGAAAAGGAGGGAACAAGTGGATGCACAATTAAAAAAAGGACTTCTCGAAGTGTGCGTGTTGGTTTCTCTCAAAAAAGAGGAAAGCTACGGTTACAAGATCATAAGCGACATTTCGCCGTATATCGAGATCAGCGAAAGCACGCTGTATCCCATACTCAAGCGGCTGGAAGCCACGGGATGTTTGACCACGCGAACCAAGGAGCACAACGGACGACTGCGCAAGTATTACATGATCACCGAGGCGGGCAAGCGCAAGATCCGAGAATCGATAGTCGATCTCAACGATCTCAAGCGAGTATACGACTATATATATCGGGAGGGTATTTGAATGAAGACGGAGGAGAAAAACCATGACAAAATATGAATGGGAATCGGAGCTGAAAAAGAATATACACCGATTGCCCGTCGACGAGATCAGCCGCATCATGGAATATTACGACGAATTGTTTGCCGATAAGATCGAGCGGGGCTATAACGAGTGTGAGATCATCGGGCAGTTCGGCAATCCCGTGGACGTGGCAGACAAGATCTTGGCCGACTACGAGGGCGCGACGGCGCAAGCGCCGCAAACGCCCACGCCCGCGCCCGCGCTTGCGGACACACCGGCCGAGCCCATACAAAAAGGGCAAGAAACGCCCGTGCCTACGCCCGTGCCCGCGGCGGTCGCCGTGCCACCGCCCGCCAAACAGAGCGGCGGTTTGCGAAGCGAACGCGCCATCATTTTGGCCGTTGTAACGGTGTTTACCGGATTTTTGCCTATTATTTTGTTCGGCACGGTATGGATCGTGGCGGCGGCTTTGGTGGTAAGCGGCGCGGCGTGCGCCTTGGGCGGCGTGGCCGGATCCATTCTTACCGTTATCACCGTGTTTCGTGAAACGCTGGGCGTAGGACTTGCGCAAATAGGCATGTGTTTGGCGGTGGCCGGCATGGGCGTGGTGCTCACGACGGCATGCGTGGCGGGCATGCGACTGTTGGCCAAAGGCACGGCATGGATATTCCGCGCCGCAAAGCGGTGGCTGTATCCCGTGCAAAAATCGGAGGTGAAAGCATGAGTGCGAACAATAACGAGCCGACCAAAACGGCAAACGATAAAAAGAAGATGCGTATAAAAAAAGGGCTGTTTGCGGGCGGTATGGTATTTTTGTTGGGCGTTTTGCTGTTCGTGGCGGGCATGAGCGCTTTGGATTGGGACTTTTATAAATTAGACACCACCACGTACACGGCCAAGAGTTTTGCGCCCGCGCCCGAACAAACGGTGACGCGCGTGGAACTCGACGTGGATTCTTTCCCCGTAACGGTGACGGTGGGCGATGCGTTGGCGCTATCTTACTTCGAGGCCGGCGATTCGAACGTATCCGTTACGTGCGAGGACGGCGTGCTGAAAGTAAAAGAAGATTACACGTATCGCTTTATGAAAAACAGTTGGTTCAACTTCGGACGCTTAAAGCGCAAATACGAACTTACGTTGCCGCAAGGCGTGGAGATCGTTTTGGTGGGATCGAGCGGTGACGTAACGCTGAACGGCTTGCAATTGGGCGATCTGGCGGTAAATTCGGCCAACCTCGATCTCATACTTCGTGATTGCACGTTTCAAAGCTTGACGGTCGAATCGGCCAATGCCGACATAGAACTGTATAACTGCACGGGCGGCAAGGTGTCGGCAGAGGGCGTCAATCTCGATTTCGAGGCGCAAGGGTGCGCGTTTGCCTCGCTGTATGTTAAGGGCACCAACGCCGACGTGGAATTGGTGGACGTGACGGCGCCCGCTATGGAAATACGGGGTACCAACGCCGACTTTGCGCTCGAAAACATTCGCACGGACGCGCTCACCGTGCACGGCACCAACTTGGACGCCGACATTTTTATCGACGGCGCCAAAGCGGACTACACCATCGAAACGAGCGGGCGGGACTTGCCTGCCGAACAGACGGGCGCCACCGACAAACGCATCAAGCTGTCGGGCACCAACAACGACGTGAAGCTCAAGTTTGCGGCCTAAGCGAACAAAAAAACAACAGCGACGGACGGTATCTTTCCGCCGCTTTTTGTTTGCTTGCGCGTCCGTACAAAAAAAGTTGCATTATTCGGGCGGTTGGTGTATACTTAGCGGGAACCGATCGGGGAGAGAAAGAATATGCGATACGAAACAATAAAGATCACGGCGGGCGAGTATGCGGGCGAACTGACGGCGTACGAACACACGGCGTCGGCCGCGCTGTCTTGCCCAAACCGTCCGGCATTGCTGGTGTTGCCGGGCGGCGGTTACGGCATGTGCTCGGAACGAGAGAGCGAGCCTATCGCGCTTGAATTTTTCAATCGCGGCTACAACGCGTATGTGCTCGTATATCCGTGCGCGCCCGCACGGTATCCCGCGCAGCTTTGCGTGGCGGCGGCGGCTATGGACTGCATTCGCAAACGCGTCCGAAACGGCAACACGGATAACAAAAAAGTGTTTGCCGCGGGCTTTTCGGCGGGCGGGCATTTGTGCGCGTGTCTTGCCAACTGTCCCGAAAATTTTGCGCCCGTGCAAAAGTATAACTATCGCCCCGACGGCATACTGCTCGGCTATCCCGTGATCGGCGGCGAACCTACGCACGGGGGTAGTTTTTACAATCTGTTGGGCGGCAAACCGACGGGCGACACGGCGTGGCTGGATTTGCACACGTCGGTGCGCGCGGACAATCCGCCCGCATTTATTTGGGCGACGGCCGACGACCAAGCCGTGCCCGTAGTCAATTCGTTGCGATACGCCGCGGCCTATGCCCGAAACAACTTGCGTTTTGCACTGCATATCTACCCGAAAGGTCCGCACGGCTTGAGTTTGGCCGACGCGCGCACGAGCGGCGGCGATCCCGCGCAAGAAAACGGCGAGATCGCGCAATGGGTGGATATGGCCGACACGTTTATGCGGAGCATATAACCTTATGGCAATTTTAGAGATCAAAAATTTGAGCCACACGTTCGACGGCAAGCCGCTGTTTGCGCATGCCGACGTTTCGGTGAACAACGGCGAGCACGTGGGCATCGTGGGGCTGAACGGCGCGGGCAAAACCACGTTTATCAACATTATATCGGGCAAACTGCCGCAAGACGAAGGCGAAGTAAAATGGATGGGCGGGTGTAAGCGCGGCTATCTCGATCAGCACGCCGACATCGACCGCGCCAAGACGGTGATGGAATATTTGCGCGACGCGTTTGTCGATCTGTATGCCGAAAACGAGCGCATGGAAAACATGTATGCCGAAATGGGAGACATACAAGACCCCGACGAATTGGACCGCCGCATCGGCAAAGCCAACAAGATTCTCGAACGCTTGACGGACGCGGGCTTTTTCGAGCTGGACGCCACCATAAAGCGGGTGGCGGGCGGCTTGGGCATTGCCGCGCTGGGGTACGACACGGTGATCGGCACGCTGTCGGGCGGGCAACGCGCCAAACTGATGTTGGCGCGACTGCTACTTGAACAACCCGACGTGATGTTACTCGATGAGCCCACCAACTTTTTGGACATAGAGCACATCGAGTGGCTCACCGAATATCTCAACTCGGTAAAAAAGACGTTTATGGTGATAAGCCACGACACCGCGTTTTTAGACAAGGTGTGCAAGTTCATCGTTTCCATAGAAAACGGATCTATCAAAAAATACGGCGGCAACTACACCACGTATATCGCGCAAGCCGAACAAAACGCCAAGCAGTATGAAGAGAGCTACCGCCGCCAGCAAGAAGAAATAAAGCGCATGGAAGATTATATTGCGCGCAACAAGGCGCGGGCGGCCACGGCGGGCATGGCCAACAGTCGCAAAAAAATGCTCGACCGCATGGAAAAGCTGGATAAGCCGAGCGTGATATACGACGCGCAGTTTTCCTTTCCGTGCGAAGTGTTGCACACGCGCGACATGCTAAACGTCGACCGCCTTTTGATAGGGTATACCTCCCCCTTGTTGCCGCCCATAAATCTGCACGTAGAGGGCGACACCAAACTGTGGATCCGCGGCACCAACGGTATCGGCAAAACAACGCTCATAAAAACGTTGATGGGGCTGTTGCCGCCAAAGGGCGGCGCCTATGCGTTGCACCCGTTTATGAAAGCGGGGTATATCGAGCAAGATTTCGACTTCGGCGGGCGGGCGCAAAACGCCATGGGGTATCTTTCGGAGATCTACCCGCGGTTGCAACCCAAAGACTTGCGGGAAAAGCTGAGCAAAGCGGGCATTAAAAACGACTTGTGCACCAAGCCCATCAAAGAGCTTTCGGGCGGCGAGCAAGTGCGCGTGAAACTGTGCGTGCTCATGCAAAAAACCACCAACATTCTGTTGTTGGACGAGCCCACCAACCATTTGGACGTGCGCGCCAAAGAATCGCTCAAAAAGGCGCTGTGCGAATACAAGGGCGCCATCGTGCTTGTAAGCCACGAACGCGAATTTGCCGAAGCGGTGTGCGACAAGGTGTTCGATATAAAAAACGCGTAAAGCGCGGCCAAATAAAATAACAAACATTGCGTGCCGCTTGCGGCGCGCGCGCATACACTGGCAGTATGGATGAACAATACCGCCTTACAATCATTCGCCGCGTGGGCGTGCTTTCCATTATAGCCAACGTATTGCTGTTGGGCGTGAAAGCCGCGGCCGCTTTTTTGACCGGTTCCCGCTCCATGGCGGGCGACTTCGTGCACACGCTTTCGGACGTGGCCACCACCGTGGTCATGCTGATAGGATGCGCCATGGCGGCCAAGCGGGCGGACGAGGCGCACCCCTACGGGCACGAAAAATTGGAATACGTGGCGGCTATTTTGCTTGGTGCGGCGTTGGCCTTTACGGGGTTGGAAGTGGCGCGCGGCGGCGTTACTTCGCTGCGCACGGGCGGCGCGCCCATCGAGCGGGGCAAGTTAGCCCTCTTGGCGGCGGCTTTGAGCATTGCGGTAAAAGAGGGCATGTTTTGGATCACGCGGCATTACGCCGTAAAAACGGGCAGCGGCGCGCTCAAAGCGGACGCGTGGCACCACCGCAGCGACGCGCTTTCTTCGGTGGGCAGTTTGGCGGGTGTGTGGTGCGCCGTGGCGGGGTATCCGCGCGGCGACGGCGTGGGGGCTATAGCGATCGGCGGCATGATCGTTTTGGCGGGTGCGGGCGTGGCCTATCGGGCGGCGGCGCATGTAGACGACCACGCCGCATGGGACGCGCCGCTGTCCGTCATGCTGTCGGCGGCGAGCGATGTGGACGGCGTGATCGAGGCACGCGTGGTGCGCACCCGCATGCACGGCGGCGTTTTTTATGCCGAAATGATCGTGCGGGTAGACGCCGCGCAAACGGTGGCGCAAGCGTATGCCGTTGCCCGCGCCGTGCACGACATAGTGGAGGCGCGCGTGCCCGAATGCAAACATATCACGGTGAACGTGGAACCGCACGTCGCGGACGCGTCCGAGCATTAAAAAAGGCGGCTCTCCCGCATTAGGAGAGCCGCCTTTTGTGCGTGTTTATTATTTACTGCCGGTTACTGCGCTTGCTGTTCGGCTTGTTTTCTGGCCTTGTGGAACTCGGCCAATACGATCTCGCGCAGTTTTTCGCGCGTTTCGGTGTTCAACGGATGCACGATGTCTTTGAATTCGCCGGTGGGCGTTTTTTTGCTGGGCATGGCAATGAAATAATCGTCCGCCCCTTCGATGATCTTTACGTCGTGGATCACGAAACAATCGTCGATTGTGATCGATGCAACGCCCTTAAGTTTGCCTTCGTCGGATTTGACCAACCGAATGCGCGTTTCTGTTATGTTCATTTCCCTCTCTGACCCCTTCGTATAAAATTTTTACCTTACCGATAGTATACACCATTTTTTGGTTTTTGGCAATGTTTTTTTGCAAAATTCTCGGCCGATTTACCCGAAATTTGTTGCATCGGGGGCAAAAGCGACCGTTTTTTGCCCGATTTGGGCGCAAAAAAGAGCGGAAGGGGAGAAAAACGCACCAATTGCGGGCGGCGTGAATACAGTAGAGTGTGAGGGAAACAGTATGAACATTCATTTTATCGGGTGCGCGGGCGCCAGTATGCGGGGGCTTATGCGCATAGCGGAACACGAAGGCGCGCGGGTGTCGGGATCCGATCTCAGCCTGTGCGGCCACGACGCATCGTTTGTTACGGGCGCCGATCTGGCGGTGTATTCGTCCGCCGTGCCCGCCGACAATCCCGAAATTACATACGCCGCCCAACACGGCATACCGCTTATGTCGCGCGCCCAATTTTTGGGGCAGACGGCGGCGCGCTACGGCACGGTGATCGCGGTGGCGGGCAGTCACGGCAAAACCACCGCCACGGCCATGTTGGGGTGTATCTTTGCGCCTTTTGACGCCACCGTGCATTTGGGCGGCGAATATTGCGCGCGCAACGAGCGCATAACCGATGTATTCGGCAAGCGGTATTTTATCACCGAGGCGTGCGAATACCGCCGCAACTTTTTGTATTTGGCGCCGCGGGTAAGCGTGGTGCTCAACGTGGAGTTGGACCACACCGATTATTACCGCGATCTCAACGACATAACGAGCGCGTTTTCGGTGTTTTCGCAAAGCGCCGCCTTGCGCGTGCTGTGCGGCGACGATCAAAACAGCCGCCCGTTGCGCGTGGGCAAGTTTGTGGATTTCGGCTTTGAGGAGCATTGCGTGTTCCGCGCCGCGGACGTGCGACCCATGCGCGGCGGCACGCGGTTCGTGCTGTTGTACCGCGGGCGCGTGCTGGGCGAGATCGAACTGAACGTGCCGGGGCGGCACAACGTGTATAACGCGTTGGCGGCGGCCGCCGTCGCCCTCGGCGTGGGGCTACCCTTTGCCGCCGTGCGCGACGGGTTGCGCTCGTACGGCGGCGTAAAGCGGCGGTTGGAAAAGTTGGGCGCCATCGGCTCGTGCGACGTGTTCACCGACTATGCGCACCACCCGCGCGAGATCGAAAGCACGTTGCGCTGTCTGCGCGAGGCGGGGTATGAAAGGATCGGCGCGGCGTTCGAGCCGCACACGTTCAGCCGCACCCGCTCGCTTTTGGACGCGTTCGCTGAGGCCTTGCTGCCCGCCGACGATCTGTTGCTCGGCGAGATCTATCCCGCGCGCGAGCAGCCTATCTGCGGCGTGAGCGGGCAATTGCTGTGCCGCCGCTTGCTGGACGCGGGCAAACCCACGCGCTGTTTTCCCACCTTTTTTCAGCTCAACGAGGCGGCGCGCGTTTGCATGGCGCGCAACGACGCCTTTGTGTATATGGGCGCGGGCACCATCGATATAGCCGCCCGCCGTCTGTTTTGTTGCGATTGAAAAAAATACGTTGCCCGCGTTCAAAACGGACAACGTATTTCTCGGCCGTGCTCGATCACGGTTTGCTCGGCAACGCCCGCGTCGGCGGCCAAACGCTTGGCGGCGGCGTAGTTGCGGCATAGATCTTTGGGGTCGTGCGCGTCGGAGGCAAAACAGAGTTTGCGTCCGCCCAATGCGGCGTAGCGAAGCACGAGCGCGCGTTCGGGCAAGGTGCCCAGCCACGGCTTGCGGCAGCTTGTGTTGATCTCCAAAATTTTGCCGCGCTTTATGATCTCTTGCAATATCGCGTCCGTTTGCGCGGCGTGGTCGCTGTGTAAAAACGCGTCGAAGGGCGCATTGCGACACACGTAGCCGATATGCCCCACGGCGTGGTATTCATACGGCGCGTTTAGGCTTTCGCGCACCGCGTCGAGATAGAGAGCGTAGGCCTCGCGCGCCGATTTGTCCGCAAAATATTGCGGGAACCAACAGTCGGACGCGCCCACTTGGTGCACGGAGTTGATCACGTAGTCGGGGCGATACCGGGCGATGAGCGCTTTGTTGTCCGCCTTGTTTTGGGGCGTGTAGCCCACTTCCAGCCCCGCGCCCACATATATCTTGTGGGCATACTTGGCTTGCAGTTGTCGCACGCACGCGAAATAGGCGGGCAGATCCACGGGCGCAAAGTCGGGGTGGCAATAGTGTAAGTCTACGTGCTCGGTGAAAACAACGTGCCGCATGCCGCGCGCTATCGCGGCAAGCACAAACGCTTCGGGGTCGCCGTTGCCGTCGGGCGAGAAACGGGTGTGTATATGATTGTCCGCCGTCATGCGCGCAGTCTCCTTTTTCTTTTTGCCAAGTATACCACAGTTGCCGTTGGCTGTCAAACGCCGCGCGCCGTGCATAAAAGCGTTTTGTTTTGTTACAAACTATATGCAATATGAAAAAATGTTGCATAACGGTTTGTATGTTTTTAGCGGCGCTGTGTTTGTGCGGCTTTGCCGAGGCGCCCGTCAAGTGGGTGGATTTCAACGCAAGCGAGTGGGCGCTCAAAGAGTGTTTGCGCTACGAGCAAGAATTTTACGGCGGCGACAGCGGCTATGCGTTTGCCGACGCGGTGGCCTATCTGGCGTGCAAGAACGGCAACCGATTTTCGGTAAAGACCGATCGCAAAAATTTGGCCGCGCTTGTTAAAAAGTTGCGCGCGGGCGAAAAGTTTGCCGATCTGTACCCCAAAAGCGAGTATGCCGACTACTTGCGCACGTCGTACGGCGCGGTGCTTTCGGCCACAGTGGGCGATTATATCGACCCGCAAACGGGCGAAAGGGCGCACGGCTTGCGTTGTCCGTTCCCGTTGGCGGCGGGGCATTGGTACAACCACTACGACGATTTCGGCAACGCGCGCAGCTACGGCTACAAGCGCCGTCACCTCGGCCACGACATCATGGGCGGCGTGGGCACGCCCATCGTGGCGGTGGAGGGCGGCACCGTTACCGAGTGCGGTTGGAACCGTTACGGCGGTTGGCGTATCGGCATACGCTCTGACGACACGTTGCGCTATTATTACTACGCGCACTTGCGCAAAGATCATCCGTTTGCCGCGGGCATGGAAACGGGCAAGCGCGTGGCGGCGGGCGACGTGATAGGGTATTTGGGCGTGACGGGGTATTCTTCCAAGGAAAACGTCAATTTGCGCTCGTGCAGTCCGCACTTGCATTTCGGATTGCAACTTATCTTTTGCCCCGAACAAGAGTCGGGCGCCAAAGAGATCTGGGTGGATCTCTACGCGCTCACGCGCTTTTTGGCGTCTTACCGCGTGACCGCCGTAAAAGGGGACAACGGCGATTATACCGCTGCCAACCAAAGGGTGTGGGCATAGCAAAACCAAAGCACATACGCGCGCGTTTGCGGCATATACTACAGTATGAAAATTTATGTATATGCGATCTGTAAAAACGAAAGTAAGTTCGTAAACCGCTTTTTGGCGGCGCTTAAAGAGGCCGACGGCGTGTATGTGCTCGATACCGGCTCTGCCGACGATACGGTGGCATTATTGCGCGCGGGCGGCGCGGTGGTGGCGCAAAAGACGTATGACCCTTTTCGGTTCGACATTGCCCGCAACGACAGTTTGGCGTTGGCGCCCGACGACGGCGACCTATACTTTTGCTTGGATCTCGACGAAGTGCCCGAAAAAGGTTGGCGCGACTTTTTGGAAAAGGCGGCTATGGCGGCGCCGCAAGCCAACCGCTTTATGTATCGCTACGTGTGGAGCCACAACCCCGACGGCAGCGACGGCGTGGTGTTTTGGTCGGAAAAGATCCACCGTCGCGGCTACCGTTGGAAGGGCGCCGTGCACGAGGTGACCGTGCCCGAAGAGGGGGTAACGGTGCGCGCCGCCTATGCCTACGGCATGCAGGTAACGCACCACCCCGACGAGAAAAAGTCGCGTTCGTCTTATCTGCCGCTTTTAGAGATCGCGGCGGCCGAATCGCCCGACGACGACCGCACCGCCCACTATTTGGGGCGGGAATACATGTTTGCGGGCAAGAACGAAAAAGCCGTTGCCCAACTGTTGCGCCACTTGTCGTTGCCCTCGGCCACGTGGGCGGACGAGCGCGCCGCGTCTATGCGCTATCTGTCGCAGTGTTACGAGCGCATGGGCAACAAGCGCGAGTCGGTGCGTTGGGCGTTGCGCGCGGCGGCCGAATCGCCCGACACGCGCGAACCGTATTTGCGCTTGGCGCGCGCCTTTTTCGAGGTGCAAGATTACGCGGGCGTGCTGTGGGCGGCGGGCGCGGGATTGCGTATCACCGAGCGCAAGCTTTCGTATATCACCGAGCCGGACGCGTGGGGCGCGCCGTTGCACGATCTGCTGTCTATTGCCTATTACCAGTTCGGGCAGTATAAAAAGGCGGCCGAAGAGGCGGAGATCGCGCTGTCGTTCGGCCAAGACGAGCGCATACGCAATAACTTGCAAATTTACATAGCCGCGCAAAACGAAAAATAAACGTTGTCCGCCGCCGTGTTTTTATTTTGCTTGCGTAAACGGCGCACATGGTGGTATACTGAAAAAAAGGCGGTGCTATATGGACGGACTGACGGAAAAACTATTCGGCGAGCGCTTTCCCACGGCGCAAGACGTTGTTAGCGAGATCATCAATTTGGAAGCGATCTTGCGTTTGCCCAAGGGAACGGAACACTTTTTGAGCGACTTGCACGGCGAATACGGCGCGTTTTGTCACCTTATCAACAGCGGGAGCGGCGTGATCCGATCCAAGATCGCCGCGCTGTTCGGCAAGCTGTTGTCGGCCGAAGAACTGAGCGACCTTGCCACCACGGTGTATTATCCCGCCGAGAAGATCGCGGCGGCCGAAAAGTCGGGCGCCGATATGAACGGGTGGTATAAAACCATGCTGTATCGGCTCACCTTATTAGCGCGCGAATGCGGCAAAAAGTACACGCGTAGCAAGGTGCGCAAGTGCATGCCGCCCGAATTTGCATACATAATCGACGAAATGTTGCACGCCGCCGACGACGTGGGCGACCGCAACGCCTATTACGACGAGATATTCTCGGAGATCATAAAGCTTAACAGCGCCTCGTCCTTTTTGCAAGCCATTGCCGCGCTCATCAAGCGGCTGTCGGTGGACAAGTTGCATATCGTGGGCGACGTGTTCGACCGCGGCGAGCACCCCGACAAGATCATGGATATTTTGTGCGATTACCACAGTATCGATTTTCAGTGGGGCAACCACGATATTTTGTGGATGGGCGCTTTTTTGGGGTCGCGCGCGTGCATAGCCACGGTGGTGGAACTGTGCTTGAAGTACGGCAACTTGGAGTTGCTTGAAATGGGGTACGGCATTTCTTTGCGCGAGTTGGCTTTTTTCGCCGACAAAAAAGAATACGACCCCAAGTTTGCCATCAACGCGGCGGGCAAAAAAATAAGCGATACCGACGCCGTGCTGTCGGCCAAAATGCGCAAAGCCATCTTCTTAATGTTGTTGAAGTTGGAGGGGCAGGCCATTGCCCGCCATCCCGAATACGGCATGGAAGGGCGCGCCTTGCTCAAAAAAATAGACCGCCGCGGCGGTCGGGTGGAGATCGACGGCCAACACGTTGCCATCGACACGGCCGACTTCGATTCTTTGGACGGCCGCGACCCGTTGCGGCTCACGCAAGCGGAAGAAAACGTGCTGTGTTCGCTCGAACGCGCGTTTGCGAGCAGTGAGAAGTTGGAGCGGCACGTGCAGTTTTTGTTGCGCAAGGGTTCGGTGTATTCGGTGCACAACGGCAACCTTATCTTTCACGGCTGTATCCCGTTAGACCAAAAGGGCGATTTTTTGCCTGTGGCGGCGTGCGGCGGCAAGCGCGGCAAAGCGTGTATGGACGCGTTCGCCCAAATGGTGCACCGCGCGGCGCGCACCAAACAAGCGCAAGATACCGATGTGTTTTGGTATTTGTGGTGCGGCAGCGGCAGTCCGTTGTTCGGCCGCAAAAAACTGGCCACGTTCGAAAACATCTATTTGCCGTCGGCGGGTTTGAGCGCGGAAGAGAAAAACCCTTATTACACGCTCAGCCGCACAAAAGAGATCGCCCAAAAAATATTGGCGGAGTTCGGCCTTACGGATAACAACTGCCATATCATCAACGGGCATATTCCCGTGCACTGCAAAGAGGGCGAGAATCCCGTGAAAGCGGACGGCAAACTCATTGTGATAGACGGCGGCTTTTGCCGCGCGTATCACGAGCGCACGGGCATTGCCGGCTACACACTCATCTATAATTCTTACGGCATGCGGCTGTGCGCGCATAATCCCTTTTGCGGCGTGCAAGAGGCCATCGAGGGTAACCGCGACATCGTGTCCGATATCACCGTGTTCGATACCGTAGGCCGTCGGCTCAAAGTGAACGATACCGATACGGGCGTTGCCATTCGCAGTCAGATCGCCTCGCTTAAGCAATTGCTAAGCGAAAAATTCGGCATGTCCGTGGGGTAGGGCGCCCCTTCACTATCGCCCCGAGCATGCTTATACAATCATACTGTCACCACGAGCACGTTTACTTTTCCACCACTGTCACCCCGAGCGTAGCCGAGGGGTCTACTTGTGCCGAGAGGAAAAAGATTTCTC
>CAJULQ010000005.1:73040-160526 GCA_910587595.1 uncultured Christensenellaceae bacterium
CGCTCGCTGCGCTCGGTCGAAATGACATAGCTGTGGTTGTATCACCCCGAGCACGCTTATACAACCATATTGTCACCCCGAGCGTAGTCGAGGGGTCTACCCGTGCCGAGAGGAAAAAGATTTCTCCGCTCGCTGCGCTCGGTCGAAATGACATAGCTGTGGTTGTATCACCCCGAGCACGTTTACTTTTCCACCATTGTCACCCCGAGCGTAGTCGAGGGGTCTACCCGTTGCAAAAGAAAAATGCCCCGCGGTTATAAGGAGGGAGCATGAACCGTTACTTTGTGTATATCATGACAAATCACACCGACACCACTTTGTACGTGGGCGTTACGGGCAATTTGCCTCGACGCGTGCAAGAACATAAAAGCGGACAGATAGACGGCTTTACAAAAAAATACCGCTTGCATAAGTTGGTGTATGCCGAAGAAAGCGGTTCGGTGCGCGACGCATTGGAACGGGAAAAACAACTCAAAAAATGGCGCCGCGATAAAAAAGAGGCGCTCATTCGGTCGATCAATCCCGCTTGGAAAGATTTGTCCGAAGATATGTGGTAATGCTTGCTTGCGCTTGCATTTACGATACTGTTGCCCCGAATATGTTTATATTCCCACCATGGTCACCTTGAGTGCGCTTATACAATCATACTGTCACCCCGAGCACGTTTATACAACCATACTGTCACCCCGAGCGTAGCCGAGGGGTCTACCCGTGCCGAGAGAAAAAGGATTTCTCCGCTCGCTGCGCTCGGTCGAAATGACAAAAAAGGGAGTGCTCGGACGAAATGACATAGCTGTGGCTGTGTCACCCCGAGCGCAGCCGAGGGGTCTACTTGTTGCGAAAAAGCGAATTTTATTCTTTTTGATTTGTTGGTTTTATAATGTCCATACCAAGTTGTACGCCAAAACGGAAACCTTCTGCGTAATAGTCGAAATTATCTTGACTATTCAGAGTGAGTATGCAATCATTGACTTCTTCATACATTTTGTATAACTTAGGATACGATTTTAATGTTTCGCGAAATTGTTTTTCGCATTCGGCTGTCTTTTTCAATTTTTTTTTGTAGTGTTTGGATAGGGATATACTTTCCGCATTGCCGCGGATGCCGTGAAACATTTGAAAGATAGCGCAAATTTTTCGCATAATAGGTTCCTCTTTTTATATTGATGCATGCAGTATACCATAAATTTATTTTGTTTTATTTCCATTTTGGAATTATAACTGATTTTTTGTGTTAAATGAAAGATTTCGGCTATGATAAACAACATTGCTATACTGTCACCCCGAGCACGTGTGCGTAAGCAAACAGTGCAGTGCACTATTTGTAGCTACACGCGAGGGGTCTACCCGTGTCGAAAGAAAAAGATTTCTCCGCTCGCTGCGCTCGGTCGAAATGACATAGCTGTGGTACTGTCACCCCGAGCGTAGTCGAGGGGTCTATATTGAAAACACATCAATTTTTCGCTTGACGGATACAGCGGGCTGTGGTACAATAGCGGTATCAAAAGGGAGTAATTCTTCGGACGGATCGTCAACATCGTGCCGCGGGCAATGCGGCTGGCGCCGTCGCCCCTTTCTTCGGAACGAGGTAATGAGACTTTTGTCATTTTTTCGAATGGCAAAAGTCTTTTTTTGTTCCGATTTGTCGAACAGTCATTTGCCGCCGCCGCCGCGCATACAATTTTTCGAGAGGAGAGGACGCTATGAACGCCGAGAAACTGACACAAAACGAAGCGATCGCCGAATGGGACGCCCGCCCCGAAACGGGACTGAACGCCGCGCAAGTGCGCGAACACGCCGCGCGGTGGGGCGAAAACAAGCTGACGGCCGCCAAGCCCAAGTCGCTCGCGCGCCGTATTTTCGACGGCCTCACCGAACCCATGATGCTCATATTGTTGGTGGCGCTCGCCATCACGGTCACGGTGAACGTGATAAAGGCGGCCAAAGGCGGGTCGTTTGATTTTATAGAGTGTTGCGGCATCGTGGCGGCCATCGTGATAAGCGTTGCCATAACCATAGTGATGGAGGGCAAGAGCCTAAAGGCGTTCGACGCGCTAAAGCGCATGGGCGAGGACGTACCCGTCACGGTGCGGCGCAACGGCAAGCTGGAAAAGATCAAGCAGAGCGAGTTGGTGGCGGGTGACGTGGTGTTTTTCGAAACGGGCGACAAGATCCCCGTGGACTGTCGCTTGTTGCAGTGCGAAAACTTTACGGTGGACGAATCGCCGCTCACGGGCGAAAGTCACCCCGTGCGCAAGAACGCCGACGAGGTGTATAAAGACAAGCAAGTGCCGCTGGCCGAGCGCAAAAACATGGTGTACGGCGGGTGCTACGTCACGTCGGGCAACGCGTCGGCCGTGGTGGTGGCGGTGGGCGACGGCACCGAGATCGGGCAGATCGCCAAGTCGCTGAG
The DNA here is from genome assembly GCA_910587595.1 of uncultured Christensenellaceae bacterium. Taxonomy (GTDB): domain Bacteria; phylum Bacillota; class Clostridia; order Christensenellales; family Pumilibacteraceae; genus Pumilibacter. Next base: position 75,454 of record CAJULQ010000005.1, read on the forward strand.
CGGCATGAAAACCCAACTCACGCCGTTGCAACAAAAGCTGGATAAACTCGGCAAGGTCATCACGCTGATCGGCGCGTTGGCGGCGGTCACCGTTTTTTGCATTCGGCTCGTTATGCTGTTTGTTACCCGCTCGGTGAGTTTCGACAGCGTGCAAGAAATATTCATAACAAGCATTGTGCTGATCGTGGCGTCGGTGCCCGAAGGGTTGCCCACTATCGTGGCGGTGTCTTTGGCGCTCAACGTGATCAAAATGGCCAAGCAAAACGCGCTTGTCAAAAAGATGGTGGCGTGCGAAACGGTGGGGTGTATCAGCGTGATATGCTCGGACAAGACGGGCACGCTCACCGAAAACAAGATGACGGTGGGCGGCGTGTACCAAAACGGCAAGCTGTTGTCGCCCGAACGCGTGACCAATGCATTTTTACTGCACAATTTCGCGCTCAACGCCACGGCCAATCTTTCGGCGGACGAGAACGGCAAAGAAACGTTTGTGGGCAATCCCACCGAGTGCGCGCTGTTAAAGGCGTACGGGGCGGCGGCGTCCGTGCCGTATGACGCATTGCGCCTAAATACGCAAACGGTGTGGCGGTATGCTTTTTCCAGCGAGGAAAAGAAGATGACCACGGTGGTGCGGCAAGAGGGCAAGCTGTTGGCGCTCACCAAAGGCGCGCCCGAAAAGGTGTTGGCGCTGTGCGAGATGTCGTCGGCGCAAAAGCACGACGTGGAAAAAGAGTTGGCCGTATACGAGGCGCAAGCCAAACGGGTAATCGCTTTTTGTCACGCGGTGTTGCCCGCGGCGCCCGACTTCGAACGCGAGCGTGCGCGGGTGGAGCGCAACATGGTGTTCGACGGCTTTGCCGTGATAAGCGATCCCGTGCGCAAAGAGGTGTATGCGGCGGTGGAAAAATGCCGCGCGGCGGGCGTGGGCATTAAAATGCTGACGGGCGACAACGCCGTAACGGCGCGCGCCATTGCCACCGAACTGCAAATCGTGCAAGACGAGGGGCAAGTGTTCACCGCCGCCCAGATCGAGGAGATGACCGACGCCGAGCTATACCGCCGTTTGCCCGACATCCGCGTGGTAGCGCGGTCTACGCCGCAAACCAAGTTGCGTATTGTGAACGCGTTGATGGCCATGGGCGAAGTGGTGGCGGTAACGGGCGACGGCATAAACGACGCGCCCGCCATTAAAAACGCCGACATCGGCATTGCCATGGGCATCACGGGCACCGAGGTGAGCAAAGAGGCAAGCGACATCGTGCTCTTAGACGACAGCTTTTCCACCATTGTGAAAAGCGTGCAATGGGGGCGGGGTATATACGAAAACTTTCAGCGGTTCATACTCTTTCAGCTCACCGTGAATATATCCGCCGTTTTGCTCACCGTGATCTTTTCGCTCATTCCGGGCGGCGAAGCGCCCTTTAACGCGCTCGAACTTTTGTGGGTCAATCTTATCATGGACGGCCCGCCCGCGCTCAGTTTGGGATTGGAGGCGGGCGGCCCCGAACTCATGCAACGAAAGCCCATACGGCGCAACAGCGGCATCGTTACAAAGACCATGCTGGCGCGCATATTGCTGAACGGATTGTTTATCACGGGCATGTTGCTCGCGCAAGCGCTTGTAAACTTTTTGCACGTAGCGGGCGGCATGGAAAAATCGGTGATGTTCACCTCCTTTGTGCTCTTTCAGTTGTTTAACGCGGTCAATGCCCGCGAGCTTGGCAGCCGAAGCGTGTTTTTGGGACTGCGCCGCAACCGTATCATGTGGATCGTGATGGCGGTAACGTTCGGGTTGCAGATCCTTATCACGCAGTTCGGCACCGTGGTGTTCGACGTGGCGCCGCTCGATCTTGTCACTTGGGGCAAGGTGCTCGCCTTTACCGTTTCGGTCATTGCGTTTAACGAACTGTATAAAGCGGCCACGCGATTGGTGCGCGAATGCGCGCGCAAACGCCGCGAACGTACGGGCGCGAAAGCTTGCAAAGCGTAAAATACACATAACGAAAAAGCGGCGGACAAATACGGCCCGTCGCTTTTTTAATGTGATTTTAATGTTTTGCTAATTGCATTAAAATATGCGTATTTTATATTGATAACGTAAAGCGCGCATTTAAGCGCCCGTGTGCTTTACGGCGCATTTGAGCGCGCAGTCCACGGCGTCGGCAATGCGGGAGGCGAGGGCGAACACAAGCCCCAATCGCACCGAATAGAGATTGTCCGCTTTGCCCGCCGCCACGGTGGCCGTTATGCTCACGTCGCCCACTTTGGGCAAGGATTTGCCGCAAGCAAGGCCGGGGCGCAAACTTCCTTTTTTGACGCGAATGGCGCCCACTTCATGGCTCTCGCCCACGCAAGAATCCACCGCAACGATCTTGCGGCCGGGGAACGCGTGTTTGAGCTTGGTCACCGTTTCGGTAAGGTTGAGCGCGGTCACGGGGTCGTCGAGCGTGCCAAGCACTTCGCAGTCGGCGCGGCGGCCGCGCAACATGTGCCCCACGAGCGGGCCGATACAGTCGCCCGTCACGCGGTCGGAGCCTATGCAAAGCACCACGGGCGGTCGGCGCAGCGAGCCGAGCGCGGCGCGAATATCGAAAGCGGTTTCCGAAACGGTTTGATCGGTCTGAGAGTCGCATTTGTGTTTCATGACAAAGATTGTTGCCGCCCGCGCCGCCCTTTATACGTTTATTTTTTTTCGCAAAGGGAAAACATTTTTGCGAATACCACCGCAAGGAGTTACAGTATATGTATATCGACATTGCCATCATTGTGATCGTGGCGCTGGGCGCGCTGATAGGGTTGTGGAAAGGCTTTTTCAAAACGCTCATTTCCTTTTTCGGCTGGTTCATGTCTTTTCTGATCGCCATGTTGATCACCAAACCCATTGCCGAGGCGTTGCTCGATGTGGGCAAGATCCGTTCGCTCGTGCTGGGCACCGACGGGTGGTCGTTCTATTCGTGGATATTGGCGAAATTGCCCGCCGATCTCGACGTGGGCGGGTTCTTGGGCGTATTGCTTAAACCCATACTCAAGATCGCGGGCGCATCCGCCACCAACGTGGCGTTGCTGTTGGCCAACGGCATGTTTAACGTGATCGTTTGCATAGCGCTGTTTTTATTGATCCGCTTGTTCTTGTTGCTGTTCACCATGTTTGCCAACGCCATGACGCGCGGTAAATTTTTGGGGGCGCTCAACCGTTTGCTCGGCTTTTTGTTGGGCGCGGTGAAGGGCACGGCGCTTGTGGCGCTCGTTATGGTGGTGTTCACCTTTGTGATGGGGCTGAGCTTTATGTCGCCCGTGCGCGAACAGATAGACAAAAGCGTAATCGCCCAACCCATGTATACGCAAGTGTCCCGCCTTACCGACAAGTTCTTGGCGGGCAACAGCAAAACGTTGCAAAAGTTGCGCATTTTGGCGGGCGTAGATAAGGAAGAGGGCGAACAAGAGCCGTCGCCCGCGTGCGGCGTATACACCTCGGTGCAAGACGACGACACTACGTTCAGCATCGAACTGAAAGAGGACGGCACGTTCGTTTTGCAGTCGGGCGGCGATCCGCGCGCGGGTACCTACGAATTGAATGGCGAGGCAATCACGTTGCATTTCGACGACGAGGAGCAACCCACGTTAGGCACCGTCAACGTGCAAGACGGTTGGATGCTGATAGACGGCGTGTATCTCGGCAAACCCGACGCGGTATTGCCTGCGCCCGAACAGAAGTGGGACGTAGCGGGCATTTATACGTGTACCGACGACGCAACGGGCGTGACCTATACGCTCACGTTGCGCGACGGCGAAATCACCTTGCTTGCCGACAACGAGATCACCCCGCACAAAGGACGGTATGATTTTTACGAAGATTTGTTGAACGTGTCGCTCGACGGCGACCACTACGTGTGCGCCGTGACCGAAACCACCATAGAGTTGCAAGGCAAAGTGTTTGTCAAACAGTCGGTGCAAGGCGATAACTTCGAGATCGTGTAAAAAGGGGGGAATAGACCCCTCGGCTACGCTCGGGGTGACGTTGTAGGGGAATGCAAACGCATACGGGGTGACATGGCCACAGCTGTGTCATTTCGACCGACTTTCTCTTTTACTGTCATTTCGACCGAGCGCAGCGAGCGGAGAAATCTTTTTCCACCCTCTATAAAAACATAAATAACAAAAAACGTACAATTGCGGCATAAAGCGCCGCAATTTTTCATATATATTCCCGTACAATATAAACCGAATACCGAAAAGAGGTGACGCGGCATGGAGCTGATGAAACGGTTGGTGATCCTGACCGGAAAAACGGGACGGGGCACGGCGCTGATCGAGCGCAACGGCATGGGCACGTTTATCACGGTAAACGCATTTTCGTTGCCCGATCTCACAGCGGGCGAATATGCATTGGGGGTAAAGACCGCCGATAAGATCTTTCGGCGCGAGTTGGGGTCTTTGGGTAGGATCAAAGCGCGGTTCGCATTAGACGGCGACGTATCGGACGCGGTGCACCTCGTGCTTTTTTGCACGCAAGACGACGAGGTGGTATTATACGGCACCACCGAATCGCGCAAGATGTGGGAAAGCAACCTGATGGACGGATTGCGAGGTGAACGGGTTGAGAAGACGTTGGCAAATAGCGCGTCTGCGGCGGCAATTGCGCCGCCGTCGGAATTTACATACAGCGAAAGGAAAGTAGAAGACTACTTTTTATCCATCGATCCGTCGCAATATCGCGACAACGCGGTGGCGCAAGAAAACTACTACCGCTACGTGCGTTCGCCTTTTGCGGACGACAAGCAACAGCCTTCGGAGCAAGAACGAGCGGCCGAAGAGGTAACCGACGAGGAGGCCGCGGCCACGGTGGCGGCCGTGCTTTCGGACGAGCAAGACGAGCCGCAACAAGACCAATCGCCAAAAGACGCGACGCAAGAATGCGCGGCGGCCGCCGATGCGGCAACAGAGCGCCGCGAAGAAATGCCGGGCGAGTTGGAACGCATGTATTTGCGGCGGCGATTTTCGCACCAAGACGTGTCGGCCGCGGCCGGACAAGCGGTGCCGCCCCCCGAAACGTCGGTCAAAAAAGCGTCGCAATACACGGTGGAACAAGCGGTGGCGGCCGTCAAAACGGGCGCGGCGTTTTACGCCACGGTCAAAGATAAGTTAGACGATCTTTTTGCGCGCGGCGAAAAGTTTGCGCCGCTCGAACAAGCCATGCCTGGCACGCGCTGGGTAAAGGTGGATTACGACGCGAGCGGGCGTTACTATGTGGTGGGGCTTATCGGCACGGCGCCCGACTATATCGCCTACGGCGTGCCGGGGCGTTACGGCGCCACGCCGCCGCCATTAGACGGCGCCGATTTCGTGCCCCTCTCGCAAGGCGGATCGGCCGAAGGATTTTGGGTGCTGTTTCAATCGGCGCAAACGGGTGAGGAGATATTGCGCCCCTAAACGCGTTCTCGTTGCAATTCCCCGTAAAAATGCTTGCTAAACAAGGCATTTCTTGCTATAATGAAATATATAGCGTTTATAAGGGAATTGTATGCAAACAGATATAAGCAACGGTTGGAAATATGTTGAAGGCTCCGAAAGGGAGGTGTTCGGCATTCCCTCTCAAGCGGTCGAGGTAAACTTGCCCGTTGATTTGTTGCGTAGAAAAGGTCGCAACTACAATGCGGCGCTCGGCAAATACGGCAGTTATTACGATGCGACGGCCGCAACCTTTTATCGCGTGTTGCCGCGGGTGGCGGCGGCCGCGCACATCGTGCTCGAAGTGGAAGGCGTTTGCCAGTTTGCCGACGTGTGCTTAAACGGCGTTACGGTGGCGCACCTATCGGGCGAGGGCAAACACTACGTAGACGTTACCGACGCGTACGTGCAAGGCATTTCCAATGTTTGCGCGCTCAAAGTATGGGCGCCGCAAATGGCGGGGCGGTACGTGGGCGCGGGCATAAGCGGCGGCGTGCGTTTGCACACCCACACCCACGCGGTGGCCGTGAAAAAAGACGGCGTGTTTGTTTCTTCCCGCTTGGAGAACGGCAAAGCGCACGTGTGCGTGCACACCGAGATCATAGACAAGGCGACCGACGTTGCCAAAAAAATGCTGACGGTGGAGGCCACGCTCAAGAACGCGCGCGGCAAAAAAACGGCGCGCAAGATCAAAAACTTCCGCAAAAAGAGCGGGGAAACGGGCGTGTGCGATGTGAGTTTTCGTCTTTCCAAATTCTATCCGTGGACGGTGGAAGACCCGTATATGTATACGGTGAGCGTCACGGTGTCGGACGAGCACGGCAAAGTGTTGGACGCTTGCGAAACGCCTTTCGGCATCATCGATCGGACGCTGTCGCCCTCGCGCGGGCTTACGGTGGGCGGTCGCAGCGTGAAATTAAAAGGCGCGGTGGTGTTGCCCGACAACGGGATTTTGGGCATGGAAAGCACGCCCTCTATCGAAGAATACAAACTGTCGCGTATCAAAGAAATAGGCTACAATGCCGTGCGCTATCCCGTGTGCCCCACGGAGGCCGCGCTGCAAACATTGGATAAATTGGGGCTTATGGCCGAAGTGGACTTGTTCCCCGTGTGGGAGCAAGGCGATTTTCCGTACGACGGGCACGCCGATTTTTGTAAGCGCGCCGTAGCCGATTGCGAACGGTTGGTGCGCATGTTGCGCAACCACCCGTCGGTGGTGCTGTACGGGCTGAACGCCGACGCCGCCGAAACATACGGTCGCGGCAAGGGGAGCGCCGTGGCCGCTGAGATCGCGGCCACCGTGCGCGCGTTCGATCCTTACCGCCCCGTATCGGTGAACGCCAAAGAGCGCGTGCCGCAAGTCGCGGAATTGGAGCGGGCGGGCTTAAAGAGCGCAAAGGCGACAAGCGAGGCGGCCGCCGTCAGCATGGGGCGGGAAAAAGACTTGTTCGGCAAGCTGACCGCCGACAGTTTTGCCGCGGCCGACGTGGCGGGCTACGCGTATTTGTATCCGCGCTATGCGTCCGATAAAAACGAGTTTGCCGACCGCGTTATCATAGGGTGCGCATCCTATCCCGCGCGGGCGTTCGAGGCGTTCGAAGAGTGCGACAAAAACGCAAACGTGATAGGCGAATTTTTGTACTGTGCCGCCGATTGCTTGGGCGAGCCTATCGGCAAACCCACGTATGAGGACGAGCAACTCAAGCTGTTGCCGCCGCACGCGTCCTTTTGCGGCGACCTCGACATATTATATAATCGCAAACCCGCGGCGTACTACCGCAGTATCCAACTCGGCGACCGCACGCAAAGCGTGATCGCGGTGCGCGACCCCGAAGAACGGCCGCTTTCCGAAGACAACAAATACGCCGCGCCGCAAGTGCGCAGTTTGTGGAATTGGCCGCACAGCTTGGGCAAAACGGTGGAAATAGAAGTGTATTCGGGCGGCGAAGTGGTGGCGCTGTACCGCGACGGCAAACTGATCGGCCGCAAGCTGGCGGGCAAGGTCAACCGCCATATCGCTACCTTCCGCACCGAGTATTACCCCGGCGCGTTGGAGGCCGTGAGCTATCATAAAGGGCGCGAGTGCAGTCGGGTGCGTTTGGAATCGGTCACCGCGCCGCGCGCCATAAAGCTTTCGTGCGCCAAAAAATCGCGGGCGGCGGGCGAATACATCATGGTGGAAATAGACGTGACCGACAAAGAGGGACGCACCGTTTTGTATGCGTCGCGCGAAGTGGAAGTGATCGTAACGGGTTGCGGCGAACTGCACGCGCTCGGCTCGGCCGATCCCGAATCGCAGATCCGCACGGGCACCGCCAATATCTGCCCCGTGTATAACGGCAAGGCGCTGGCCGTGATCCGCACGTTGGCGGGCGGCGACGGTAAGATCGGCGTGAAAGTGGTAGGCGACGGATTGTTGAGCGGCAAGATCACGCTTAAAGTAAAATAACGGCCAAAGCGCCGCGCGGCAAGGTTTTTACAAAAAGCGGTAAAAAGCTTGTAAATGTTTGACGGTGTGGCAATACTTATGGTACAATATAAAGACTTGTTGTAACGGAGCAAATTCGGAATGAAGAAAAAATGGATCCCCTTACTGGTATGCCTTGTAACGGCGCTTAGCTTTTCGTTGGCGGGTTGCGGCGGCAACAGCTTGAGTAAGATCAGCGTGAGCGGCAAACAAGATACTACCTACACGGTATACAGTCAAGGCGGCAACGCCGTGCAATACGGCAATTATATTTATTTTATCAACGGCAACGCGGGGTATGAAGACGCCGACGGCAAGCAAAACGATTGGCCGGACGTGGTGAAAGGCGGATTGTACCGCGCCGAACTGAACGGCGCGCGCGAGAAAGACCAAAACGGCAACGAAACGGGCAACTTTTTGCCCGCCAAAAATCCCGACGCCGTGACCGACGGTTTGGAGTTCATGCGGCGCGACGGCACGGATGCCAACGGCAACGCCACCGATATAGTCAACGTGCAACGCATTGCGCCCAAGCGCATCGGCACGTCGGGCTATGCCGACGGCGGCATCTTTATTTACGACGATTGGGTGTATTTTGCGTCGCCCAACAACGAAAAGAATAAGTCGGGCACGGTGCAGATCACCAAAACGGACTTTTTCCGCGTGAAGTTGGACGGCAGCAAGGCCGAGCGCGTGTATACCACCAAAAACGCGAACAACGAATCCGGCCCCTATGCTTTCTATAAATACGACGGCGCCGTGTATCTCGTGGCGCAAGACGGCACCGACCTCATCTCCATGCGTTTGGGCAAAAAAGCGGGTAAAAAGGTGACCATAGCGCAAAACGTGGCAAGCGTTTTGTTGCCCTATGCCGATACCTACTACCAAGGCATGAACGAAAACACGCTCGATCACTTCGTGTATGTGTTGCGCGCGGTGGGCGAGGACGACACGCAAAATACGGGCAACGTTATCGAGATCATGCGTCCCGACGGAAAGTCGGGCGGCGTGTTCCATGCGCAAGGCAAGAGCGACACGCTCGAGGCGGTGCGCGACGGCTTGCTGTTTTACCGCACGAGCAACGCCACCGACACGCGCATCATGTACGACAGCTTGCACGACTTTTTGATGGGCAACGACGAATATGTGGACGAGAACGGCAAAACGGTGAAAGCGTGCTCGGTGTTCGGCGATAAGGCGTACAGAGATTATCAATTGGGTCTTGGCGAAACGGAACGCCGCACGCAGTTGAGCGGCAAGGTGCTTTCGGTGCCTACGTCGTCGGCCTCCGATCTTACCAAAACGTATTGTTTCCGTCCGGGCGGCGAAAAGAGCGACCTCGTATATATGTTGGGCGTGAAGTCTGGCTCGGTGGGGCTTTACAGCAATTTGAGCGAAGACGTGATCACGGTGTATTCGGCGGGCGCCACGCTGTTGAACGTGGCCAAGGAATATATGTATTTCACCGAATCCGAGGGTAGCGTGATCTATCGCACGCGTTGGGACAAACCCGCAAGCGATAAAGGCGACAGCGGCGAATATCTGTTGAAAGAACAAGTTTCGCACGACGATGCGTCGAGCGCCAATTTCAACGGCGACTATTGCGCGGGGTATATCGTGTATACGGGCGCGATAGACGGCATGGCAAGTTCGTACACGTTCTTCAAGCAAGTGGAACGCAACGTGGGCAGCGAGCCGGTGTTCGTGGGCGCTAAGATCTCCGACGACGTGTTGGGCGCGCCCAAGATCACGTTGAAAGGCCGCGAGATCAAATGGAGCGCGGTGACGGGCGCCGAAAGCTACAGCGTGTATTACCGCGGCGAAAACGGCGTAGCTACGTTGGAGGCCAAAGACATCACCGAAACCACGTATACCGTGAGCGACAGCCAATACGGCGAATATTGGGTGGTGGCGGTGAATTCCACCAACAGCGTGAGCAGCTTGCCGTCTAACACGGTGCGCTATTCGGCATAAAATTTTGCGGGCGGGGCATAACCGCTTGACAAGCATTCTGTTTATGGTATAAAATATATAGGCATTTTGCGCTTTGCGCTTTTGTCGCGGTCGCGGTTTTAGCCCCCGCGGTAGGTGCGGCCGAGAGCAAAGCGGAGAAAAGTCGGGCGGGGCAAACGGCGTGAAACGGTTGCGGCGCGCGCAAATATCGAGAAAGGAAAACGAAAAAAGATGAAAACGTTTATGGCTAACGAGCAGACGATCACCCGCAAGTGGTACGTCGTGGACGCCGCGGGCGCGCCGCTCGGCAGATTGGCAAGTCAGGTGGCCGCGGTGTTGCGGGGCAAGAACAAGCCCGAATTTACGCCGCATGCCGACGCCGGCGACTTTGTGATCGTGATAAACAGCGATAAAGTAACGCTCACCGGCAAAAAGCGCGAGCAGAAAATGAAACGGCACCACACGCTGTATATGGGCGGCTTGAAAGAGGTCAAGTATGATAAATACTTGAACGAAAAGAGCGACGAGGCGGTGTACGAGGCGGTGAAAGGCATGTTGCCCAAGAACTCTTTGGGCAGAAAGATGCTTAAAAAATTGCGCGTTTACAAGGGCGCCGAGCACAAACACGAGGCGCAACAACCCCAACCCATGAAACTCGTAGAGAAGAGGTATAACTGAGTATGGCAACGAAATCGACCGCAAAGAAAAAGATACAGTTTTGGGGCACTGGTCGCCGCAAAAAGGCGATCGCCCGTGTTCGTTTGTTGCCCGGTAGCGGCAGTATCACCGTAAACAAGCGTTCGCTCGACGATTACTTCGGCTTGGACACTTTGAAGATCATTGTGAACCAACCGCTCGAAGAAACGGGCGCCACGGGTAAATTCGACGTGTTCGTCAACGTGAAAGGCGGCGGCTTTACCGGTCAGGCGGGCGCTATCCGCCACGGCATTGCTCGCGCGCTTTGCGAGGCCGACGCCGCGTATCGTCCCGCGCTGAAAAAGGCGGGCTACCTTACCCGCGATCCCCGTATGAAAGAGAGAAAGAAATACGGCTTGAAGAAAGCGCGTAAGTCGCCGCAGTTCAGCAAGCGCTAATAGCGAGAAATTTGGCTTTTTTGACCCCAAAAAGGCTTGTAAAAGGGGAAAGGGGGAACACCGATTGCCGTGTTCCCCCTTTTCTTCTATATTATTACGACCAATGCCCTTTCCATGTCATTTCGACCGAACATTTTTTTCTTCTCTGTCATTTCGACCGAGCAAAGCGAGCGGAGAAATCTATTTCTTGCGCCACGAGCAGACCCCTCGGCTACGCTCGGGGTGACAATGTAGGTCACAGACCCCTTGGCTATGCTCGGGGTGACGGTGTGGGGCATAGCGGGGTGACGCGGCCATATCCTTTCGGAGAATACACATGCAATTGAAAGAACTGTTACAAAAGCACGCGTTTACGTGCACCAAACGGTACGGCCAGAATTTTTTGTCCGATCCGCAATTATTGGACGCCATCGCGCGCGACGGCGCGTTAAAAGGAGACCGCGTGGTGGAAGTGGGCGCGGGCGCGGGCACGCTGACGCGCGCGTTGTGTGCATTGGGCGCGCACGTCACCGCATTCGAGATCGATGAAAAGCTGCGCCCCGTATTGCGCGAAACGTTGCGCGGTACCGACGCGAACGTGATATTCGCCGACGCCATGCAATACGATCTTTCGTTGTTGGGCGACGAACCTTTTCGATTGGTGGCCAATCTGCCGTACTACATCACCACGCCCGTGATTTTCAAATTTTTGTACGACGAGCGCTTGCTGTCGCTCACCGTTATGGTGCAAAAGGAAGTGGCGGAAAGAATATGCGCGTCGGCCGGAACGGCCGCTTACGGGGCGTTGAGCGCGCAAATGCAGGCCATGGGGCGCGTTCGTATCGTGCGGTCGGTGCCGCGCAATATGTTTTATCCCGCGCCCGAAGTGGACAGCGCGGTGGTGCGGTTGGATATTGCGCCGTTATTGGATAGAGCGCTGTTGCCCGCCTATCGCAAAGCGGTGGCCGCAGCTTTTGCCATGCGTCGCAAAACGCTGGCCAACAATCTCAAAGCCGCCTATGCCTTGCCCAAGGAGCAAGCCGAACAAATCGTGCGCACGGTGTGCGGCGATCCCGCCGCGCGCGGCGAAACGCTACACGTGGAGCAATTCATTCGCTTGACGGAGTTGCTCGGCTAATAAACGGCACGATCGTTTTAAGAAAAACAGACGGGAAACAACCCGTCTTTTTTACTTGCGTAAGTTGCATATTTGGTGTATAATAGTATTTGGTGGAGATTGGCATGTGCTTGACCTCCGCTTGACGCAAAAAATAATTTCAAACAAGGAGAAATCATATGGAAACTTACGGCATCGAAAAATACGGGATTCGCGATCCCAAAAGCGTGAACCGCAATGTAAGCCCCGCGGTGCTTGTGGAAACGGCGCTTAGAACGGAGCCGTGTCGCCTTACCGACAAAGGTGCGCTTTTGATCGAAACGGGTAAGTATACCGGCCGCAGTCCCAAAGACCGTTTTATTGCCGACGAAGACGGCGTGCGCGACGAGATCAATTGGGGCGCCGAAAATCAGAAGATTTCGGCGGAAACGTTCGAAAGGATTTACGGCAAGGTGGCGGCCTATCTCAGCAACCGCGATATCTACGTGTTCGACGGATACGCGGGCGCCGATCCCAAGTTCCGTATTTCGGTGCGCGTGATAAACGAGTATGCATCGCAAAACCTTTTCATGCACAATATGCTCATTCGTCCCGATGAGAAAGATCTCAAAAAATACAAAGAGGACTTTACCATCATCTGTGCGCCCGGCCTTAAGTTAGACGCCGAGAAAGAGGGCATTCACAGCGAGGCCGCCATTTTGGTGTCGTTTACCAAAAAATTGGTGATCATTGCGGGTAGCAAGTATTGCGGCGAAATGAAAAAATCGGTGTTCAGCGTGATGAACTACCTATTGCCCAAAAAAGGCGTGCTGGGCATGCACTGCTCGGCCAACATGGCGCAAGACGGCAGCGGCAACACCGCGCTGTTCTTCGGCCTTTCGGGCACGGGTAAAACCACGCTTTCGGCCGATCCCAACCGCGGCTTGATCGGCGACGACGAGCATGGCTGGGGCGACGACGGCATCTTCAATATCGAGGGCGGTTGCTACGCCAAGTGTATCGATCTGTCCGCCGAAAAGGAGCCCGAGATATTCGGCGCGATCCGTCACGGCGCGGTGATGGAAAACGTGGTGGTAGACGAAAACACCCGCACGCCCGATTTCACCGACAAGTCGCTCACCGAAAACACCCGCGTGGCCTATCCCGTACACTTTATAGATAACGCGGTGATCCCCGGCGTGGGCGGTCATCCCAACACCGTGATCTTCTTAACGGCCGACGCCTACGGCGTGTTGCCGCCCGTCAGCAAGCTTACCGACGAACAAGCCATGTACTACTTTGTATCGGGTTACACCAGCAAGGTGGCGGGCACCGAGCGCGGCATCACCGATCCCGTTTGCACGTTCTCCACTTGTTTCGGCTCGCCTTTTCTACCGCTCGATTCGAGCGTGTACGCCGAGCTTTTGGGCGAGAAGATCCGCAAGCACGGCTCCGACGTATACCTTATCAACACCGGTTGGACGGGCGGCGCCTACGGCGTGGGCAAGCGTATGTCTTTGCCGGCCACGCGCGCCATCGTTTCGGCGGCGCTCAGCGGCGAACTTGCCAAAGCGGAATACGAAACCGAGCCTTTCTTCGGCTTGGCGGTGCCCAAGTCTTGCCCCAACGTGGACGCGGGCATACTCAACCCCAAGAACGTGTGGAAAGACAAAAAGGAATACGACCGTTTGGCCAAAAAATTGGCGGGTGAGTTTGTGCAAAACTTCAAAAAATATACCCACATGCCGGCCAATATCGTGAACGCCGGACCCAAAGCATAAACGCCCTTTTATACGCAAAAGCAGACCGTGGAGAAACCTCCGCGGTCTTTTTGTATAAAAAACAAAAAATTTTCAAAAACATGGCGCAAACAGTTTACAAACGGCGTAATTATGAATATAATAATGGCGAGAAAAACGGGGGTCGTTTTCGTGAAAAAAGAAGATAAAAAACAAGCCTATATCATGTGTCCGCGTTGCGAACTCAACTACATCAAAGCCAAAGAAAAGTATTGCACGATCTGCAAAGCGGAAATGGGGTTGGTGGATCCCAGCGTTTTGTTGCCCGACGAGGAAGAGGCGGGCATCGAAAAGCTTTGCCCCGTTTGCCACATCAACTATTTGGGCGACGACGAGGAGATCTGCTTTTTGTGCCAAAAAGAGCGGGCCGAACGCGCCGAGGCCGATGAAAAAGACGAGTGGGCGGAACTTGCGCACGAGTCGGACGATATCGACGCGCCCATCGGCATCTTGCCATTAGACGAGGAGCCTATTTTGAGCGCCGACGACGAGCAAGAAGAAGAGGAAGAAACAGTGACCGAGGCGGACGACTTCGACTATCCCGACCCGCTCGACGGTTATGACGACGTGGACGACGAAGAGGACGAGGAAGATTTAGACGATTACGACGACGAAGAACTGTAAAAAAACAAACGCGACGAAATATGCCCGTCGCGTTTTATTTTGCGTACAAGTTAGCTGTGATTAACAAAATCGTTGACGAAAATATACGGATATGCTATACTGTAGGCACAAGAACGACATACTAACTTTGTGAAAAATTTGAGTAAAAACATAGTGTTCGGCTTGAGCGGCGGTTGGGTGTTGTTGTTGTACTTTACGGCCACGGCGATCGTATACGCGCTCACTGTTGTGGGGGCGAAAAAGGCGTATGCGCTGTTAAAGTGCGCGTCGTTTTGCGTAACGCCGTTTGGCAAAAACGCGTATATCGACTACGGATCGCACAAGGTGGGCAACACGTTTTGGGCGGTCACGGCCGGTTGGCAAGCGGCGCTGGCAAGCTTGCTGTTTGCCGCCGTGTGGTATGCCACCGTGGTGGGCGCGTATTTGGGGTCGCGCTATTTGCATTTGGCGCAATATGCCGTGGCGCCGTTCGGGGCCAAATGTTATCCCAACGCTTTATTGACGGGCGAAGAAACGGCCGTGCCCCGCTTGCGGGAAGAACACAATTTCGAATTATAAATAAACGGCAAAACGGGAGGCGCGCTAAAAGCGATCATGGAAACGCCTATAATAAAGACAATGCAATTTACGGTCACGGGCATGACGTGCGCGGCTTGTTCCGCGCATGTGGAAAAGAGCGTGCGCAAGTTGGCCGATGTGCACAGCGTGGCGGTGAATTTGTTGCGCGGCAGTATGACCGTGACGGGCGCGCAAACGCTGACCGCCGAAAGCGTGATACAAGCGGTGGTGCGCGCGGGCTACGGCGCCGCAGAGAAAAGCGGCGCCGCCAACCGAGCGCAAAAAAAGCAGACGGACGGCAAAGCGTCGCGCCGCGATCGCTTGGCGCGGTTGTGGACAAGCGTGGCCTTTTTGGCGCTACTTATGTATGTGAGCATGGGCAGTATGGCGGGGTTGCCGTTGCCGCCCGTTTTGGAAGGGGACAAAAACCTTGTCGCGTTTGCCTTTACGCAGTTTTTGCTGTGTTTGCCCATAGTGATCTTAAACGGTAAATTTTTCGTAAACGGCATAAAAGCGATATTTCGCGGCGCGCCCAATATGGACACGCTCATCGCTTTGGGCGCGGGCGCGGCGCTCGTTTACGGCGTGGCTTCCGTTTTTGCCATAGGATACGGCTTGGGGCACGGCAACACGGCAATGGCGCACCGCTTTGCGCACGATCTCTACTTCGAATCGGCGGGCACCATTTTAACGCTCATTTCGGTGGGCAAATATCTCGAAGAACTTTCTAAGGGGCGGGCGAGCGACGCGGTGGAAAAACTGCTCGATCTGCGCCCGCAAACGGCGGTGGTGATCGAGGGCGACGCGGAAAAAGAAGTGTCGGCGGCCGAGTTGCGCGTGGGCGACGTTGTATTGGTGCGCCCCGGCATGAGCGTGCCCGCCGACGCGGTGGTGATCTGGGGGCACGCCAGTGTGGACGAATCGGCCATCACGGGCGAGAGCGTGCCCGCCGAACGGGGCGAGGGCGACCGCTTAACGGGCGGCACGGTAAACACGCAAGGCGTGGTGCACGCCCGCGTGACGGCCGTGGGCGAAGATACCGCGCTCAGCAAGATCGCGCGGCTTGTGGAAGAGGCGGGCGGATCCAAAGCGCCCATTGCGCGGTTGGCCGACCGCGTGAGCGCCTATTTCGTGCCGTCGGTTTTGGCCATTGCGCTCATTGCGGCCGTTGTGTGGCTCATTGCGGGCAGTACGTTTGCGTATGCGTTGCGCATAGCCATCTCGGTGTTGGTCATTTCTTGTCCGTGCGCGTTGGGGCTTGCCACGCCCACGGCCATCATGGTGGGCACGGGCAAAGGCGCCACCATGGGCGTGCTGTATAAAACGGCCGAGGCGCTCGAACGCGCGCACAAAGTAACGGCCGTGGTGCTCGACAAAACGGGTACCGTCACGGTGGGCAAACCGAGCGTTACCGACTTTGTGTCCGACCACGCTGAGCACGCGCTCGACGTGATCTACACCTTGGAAAAGAACAGCGAACACCCCTTTGCCGCGGCGCTGTGCGCCTTTGCGTCCGATAAGGGCGCGACCGCGTTGCCGTGCGAGAACTTTTCGGCCACGGCGGGCGGCGGCGTGCATGCGTATGTAAACGGCAAACAAGCGGCGGCGGGCAACCGCAAACTGTGCGGCGAGTATGCGCAGTTTTCTGCCTTTTTGCCGCAAGCCGAGCAATGGGCGGCGCAAGGCAAAACGCCGCTGTATTTGGCCGAGGAGGGGTGCGTGATCGCCGTGTTCGCGTTGGCCGACGAGGTAAAACCCGACAGCCGCGCCGCGGTGGAAAAACTGCAACGGGCGGGCATAAAAGTGTATATGCAAACGGGGGACAACGCCACGGTGGCGGCCGCCATTGCCGCCCAAGCGGGCATAAGCGAATTTCGCGCCGAGGTGCTCCCCGCCGACAAAGAGAAGTTTGTGCGCGAACTCAAAGAGCGGGGCGAGTGCGTGGCCATGGTGGGCGACGGTATCAACGACGCGCCCGCATTGGCTGCGGCCGATATAGGCATTGCCATCGGCGCGGGCACCGATATTGCCATCGAGGCGGCGGATATCGTGCTCATGCAGTCAAGACTGTCCGACGCCGAGGCGGCTTTGCGGCTCAGCCGCAAAACGGTAAAGAACATCAAAGAAAATTTGTTTTGGGCGTTTTTCTATAACTTGCTGTGCATTCCGTTGGCCGCCGGCGCGTTTGCGTGGGCGGGGATAACGTTAAACCCCATGTTTGCCGCGGCCGCCATGAGTATCAGCTCGGTGTGCGTGGTGTGCAACGCGTTGCGTCTCCGTTTATTTAAGGCGGACAAGAGCGGCAAAGAAAGGCCGTGCGCGGGCGCTTGTCCCGTAACCCAACCAAAAGAAGATCAACAAAAGGAGAAAGATAAAACCATGAAAAAAGTCATTCACATTACGGGCATGAGTTGCGGGCATTGTTCCGCCCGCGTACAAAAAGCGCTGGCCGAACTGGACGGCGCCGTGTCGGCAACGGTAGACCACGTTTCGGGGCAAGCGGTGTTCGAGGGGGATGTATCCGACGAGGCGCTCACGACCGCCGTGCAAAACGCGGGCTACGAAGTTACTTCGATAGACGCATGACGCAACAGCAAGCGGACGCCGCTCTTATGGCGGCGGCAGACGAGCAATATAGGGCGTTCAATGCCAAGATCGTGCGCAGCGATTTGCCCATGTGGGGCGTGCGCGTGCCCGCGGTGCAAAAGCTTGCCAAGCAATGCGCCAAAGAGGGCGGCGATTTTTTGGATACCTACCGTGCCGAAAACTACGAGCAGATATTGCTGTATGCGCTCACGGTGGCGTACGACAAGCGACCCGTCGAGCAAAAGTATGCCTATATAGACAACGTTTTGCGATTGATAGACAATTGGGCGCACGTGGATCTCATGTTGGGCGCTTTTAAGCAACTGAAAAAGTGCCGAGAGGCGTTTTGGGCGCACTATGCGCATTTGGCGGACGGCGGCGAATTCGAGCGCAGGTTTTTGGCGGTGTTTTTAATGGACTACTGCCTATGCGACGAACTGCTCGACGACGTGTTCGCAACATACGAAAAATTGCAAGGCGGACAGTATTATGTGAACATGGCCGTGGCTTGGGGGCTGAGCGTGGCGCTCGTCAAGTTTTACGATCGCACGTTGGCGTTTTTGCAAAAGGGCACGCTCAATTCGTTCGTTTTCAAAAAGACGGTGCAAAAGGCGCGCGAAAGTTTTCGCATTTCGCCCGAACAAAAACAGCAGCTCAAATCGCTGTAATTTGCAAACGGATATTGACGAAAGGGGCGGGTGTGTAGTATAATGGTACTATACACGGACGCAAGGAGAAACACGCATGAGAATATACGACGAAGAAAATATGTCGTTTGACGACGACGTAGACGAAATGGCGGGGTATACCGTGTTGGAAGGGCACAGTATCTTTCGTTTGAAAACGCCCCAACCCGAACCCGAAACCGTTGCGTCGCCCATTCCGCAAAACGAACAAACGGTGATCTTGGATCGCCCCGACGTTGCGCGTTTGAAAGACGGGCAAGAGCTTACGCTTGCGTTCGGGCAGACGTGCGCCGTTTTATATAACGGCAAAACGGTGGGCGGCTTAAAAGACGCCTACGTAAAAAAACTGTGCGCCGAGCGCGGCGGACAGTGCGCCAAGGTGTTTTACAAGCATACCGTGCCGCCCATGGTGCGCATCGTGTTCGGCGCGGGGCAAACCATACCGCCCGCACTGCCCCAAGAGCAGTAAACGGATTTTTTACGGCGAAAGAGACGTTCTCGGCAAAAATATTTGTCGGGAACGTTTTTTTTGTGCGCAAAGGGCATACAGCCGCTTGAAAAAACAAGAAAAATATGGTATACTGGTCTGTGCAAATAAAAGGAGGCGACGGCAGTTGCTCGATTGGGATTCGTTATACAGTGAGGCGGGCGCTCGCGCCATGGCGGGGGGCAAAAAGCGTTTTTACGACAACCGCGTGCAAGATATACACACCTTGAAAGAGGAGGGCAAGTTCACGGTGCGCGCCACCGTTCGGGGCGATAGAGCGTATGACACGCGCGTGCAGTTCGACGAGCAAGGCGGCCTTTACGATTACGCGTGCGATTGCGCGCACGAAACGGTGACCGAAGGCCCTTGCCGCCATATCGTGGCCACCGCTTTGGCGTATGAAAACAAGTTTCCCGTAGAGGCGCCGCGCGGCGCGAGCGGAACGAATGCGCAAGGCAGTGACGCCGGCGTGCGCGCGTTGATCGAACATTACGGCAAACAGCGGCGGGGCAGACGCATCGCCGAAGAGGGCGAAAAGGTGCGTATCGTGCCCGCCATGCAGATCGGCGACGACGGACGGTTGCGCCTTACCTTTTCGTTGGGCGTTAAAAAAATGTATACGCTCAAAGACGTTTCCGATTTTGTGTCTTGCTTTCGAACGGGTGCCGAAAAGCGATACGGCGTGGAACTTACGGTGGTGCACGTGCCCCAATCGTTCGATGCGCTGTCGGCCGAGCTTGCGCGGCTCATTTGCGGGTGTTGGCGCGAAAAGTCCGAATTTTTGGAGGACGCGCACTGCGGCGCGGTGGACTACCGCGACGAGTTGCGCCTTTCGGCGGGCGGCGTGGATCAGTTCATGCAACTGTTTGCGGGGCAAACGGTGGAATGCCGCGATCCGTTCGCCCCGCGCGGCGTGCGGCTGATCGCCGACGCGCCCAACGCCGTGCCCGCGGGGCTTTCGCTTGCCCGCGTGTCGGGCGGCTATCTGTTGGAAAACAAGCCGGGCGGCTACAAAATGCTGCACGGCAAGGCGTTCGAATATATCGTGACCGACAACCGCGTGTATCCCGTAACGCCCGACTATTGCGCCGCCGTGTTGCCGCTTATCAAAAGCATGGAGGCGCGAGGGCGGCTGTTCGTGGCCGAGCGGGACATGTCGCAGTTTTACAACAGCGTGCTCATCCGCGTGTCCGAGTTTGCCGAGATCGACGCGCCCGACGTAAATCTCAGCGTGTTCGAGGCGGCGCCGCTCGAATTGAAAGTGTATGCCGACGTTCTCGGCAACGGCGCCGTGCGCGCCCGCGTGCATGCCAGCTACGACGGCGAGACCGACATAGATATTTTGGACGAAAACGCGAGCTATCCGTTCGTGCGCGATTTCGAGGGGGAGAGCGCGTTTATCGAGGTGCTTAAAAAGTATTTTCCCCAATATCCCGATCTGACCGTGACGGACGAAAGTGACGTGTACGCGTTGCTCCGCGAGGGGTTGCGCGAACTGATGGGCAACGCCGAGGTGTATTTGTCGGACGAAGTAAAGCGCATGAAAGTGAAAAAGCCGCCGCGTATCAAAGTGGGCGTGCGGCTCAAAAGCGATCTTTTGCAACTCGATCTGTCGGCCGAAGAGTATACCGCCGAGCAATTGCGAGAGATCCTCTCGGCGTACAAGAGCAAAAAAAGTTACGTGCGCCTCACCGACGGCTCGTTCGTCGATCTGATGGATCCGTCTATCGCCGCGCTTTCCGACGTGGCGGAAGTAGCGCGGCAGACGGGCGACCGCCTCATGTTGCCGCTCTATTATGCGCCCTATGTAGACAGCGAGCTTAAAAACGGATTTTTCCATTTGGAGCGTAGCGACGGCTTTAAGCAGCTCGTCAAAGAAACGGAAAGCGCGGGCGAGAGTTTGGCGCGCGTGCCGCAAAATTTGCAATCGGTGTTGCGCAACTACCAAAAAACGGGCTTTCGGTGGCTTAAAACGCTCACGCGTATCGGGTTCGGCGGCATATTGGCAGACGATATGGGCTTGGGAAAATCGTTGCAGATCATCGCGCTTTTGCTGAGCGAACGGCAAGAAGGCGATACGTCGGTGATCGTGTGCCCCACCACGCTGGTGCTCAATTGGGTGAACGAACTCAAAAAGTTTGCGCCCGAATTGCGCGTGCTGGCGGTGTCGGGCACGGGCGAGGAACGAAAAGCGCTGGTGCAAACGTTCGGCCGCTACGACGTTGTGATCACAAGCTACGAGCTGTTGCGTCGCGACGCGGCGCTGTATGAAAGCGTGCCGTTTGCGTTTGCGGTGATCGACGAGGCGCAGTATATCAAAAATCCCGAAACCAAAAACGCGCGCGCCGTGAAAATGCTGTCGGCCAAACACCGCTTTGCGCTCACGGGCACGCCCGTGGAAAACAGCTTGGCGGAGCTTTGGAGCATTTTCGATTTTCTCATGCCGGGCTACCTGTTCTCTTACCGAAAGTTTCGCGACGGTTTGGAAACGGCCGTGGTGCGAGGCGACGACGACGCGTCCAAACGTTTGGGGCGCATGATAAAGCCCTTTGTGTTGCGGCGGCTCAAAGCCAACGTGCTCAAAGAACTGCCCCCCAAAATGGAGAGCGACGTGCTCTGTCCGCTCGAAGAGGAACAACGCGCGCTGTATGCGGCCAACTTGCAGTCGGTGCGCGACAGCGTGCAAGCGGCGGGGCAAACGGTGAACAAGGTGGCCGTGCTCGGCATGCTCACCAAGCTTAGACAGATCTGTTGCGAACCCCGCCTCGTGCACCCCGACTATAACGGCAATTCGTCTAAGTTGGCGGCTTGTTTGGAATTGGTGCGTTCGGCTACCGACGGCGGGCACAAAGTGCTTGTTTTCAGCCAGTTCACCTCTATGCTCGATATTTTGCGCGCCCGTTTGCTCGAAGAGGGGATCACGCACTATCTTCTCAAAGGCGACACCCCCAAGGTGGAGCGCATGAAGTTGGTGTCCCGTTTTAACGAGGACGCCACGCAAGTGTTTCTCATCTCGCTCAAAGCGGGCGGCACGGGGCTCAATCTGACCGGCGCCGACGTGGTGATACATTACGATCCTTGGTGGAACGAATCGGTGATGCACCAAGCCACCGATCGCGCGTATCGTATCGGGCAAGACAAATCGGTGCAAGTGTATAAGCTTATCATGCAAGACAGCGTGGAACAGCGCATCATAAAACTGCAAGAAAAAAAGACGGCGCTGTCGGACATCGTTTTGAACGCGGCGGGCACGTCGCACATGAAAGTCCGAGAAATCATGCAATTGTTGCAGTAAGGCGGGGCATACTGTTAAGGTGGATACTATGACGGAACAAATATATGACGTGGTGATCGCGGGCGGCGGCCCCGCGGGATTGAGCGCGGCCGTTTACGCGGCGCGCAGCGGCGTGCGCACGGTCGTTTTGGAGGCGCTCGTAACGGGCGGCGTGGCGGCGGCCACGCCCACGGTGGAAAACTACCCCGGTTTTACGGGCGGCGCGGGGTTCGAGCTTTCGCAGATCATGACGACGCAAGCCGAGCAAGCGGGCGCGGAAATACGGTATGGCAAGGCGGAAAAGATCGAGGACGGCGAGATCAAAAAAATCACGCTTTCTTCGGGCGAAACGCTGTTTGCGCACGCGCTCGTTTTGGCGCTCGGCAACGAGCCGCGCAAGTTGGGCGTGGCGGGCGAAAACGAATTGTTGGGCGCGGGGCTGAGTTATTGCGCCACATGCGACGGCAACTTCTTTCGCGGCAAAACGGTGGCGGTGGTGGGCGGCGGAGAACATGCCGCGGCCGACGCCGCGTATTTGGCGCCCCTCGCCCAAAAAGTGTATCGGTTGCACCGCGGCAAACTGCCCCCGTCGGCAGAGGCGGAATGCTTGGAAAACGTGCGAATACAGTCGCTGATCGGCCGGCCGTTGCAAGCCGTAACGCTGTTTGACGGCGCGCAAACGCGCACGCTGCAGATAGACGGGTTGTTCGTTTCTTTGGGCTACACGCCCGCCGTAGGGCTTGTAAAGGGGCTTGTGGAAACGGACGAGGCGGGATATATCTTGTGCGACGAGCAAATGCGCACTTCGCGCGAGGGGATCTTCGCGGCGGGCGACGCGCGAAAAAAGCCGCTTAGGCAGATCGTGACCGCCGCCGCGGACGGCGCGATCGCGGGGCAGTTCGCCGCCGTGTACGCGCGCCGTCGCCGTGCGGGCAAGGCATGAAAACGGTTTGCAAATTTTTTTACAAATGCCCGTGCAATTTAGGTGCATTTTGCGGCGCGGTGTGATATAATGGTAGTAACGAAAAACGGGAGGGCAAAAAAATGGACGGCTATCCAAGTAGACGGCAGTATATTTGTTTCGCGCTCCCCGATCATGCGGATCGATAAATTTTGCATGCCTTTTGCGGCGGCGCGAGCGAATACAACCGTTCGGGTCGCTTATTTTTTTACGCAGGAGGTGCGCTGATGTTAGATGTTTACACGATGCCCGCGCAGAGCAGATCGCTCAAAAAATTAGACGCTATCGAAAGCGGGGCATGGATCAATCTGGAAAATCCGTCGGATAAAGAATTGGAAGAAGTGGCGCGCGTCACGGGCGTGGGCGAAGATATGTTAAAGGCCGCGCTGGACGAAGAGGAACGCGCGCGTATCGAAACGGACGGCGCCAACACGCTGATCATCGTGGACATACCCATTATTGACGACAGTCAAGATTGGTATGTGTATTCCACGTTGCCGCTCGCCGTCATCACGGCGGGGTCGTATTTTATCACGGTGTGTTTGCGCGATACCACCGTTTTGAGCGATTTTCTCAAAGGGCGGGTGCGCAACTTCGATGCCAACAAGCGCACGCGGTTTATCTATCAGATCTTGTATGTAAACGCCATTAAGTTTTTGCATTGCTTAAAGCAGATAGACCGCACCAGCAACCGCGTGCAACAGTCGTTGCACCGCTCCATGAAAAACAAGGAACTCATTCAGTTGCTCGATCTCGAAAAAGCGCTCGTGTATTTTTCCACGTCGCTCAACGCCAATCAGATCGTGATAGACCGTTTGCAAGCCATGAACTCGGTGATCAAGCATTACGAAGAGGACAACGACATCTTAGACGACGCCATCATCGAGAACAAGCAAGCCATAGAAATGGCCACGATCTACCGCGACATCATGTCGGGCACCATGGACGCGTTCGCCAGCGTGATCAGCAACAACCAAAACATCGTGATGAAGTTTTTGGCGGCCATCACCATTATCCTCACCATTCCCACCATTGTGGCGTCGCTGTGGGGCATGAACGTGGGCGTGCCGTTCGGCAACACCGTGTGGGGATTTTGGGCGGTGGTAGGCATCATCGTAGGCATAACCGTGCCCGTGTTGATCATAATGATAAAAAGGAAGATGTTTTAGCTATGGCGTTTTTGGAATTTATCTGTCCGCAATGCGGGCACCAAAGCGAAGAACTCGTAAAGGCCGACGGAAAGTATCCCGACTGCCCCGTATGCGGCGCGCCGCTCAAACAAAAGCTGAGCGGCAAATGCTACACGAAATGCGCGGGCAAATCGGGGCACGCGTGCAGCGGCAATTGCTCGTGTTGCGGCGGCTGTAAGTAAAAGGAGAACGCAAATATATGCAAAACTCGGTCATGCAAGCCATTCTCGGTCGGCGTTCGTGCCGTTCGTTTGCGCAAGACAAAGCGGTGCGCGAGCAAGACCTGCTTGCCGTGCTCGAGGCGGGCGCTTATGCGCCCAGCGCCATGAACACGCAAAGCTGGCATTTCACCGCCGTTACCAACGGGCAAAAACTGCAAGAGCTGAACGCGGCCATGCTGTCGCGCATGGACGACGCGGCGCGCGCACGGGCGGCCGGCCGCGCGGGCGACCGTCCCGTAAGTCCGTTTTACAACGCGCCCGTGATGATCTTGGTGTCGCTCAAAAACGGCGGCAGTCCTTACCCCGAAGCCGATTGCGCGTGCGCGTTGGAAAATATGTTTTTGGCGGCTGCTTCGCTGGGGTTGGGCACGTGTTGGATCAACCAACTGCGCGGCGCCACCACCGCCGACCCGCACGCGGGCGAAGTGCTCCGCGCGTTGGGCGTGCCCGATGGCTACACCATTCACGGCTGTTGCGCGCTCGGTTACGCAGACAAAGAAAGCCCCGCCAAAGAAAGAGCGGCGGGCGTTGTGAATATCGTAAAATAAAAAAAGGGGGACGCCCCCTTTTTTGTTTTTATTGCAAACAGCTGTTGCCCAGCGTGTCGGTGGCCACGAGCAGTTCCACGTCTTGTATGTACAGTTTGTGCACCGCCTCGCAACCGAGGTCGGCATACGCAATGCATTCGCAAGACGTGATCTTGTATTTATATAGCGCGCCCGCGCCGCCCACGGCCGCCAGATACACGGCGCCGTTTCGGCGTATGGCGTCGGTCACCGCTTGGCTGCGCTTGCCCTTGCCGATCATCACTTTAAGGCCGGCGTCCAACAGAGCGGGGGTGTAATCGTCCATGCGCGACGAGGTGGTGGGGCCGCAACTGCCGATCACTTCGCCCGCCACGGTGGGGGTGGGGCCGCAGTAGTATACGGCGGCGTTTTGTATGGGCAGAGGCAGCGGCGCATTATCGGCAAGACAGGCGGCAAAACGTTTGTGCGCCGCGTCGCGCGCCGTGTATACCACGCCCGAAAGGCGCACGATCTCGCCGCAACGCAACGAGCGGATCTCCTCTTGAGAAAAGGGCAACGTAAACGATCGTATTTGCATATCTTTATCTCCTTAAAACGCGGCCGTGAATTTGCGGTCGCTGTGGCATTGCACGGTTACGGCCACGGGCAACATGCCTATGTGGGTGGGCGCGCATTTCACGCACACTTCGAGCGCGGTGGTGGCCCCGCCCAAGCCTTGCGCGCCGATACCCGTGGCGTTCACCGCCGCCAATATCTCTTGTTCGAGCGCCCGTTCGTCGGGGCGTTTCGGCTCTTCATAAACAAGCGCCTTTTTGCTAAGCAGCGCGCACACGTCCATGGTGCCGCCGATGCCCACGCCCAAGATTAAGGGGGGGCACGGCGAGGAGCCGGCTTGCGTCACGCAGTCGATCACCGCGCGCACGATGCCTTCTTTGCCCTTAGACGGGGTGAGCATATACACCTTGCTCATGTTTTCGCTGCCCGCGCCTTTGGCCATATACCGCACGGTGAGCTTGTCGCCCGCCACGATGTCGTAATGGATCACGGCGGGGGTGTTGGTGTGCGTGTTTAAGCGCGTTAGGGGATCGGCCACGCTCTTGCGCGCCGTTTCGTAGCCGCGCGCCACGGCGGCGTTGAGCGTGTCGGTCAAATTACCCGAAACGTGCAAGTCTTGCCCCACGTCTACGAACAGCAAGGCTTGTCCGCAATCTTGGCAAGCATACGAGCCGTCGCGCGCGGCGATCTCGTTGTTCTCCAATATCTGGGCGAGCGCCCACGCGCACAGCGCCGACGTTTCGCGTTTGTGCGCGTCGCGCAAATGTCGGCACGTGCGCTCGTCCACGTGCGTGAGCGCGTGCTTTATTTTTTCCGAAAGGGGCATAATAAGGCTGTCGGCTTGCAATGTTCTCATGGTAGGCTCCCGAATGTACGTGATATTCTAAGTATATCACAAAACATTTAGCGTGTAAAACCATTTGCAATTATCGGCGGAATAAAGTATAATAGGGGCATGGGTCTTAAGATTTGCAATCTGTTTTCGGGCAGTACCGGAAACAGCACCTATGTGGCGAGCGCCAACACCCAACTATTGATAGACGCGGGCGTTTCGGCGGGGCGTATCGAAAAGGCGGTGAAGGTGTTGCGCGGCGATTGCCAAAACATGGCGGTGCTCGTAACGCACCGCCACAGCGACCATATCGCGGGGCTGTCGGTGCTGGCGGGCAAATATCCCGCCATGCGCGTGTACGCGCACGAACGGGTGGCGCCCGATCTTGTAAAAAACGGCTTGCCGCAAAGCCGCGTGCAAACGTTTGCCGACGCCGATTTTTATGTGGGCGATATCACCGTTTCGCCGCTACGGCTCAGCCACGACGTGTTTTGCGTGGGGTTCGGCTTGCATTGCGGCGGCAAAAAAATAACGTATGTTACCGATACGGGCTTTTTGCCCGACAACGTGTTGCGGTTTGCGTCCGACAGCGATTTGGTGCTTATCGAGAGCAACCATTCGCCCGAACTTTTGATGGCCAACCGCAGTTATTTTTACCCGCTCAAACAGCGCATACTGAGCATGCGCGGACACCTAAGTAACGAAGATTGCGCGGCGGCGGTAACGGCGCTTGCCCGTAACGGCGTAAAGCATTTTATCTTGGCGCATTTGAGCAAGGAAAACAACTATCCCGAATTGGCGTATTCGGTGTGCCGCGCCGCGCTTGCGCGCGCGGGACTAACGAACGACGTGGGGTTGGAAGTGGCATGTGCCGACCGTTTGGGCGGCCTTATGGAAATCGTGTAAAAAAGAGGGCGGCCTATGCAAAACGGCAGAGAACAATTCAAACCCGTGCGAAACGTGCGCTATCCGGACGGCGTCACCGTGTTTTTGTTTGCCATTGTGGCCAACTTGGCGGCGCAACTTATCGTGGGCGTGGCGGCGGAGTGCGGCGCCGTGGTAACGGGTAATGCGAATTTTGCCAAAAACGACTATTTTCAACTCATTGCCATGCTCTCGTTGCAACTTGCGTTCGTGGCGGTGCCTTTGGTGTATTACGGCGTTGTGAAAAAAGCGACGCCTTGCTTGCGTTTCGGATGGAAAAAACCGCGCCCCGCGTTGTCGCTTGCCTTTTTGTTGCCCGTGCTGTGCATCATAGGATTCATGTTGCCCGCCTTCTATTTCGTAACGGGTTTGGAAAGAATAGGGTATACGCTCAGCGAGGGCGTGCAACTGAACACGGCGGGCAAGTGGGTGTTGGGCGTTATAGCCATTGTGGTGATCGCGCCGTGCGTGGAAGAGATCATCTTTCGCGGGTTTTTGCTCAACGGGCTTATTGAGCACCATTCGCCCGTGAAAGCGGCGCTTTTGTCGGCCTTGGCCTTTTCGCTCATGCATATGAACCCCGAACAAACGGTGTATCAGTTTTGCTTGGGTTTCGTGTGCGCATTGGCCACCATGGCAAGCGGCAACTTGTTGGGCGGCGTAATCGTGCACATGTTCAGCAATTTGTTGGCGCTTTTGATCGACACGCCGTTCGGCAAGCCGTATAACGAGGCGTTTGCCTTTTTGACCAAAACGCCGTGGGGCGCGGTGCTCACCACCGTGTTGGCAGCGGCGGCGTGCGGCGTAGCCATTTGGTTTGTTTGCGCGGCTATACGAAAATACAGCCGCCCGCGCCAAACCCCTTCGCATGCGGTCGATTTGCCCGACGAAAAGGGCGAAGAGCCTATGTCGGAGGAAAACGCGCAAAAGGCGGCGGCGCAAAAAATCGCCGAAAAGAAAACGGGACGCATAATGTACATTGCGGGCATCGGGCTGTGCACGGTGCTGTGGGTGTTCGTGTTTGCCGCGGGCATGATGTGATAAATAAGGAGAACTATGAGCGACAATCCCATTCAGTTATATCGGGAAAGAACAGAGGGTATTTCCCGCCAAAAAGAATACCGCGTGATGGCGCTGTTAACGTTTTGCGTGGCGGTGGCGTTGCCCGTGGTGCGCCTTATTTCCTATTATCTGCCCATACGCAGCGATTTGGTTTCCGATCTGGTGTTCACGCTTTTAATGCAAGTGGGCGTTTTGATCGGTA
This sequence comes from uncultured Christensenellaceae bacterium, assembly GCA_910587595.1. Lineage (GTDB taxonomy): Bacteria > Bacillota > Clostridia > Christensenellales > Pumilibacteraceae > Pumilibacter. The sequence continues at coordinate 103,979 of CAJULQ010000005.1, forward strand.
TTCCCGTGCTGTTTTATAAGTTCGCGCTCAAAAAGAACGTGCGCGGCATGTTGGACTTTTCGGGATTCCATGCCGCCAAATGGTATAACTTGGCGTTGGCCGTGCCCATCGGGTTGTGTTGCCATATCGTGACCATCGGCGTGAGCAGTATTTGGCAGTCTATCATATCCGCGTTGGGATATTCGCACGGGTCGTCGCCCATGCCCGAAACGTTTTCGGCGGGCACCATGGTGCTCACGCTTGTTCTTACCGGCGTGTTGCCCGGATTTTGCGAGGAATTTTTCAACCGCGGCGGACTTCTCAAAACGGTGCGCGGCAGTTATCCTTTCCATTTCGCCATCATTTTGATGGGTTTGGAGTTCGGCCTTTTTCACCAAAACATAACGCAAGTGTTTTACACGGCGCTGTTCGGCGCGTATATGGCCTTTTTGGCGCTCAAAACAAAGAGCGTGTTTCCGTGCATGATCATTCACTTTGTGAACAATTCTTTTTCGGTGATAAACGATTACTGCGACGAATACGGCTTTATGCGGGGCGGCCTTTACCGCTTGATCAACCAAACGGCGGCCACCCGTCCCCAACTTTTGACCGTTGCGTTCTTTCTGTTTTGCGGTATCCTCGTAGGGCTTACGATCTTGTTGTTGCATCTCAATTCCGCGCGCCGCTTGGCCAAGAAAAAAGAGGTGATCGCCTCGTCGGGATACGATCACACCAATAAACGCGTGGTGCTTTTGGGCGAAGAGGACAAAGAAAAAGTGCGCGAGCTCGGCCTCGACAAAGAGGTATACGGCCACACGCTCAAAGAAGATCTCTACAAGCCCACTTTGGCCGACAACGCCTTTTTCTTGGGCGCGATCGCCGTGTGCGTGCTCACCACCGTGTTCTCGTTTATTTTCGGGTGGATCGTGTAGCATGAAAGCGGTGGCGGTTTCTTGCGTGGGAAAACTCAAAGAAAAGTTTTTTGCCGACGCGGCGGCGGAGTATGCCAAGCGCTTGCAAAAGTTTTGCCGTTTGACGGTGGACGAGGTGCCCGACGTGGCGAGCGCCGACGAGGTGCGCCGTGAAAGCGACGCGTTGCAAAAAACCTTTCGCGCGGGCGAATATCGCATTGTGTGCGACGTGGGCGGCGAGCTTGTGAGCAGCGAAGAACTTTCGCGTATCATGCAAGCGGCGTTTGCGAGCGGCAAAAGCCAAGTGCGTTTTGTGGTGGGCGGCAGCGCGGGGGTGGACGACCGCGTGCGCGCCGCGGCGGACAAGCGCGTCAGTTTCGGGCGCGTTACCTATCCGCACCAATTGATGCGCGTGATATTGCTTGAACAAGTGTATCGGGCGTTCACCATTGCCGAGCACATGCCCTATCACAAATAGAGAGAACGCGCACGGACGGCCGCCGATCGCATATATTGTTACTATGTATACATACGGCGAATTGTTGGACGATATAAACTATCTTTCGCGGTGCGGCGCGGAAACGGGGTGTATCGGGGCGAGCGGTTACGGACGGCTCATTCCCTATGCGGCGTTGGGCGCGGGCGAGCATGCCGTGGTGATCACGGCGGGCATACACGCGCGCGAGCACGTTTCTTCGTTGTTTGTTGTCAAGCAGATTTATAAGCTTAGCAAAACGGAACTGCCGTGCCGCTTGTATTTCGTGCCCATGGTTAACCCCGACGGCAACGTTTTGATCACGGAGGGCGCCGACGCCTTCGGGTTCGATAAGGCCAAATTGTTGGCGCTGAACGGCGGGAACCCCGATTTCTCGCTGTGGAAAGCCAATGCGGCGGGCGTGGACTTGAACGTCAATTTCGATGCGAAATGGGGCGAGGGCAAGCACAATGTGCGGCAAGCGGGCGGCGAAAACTACATAGGCGCGGCGCCCTTTTCCGAGCCGGAAACGCAAGCGCTGGCGCGGTTTACGCGGTCGCTTAGCCCCGTGCTCACGCTGTCGTATCACGCCAAGGGGCGGGAGATCTACTACGATTTTCACCAACGCGGCAAGGCGAGAGAACGCGACGCCGCCGTGGCGCGCCATGCCGCCGCGTGCACCGATTACGCGTTGATCGAGGGCACGCAAGGCAGTGCGGGCGGCTATAAGGATTGGTGCGTGGCGGCGCTGGGTATTCCCGCCTTAACGCTGGAGATAGCGTCCGACGAGCTGTCGCACCCGTTGCCCGACGACAGCATTACAAAAGATTTTGCCCGCGCGTTCGATCTGCCCGTGCGGCTGTACGCGTTTATGAAAACGCAAAACTATGTATAAAACCAAAGGGAGATAAAACACCATGCCCACCGATCAAAGTACGCAAACACAAACGACCGAGCAAGCGGACAAGCCGTATTCGCAAGCGCAGATCGAGCGATTCATGCGCGCGGCGCTCAAAGAGGCGGCCAAGGCGGGCGAAAAAGGCGAGGTGCCCGTGGGCGCGGTGATCGTGCAAAACGGCAAGATCGTTGCGCGCGGCGGCAACGCGCGCGAAACGGCGCACGACCCTTGCGCGCACGCCGAGGTGGTGGCCATTCGCAAGGCGGGCAAAAAATTGGGGCGTTGGAATTTGAGCGATTGCGATTTGTTCGTAACGCTCGAACCGTGCGTGATGTGCAGCGGCGCGGTGGTGTACGCGCGTATCCGCACGGTGTACTACGGTGCCGACGATCTGCGGTTCGGCTGTTGCGGCACGGTGATGAATTTGGCGCAAGACGAGCGGCTCAACCACCGTGCCCGCGTGGTGGGCGGCGTGTTGCGCGAGGAATGCGTGCTGCCCATTCAAAACTTTTTTCGGGAGAAACGGGCGGCGGGCAAACGAAAGTTGGATCGCGCGTAAAAAACGGCGTTGTGCCGATTTGCTTTGCTTGACAATCACCGGCAAAGCGTCTATAATAAAACGGTATGGAAAGTATGTTCGGGATCATTCTGAAAGTGCGCAACGAACGTTTGGGCGACACCGCCCAAACCGTTCTTTTGGGTAAGACCATGCTCGAGTGGGTAACGCTTGCTTTGGGCGAAGAAACCACGGCGGTGGCGGCGGACTACGACGCGAACGTGGAAGTGCCGGCGCAAGCCAAACACTATGCGGGCGCAAGCAAAAAATATACGGTGGTGCTCTTTTCGGACACGCCGCTCATCACCAAAAAGACGGTGATAGACGCGGTGGCGGTGGCGGAAAACGGCAACTTGAATGTGGTGAAAATGACGCGCGGGTATGTGTTCCGTACGTCGTTTTTACTGTCTTGCGAACGGCTATACACCGAGAACACCCACTATTTTTCGGAAGAGGACTTTTTAACGGCCGACACGCCGCACAATCTGGCTTTGGTCACCGACGTGATGCGCAACCGCATATTGCGGTATCATGCCGACCGCGGCGTGCGGTTCGAAGACTTAGGCACCACGGTGGTGGAGGGCGACGTGGCCATTGCCGCGGGCGTAACGGTGGGGCCGCAGAATATCTTAAAAGGCAAAACGGTGATAAAAGAGGGCGCGCGTTTACTGTACGCCAACGTGATCGAAGACGGCATCATCGGCGAGGGCGCGGAGATCAACTCCAGCCGTATCTACCACAGCTATATCGGCGAGCGCACCACGGTGGGGCCGTATGCTTATATCCGCCCCGACAGTATCATCGGCCCCGATTGCCGCATCGGCGATTTCGTGGAGATCAAAAAAAGCATTATCGGCGCCAAGTGCAAGGTTTCGCATCTGTCATATGTGGGCGATTGCGAGATGGGCGAGGCGTGCAACATAGGGTGCGGCGTGGTGTTTGTAAACTACGACGGCAAAAACAAATTCCGTTCCAAAGTGGGCAACCGCGTGTTTGTGGGCAGTAACAGCAACATCGTTGCGCCCGTGGTGCTCGAAGACGGCGCGTTTATCGCGGCGGGCAGCACGCTCACGCAAGACGTGCCCCAAGGCGCGTTGGCCATAGCGCGGGCGCGGCAAGTCAACAAGCCCGAATGGACGGGCAACCGTTTCTGTCCCAAAGAATAAAAAACCGAAATACCAATGGTAAAACAATGTCGGATCGCATGCGGTTTTAACGGCAAGCGGGCGCATATAAAAAAGGAGTACATACAATCATGATCGCACACGGAAACAAAATCAAGCTGTTCTCGGGCAACGGCAGCAGAAAACTTGCGCAAGCCATTGCCGATAAGCTCAAAATGCAGTTGGCCGACGCGGAAGTAGGCACGTTCAGCGACGGCGAATGCTCGGTGCATATCGGCGAAACGGTGCGCGGTTGCGATGTGTTCGTTATCCAGTCTACGGCTTTTCCCGTGAACGACAACCTCATGGAATTGCTCGTGATGATCGACGCGTTGCGTCGTGCCAGCGCGGGACGTATCACGGCGGTGATCCCGTATTTCGGATACGCGCGGCAAGACCGTAAAGCGCGCGCGCGCGATCCCATCACGGCCAAGTTGGTGGCCGACCTTCTCACCAGCGCGGGCGCCGATCGCGTGCTCACCATGGACTTGCACGCGCCCCAGATCCAAGGCTTTTTCGATATCCCCGTGGATCATCTGTTGGGCATTCCCGTGCTCACCAAAGCGCTGTTAAAACAAGATTTTATGAAAGCGAAAGAAGAGATGATCGTGGTGTCGCCCGACGTGGGCAGCGTGGGCAGAGCGCGGCAAATGGCGCAAAAGCTCAACCTCAATCTTGCCATTGTGGACAAGCGTAGACCCAAAGCCAATGTCATGGAAGTCATGAATATCGTGGGCGACGTGCGCGGCAAAAAATGCTTGTTGGTAGACGATATGATCGACACCGCCGGCACGATCACGCAAGGCGCCAAAGCGCTTATCGAAGTGGGCGGCGCCACCGAAGTGTATGCTTGCTGTACGCATGCCGTGCTCTCCGGCCCCGCCATGGAACGTTTGGAAAATTCGGTGATCGAAGAACTGTTTGTGCTCGACACCATCGAGTTGCCGCCCGAAAAACGCATCGGCAAAATTAAAGAAGTTACCGTGGCGTCGGTTTTTGCCGAAGCGATCGAATCCATTTACGCCGATCTGCCCGTCAGCCGTCTGTACGAATAAAAAACATAACAAAAAGGGAGAGCATGCTTGCCCATAGGCAATCAAAGTAGCTGTAATGATAATGGAAAAAGACGTAAAATGTTTACGTCTTTTTTCTTTAAGTAACACTCTAATTATTGCCGAACATTTGATGCACTTCAATTTTTATCACTTTTGCGATCTTAAAAAGAGCAGTTATTCTATAGTTTTTATTATTCATTACTTTTTCTAATGTATGGGTACTTATGCCACACAATTTGCAAAATTTTGTTTTTGTAATTTTGTTTGTTCTTAAATATTTTTCGACTACTTCTTTCTTGAATTCAATTTTCATAATATGTCCCTCTTTGGGATAATTATATCATCCCTAATTAGGGATTGTCAAGCATTTATCCCTATATTGGGATATAATATTTATGACAAGAGGATATTATGGAAAAATTTTCGGAAAGATTAAAAGAGTTAAGGCAAGAAAAGGGACTGTCCATCCAGAAACTTGCTAAAGAAGTGAAAATAAGCTCGTCGTCACTTTGTCGCTGGGAAAATTGCCAAGCGGATGTAAAAGGTTCGCAACTCGTTATACTTGCCGGATATTTCGGTGTTACTATCGATTATTTAATGGGTTTGGAAGAGTAAGAATTTGTGTTTTTGGCATGGGAAAAGGGGACGGCGAATGCATGGCGCCGTGTTTGTCAATGGAAATCGAATAGATCGTTGGGCGTGATATCCAAACGCTTGCACAAAAATTCCATCTTATCGTAATCCAATTGTACTTTTCCCGTTTTGTATTCGCTGTAGTCGGATTGGTGCTTGTGCATTTCTTGGGCGATCTTCTCTTGTGTGATACCTTTGGCCTTGCGAGCGGCGGCCAGATTTTTTCCTATGCGTTGCGCTAATGTCGGTTCCATACGCTAATTATAGGAGAAACACCTATAATTAGCTTGATTTATAGGATTTTTCCTATAAAATTAAACTACAAGTGGTTGTCGGCGCAAAGCAACGCGCGGTAAAGGTAAATATGCAAAAAAGCGATCCGTACCCAAAGCATACGGATCGCTTTTTGCCGTTTATTTTTTTTCTCTGCTGTGGGCGTATTTCTCTTTGGTGGCGTTGCCGCCGCGCAAGTGTCGTTCGCTCAGGTTTTTGTCGAGGATCTCTTTGACCCGTTCGTACAGCTGTGCATCCACGTCGCGCAGTCGCTCGGTAACGTCTTTGTGCACGGTACTTTTGCTCACACCGAATTTTTCGCCGGCGCCGCGCACGGTGTCGCCCGTTGCCGCGATGTGTTCGGCAAGCGTCCGCGCGCGCGTTTGAATATAAGTTTTCATTGCGCTACCTCTTTTAACGTCGTACTAAAAAGATATGCGCAAATTCGACACGATATGACAAAAAACGTGGCCAAAGAATACGATACGGCATACTGCGAGAAATACGGAAAATTATGTATATTTTTTCCGCAATTCGCTTGACGAAAGTCGGGGGGGGGTTATAATGTTAGCGTACTTAAAATTACATTCGCCTTGTGCGAATAAGGGGCGAATACCAATGAAAACAAAACGATCGAGCCGAACGCGTATCTTGCCGTAAAACGAGGTGGGCGTTTTTTTGTATAAGGAGGTCGAGCGCATGGCGCAAAAAGAAAAAAACATTATTCGCTTTGCGGGCGAGGACAACAACGTGTTGGTGCACAAAGAGGAGATCACCGATTTTACCGCCCAAACACTGCTTGTGGTGGATGCGTCGCAACAAGCCGTGCTGTATAAAGACGGCGCGGCGGAAGAACCGTATGCGGCGGGCAAATACACGTTGCCCACCGACAACCCGAGCAAATTCAAAGCGTTTTTCGCCAAGCTTTTCCGCCGTCCGCAAAGAGAGGGCGCGCCGCTTACGTGCGACGTCTACTTTGTAAACACGGTAAACGATATTTCGGTGGGGTGGGGCACGCCCGCGCGCATTCCCGTGAAAGATCCCGTATATAACGAGTTGGTGGACGTGGGCGCCAACGGCACCGTAAAAGTGAAGATTTGCGATCCGTTGCGGTTTGTGCTTACCGTGAACGGAAAAATGGGCGGCTACACGCTCGATAGGCTGGCCGCCACCGTGCGCGCGGAAGTGATTACCGCCATCAAAACGCATATAGCGGCCATGATCATTTCCAACCGCGTGAGCTTGTTGGAGATACACACCGAGCTTACGGCGCTGAGCGAGGCGGCCGAAAAAAAGTGCAACGAACGTTTGGCCGATTTCGGGCTGGCGGCCGTACATTTGCTGATAGAGGATATTTCGATAGACGAGCCGTCTAAGCAGCGGTTGCTTTCGCGCATAGATAAGATGAATGCCCGCTCCGACGCGGTGCTCGATTCGCAAGCGCAAACCGACGCCGACTATTTCCGTACGGTGCGCATGGCGGACGCAAAGGCCAAGGAACGCGAATTGCAAGGCTATTCCTATCAAGACGAGCAATATTGGGCCACCCAACGGGAAATGGCCAAGCACGCCGCGCCGCCGCCCGTTCCTCCGATAGGATACGCTGCGCCGTACGGTACGCCCTACGGTGTGCCGCCGTACGGAGCAATGCCGCCCGTTGCGTCGCCTGCGCCGCCGTCCGTCACCTTTTGCGCACAGTGCGGACGTCCGCTTTCTTCCGTGGCGTCCTTTTGCACGGCGTGCGGCGCGCCCGTGCCGTTTGTAACGCACGGCATCGAGCATAGGCAAGCGCACGCCTACGCCGCGCCTTTACACAACGGCAAGTGTCCCCGTTGCGGGTATCCGCTTTTGCCGCGCAACGACGTGTGCCCCGATTGCGGGTTGGATTTGCGCCAAGACGGAAAAAAGTGAGCGCGCGGGTACATCCATGAAACAAGTGCGCGAAGTGCGGGTAAAAGATCTGGTGCGCTACTTTTGGTTGCCGTTGATCGCGTTGGCGGTTATCTGGGCGGCGTTCGGCGCGGTAACGGCGCAACGATTGTTGCCTTGTCCCGTGTGGGCAACGCTTGTCGGCGCGATTGTTTTGTCTTATCTGCCGTTGCGACTGTTAGCGATGGGCTGTGTGTTTATGTATAAAGCGTATGCGCCGCTTTCCGTGCGCGCGCAGTGTCGATTCGAGCCTACGTGTTCTACCTATATGTTGCTGTCTATCAAAAAGTACGGCCTTATTGCGGGCATTTACAAAGGCGTGCGGCGCATATGCCGTTGCAAACCGCCCAACGGCGGCCAAGATTGGCCGTGAAAATACAAATAGAAAAAAACGAAAAGGAGAAAGGAAGAATATGGAAAACATTGTAAGTTACCGATGTCCGTCTTGCGGCGCCGAGATCTTGCACGAGTGCGGCGAAAAAGAAAACGCCTACGAGATCTGCGGCCGTTGCCGCACAAGGCATGCGGTGGCGGACTTGGAAAACAAACCCGCGCCGCGCGGCGGCGGGAACGGTTATGCGAGCGTGACCGATGCGATCGCGGCGGTCACCTATATCGACGATGCGGAGTCGGCGCTGGCCTATCTCGAAAACCGTTTTGACAATTACGATTGGAACGCGTTTGCGGAAACGGTGGCGCTGTCGTTGCCCGACGTTGACAAAATGGTGGACAAGGTGCTTTTGAAAGCGGCGGCCAATCCCGCCACATGGGAATTGCAGTTTACGTCCGTGATCACGCCGTTGCGCAAAAAATTGCACGGCCTTACGGCGCTCACCCGCAAGTTTTTCGATACCTATGCGCAAGCCGAAGATCTCACCGACTGTTTCCGCTATTTCGATCTGTATAAAAAGATCGTGCAAAACGTTGCGCACGGCGGCGGCGCCATCGTTAAAAAGCTGGAAAACGCCGTCAAGTATCACAAAAAATACAAAGGCGACGAAACGGTAAACACACAGCTTGCCGCCCAACTCGACGTGCTCAAAGGCGAATTGCAAGCCTTGCAACCCATAAACGATTATAAAGAGTTGCCGGGGTTTGCGGCGGCCAAAGAGACCAAGCAAAAAACGGTTGCGGAGAAATTGGCGGCGGAGGGCATCGACGCGGCGTATGTGTACGAGCGAGCCGTGGCGGCTTATCGGTCGGGCAACCGTCGCGCGGCATTGTCCGATTTTGCGGTGTTGCGCGGCTATAAAGACGCCGGCGAATACGTGCGCGAAATCAATGCTTGGCTGTCGTTCCGCATAGCCGACGGACGGTTTATCAAGCTTGGCAGAAAACATTATATGTTGCGCAAACAAGCCGCCGCCGTGTTTTCGCTCGCCAACTTGACCAAGAAAAAGAAGAAGAATGCGCAAGACGTTGTGGACGACGGCGTGGACCGTTTCGCCCTATACGAAATCGTAAATAAAACGGAGCAAAAAGAACCGTGCGTCAAAAATATCACGGAGATCTATGCCAGCTACGGCGGCTGTCTTGTGTATGACAAAAGCGGGAAGATCTGTTTGTTCGACAGCGAAGCGAATATGACTTCGGCGAATGCGGCGGCCTTTGCCGAGCGGGTAATCGTAGACGGCAAGCCGGGCGACGCGCAACCTTTGTACGATAAACGGGAAAGCGAGGTGTTTACGGCGGGCAGCAAATTTTTTATCCGTCAAAAACTGACCGCCGTGCAAGCGGAGGAGAAAAAAGGTTGTTTGGCGCTGTTCGGTAAAAACAAAGGACCGCAGATAAAGGTAGTAAACAAGAACAATTACCGCTTGTTGGCCGTCGATCTGGCAACGGGTATGGTGGAAACGATCGTGCCCGAAATGGTGGACACACACGAGATATTCGGCAACGAAATCTTTTTCAATCACGTTTCGCGTTGCAACGGGGAAGAAAAAGACCAGTTTTACAGCTACAATTTCGTAACGAGAAAATTGCGGCGCGTGCTGAGCGCCGACACCGAGATCCTCGACGTGATCGGCAACAAGGTGATCTACTTTGCTTGGAAACCCAATAACTACAACCGCGATCTGTATGCGCTGGATCTTGAGAGCAGACAAAACATATTGCTCGACAAAAACGTGTGCGGCTACTACGGCACTGTGGAAAACATGCCCTACTATTACGTGGGCAATGCCACGTGCAAAACGCTGTACCGTATTCAAACCAACGGCACGGAAAAAAGAGAGATCCAAAGCAACGCCGATTATTTCGAAGACGCGGTAGCCGCAGGCAACGGTTGGCTGTATCTTATAGCGGGGTGCGGGCTGAATACGTCGCTTGCCAAGATGCGCACCGACGGCGAGCAATACATACAGCTGTGCCCGCATTTCAAACGGTTGGTGAGTTTGAAAGAGGGCCACGTGTTTTATGTGGACGTTTTCGACTGTTTGTGCATGGTGCGCGACGACGGCAGCGAATACCGCCAAATCATAGACAACGTGGAACGGTTTGTGGAAGTGATCGACGGCGCCGTGTATTTGTTGCGCAGCGAGCGCGTGCGTGACGACGAACGTTCCCACTCGCTGTATAAGGTGAACGGCGAGGGCAAGGGGCTTACCAAAGTGGCGTTCGATATTTCGGGCGCGCTGCTGAACCCGAGCAACGGCAAAGAGATATATTTGTATAAATCGGATACGGTAACGTACGCCGTGTCCGTGCCCGTGGATAAAGAAAATTTCGAAACGCAATACGAAACGCGCGAGGTGAGATCGGTACTCATTTATAACGTGGAAAACGACACGTTCCAAGAGGTTGCCGCGTTCGGCACGTTGCAACTCGAAAACGGCGCCTACACGTTCAAAAACGGCTGTTTCCGCAAACCGATCACGCGGGAGGCTACCGTGCGCGTAGTGCCCAACAAGATCTCGTATCACCGCCAAGGCGTGCAAAAAGCGGGTGCGGTGGCCGAAGAACAGGCCGAAGAACTTGTCGTGCGCACGCCGCGCGTTGCGGGCGTTTCGTCTTACTCGTCCGAGCGGGAAAGCGCGCCGTCGGGGTATACAAAAGCAACGGCAAAAGCAAGTGCGTTCAAATTATTGATCACTGCCGCGATTTTGTTTGTTGTCAGTTTGTTTTTGAAAGTTTTTGCCTTCAGAATGGGCGAGTTAGGCCTTTTGTTGGTCGTCGCGTTTATTACGGCAACGGTTGTTTCGGTGATCGTATGCATGTATCGGCTGTTTACGTTCAAAAACAGAGGGTGGCGGGCAAACATTCCCTTCATGATCGCGGCGGGGTTGTTTGTAATAGACTTGATTATAGGCATGGTGTCGTTGCTTGGATGATTTTGCCATGCGGCGCACAAACAAAAAAGGCGGGACTGCGTTTGTCCCGTCTTTTGTTTTATTGCTTTTCGGCAGGCCAAAGATTGTTGCGTTCGGGGTGGGTCACGGCGGAGATCATGCGTTCGCGGGCAATGGGGATATCGCGCCCTATGCTTTTTATGAGATTTTTCACATATTCGCGTTGGGTGTGTTTGTCGGCGGGGCAAGGGTTTGTTACCACGGGCAATGCTTGGTCGCGCACAAACGCCGCCACGTCCGCCTCCGAAAGATACACGAACGGACGGATCACGGTAACGCCGCTGCGGCTTAGGTAGCTTTGGGGGGCAAAGGTGTTGAGCCGCCCTTCGTAAAACAGCGACAGCAAAAAGGTTTCTATCAGATCGTCGGCATGGTGACCGAGCGCCAGCTTGTTGCATTGCATTTTTGCGATCACGGAGGCCAGCGCGCCGCGCCGCATTTTGGAGCAAAGAGAGCAAGGGTTTTTCTCTTTGCGTACGTGAAAGATCACGTCGCCTATGTCCGTTTTTTCCAGCGTATACGGCACGTCGAGATCCGCGCACAGCGTAGCCACGGGGGCGTAGTCGGCGCCCAGCCCCATGTCTACGGTCACGGCGAACAGCTCGAACTTTTGGGGCGAAAAGCGGCGAAAAGCGGATAAAGCGTATAACAGCGCCAAACTGTCTTTGCCGCCCGAAACGCCCACGGCGATGCGGTCGCCGTCCGCGATAAGGTTTTGCTCGGTACACGCGCGCCGCATGCCCGATAAAATTTTTTGTAAAGTCATGCCCTAAGTATACAACACATAGCCGCCTTTTGGCAAGCCAAATATCCGAAATAAGGCGCAAAACGGTTGACTTTTGGTTTCTGTCTGCCTTATAATATAAAAGCACAATTTTGTTATAAGGAAAGAAGAACATGAAAAGAACGTACCAACCCAAAAAACGCGCCCAAAATAAGGTGCACGGATTCCGTCAACGCATGAAAACCAAGTCGGGACGCAATGTGCTCAGCCGTCGTCGCAGAAAGGGACGCGCCCGTATCACTCCCAAGCCGCTGGGTAGCAACTGATTTGTCAATAACGGTGGAAAATAAAAGTCATTGCTGCAAAAGAAAGTGCGCGATGACTTTTTGTTCTGTCCGTGTGTGTTGCCATGTTGGCTAAACGAAACAGACTTACAAAACGCGGCTCTTTTCAATACGTGTATAAAAAGGGCGCGATCAAAACGGATGGCGCTTTGCGTTTGACGTATGTGTGCGGCAAAGGCACGCCCCGCGTGGGCGTCAGCGTGCCCAACACCGTGGGCAAGGCAGTTAGGCGCAACAAGGTGCGCCGCCGCATACGCGCCGTTATGCGCGCGTATGTGCCGAGATTGCGAGGGGCGCAATTGGTGATATCGGCGCGATCGGGCGCGGACAAACTGTCGTTTGCGCAATTGCGCGACATGATAGATAACTTGCTGAGATCGTCGGGACTGTATGCGAAAAAAGAAGATAACGCCGTGGCGCGCAATTAAATACGTGATAACGTTTCGGTGGCTGTGCGAAGGGTTGGTGCTCTTTTACAAAAAGTGCATTTCGCCGCTCACGCCCGACGTGTGCATGTATTATCCCAGCTGTTCGAGTTATATGCTCGAAGCGATACGCAAATTCGGCACGTTGCGCGGCATAGGATTGGGCATCAAGCGGATATGCCGCTGTGCGCCTTGGGGCGAGGGAGGTTTCGATCCCGTGCCCGACAATCCCAAAGGAGATATGAAATGGCTTTTTTAACGGGTATAGCCGAGCTTTTGCACAATCCGAGCGGATTGTGGGAGATACTCATTCTCAGAGTTTTCGATTTTATCGGCAACTACGGTTGGCGTATCCTCTTTTTCACGGTGTGCTTAAAGATGTTGCTGTTGCCGCTCGATATTTACCAACGCGTCAAAATGCGCAAGAACCAACGCATCACCGAGCGGTTGCAACCGCAGATCGAAAAACTGCAGCAGCAGTACGCGGGCGACAAACAGAAGTTGGCGCAAAAGCAAATGGAACTCAATCGCAAAGAGGGTTTCAGCTATTTTTCCAGTTGCTTGCCCATGATCGTTACGCTCGTTATATTCTTTTATCTGTTTTCCGGTCTAAACAACATTTCGCGGTATAAAAACTTCAAGCAGTATGTGGAACTGTACGACGCCTACACGGCGGTGGAGTTGGTGGAAAAGGACTTGGCGCGCGAAAACGTGACGGTGGGCGAAACGGTGCGCACCGTTTCGTGGAACCAACTGTACGCCGAGCAACAAGCGGCGGCCGAGGCGGGCAACGACGCTTTGCACAACGATCTGCAACGCGCCATGCAAGAACTATACAACAACGAGATAAAGCCCAAGGCGCAACAAGCGGCCGTAGACCGCTACGAGGGCACGGGCGTTTACAAAGGCAACGCCGCCAAAGAATCGTTTTTGTGGGTGAGCAATATTTGGTCGCCCGACGTGCCTTGGCGCAAGGCCATACTGTCTTACAGCCAATTCAAAAACAACATAACGGGCTACAAGTCGTTCGACAAGGTGCGCAAAAAACTCAAAGTGAACACCGAAACGCCCGACGCGAACGGGCAAGCGTTTAACGCCGCCACATTCGAAAACATGCTCAGCGAGAGCACGTATAACAACGTGACGGGGTTGTTGCGCAGCGACGGCAAGCACAACAAAGTGAACGGATTTTTGATCTTGCCCATTCTGTCGGTGGGACTTAGCTTTTTAAGCCAATTTATCACGGCGCGACTGCAAAAGCGGTCGGGGCAAGCGGCGCCCGAAGGCGGCATGGCGGGCAGCATGAAGATGATGATGTTTCTTATGCCCGTGATGATGGGTATGTTCGCGCTCACGTATACCGCCATGTTCACGCTGTATATCGTGGTCAACTCCGGCACCACCATACTCATCAACGTGATCACCACGCTTGCCATGGAAGGCGGCGGCAAACGCAAACAGAAAAAACTGACCGCGGGCGTGCAAAAATACGGCCGTCCCGATCCCAAAGATCTGTAAAAAAAACACATAGCCGTAGGGAGATTGTGATATGCAAAGAGAAGCGGAATTTACGGGCAAAAAAGTGCAAGATGCGGTGAACGAGGGTTTGCGCGTTTTGGGGCTTACGTTAGACGACGTGGAGATCAAGATTGTGCAAAGCGGCGGCCTTTTCAAAAAAGCCAAAGTGATCGTGACGTATGACGACGGCAAAGCGGAGGGCGAAGAAGACACTACCCCCGCGCCCGAACACAAAGCGGAAGAGAAAAAAGCGGACAAGATCGACGCGCCCGTCGACGAGCCGCATTGGGGCGGCGCGCCCGTAAAGCGCGAGCCTACCACTGCGCCCGATTTCGGGCGTTCGGCGCAAAAAGAGAACCGCAAGCCGCGCGAGGCTAAGAGCGCGGACAACCGCAAACCCAAGGCGGAAAGAGCGGCCGACGATAAGCCGAGAGAAAAGAAGAAACAGCGCGAATCGGTGCCGCCCACCGAAGAGCAGACCGCATTGGCCAAAACCTTTTTGACCGAACTGTTGGCGCATATGCACATAGAAGGCGAAGTGGCGGTAACGACCGACGAGGGCATGCGTATCAACGTGAACACCGAGGACGCGCGCGTGATCGGCCACCGCGGCGAAGTGTTAGACGCCATGCAACAGCTTGTCAGCGCGCAGATCAATACGTCGCACGGCAAATTCGTGCACGTTACCGTAGACGGGTTGGGGTATCGCGACCGCCGCAAAGAAACGCTGGAAAGTCTGGCGCGCCGCATGGCGGACAAAGCGGTGCGCACCCACCGCAAAGTGACGCTGGACGCCATGAACAGCGCCGACCGCCGCATCGTGCACGCCGCGCTCGGCGATCGCGAGGACGTTTTCACGCGCAGCGAGGGGCACGATCCCGCCCGCCGCGTGGCCATTATTCCCAAAAGAAAACAATAGCGCCGTTATCGGCTCCCAAAAAAAAATTGTCGCAAAATGTAAAAAACCATGCGTAAACGCTTGACGCGGGGGGGGGGACGTGTTATCCTATTTGCAGTAAAAAATAGGAGGATGTTTTCCCATGAAGAAGTTTGCAAAGTGGTTGGGCGTATTTGCGGTGGTGGTATGCCTCGGTGCGGCCATGTTGGCTTGCGGCGGTAAGCTCGAAGGTAAGTATACCTATAAGGGTAGCGACTCGGGCATGACCGTGAAACAGACCATCGAGTTGAAAAAAGACGGCAAGTGCACCGTGACTATGGAATACTTAGAGATTCCCGACGAAATGAAAGACATGATCGGCGACCAAACGTCGAGCTCGCAAGAGGGCACCTACAAGATCGACGGCGACAAGATCACCATAACGGTGGACGGCCATGACATGGTAGGTACGATCAAGAAAGGCAAAAGCATCACGATGGGCGAGGGTGACAAAGCCGTCACATACAAGAAATAATCGAACAAAAAACAAGCTATGCGACCGCATAGCTTATTTTTCTATGGGTCGCATGCTTTTTGCATGCCTTTATTATAGGAGAATGAACGATGAGAAAAAAGATGTTTACGCTCTTTTTGGCGTTGCTGTGCGCTGTGGCGTGTATAGCGGCGCTGAGCGGTTGTAAGAAGTCTGCGTCGTCGTCACAAGATACCAAGCCGCAGATCGACCCGACGCACAAGCACGCATATGCGCAAGAAGTGATCGCGCCGCAGTGCGCGGCCGAGGGGTATACGCGGTTTCGCTGTTCGTGCGGTTCGGAGTATACGCAAGACGAAACGCCGGCATTGGGGCACGACATGCAAGACGATACTTGCGTGCGTTGCAGCGCTCTGCCCACGCAAGGCCTCGAATACACGGCCGTGGAAGGCGGCTATGAAGTGAAGGGGACGGGATCGGCAACCACTGCCGATATCATTGTGCCGTCAACTTCCGGCGGGCGCACCGTGGTGTCGGTGGGAGAAAGGGCTTTTGACAATAGCGGTATCCGATACGTGACGTTGCCGTCTACGGTAAAAGACATTCAAAAGCAAGGCTTTTCCGGCTGTGTCGATCTGCGGTCTGTGCAAATGCCGGGCGTTCGGCGGTTGGGCGACATGGCATTCGGCGGCTGCGCGCAGTTGGCGCCCGTCGTCTTGCCCGATACGTTGGAGTCTATCGGCGCGCACGTGTTTGCGTCGGCTTGGCGGCAAACCGCCATACATATTCCCGCCTCGGTAACAAGCATTGCAAACGGCGCGTTTGCGGGGTGCAGCGCCATCGGCGCCCTTACCGTAGACGAAGCCAACGCCGTCTATTATGCCGTGGACAACTGCGTGATCGATAAGGCGACCGACGTGTTGGTGCTGGGTTGCAAAAACAGCCGCATCCCCACCGACGGATCGGTGGTCGAAATTGCCGATCATGCGTTTTCGTCGGTGGAGGGCATGACCGAACTGGTCATTCCCGACTGTATTACCAAGATCGGTATAGGCGTGTTTCGTAATTCGGACGTGCAAAGCATTCGGATCGGCAAGGGGCTGACGGACTTTGCGCCCGATACTTTTTTGGGTTGCGAAGCCCTGACCTCGATTTGGGTGGACGCGCAAAATCCCAAATATATCGCAGCGGGCAACTGTTTGATCGATCGAGCGGCCAAAAGCGTGGTGCTGGGTTGCAAGACCAGCGTGATCCCCACCGACGGTGAGGTAGTAAATTCCATTGCCATGCGTGCGTTCGCGCAGTGCCCCGTGCCCGAAGACTTTGTGATTCCCGCCAACGTGACCGCCATCGGCGAATATGCTTTTTCCGGCAGTAAACTCAAAAGCGTGACGGTGCGTGCCAATCTGACGGACGGTTCGCGCGCTTTTTCGGGCGCCGACAGTCTGCAAAACGTTGTCATCGAGGAAGGCGTGACCGAGATCGCCCCGTGGATGTTTGCGGGAGCGCGTATCCAAGAGATCCGCTTTCCTTCGTCGCTTACCGAGATCGGAGAAAATGCGTTTCTTGGGTGCAAGTGCTTGACGGAATTGAAACTCCCGTCGGGCGTTACGACCATTGCCCAAAGCGCATTCGGGGGTTGTTCGTCGCTGACCGAGCTGACTATTCCCGACCACGTGACGACCATAGGCAAAGACGCTTTCCGCGATTGCTACGGCCTCGTTAAGCTGACGCTGGGTCGCGGTTTGACTACCATCGGGTCGGGCGCCTTTTACACCTCGTACAAGCTGACCGAGCTGGTCAACTTATCGAGTTTGGCCATTGCAAAGACAACGGATAAGAGCGGCGAGCTATTCGGGCGACTGGGATACGTCTTGCAAACCAAGACGGACGGCAACAACGAATTGTTTTTCGAGGGCGATCTGTACACGTCGACCGATTACGAGAGCAAGCTGGATTTTACCGCCGACGGTCTGGTGTTTTACAACAACAACGGGTCGTATGAGTTGTACGGCTGTCATCGGACGGGTGCGGTCACATTGCCGCAAAGTTATAAAGATTTACCCTACGACATTGCAAGCGGCGCCTTTTGGTATGCGAACGTTTCGGAACTCACCGTTACGGGCGGCGTCAACAAGGTTAAGCAGTTGGCGTTTCACCGTAGCGGCTTGCAAAAGATCGACTTTACGGGTGTGCGCACCATTGCAAGCTATGCCTTCATGACGTGTAACGGGTTGCAGAGCGTGACCATTTCCGACTGCGAATCGCTGGAAGGGTATGCCTTTATCGTGTGTAAGGGCCTCAAAGAAATCACGTTGCGCAACGTGCGGCAGATCGGGCAGTGTCCTATCTTGGCCATGAGCAACAATACGACGGCATACAGCGGTTTGGAACGATTGGTGTTGGATATCGAAACGGTGACCTCTTACATTTTTTGCACGTATACCGATATTCCGGCGGTAATCTTATCGAGTAACGTAAAAACCGTCGAACAGTACGCCTTTTACAATTGCACCTTTGATACCGTGTACTATTTGGGTACGGTCGAGCAGTGGAAAGGGATAGACGTGACGCTTGCAGACGAGGGCTACGAGTCCTACGACCCGCTGTGTACCATCGAGATCTGCTATTACAGCGAAAGCGCGCCTACGGGCGAGGGCAGCTATTGGCACTACGGCGCCGACGGTGTAACGCCCGTTAAGTGGTAAGTCCTCTCGATGCACGGAAAAGAAAAAGGACCCGAAACGTTCGGGTCCTTTTTTTGGATCGCAAAAGCGTTTTTATACCGAAAACAGTAGTTCGGCGTAGGTGGGCATGGGCCACACGTCTTCGGGCACCAGCGTTTCGAGCACGTCGCATGCGGCGCGCAATTCGCGCATGGCGGCAAACACCACGTCGTGATAGGCGGCGGCTTGTTTGGCGTTGCCCTCTATGCCCTTTACTTGCACCGTGCCGTCCGAAAGACGGGCGAGTGCGGCGTGCGCGGCGCGGGTGTATTCGTCTATGCGTTGCAACAAGTCTTTTTCGGTGGGCGCGTCAAATCCCAGCGCTTGCTTGGCGGCGGCGGCGGACGCGAGCGACGCCATGTAGCGAATGCACGCGGGAATGATCTGTTTGCCCGCCATGTCGATCATGGTGAGCGCCTCTATGTTGATCACTTTGCAGTAGTTTTCCAAGAGGATCTCTTCGCGCGCCTTGATCTCCTCGCCCGTATACACGCCGTGGCGGGCAAACATGGCAAGGTTTTCGGGGCGGGAATAGTAGGGGAGCGCTTCGGGCGTGGTCTTTAGGTTGAGAAGACCGCGCTTTTCGGCCTCTTTCACCCATTCGTCCGAATAGTTGTTGCCGTTGAAAACGATGCGCTTGTGCGCCGCATACGTTTCGGTCACGATCTTCAAAGCCTCTTTGGCGGGATCGGCGGCGGCCGTCAGGCGGTCGGCAAATTCGGCGAGCACGTCGGCCACGGCGGTGTTTAACATAACGTTGGGGCAAGCGATATTGAACGTCGAGCCGAGCGAACGGAATTCGAATTTGTTGCCCGTAAAAGCAAACGGCGAAGTGCGGTTGCGGTCGGTGGTGTCCGACATAAAGGCGGGAATGGATTCGGCCACTTGCATCTTACTGCTTTTTTTGCCCGCATACGTTTTGCCGCTTTGCATGGATTCGAGAATGCCCGTGAGTTCGTCGCCCAAAAACACGGAGATAATGGCGGGCGGCGCCTCGTTGGCGCCCAAGCGGTGATCGTTGCCCGCGCTGGCCACGCTTAAGCGCAATAGGTCTTGGTGTTCGTCCACCGCTTTGAGTATGGCGGTGAGAAAGAGTAAAAAGCGGGTGTTGGTTTCGGGCGTTTTGCCGGGATCCAAAAGATTGCTGCCCGTGTCGGCGGAGATCGACCAGTTGTTGTGTTTGCCGCTGCCGTTCACGCCCGCAAACGGCTTTTCGTGCAGTAGGCACACAAGGTCGTGGCGATCGGCTATCTTTTTCATCACTTCCATGGTGAGTTGGTTGTGATCGGTGGCCACGTTCACTTCGGCGAAAATGGGCGCCAATTCGTGTTGGGCGGGCGCCACTTCGTTATGCCGCGTTTTGGCCAAAACGCCCAACTTCCACAGTTCGCGGTCCAAGTCGTCCATAAAGGCGATAACGCGCGGACGGATATTGCCGAAATAGTGGTCTTCCAACTCTTGCCCTTTGGGCGGGCGTGCGCCGAACAGCGTGCGCCCCGTAAAGATCAAGTCTTTGCGCTTTTTCCACAGCGACTTATCGATCAAAAAATATTCTTGCTCGGCGCCCACCGTGGCGTTTACGCGCGAAACGGCCGTTTCGCCCAGCGCGTGCAACACGCGCACCGCTTGTTTGCTTATGGCGCGCATGGATCGCAACAGCGGCGTTTTCTTATCCAGCACTTGCCCCGAATAGGAGATAAACGCGGTGGGAATGCACAGCGCGCTGTCTTTTATGAACGCGTAACTGCTCGGATCCCACGCCGTGTAGCCGCGCGCCTCGAAGGTGGAGCGCAACCCGCCCGACGGAAAGCTGGACGCGTCCGGCTCGCCGTGGATAAGTTCTTTGCCCGAAAAGTTCATGATCACCGTGCCGTCGCCGTTGGGGCTTATAAAGCTGTCGTGCTTTTCGGCGGTGATGCCCGTCATGGGTTGGAACCAGTGCGTGTAGTGGGTGGCGCCGTGCTCTATGGCCCAATCTTTCATAACGGCGGCAATGGTGTTGGCCAAAGCGGGGTCGAGCGAGGCGCCGCTTTCCACCGTTTGTTTTAGGGCGGTATACGTTTCTTTTGGCAGGCGCTCTTTCATCACCTTGTCGTTAAACACCAAGGTGCCGAACAGTTCGGGTACGTTTGTCATATATATTCTCCTTGTATAAAAAGAAATACGGAATATAAAAACGGCGTTGTGAGAATTTCCGCTATTTTCGAAAACTCTGACAGCGCCGTTGCCGAAAGACTTTTTATGCTTTCATTATAGCACACATTGTTAAAAAGTCAAATGATTTACACGTGTATGCAAAAACAACTATTTCTATGTATATCATTATATACGAAAAATGCAATACTGTCAATACCCTTTTGAAAATTTTGTCAGTTAAATTTGCAAACCCCTTGAAATTTTTATATATTTATGGTATAATAGAACAAATAGATAGAAAAGGGCGATGAGGCGTAAATTACTGCTATGGGCGAAAACGACGTAACACGGTTTTACAGCGGAAAACAAACAGACGGATATAAACACTTCGGGTGTAAATTACAAGGCGACACGGCGCGCTTTGCGGTGTGGGCGCCGCGGGCGGAATCGGTAGGCGTTGCGGGGGATTTCAACGGTTGGCAAGCGCAACCGCTGTCTTGCCATAGCGGCATTTGGTCGGGCGTCGTTTCGGGCGTAAAAGAATTCGATAACTATAAATACGTGATCGTTACCAAAGACGGCCGAACGCTTTACAAGGCCGATCCCTATGCTTTCCACGGCGAAACGGGGGGCAACTTTTGCAGTAAGGCGTACGATCTCGGCCGTATCGAGTGGACGGACGGCGAATATATGAAACGGCGGGAAAGCACGGATACCTACCACGCGCCCGTGTCCGTTTACGAGGCGCACATCGGCTCTTGGCGCAAGTATGCCGACGGCAACTATTTCGGCTACCGCAAATTTGCCGACGAAGCGGCGGACTATGTGAAAAAAGCGGGCTTTACCCATATCGAACTGATGGGTATTGCCGAATATCCGTTCGACGGCAGTTGGGGGTATCAAGTGACGGGGTATTACGCGCCCACGTCGCGCTACGGCACACCCGCCGATTTTGCCTATCTCGTGAACGCTTTTCACAATGCGGGTATCGGCGTTATCCTCGATTGGGTGCCGGGGCATTTTCCCAAAGACGCGCACGGACTGTATGAATTCGACGGGCAACCGCTATACGAACCCGAAGACCCCTTGCGGCGCGAACACGAGGAGTGGGGCACGCGGTGTTTCGATTACGGCCGCACGGAAGTGAAAAGCTTTTTGATTTCCAATGCGTTGTATTGGCTCAAAGAATATCATGTAGACGGCTTGCGCGTGGACGCGGTGGCCAGCATGCTGTATCTCGATTACGCCCGCAAGCAGTGGCGCCCCAACAAATACGGCGGCAAAGAAAACCTCGATGCGATCGATTTTTTCCGCGCACTCAACACCGAGGTGTTCTCGCAATTTTCTAACGTTATGATGATCGCCGAAGAGAGCACGGCGTGGCCGCTCGTTACCCGTCCCGCGGCCGACGGCGGCTTGGGTTTCAACTACAAGTGGAACATGGGTTGGATGAACGACACGTTGCGGTATGCCAAGACCGATCCGCTTTTTCGCAAGGGCATTCACAACAATCTCACGTTTTCCATGACCTATGCTTTCAGCGAAAACTATATATTGCCCATTTCGCACGACGAGGTGGTGCACGGCAAAGGGTCGCTCTTGAACAAAATGCCGGGCGACTACGAAATGAAATTTGCGGGTTGGCGCAACTACTTGATGAACATGTACGCGCACCCCGGCAAAAAGTTGTTGATGATGGGCAGCGAGTTGGCCATGTTCAAAGAATGGGATTTTGCCGACGAGCTGGATTGGGGGCTGTTGTCTTACCCCGCGCACGAGGGCGCGTTGCGGTTTGTTACGGCGCTCAACGAGATCTACAAAAACTATCCCGCCCTATATGAGATAGACGACGACTGGAGCGGGTTTACGTGGTTGGTGCCCGACGATTGCAACAACAACGTGATCGTGTACGAGCGGCGCGACAAAAAAGGCGGGCGGCTGTTGGCGGTGTTCAATTTCTCGCCCGTGGGCATAGACGATTACGTGTTCGGTTGCGACAAGGGCAGTTTTACCGAAATACTGCACAGCGATCAAAACGGGTTTACGCAAGCGGCGGTAACGCACCGCACCCAACCCAAAGAAAGTCACGGCAAGCCGGACAGCATTTGTATGCATATTCCGCCCATGTGCGGCATATACATGGTTGGTAAGTCGGTTTCGTCCGACAAATTGAAAGGCGGTAGGGCGGTCACGAAAAAAACAACGGCAAGCGGCGGCGTTAAAAAAACGGGCAAAGTCGCGGTAAACAAGAGAATATCCGAAAACGCACAACAAAACGGGCGCAAAGCGGTAAAATAAAGGGGAGATTATGAAGAAAAAACAATGTGTAGCAATGCTGTTGGCGGGCGGTCAGGGCACGCGGTTATACGCGCTGACCAGTCATGCCACAAAACCCGCGGTGTCGTTCGGCGCAAAATATCGTATCATCGATTTTCCGCTGTCTAACTGCACCAATTCGGGCATCGATACGGTGGGCGTGCTCACGCAGTACCAGCCTTTAATACTCAACGAGTATATCGGCACGGGGGAGCCGTGGGATCTCGACCGTACGTTCGGCGGCGTGCACACATTGCCGCCCTATCAAGCCAAGACGGGGGGCGAATGGTATAAAGGCACGGCCAACGCCATATACCAAAATTTGCACTTTCTCAAAGAGTACGATTCCGAGCACGTGCTGATCTTGTCGGGCGACCATATCTACACCATGGACTATTCGCAAATGCTCACAGAGCACGTGGAAAACAACGCCGACTGCACGATAAGCGTGATAGACGTGGACGAGAAAGAGGCAAGCCGATTCGGCATCATGGACTACGACAAAAACAAGCGCATCACGTCGTTTGAAGAAAAGCCCAAACAGCCCAAGTCCAACCACGCCAGCATGGGCATTTACATCTTCAAAAAAGACGTGTTGGTCGGCGAATTGATAGACGACGAAAAAGACCCCGCTTCCAGCAACGATTTCGGCAAAAACATCATACCCACGCTGCTCAAAAAGAAGATGCGCGTGTTTGCCTATCAATTCAAGGGATATTGGAAAGACGTGGGCACCGTTACCAGCCTATGGGAAGCCAACATGGATCTGTTGGGCGAGAAACCCGTGCTCACGCTCAATGCGAGCGGGCAAAAAGTGTATTCGCGCAACGAGCCGTTGCCGCCCACGTTCTTCGGCGCCAACGCCTCGGTGGAAAATTGCATGCTCACCACGGGGTGCGAGATCTACGGCAAGGTGAAAAATTCGGTGATCGGCGAGGGCGTTGTGATCGGCGAAGGCGCGGTGGTGCAAGACAGCGTGATCATGAGCAATTCGGTGATCGGCAAGGGCGTTTGCATGCGCTACGGCATGGTAGACGAGAACGTGACGATCGGCGACAACGTGACGGTGGGCGATGAAAAAAGCGACAGCGATCATATCGCGCTTATCGGGCGCGACAGCGTGATCGCCGCCGGCAGAAAGATCGCCGCGGGCGAGATCATAGACGAAGGCGGGAACACGAAATGAAAAGCATAGGCGTAATTTTCAGTAACATACACGACAAAGAGATCACCGAGCTGACGGGCAAGCGCACGCTTGCGTCCATTCCGTTCGGCGGTAGGTATCGCTTGATCGATTTTCCGCTTTCCAACATGGTAAACAGCGGGATCACCAAGGTGGGCGTAATCACCAAGGTGAACTATCAGTCGCTCATGGACCACGTGGGCAACGGCAAGCACTGGGATCTCAGCCGCAAAACGGGCGGACTTATGATCTTGCCGCCCTACGGCGTGGACGATCGCTCGCTGTATAAATCGCGGTTCGACGCCATTTGCGGCATAGAGAATTTTTTGAAACACAGCAACGCGGACTACGTTGTGATGAGCGACTGCGACACGGTGTGCAACTTCAACTTTGCCGACGCGGTAAAGGCGCACGAGCACAACCACGCCGACATCACCGTGATCGTGTATAAAACGCAAATAGGCAAAGAAAAGCGCATGCACACCGCCGTGGAATACGGCGCGGACAAACGGGTGGTAAAGGTCACCACGTCCGATAAACTGTCGGGCGAAAAAATGCTGTTCACCAATATGATGGTGATCTCGCGCACGTTCTTGTTGCAGTTGATAGAGAACGCTACCGAATGGGGATACGCCAGCTTTTCGCGCGACGTGTTGGTGCGCGGTTGCAGAGAACACCGCATATTCGCATATGAATACGAGGGGTATTTTGCCGCCATCGATTCGTTGCCCAATTATTACGCGCGTTCGCTCGAACTGCTCGACAAACAAAAACGCGACGAACTGTTTTACAAAGACGGCGCGAATATCTACACCAAGGTGCGCGATTCGGCGCCCGCCCGCTTGATCGGCAACGCCGTGGTCAACAATTCGTTGGTGGCGGACGGTTGCGTGATAGAGGGCACGGTGCGCAATTCCATTCTGTTCCGCGGCGTGAAAGTGGCGCGCGGCGCTGTGATCACCGATTCCATCGTGTTCCAAGACAGCGAGATCGGCGAGGATTCGCATTTGCACTGCGTGATCGCCGACAAAACGGTGCGTATTTTGGGCGGCAGAACGCTGTCGGGACATCAAACGCACCCGTACTTTATTGCAAAAGGCACAGTGATCTAACGGACCCGTTCCGTATCGATACGTAAAGGAGAGATGTATGGCTACCAAACAAACGACCGGCAAAGCGGCGAAAACCGCGCAAGAGAAAAAGACGACACCCGTAGCGGCGCCCAAAGCGACCGTAAAGCCTGCGGCGGAAAAGAAAGCGCCCGCGCCCAAGGCAACGCAAACGCCCGTAGCGGCGCCCAAAGCGACCGAAAAACCCGCGGCGGAAAAGAAAGCGCCCGCGCCCAAAACGGCCAATGCGCCCGTTGCGGAAAAGAAAGCGGCGCCCGATAAAAAACCGCAAAACAAAAAGGTTTTGTTCGTGTGCAGCGAGGCCTTCCCGTTCGCCGGCACGGGCGGATTGGGCGAAGTGATGGGCAGTTTGCCGCGCGCGATCAACGAGCAAAAAGCGGGGTATGAGGCGCGTATCATTTTGCCGCTTTATGAGGGATTCCCGCAGAGCGAGCGCAGTAAATTGCAGTTTATCTGCCACATCAACGTGCCGCTCGCGTGGCGCAATCAGTATTGCGGTTTGTTCAAGCTGGATCACAACGGCACGGTATATTACTTTGTGGACAACGAATATTATTTCAAACGTCCCAATCTGTACGGCTATTACGACGACGGCGAACGCTTTGCGTTTTTGAGCCGCGCGGTGGCGGAGTTGTTGCCGCACCTCGATTTCAAGCCGGATATTTTGCACTGTCACGATTGGCAAACGGCGCTCGTGCCCATTTATTACAAGCTGTTTTATATGTATCGCGAGGGATACGGCGGCATCAAAACCATCTTTACCATTCACAACATCGAATACCAAGGCAAATACAGCCGCAGTATCATAGAGGACGTGTTCGGCATACCCGACAACCAGTATATGAGCATAGAGCACCGCGGCTGCATCAACCTTATGAAAGGCGCCATCGATTATTCGGACGCCATCAGCACGGTAAGCCCCACGTATGCGCGCGAGATCATGGATCCGTTCTATGCGCACGGGTTGGAGAACGTGCTTTTGAAGAACAGCCACAAATTGCGCGGCATTCTCAACGGTATCGACGTAGACACGTATAACCCGCGCACCCAACCGGCGCTGTTTGCCAACTTCGACGAAAACGACTTGGCGGGCAAAGCGCGCGGCAAAGAAGAATTGCAAAAAATGCTCAGTTTGCCCGTGTCGCCCGACACGCCCATCATTGCCATTATTTCGCGGCTCGTAGGGCATAAGGGATTGGATCTGGTGCGCATGAGCATGAACGATCTTCTCAAACGCAACGTGCAAGTGGTGTTGCTCGGTAAGGGCGACCCCGACTACGAGAACTATTTCGCGCACGTGCAAAAGATGTACGAGCGCAAGTTCAGCGCGGTCATCGCGTTTAATAAAGACCTTTCGCACAAGATCTATGCGGGCGCGGATATCTTCTTGATGCCCAGCAAGAGCGAGCCGTGCGGCCTCAGCCAGATGATGGCGTGTAGGTACGGCACCGTGCCCGTGGTGCGCGAAACGGGCGGCTTGGCCGACAGTATCGTGGATTGCTACAACGGCGATATAGGCAACGGGTTCCGTTTCTCGCGGTACGCCGCCGACGACATGATGGGCGCGATCGACCGCGCCGTGGGGCTGTACACCGATTACAAAGACAAGTGGGCGGGGCTGAGAAAGCGCGCCATGACCACCGATTTCACGTGGCGGCAAAGCGCGGGCGAATACTTCAAATTTTATAACGAAGTTTTGTGACCGAAACGGTTATGCGAAACAGACGGGCGTACGCCGAATATCCCGTCTGTTTCGTCAAAATCCGCCAAACGGCACGCGCTTTTTTGTTGCGCTTTTTCGCTAAAGTTGTATAATAGATAGCGAGGTGTATATTTTCCTCGCAAACATTGCTACTATGGAGGCATGCATGACGATCGCTAACGATGAAATGCTCGAACTTATCTCGGACAAACTGAACAAATATTTTGCGGCTACCGTAAAGACCGCCACCGAAGAACAAGTGTACAAAGCGTTGGCTTTGGTGTTGCGCGATAAACTGTTAAAGAAAAAACAAGCCAATAACCAACGGATCGTACAAGGAAAATACAAACGCGTTTACTACCTTTGCATGGAATTTTTGTTGGGAAGGAGTTTGCGCAACAATCTTTATAACTTGGGTTTGGAAGATTGCGCCCGCGCGGCGTTGCGCTCTATGGGGCACAACTTAGACAAACTGTATGAATTGGAGGCCGACGCAGGCCTCGGCAACGGCGGCTTGGGGCGTTTGGCGGCTTGCTTTATGGACAGCTTGGCCACGCTCAACTATCCCGCCATGGGATTTTCCATTCGCTACGAATACGGCTTGTTCCGCCAAAAGATCGTGGAAAACCAACAAGTGGAATTGCCCGATCTGTGGCTAAATAGCGGCGAAGTGTGGCAGATGCCGCGCTCGGACAAAAACTTCGAGATCAAACTAAACGGCACGGTCAAAGAAATCTGGGAGGACGGCAAGTGCCGCATTTTGCACGAGGGCGCCGACGTGATCGAGGCGTTGCCGTACGACGTAATGATATCGGGCGGCGACAGCGACGGCGTGAGCGTGTTGCGGTTGTGGCATGCGTCGGGCAAACATGATTTCGATATGAAGTCGTTTGCGCAAGGCGACTACAACGCGGCCATGCGCACCAACTACGAGGCCGAACTGATCAACAAAGTGCTGTATCCCAGCGACGACCACGAGCAAGGCAAAACGTTGCGGCTCAGTCAGCAGTATTTTATGGTGTCGGCCAGCTTGCAAAGCATTATAAAAGACCATTTGAAAAACAACCCCGATCTCAACAATTTGCCCGATCTGGCGGCTATTCACATCAACGATACGCACCCCGCTTTGGCGGTGCCCGAACTGATGCGGTTGCTTGTGGACGAATTTGGCTACGATTGGGACACGGCGTGGGACATTACCACGCGCACCATTGCATATACCAACCACACGGTGATGGCCGAGGCTTTGGAAAAGTGGAGCGAACCGCTGTTTAGGATCTTGTTGCCGCGCATCTACATGATCATCAAAGAGATCGACAGAAGATTTTGCACGTGGGCGATGGCGCAATGCAACGATTTCGAAAAAGTGAACCGCATGGCCGTTTTGGGCGGCGGCATGGTGCGCATGGCCAACTTGGCGGTGATCGGGTCGCATGCCGTGAACGGCGTGAGCGCCTTGCACAGCGACATCATCAAAGAGAGCGTGTTCCACGATTTCTATACGCTGATGCCGTATAAATTCCAAAACGTTACCAACGGTATCGCGCACAGAAGATGGCTGTCGCAAAGCAATGCGGGGCTGAAAGGGCTTGTTACCGACTTGGTGGGCGACGGCATAGACAAAGACGCATCTAAGTTAGAGGGGCTTCTTAAATACCAAAACGACAAGCGGGTGCTCGAAGAGCTGGGCAAAATAAAGTACGGTTGCAAGGTGGATTTTGCCAAGTACATCAAAGATACGTCCGGTTTTGTGCTCGATCCGAACACGCGTATCGACACCCAGATCAAACGGTTGCACGAATACAAGCGTCAGCTGTTGAACGTGTTAAAGATCATATCGCAATATCTCGATCTGTTGGATCAACCCGACAAAGAAGTGTCGCCGCAAACGTTTGTGTTCGGCGCCAAGGCGGCGGGCGGCTATTATCACGCCAAACGCATTATTTGCCTTATCAACTGTCTAAGCGCGGAGATCCAAAAAAATCCCAAGATTAAGCAAAAATTAGACGTTTTGTTTGTGGAGAACTACAACGTAACGCGCGCCGAGCGGCTTATTCCCGCCAGCGAGGTGAGCGAGCAGATCTCTTTGGCGGGCAAAGAGGCGAGCGGCACGTCTAACATGAAGTTCATGCTAAACGGCGCTGTAACGCTGGGCACGTTAGACGGCGCCAACGTGGAGATCCGCGAGTGCGTGGGCGACGACAATATTTTCATTTTCGGACTGCGCGCCGAACAAGTGGAAAAAATGTGGGGCAACTATTTTCCGAGCAATCTGTATACGGGCAATCATGAGATCCGCCGTATCGTGGACAGACTGCGCGTGGGCTTTAACGGCGAAAGTTTTGCCGATATTGCCAACTATCTCATTTTGGGCAGCAACAACATTGCCGATCCGTATATGTGTTTGGCGGATTTCGGCGACTACATGCGCGCGGCGCACGACGTAGACGAGGCGTATAAAGACAAATTGCGTTGGAACAAAATGGCGCTTGTCAACATTGCCAAGGCGGGCGTGTTTGCCTCCGATCGCAGTATAGAAGACTACGCAAAAAATATTTGGCAGCTCCGCAAGGTGAAAAAGGCGAAAGCGGCTAAATAGCCGTGCCGCCCTTATAAACAAATCTACATTTTGCCATTATGGCGCATATACAAAAAGTACTACGGAAAAAGGAGTAAACATATGAACGAACAAGTCAAATTTTTTCCGAACGATCCCGCTTGCAAGCAGCCGTCGGGCGCGGTGGCGGTAGGAACGCCCATACGGTTGCGCATCAAGTTCAACCGTCCCAGCAACCCCAGCGAGGTGTTTTTGGTGCTTACCAAAGACGGCGAGAGCGAAGTGTATTATCCCATGCAGTTTGTTTCGGTGGAACCGGACACCATGATGGAATACACGGCGGAAGTATCGGTGACGTCGCGCGGGTTGTATTTTTACCACTTTATCGTGAACACCGAAGATAAGCAATATCGTATCGGTTGCGGCGACGATCTGCACGCCATGCTGGGCAAAGGCCACGATTGGCAACTCACGGTGTATGAAAAAGTGTATAACGCGCCGCAGTTTCTAAAGGGCGGTCTTATCTATCAGATCATGCCCGACCGCTTTTTCGACGGCGGCGCCCGCAAGAAAACCAAGGCATATGCCCGCTACCGCGACGATTGGTACGGCTTGCCCGAATATTTGCCGGACGCCGATGGCAAGATCCGCAACGAGGACTTTTTCGGCGGCAACTTGCGCGGTGTTATCAAAAAGCTCGGATATCTCAAGGGGTTGGGCGTAACGTGCATTTATCTCAATCCTATCTTCGAGGCGCACAGCAACCACAAATACGACACGGGCAACTACCGCAAAATAGATCCCGATTTCGGTACGGCGGACGAACTGAAAGAACTCATCAAAAAAGCAGACAAAAAGGGCATCAAGATCGTGTTGGACGGCGTGTTTTCGCACACGGGCGACGACAGCATTTATTTCAATAAATACGGCACGTACGACAGCGTGGGCGCCTATCAGTCGGTGCACAGTCCGTACTACCGTTGGTATACGTTCGGCAACTATCCCGATACGTACGACTGTTGGTGGAACATCGACATCTTGCCGCAAGTGCGCGAGTGCGATCCCGCGTTCAGCGAGTATATTTGCGGCGAGGACGGCATTATTCGTTATTGGACGGAAATGGGCATAGGCGGGTGGCGCTTAGATGTGGCCGACGAACTGCCCGACGGCTTTTTGGACAGAGCGGTGCACGCGGCCAAGGCGGTCAATCCCGACTGCTTGGTGCTCGGCGAGGTGTGGGAAGACGCCAGCAACAAAGTGGCCTATTCGCAACGGCGGCGGTATCTCAACGGCGGACAGTTAGACAGCGTGACCAACTATCCGTTCAAAGAAGATATTCTGCATTTTGTGCGCACCGCCGATGCCGTGCAACTGAACAATACCGTGCAAGTCATTTTGAACAACTATCCCAAGTTCGTGGTGGATAATCTCATGAACTTATTAGACACGCACGACACCGCCCGCCTTATCAGCGTGTTGGGCGACAGCGGCGACACGTCCACGCGCGAAAAGCGCGCCGTGGCTAAGATCTCGGACGGCGAGCACACCCAAAAATTGGTGAAGATTGCGGCAACGTTGCAGTACACGTTGCCCGGCGTGCCTTGTTTGTATTACGGCGACGAAGCGGGGTTGGAGGGATTCGAAGATCCGTTTAACCGCAGATGTTATCCGTGGAAGCAAGAAAACAAAAACTACTTGCGTTTATACAAAAAATTAGGCAAAATGCGCGCCGAGCAAAAGGGCGTGCTATGTGAGGGCGCGTATGCACTCGTAACGGCGGACAACGGCGTGTATGCCTTTACGCGCACGGCCGACAACGGCGAACAACTCGTCGTGATAGCCAACCGCGGCACAAAGCCGTATGCGTACGACACGCACGGCGAAAGCTACACCGACGTTACCACGCTCAAGCCGTTTGACGGCGTTGTCGCTCCCTTAGACGCCGTGGTGATCAAAAAGACCAAGGATGTGGTGTTCCCCGTCAAGAAAGAAAAAAAATAAGCGAACGAAACGGTAAACCGCGCCCGTACGGGTGCGGTTTTTGCTTGCGATAAACGCATAATTGTAGTATACTGAACATATAAACATATGCTAAAGTGAGGACAGTATGAATTACAGAGAACAGTCGCTGAAAAAACATGCCGAATGGAAAGGCAAAATAGAGATCGTTGCGCGCGTGCCGGTGGACTCGCGGGACAACCTGTCGGTGGCCTACACGCCGGGGGTGGCCGAACCGTGCTTGGCCATTCAAAAAGACGTGTCGCAAAGTTTCGAACTTACGCGGCGTTGGAACACCGTGCCCGTGATCACCGACGGTACCGCCGTGCTCGGGCTGGGGGATATCGGCCCCGAGGCGGGCATGCCCGTAATGGAGGGCAAGTGCGCGCTTTTCAAGGCGTTCGGCAACGTAGACGCCTACCCGCTTTGCATTCGCAGCAAAGATACCGAAGAGATCATCCGCACGATCAAACTACTGGCGGGGTCGTGGGGCGGCATTAACTTGGAAGATATCGCCGCGCCGCGCTGTTTCGAGATAGAATCGCGGCTCAAGGCCGAATTGGATATTCCCGTATTTCACGACGACCAGCACGGCACCGCCATCGTGACGGCGGCGGCCCTTCTCAACGCGCTCAAGATCGTGGGCAAAGAGTTGGCCGAACTCAAAACGGTGATCAACGGCGCGGGGGCGGCGGGCATTGCCATTGCCAAATTCTTGCGCAAAATGGGCGTGCGCGATATCACCATGTGCGCCAGCCGCGGCATCATCTGCGAGGGGGATACAAGCATCAACCCCGCGCAACAAGAGATCGCCAAAGTCACCAATCGCCGTAAGCTTACGGGCAAATTGGCCGACGCCATGGCGGGCGCCGATCTATTCATCGGCGTGTCGGTGGCCGATTGCGTAACGCAAGACATGGTGCGTTCCATGGCCGAGCGCCCCATATTGTTTACGTGCGCCAATCCCGTGCCCGAAATACACCCGCAAAAAGCGTTGGCCGCGGGCGCGGCGGTGGTGGGCACCGGTTCGAGCGAGTTTGCCAACCAGATCAACAACGTGTTGGTTTTCCCCGGGTTGTTCCGCGGCGCGTTGGACGCTTGCGCCACAACGATCAACGACGAAATGATGATCGCCGCCGCGCACGGCATCGCCTCTTGCGTGTCGGATAAAGAACTGCAACCCGATCATATCTTGCCGTATGCTTACGATCAGCGCGCGCACGACGCCGTGGCAAAAGCCGTGGCGGAGGCCGCCCGCCGTACCGGCGTACAACGCCGCCGATAAACCAAATATTTTTATATGGCGAGCATGGCTTTTGATCGATAAAACGATTTGAACATGTATTGTCATGCAGTACATTAGGTTCATTATGATTATAGAAATTGGTAATAACTTAAAAGGGAAGCCTACTTTAAAATGCGGTAACGGGCAATATCCGTGCATCATTTCCAGTTTTGGTATTTCCGATGCGTCTATGTCTTACGCTGAAGAGATTAAAAAGGCAAAAGCAGCATTGCAAGTAGGGGCAAATATTGTGAATGACAATTCCTTGGACGGCGACATTGATTACAACTATGAATGTTGTATAAAACAAACCGCAGCTGTTTTCGGGTTGGTTGCAATAAACGGTTTTGCGAACGATATACATGCGCATAAAGATATTCGACCGATTGAATTTATAAATCGCTTAAAAGGACAGATGGAACTCGGTGCGGATATTATAACACTTCACGCAAGTATATGGGCGGGGGATTGGCAAGACTTACAATCGATGGATCGCATTATTCCATATACGAGTCGCGGTGGGGCGCTACTCATTAAATACATGCGCTATTCGGGACACCAAAATCCGTATTTTACTTATTTTGATAATATTTTGCAAGCCGCCAAAAAGTATAATGTTACGTTAAGTCTTTGTGTTTCTTCTCGCGCGGCAAGCATAGAAGATTATTTATCGCACAATGAATTTTATTGGGTGGAAACGAAACGGGTAGGTGAATTGGTAAAGCGTGCACAAACTGCGGGCGTGAATGTAGTAGTGGAAGGAATAGGACATTGCCCCCTACATTGTATTGCCGACTCGATTCGAAAAACAAAAGATGTTTGTTATAATGCTCCTTATCGTGTTATGTCTGTTTGTACGGATATTGCGCTTGGTATGGATCATTTATCTTCTGCTATATCGGCGGCTACTGCGGTTGCAAGTGGTGCAGATATGGTTACTTGTATTACTCGTGCAGAGCATATCGGCTTACCTGATTTATCTGATATCACAGAAGCGGTTCGGTATACCAAGTTGGCAATTCATATAGGTTATAGCGCACGGACGGGTCATTTTGTTCGTGATATGGCTATGGCATTAGAGCGGAGAAAAAAAGGATGTGGCGGCGAAGTTAACCATGCGATCGATAAAGTTGTTGCCAAGCGCGAGTTGTTGCGTCACAAGTTTCAAGTCGGGCAGAAAAAATGTACGATGTGCGGAGACAATTGTGCGTTAAAATTGACCGATGAATTGATAGAGGGGAATGAATCAGATGGCAAGTAATATCTTGGATGTGTTGACATTGTCTGTTACCCTTGTTGTATTATGTATCAACATATTTTTTTCCAAAAAGGAAAATACAAGACGTTTTTTGATTGAGAACGTGATACATCAAAGAAACGCCGATATGCTTGAATTGCGTAAACAAACAGCGCAGTTCAGTGTTTGGTCGGATCGTAAGATTGTTGAAAAAAATTTTGATAATAACGATTATTTGGAGCAACTCATTCATTGTTCGAAAATTCTTAATCATGTCTTGAAAAGAGAGTATAGAGAAGATAGAAAAGTACTTGCTATAAAAGATAGTATAGTTGTGAAAATCAAGGAATTTTGTGTTACGAACGATATAGGCTTATTGGATGAAATCGAAAGAATGAATTCGATATTCGGT
Organism: uncultured Christensenellaceae bacterium; assembly: GCA_910587595.1. GTDB lineage: Bacteria > Bacillota > Clostridia > Christensenellales > Pumilibacteraceae > Pumilibacter. The sequence continues at coordinate 138,261 of CAJULQ010000005.1, forward strand.
AGGATTAGCGAATTGTATGTTTTTTGTGCTTGGCAATGCATTAAAATGCAAGGCACGGGTGAAAACAAATTGGGTTCAGAAGATTTCAGTGAATTATTTATTAGATATCAAAATAGTTATTTGACCGCTGAGGATTTGGCATATATTGCTTCTATACATTGAGAGTACAAAAGGTTATGTGTGCATCTATAAAGAATACGACCGAACGGTTGGGCGAGGGGAAAATACTGCCCCTTGTATTTAAGCTTACCGTTCCGGCGGTGGTCGCACAGCTTATCACGTTTTTGTACAATATCGTAGACAGAATGTTTGTGGCCAAGATCGACCGATCGGGTATGGACGCGTTGGCCGCGCTCGGCATCGTTTTGCCTATCACATTGATCATGCAAGCGTTTGCCAATTTGGTGGGCATGGGCGGCGCGCCGCGCGCCAGCATCAAATTGGGCGAGGGCGATAAACGGGAGGCGGACGGGATATTCAACACGTCTTTCGTGCTACTTACGGGCGTGGGCGTTGTGATCGGCGCGCTTACGTTTGCGTTGGCAAAGCCCATCGTGGTGTTGTTCGGGTGTCCGTCGGGCGCTGTGGATCTTGCCGTGTCTTATCTGAAAATATACGCATTGGGCACGCTGTTCGTGATGTTGGCGCAAGGCTTAAATCCGTTTATCACGGCGCAAGGGTATTCGGTCGCCGCTATGTTGGCCGTGCTCGTGGGCGCCGTTACCAATATCGCTTTGGATCCTTTGTTTATCTTTGTTTTGGATATGGGCGTGCAAGGGGCGAGCCTTGCCACCGTGCTCTCGCAGTTTCTTTCGTTTGTTTGTATTTTTGCGTTCTTGTTTTCGCGCAAAAGTATTTTTCGGTTGCGTTGGCGGGATATGCGTTGGAACTCGCGCAGAATATTTGCTATCGTGTCGCTCGGGTGCACGCCCTTTGTGATGACGCTGACCGAGTGTGCCATTCAAATCGTTTTCAATATCAATCTCAAAATTTCCACGGGCGGCAACGCCGACTACACGGCGGCGCTCACCATTATGCTGAGCGCGTTGCAACTCATTTCGTTGCCGCTCAACGGCTTGGGGTACGGCATGCAACCCTTTGTCGGGTATAACTACGGGCAAGGGAATGCCGAGCGGCTCAAAAAAGGCATACGCTATGTTACGATTATTGCGTTTGTTTTTGCCGTTACGGTTTGGTCGGTGTCGTTGGCTGTTCCGCAGTGTTATGCCTATCTGTTTTCGGCAAGCAGTAGCGTAACGGCCATAGTCAAAAAATACACCCCCGTGTTTTTAATGGGGTCTGTCATGTTCTTTGTGCAGATGACGTTGCAAAATATCAACGTGGCGTTGGGGCAAGCCAAATCTGCGCTTTTGTTGGCCGTTGTGCGCAAAGTGGTCATACTCATTCCGCTGTGTTGCGTGCTCACGCATTTTCTCGGGTTTCGCGGCGTCTATCTTTCGGAAGGTATCGCCGACTTGGCGGCCGGCGTGATCACGGCCACCGTTATATTTATCACCTTTCCCAAAATATTCAAAAAGCGCATGGCGCAAGTGCAAGAACAGTCTTGCTCCATGCAATAAAAATAATACATACTGCAAAAAAGCACCCGTGTTGCCTTATTGCATGGGCGGTCAATTCGTAAAACGTTTTTGCGCCGATTTTTTGATTTTGCTGTGGTAAAAGTAATTTACCATAACGGGCGGCGCGGTAAACGGACGGGTGAAGGTGTCGTCGTTCGTCTTGTATTCCAAGCCTTGCTCTATGGCAAACGACTGTAACGCATTATCGAGCGATTGCCAATAGGCGTTATTGCCTTTGGCATATATATCGGTATAAACGGGCAGCAGTCGGGGATATTTCGATCGTATATACGCCATAACGGTAGACTTGAACGCACCGCGCAAATTCAAATTTTCAAGCCAAATAATATTGCAGTCTTTCTTTGCTCTTTCGACAATTGCTTTTACGTCGGTGATTTGAGGGAATATGGGGGATATAAAGCAAGTTGTTCTCACGCCTGCGTCGTGAAAGATTTTCATGGCGGCAAGGCGGCGCTCGATGGAAACGCCTTTGTCCATGTCGCTTCTAAACTGTTCGTCAAGGGTGTTTATCGACCACGAAACGCGAGCGTTCGGAAACGTTTTTATCAAGTCCAGATCGCGTAAAACAAGATCGCTTTTCGTTGCTATGGAAAGTATGGCTTTGCTGCCTTGCAGTTCTTCCAAAAGCGCGCGCGTGCGTTTGTATTTTTCTTCGATAGGCTGGTACGGATCGGTTACCGAGCCGATAAACAATTCTTTGCCGTTGTACTTATCCGGATTTTTTATCGGTTGCCAAAACTTGACGTCTATAAATTCGCCCCAATCTTCGGGGTGGTTTGTAAAGCGTTTCATAAAGCATGCGTAACAATATTTGCAGGCGTGCTCGCACCCCGTATAGGGATTTACCGAGTAATCGCTTACGGGCAGATTGCTTTTTGTGATAACGTCTTTTACTTGCTTTTCTTTTACGATCATTTCCATTTCCCCCAATGTATCTGTTTATCCACGTCGGGATCGTATTGTTCTTTCAAAAAACATGGCTTGCGCATTGTGGCATTTATAAAAAACTATCCGAACCTATTGGCTTGAAACCAAGGTGTTCGGATAGTTTATCGTTTTGGTGACTCCATCGGGAATCGAACCCGAGTTACCGCCGTGAAAGGGCGATGTCTTAACCGCTTGACCATGGAGCCATAGAACAGCTTATATAGTATAGCAAAGATCGGAACAAAATGCAACCGTTTTGCTATATATTTTTTGCGTTCGAGGCAAATTTTTGCGGGGAAGCGGTAGGGTGGGCGAAATAAAACAAAGGAGAATAAAAAAGGAACTTGCCGACGGGCGAGTTCCTTTTTGCGTTTGGTAGCGGTAGTTGGGCTCGAACCAACGACCAATCGGGTATGAACCGAGTACTCTAGCCAACTGAGCTATACCGCCACACAACTTTATTATTATAACAGACATTGCGGGGTTTGGCAAGTCTTTTGGTTGCTTTTTATGAAAAGCGTTGAAAATTTTGCATGAAAAAATTTTTTATTCCATAAAACAAAATGAAAAACTTTTGCAAAACCTATTGACAAAATGAAAAAACATGCGTATAATGAAAATATATTTCAGATACAATGCAAGTATATGAAAAATATTTTATCTTAACGGAAGGGAATATAGATGAACGCATTGCCGAGAGGATTGATAGTTTCTTGCCAAGCGGCAGAAGGCGAGCCGCTCTACGGTTGCGATGCCATGCATTGGTTTGCCCGTTGCGCCGTGGCGGGCGGGGCGGTAGGCATACGAGCGCTGGCCGACGAGATCCCGTCTATACGGCAAGAGGTGTCGGTGCCCATTCTCGGACTGACCAAACGGCATGAGAAAGACAGCGACGTGTATATAACGCCCAACAGATCGGATATAGACAGACTGATCGCATTGCCTTGCGAGGCGATCGCGATAGATGCCACGGCGCGGCGGCGCCCGGGTGGCGAAACGCTGGAAGAGGTGGTGGCGTACGCCCGACGCAAAGCGCCCCACATAGCGCTGGTGGCCGATATAGACACGCGCGAAAACGCCGTGCGCGCCATGCACATGGGATTCGATTTTATATCCACAACGTTGCGCGGCTACACCGAAGAAACCAAAGACGCGCAGTGCCCCGACGTTGCTTTTATCAAACAGCTGAGCGGCATAATGCACGACAAGCTGATCGTGGAAGGGGGCATTTGGGAATCGGAGCAGTTAGAGAGCGTTTTGTGTTTCGATCCGTATGCCGTGGTGATCGGGTCGAGCATCACGCGCCCCACGTCTATCACCGCCCGATTCAACGAAGTGATGCACACGCGCAAGGGAGCGATACGGACGGCATGAAAGAATTTCGAAATTTTTTTACGGCGGGCGGCCATACCGCGGTGCGACGAATACGCTATGTTTGCAAAGCGTGCGGCACCGACGGATTTATGTTGCGCACGGACGCCGACGGGAATTGCGAAATAACCTACGGCAACGCGCGCGGCAAGCGCTACGCCGAACGGGAAGTGGCTCGCCGCAAAGAGAACATGTTTATAGGGCGCGCGCATGACCACGCCGACTTTACTTGGCGGGGCATTGTGGAAGGGTACTACGGACGGCCGTATACGGCGGACGATCGCAAAGATCTTTTGGACTTTATGGATGAGATGCGCATGAACATTTATTTGTATGCGCCCAAAGACGACCCCTACCATCGGGAGAAATGGCGCGAGCCCTATCCCCAAGAAGAGAGCGAGGCGCTGCGGGAACTGTGCGCGTATGCGGCCGACCGCGCCATAGAAATGTGCTACTGCATAAGCCCCGGTTTGGACATGCGGTATAGCGACGAGCAAGACGTGCGCACGCTGATCGAAAAGATCAAAGCGTTGCAAGCGTTGGGATTTGGCGAGATCGCACTGCTGTTCGACGACATAAAAGCCGAACTGTTGCCTATAGACACCGAGCGGTTTGCATCGGCGGCGCAAGCGCAAGCAAGCGTAACGGCTGCGGTGCAAGAGGCGTTAGGGCGGCGCGTACTGTTTTGTCCCACCGACTATTGGCAAAACAACGACACGCCGTATCGCGCCGATCTGAGAACGTATTTGCCTCGCGAGGCGGCCGTGCTTTGGACGGGGTACAACACGGTGGCCGAATACATAGATGCGACCGACGCGGCCAACGCCGCGCAGTGGTTCGATCGCGAACTGTGGCTGTGGGATAACTACCCCGTAAACGATTTTATGACCGAGCGATTGTTTTTGGGGGCGCTGAGAAACCGCGACACTACGCTGTCTGCCTCGCACAAAGGCATGCTGATGAACCCCATGGAATACCCCTCGCTCAGCAAGTTCGCGCTGTTTACCGCCGCCCGCTACATGTGGAACGCCGACACGTACGATCCCGACCAAGCCGAGCGGGACGCCGCCGCGGCTTTGGTGCCGCAAGCGCCCGCCGAGGCGTTGCGACTGATACGCGACAATGCGGCATGCGTGATGTACACGCCCGCAAAAACGTGCGATCTAACCGAGCGGCAACGGGCATACCGCAAACTGCAAAAAGCGTTGCCGCCCGCCATGCAAGCCGAACTGCGACCCTACTTCGACTACGCGCAAACCGAATACCAAGCGTACAAGCGGTTGCAAAGCGGAAAAGACGCAACGCGGCTCATACAAAAACTGAATGCGTCGGCCGTGCGCACGGCGTACAACGCATTCGATACGGAAATGGAACGTCATGGCGAATACGCGTATACTGCCAAAAAAATCAGAGAATGCTACCGATGTGTATAGAGGAGAGGGCATGAAAAAAATAGTGCTGTTGCCGCTGGACGAGCGGCCGTGCAATTACGAATATCCCAAGCAGTTGTTGCGCGATAACGAGTTGTTCGGCGTTGTGTTGCCGCCGCCCGACATCATGCCGCAAAAAAAGCAAGCGGCCCGATTTGCGGCATTGCGCGACTTTTTAACGCAAGCTTGCCGCGACGCCCACTGTTTGGTTGTATCGCTCGACATGTTGCTTTACGGCGGATTGGTGCCCTCGCGGTTGCACTCGCTTAGCGAGCAAACGTTGGCCGAACGGTTGGGCGTATTGGCCGAACTCAAGCGCGCCAACCCCCGTTTAACGGTGTATGCGTTTTCGCTCATTATGCGTTGTCCGCAATATTCTTCGGACGACGAAGAGCCTGACTATTGGGCGGTGTGCGGCAAAGAAATGTTCGAGTTGGGCGTGTGCCGCGACAAGGGCGAAACGGGCGCGCGCGTGGCGTCGCTCGAACAAAAGACCGCGCCGTATATCGACGACTTTTTGACCCGTCGCGCCGTGAACCTTAGCACGCTGTTGCGCGCGGTGGACGAGGTGGGGCAAAGCGTGGATTTTATGGTGATCCCGCAAGACGATTCCGCGCCGTTCGGCTGGACGGCTATCGACCAACGCAAAGTGTACGCTTATGTGACCGCGCAAAACAAAACGCTCGATTGCCTCATCTATCCGGGCGCCGACGAAGTGGGCTTGACGCTTACGGCGCGGTATATCAACAGCGCGGCGGGCGCGCCGCGCGTGGCGGTGGACTACGCGTCCGAGCAAGGCAAATACGCCGTGCCCGCTTTCGAGGATAGGCCGCTGTGCGAGAGCGTGAAAATGCAATTGGCGGCGGCGGGGTGCTTGCGCGCGGGCAACGAGTTTTCGTCCGATTTCACGTTGATGGTAAACGTGCCGTCGGGCGGCATGCAATCGGCGGCCGAACCGTGCGAAAGCACGCAATATCGCACCGAGCGCAGTCTGTCGGAGTTTGTGCATAAGACCGCGGCGTTGGTGCAAAACGGCGTGAAGGTGGCCGTGGCCGACGTGGCGTATGCCAACGGTTCGGATAAACAGCTGGTGCGACTGCTCGACAAAACGGGCGTTGCCTTGCGGTTAGACGGTTATGCGGGTTGGAACACCTCGTCTAATACGTTGGGCACGACCATTGCCGAGGCGTGCGTGTGCCGCGCGGGCGGTGATATTGCCGCGCACAAACGGTTTTTGGCTTTACGCTATTTCGAGGACGCGGGGTATTGTTCGGTCACGCGCAAAACGGTGTGCGAACGCGATTTGCCCGCGCTGGGACTAAACTATTTTAACGCGGGCGAAAAGCGCGGCAAAGTGGCGGAAATAGTGCGCGACGAGATAGAAAAACAAATGCAAGCGATGATGCCGCAAGTGGCGAGCGCCTATGGCATCGAGCAGTGCGAAATGCCGTGGAAAAGAATGTTCGAAGTGGGTTTATCCGTTTGCGAACGCAAACAGCAAAAAAGGGAGGACAAACAATGACGAAGAGAAAGGCAAAGATCACAACGGTATGTTTGGCGGCGGCGATGGCCGTGTTGGCCGTATTTACCGTTTATGCGGGTGTGGGACAGCGGGTGAAAGCTTTTGCCGCGTTGCCCTCTGCGTATACGCTCAACGGCGCGGAACTTTCCATCGCGTCGTCTAAAGTAGACCCGTGGGCCATTGCCGACCACGAGGGCAGTATGACGAGTTTGACGTTCTCGTACGGCGCCGACGACGCGGTGTTCACCACGGCGTGGCTGTATCCGCAAACGCCCGCGCGCGAGGGCTTTACCGAGTATGCGTTCGAGTGGAAAGGCGGCGCCTACGTGCTCAAAGAAAGAGCGGTGGGCGGCGGGCTGTATATCCCCGTGAACGGGTTGGTCGTCAGCTTAAAAGACGACAACGCCGCGTGGGCGGCGGCGCAAGCGGGCGCCACGCTTGGCAAGAACGGCACGTTCCCCGATTATATCGGCGCGGTAGATATGGTAACGGCGTCGGGCAGCGGCAGTGCGCAAGACAAAAAAATACGCATTCCGCTCACCAAAATGAACGGCACGCGCAAAGAAAACGAGATCGTGTATTACAACGCCGAGTGGGGCCCCACCACGGGACAAAACGAGTTCGGCACCGAGGCGCTGTTTGCGTTGCAAGACGACGGCACGTTCGAGATCACGCAAATGCGCGCCGTGCGCGACACCGCCGAGTTGCAACTCAATGCGCGCGCGTTCATTATCTCCATTCACGGCACCTATCGCGCGCTGCTCACGCCCGATAACTTTGTGAAAACGGGCGACAAAGCAAGCTTGGAAAAAATGCAGTTTGTCAATCTCACCAAAAGCAATTCGCGCAAGATCACGGTGAGCAATCCCACCAAACCCGTGCGCGACACCGACGTGGACCTTATCACCGACGCGAGCGGCAAAACGCCCTTTCCCGGTTTCCGCGCCGAGAATTATTTGATCTACTACGACCAAAACTACGATAAGAGCTTGTGTTCCGCGTCGGCCAACTTTTCTAACTTTACGGGTTGCAACGAGTGGGGATACGAAGTGTTGGTGCGCCGCACGTCCAAAGCGGGCGAGTATCCCGTAACGGGCGTGATCGAATCGCACGGCAAGCAAGTGGACGCCCTTTTAGACGAACCGTCGTTTATCCTTTCGGGCAACGGCGCGGCCGAAACGTTTTTGCTCAATTCGGCGCTCAACGGCGCGCAAGTAAGCATGACCGAAGAGGGCAACGTGACCATCACCACCACGCCGGCAAGTTACGTGACCACGGCGGTCACGCGGCTCGAAACCGTAAACGAAATGATGCAAACGTCGGTAGACGCCAAGTATAAGCTGGGGTATATCGGCGAGGGCGACACGGCGGAAAACAACAAGTGGACGCGCGCGAACAAAACGGCGCAAGACGCGTTGGGCACACCGGAAGACGCCGCCGGCAAGGCCACGCTGTACGGGCTGATGAAACAACTGCAAGCCGACGAGGCACAGGGCGTTATCAACAACGTGCATTTGGCGGACTTTTACGACTTGTACCTTAAGATCATGAACGAGTCCGAACGGATCGAGGCCATGACGTATCAAGGCAATGCCATCATGAGCATTGCGGCGTGGCACCGTCCCGTGGCGGCGCGCGAAAAGACCACCGAGGCCATTCGCGAAACGCTTCAGCTTTTCCGCTCGGTGAACATGAACACCGTATACGTGGAAACGTTCTGGAACGGCTACTCTATGTCGGACAACAGCAAGTATGTGGATTACCACATAGACTTTGTGAACAACACGTACGACGGCTACAAAGATTACCTCGACGCGTTCATCGGCGAGGCGCACAAGTTGGGCATGGAAGTGCACGCTTGGGTGGAGGACTTTTTCGTAGGCTACGAGGGCTATAAAGAAAGCAATGTGCTCACGGGCAAAAAACCCAATTCGGACGAGCAACTCGTGTCTAAAGCAGAGCGCGACAAGTGGGTGATCCGCGACTATCAAAACAACGAATACACGCAGTTCGAGGGCGGCAAATACAAGTTCATCGATCCCTCTAACCCCGAAGTGCGCAAGTTCCTTATCGATTACTACACCGAGCTGTTTACCGAGTACGACCTCGACGGCATCAACCTCGACTATATCCGCTACCCGGTGCAAAACTTTTACGGCTACGACAAAAACAATCCCGACGTGCCGTTTGACCACGGCTACAGCGAATTCTCGGCCGCCAAGTTCTTGAAAGAGCAAGGCGTGGCGGACAAAAATTGCACGCTCTCTTACCTTAAGCGTCAGCTGAGCAAAAAAACAAGTTTCGACGCCGAGAAAACGGCCAAAGCGTGGAGCGAATTCAAGATCCGCCAGATCAACGAATTTGTGGCCGAAGTGAAAACGGCGGTAGACGCGCTCGAAGCGCACCGCGCGCAAGCGGCCGAGGGCACCTACAGCGAAAACAACATCATCATTTCCACTTCGGTGTTCCCCGATACCGACGTGAAAGAGAAGAAGAGCCAAGATTGGTTCAGCTGGGTGCAAAACGGTTTGATCGAGGTGACCACGCCCATGGCGTATTACACCAACGCCAACACCGTGGAGCAACGCATACTTTCCATGGTCAACCGGATCGGCGGCGTGTCGTTCAACTACGGCGGTATCGCGCCCTACTTTATGGGCCTTAGCGCATACGACGAAGTGAAACAAGCGTTGTCCGCTTTGCGCGGCGGCGCGTTCGGCACCGTGATCTTCGATTCCAAAACGATCATGAATTCGGCGCTTGCCCGCGAGTATCTGTCGAGCGGCGTATACGGCGGCAACGCCATCGTGCCGCACAAGCGCGTGGATAAACTGCTTTCGGCGTTTGCCGCCGAAATGCAGTCGCGCGCCGATCTCTACGGCATCACGGGTGAGAAACTGACGGCCTACACCGCGGCGCTCAACGAACTCAAAGCCATGCCGTTTGCCACGCCCGCCGAGATCCAAGAGATCATGTCGGCGGCCTACCGTTTGCAAACGGGCGCGCGCAATTACGCCACCGGCCACGCCGTAACGCGTATTGCCGAAGAAATGGCCAACTTGGTTAAAGTGCTCGACGTGCACTTGTCCCGTTGCTATATCGATACGCAAGGTTGGGTGCCCGCACAAAGTCCGCGTCCCGACCGCGTGACCCCGCCCGACCCCGAAAAACCCGATCCCCAACCGCCCGCGGAAACCCAAAAACCCAAGAAAGGGTGCGGGTGCGGCGCTGCGGCGGGCGCGGCCGTTTCGGGCGGCGCGGCCATCGTATTGTTGGCGGGCGCGACGCTGCTGCTGCGTCGCACAAAAAAACACAGTCTATAAAAAAATTATATAGAGATAGGAGGAAATTATGAAACACGCAAAACAAGGCTTGACGGCGCTACTTTTGGCGCTAGTTATGGCGCTCGGCTTGGGGCTGGTCGCTTGCGGCGACAAGGAAACAACCGAGTACACCGTTACGTTCCAATCGAACGGCGGCAGTGCGGTGGCAAGCGTCACCGTGGGAGAAAACGGCAAGGTGACGGAGCCGACCGCGCCTACCAAAGAGAACTATGCGTTCGGCGGCTGGTTTAAGGATAGCGAATGCACCGAGGCATGGGTGTTCGCCACCGATACGGTGCAAGGCGACATCACGCTGTATGCCAAGTGGACGGCCGAAACGCCCACGGCGGGCGAGATCGCTTGGGTGAAACCCGATGCGGGCAGCGTGGTCATTCCCGACGACTACGGCAAATACAATCCCGCGTATCGCAAGACCATAGAAGAACTTGCGCCCGAAGTATACGCCACCGAAGACGGTGAGCGTATCCCCACCATTGTGGCCTACGCCGACGAACTGACGTATGACGAGAACGGCATGCTTACGGTGGGAGAGTATACCGTTACGTATACCGCGCGCGACAGCATAGGCGATGATCACGAAGACACGTTCGACGTGAAAGTGGTAGACGCCGAAGAAAGCAACTACTATGTGTGCGTGAACAAAGTGGGCACGGCGTATGCCGACCCCGAGTGGGAAAATATCTTGGGCAACCGCATTCGCGTGGCCGCCGACAAGTATTTCGAGAGCGCCGACGGACAGTTGCCCGCCGAGCTTGTGAACCCGCACGATACCGCGTTGATCGCAGACTTTGACGACGCGTATATTTTGAAAAACGCAAGCGAAAACGAAATGACCGTGCGCCTTTCGGATAAGAGCGGCGTGTATGCCGTGTTTGACGAAACGGGCAAGGTCGTGTACGGCGTGGACGGTTTCCAAAACAAGGGTATCAGCGCCGATTGGAAATACGAAAACACCGCCGACGGTTATACGCAAAAAGATACGATCACGTTGCCCGCGCACAGCTATCTGTTGGCGGTAGGCAACTCGCCTCTCGGCAACTGGTATTTTGTGCCCGACGCGCCCTCGTGGAATCCCGCCGAAACCAATTTGACGGCATATCGCCGCGACGGCAGAGCGTTTGTGTTCAACAGCGTGGCTACGCGCTACGGCAACATGGTGCAGTTAAAGCACGGCGCCGCCGTTCTTACGGGCGACTATGTGAACCAAGCGCCCTATATGACGAGCGGTTACAAAGTGCAAGAATATGTTATCGGCTCGGCCAAACCCACCAAAGACAGCTTGATCGCGGGCGTTGCGTTCCGCGACGATAGCGGAACGTTCGACGTGTCCGACGACGTAGCGGTAACCGAGGGTATCGTTGTTACCGACGAAAGCTACAATGCGTTGGATATGAGCGCGGCGGGCGAGTATACCATTGTGTTCGAAGTGACCGATCCCATCGACAACTCCGTAAAAGAACAGTACGGCAAAGTTATTCGTATCATTGTTCCCACGCAGTATATCAAGATCGGCAATTCGTATCTCAATGCGCCCAACGTAAAATATAACGAAAACTACGGCAAACCCGTATTGGGCGGCGACAACACCGTGTTCATGTGGGACAAAAACTACGAAGGCGGCACGGACACGATCCCGCAAGCGCAGTATACGGTGTATGTGGTGATCGATAAGACCACGGGCAAATTGATCGAAGCGCAAAATTGGAGCAACTTGTACAACGCGGAAAACCCCAACGGTACCGCCGTTACGTCGGCCAACAACCTAGAGGGCGCCAAACTGCGCTTTGCCACGCTTGCCGATAACGAATTGTTGCTCGTGTTCTCGCAAGGCGCCGTGCGCGATTTCGGTGTGAGCATCATAAATGCGGCCAAGGGCGACAACTTTGCCAACACCTATCTCGAGATATACGATTTGGCGGGATTGCGTATTCCCGCCGTGGAGGCATAATGAAAAAACGAGGCTTTCGAATCCTTTTTGCGGTAGCGCTCGGCGTGTTGCTTAGCTTGGGCGCGTTGGCGGGATGTAACTTCAAAAAGACGGAGATCAACAAGATCGACCCCGATGCCGACGCGTCTGACAAGCCCGCGCTCAAAGTGCTGTTGCCCTATGTGTCCGACACCATGAACAGCAACCCCGCGATCGGACTTATTAACGAGATGACGGGCTACACGGTTTCTTACGACCAGTTGCCCACGGGGGCGAGCGCGGAAAGCAACCTCACGGGCATCATCATCGATAAAAAGACCGACTACAACGCCCTCAAGCTCACCAAAAACCAGTTCAACAAATATGCGGTGATGAGCGCGGCGTTTGCCGACATAACCGACGTTGTCAATTCGCCCAAATTTTCGGTGATGAAAAACGCTATCAAGCAAGAGGCGTGGGACGCGGTGACGTATAACGGGCGCATTCTGGGCGTGCCCGACAGCGCGTCTAACGACAACATCGACAAGTCCATCATTATCCGCAAGGATATCATGTACACGCTGACAAATCCCGACACGGGCGAAAAGTATACCGAAGTGCCCAAAACGTTCGAGGGGTTCAAAAAGCTGTTGCAAGCTTTTAAGGCGCAAACGGGCAAGACAACGGCGTTTACGTTGCCGAGCAACTTGCAAGTGGTAGGCCCCATAGCGGCGGCGTTCGGCGTAAAGCAAGAGTGGGAAGACAAAGACGGCGAACTCAAACACATGATCGAGAATCCCGGCTTTGCCGACTACGTGACGCAAATGCGCGTGTTGCGCACCGAAGGACTTTTGGACGGCGCCATGCAAACCAACAGTTTTGCGCATTGCGCGCAAGAGTTTGCCAAGGGCAACAGCATTGCCACGGTATCCAACTTTTGGGAAATGGCCACGGTGTCCGAACAGCTCAACGCCAACGGCGGCAAGAAGATGGAAAACTGCGTTGACTTTGCATATGGCTTTAAGGACGCAAACGGTAACGTAAATACGTGGCAGTCGTCGGGCGTAAGCTACGTAACGGTGATACCCAACTGGATGGCGTCGAGCGGCATTCACGTGATGCACATGATCCAAGAAAAACTGCGCGACGAAAACTTTGTCCGCTTGGTGGCGGGCGACGCGGGCGTGCACTACAACTACAACAGCATCACCAAAGAGTATGAGCCGACGGCGCGCTTTGCGCAAGACAAGACGAGCGCCGACCATTTCGTAACGGGCACCAACGACCGCATATACAACACGTGGTGGACGCAAGTGGTGGTAAAGGGCAACAATGCCTACTACTTCCAGTGGCGCAACACCAACACCGATGCGTTCACGTCGGCAGATCATCCGCTTACGGGCGTTCTCAATCCCGTGAAGTTCGCGCCGCCCTTAAAAACGTATTCGGGGCGCGCCGCCGGTATGGAAGATTATTTCAATACCGAGGTGACAAAGCTCATTTACGGCAACGATAGTTCGGTTACGGTAGAGTCCGTTTTGGCGGGCTGGTCGGGCGGGGAAAACGCCGCGGCGGTAAAAGAGATAAAAGACTGGTATAAAAACAAATAAAGAAAAGTAAAAAGCAAATTTCGGAGGACGGCATGCTGAAAGTGCGTTTCAAAGAAAGATCCAAATTCAAAAAATACGGTTCGCTCATGCTGTTTTTATTGCCCGCCGCCTTGTTGGCGTTCGTGTTTTGCTACGTGCCCATGGCGGGGCTTATCATGGCGTTCAAACAAGAGATAGACCTGACGGCCTACGAAAGTTCGGTGGCCTCTATCATCATGACGCCGTGGGGCGGGTTCTCGCAGTTTATCAAGCTATTCGCGGCCAACTCCGACTTTTTGCGCGTGCTCGGCAACACGTTGTTTATCTCGGTGCTCAAGATCGTGCTGGTGTTCCCCATACCCATTTTTCTGGCCATATTGATCACCGAGGTGAGCAACAAAGCATTCAACAAAGCCGTGCAATCGGTGATGTATTTGCCGCACTTCCTTTCCTGGGCGGTGGTGGCAAGCGTGTTCATGACGTTCATGCACCCTAACACGGGCGCGCTCAACGCGGTGTTGGGCGCGCTGGGGTTGGGGAAAATAGACGTGTCGAACGCGAATCAGTTCCCTTGGCTCATGGTGCTCACAACGGGCTGGAAAGACATCGGCTGGTCGGCCGTGGCGTACATATCCGCCATTTTGGCCATAGACACCGAGCAGTATGAGGCGGCCAAGATAGACGGCGCGGGCAAGCTCAAGCAGATCTGGCACATCACGTTGCCCGGCATTGCGGGCACGGTGGCGGTGTTGCTCATTATGCGCATAGGCTATCTCATGGATGCGGGATTCGAGCAAATTTACGCCATGCTCACGCCCACCGCGGAATCGCGCGGCGAGATCATAGGCACCTATATCTATAAGCTTGCCATCAAAAACGGCGGCAGTTACGCGCTGACTACGGCGGCGGGACTTTTCAACTCGGTGATCTCGCTTGTGTTGGTGCTGGGCGGCAATCTGTTTTGCAAAAAAGCGTTTCATAGGAGTATTTGGTAATGAGCGTTTCCACACATATCAAAAGTAAGGGCGATAAAGCGTTTACCGTGGTAAACGCCGTAATACTTGTTTTGTTTATGCTGTTCACGCTCGCGCCCATACTCAACATTCTTGCCACCGCGCTCAGCACGCACTCGCAAACGGTGTTGTTCTTTCCCAAAAAGTTCGATCTGTTCGCGGTGAAAACGGTGCTGACCGAAACCAACTTTTATAGGGCGTTTGCGGTGACCATTGCCGTAACGGTGCTTGGCACGCTCATAAGCGTGCTTTCCATGGCGTTTGCCGCGTATCCGCTGTCTAAAAAGGATCTGCCGCTGCGCCGCACGTTCATGATCTACTTTTTCGTGTCCATGCTGTTTTCGGGCGGCATGGTGCCAAACTACATCTTGATGTCGTCGCTCGGGCTTACCAACACGATCTTTGCGCTCGTGTTGCCCTCGGCGGTGCAAGTGTTCCACCTTATTTTGATAAAAAACTTTTTCGAGGGGCTGCCCGAGGCTTTGGAAGAATCGGCGCGCATCGACGGCGCCAACAATCTGCAAATACTGTTTCGCGTCATCTTTCCCATATCGGTGTCTATGTTGGTAACGGTGGGATTGTTTACGGCGGTGGTGTATTGGAATAATTATTTCAACGCGCTCATGTACATTTCGGCGGCGCACGCCGAGCTGTACCCCATGCCCTTTTATATTGTCAACGTGACCGAACAGTTCCGCGATCCCAACGCGGCCATCGTGCTGGGCGAAAAGTTCAAATACGAAGAAAACATCAAAGCGGCCACCATCATTCTTTCCATGTTGCCCATTGTGTGCACCTATCCGTTTTTCTTAAAGTACTTTACGAAAGGCGTTGTGGTGGGGGCGGTGAAAGGATGAAGATAGCGGCAGTGGATCTGGGCGGCACCGCCGTGAAAGGCGCGTGCTTGCATGACGGTAACGTACTGCGCCGCGCAAGCGCGCCCACGGTGGCAACAAGCCGCGAAACGGTGTTGCGCTCGTTGCGAGAGGTGATAGACAAGCTGTTGCCCGCCGATGCCGTCGCGTTGTCGTCGGCGGGGGATATAGACCCTTACCGCGGCGTGTGCACGTACGCCACCGACAACCTCCCCGATTTTACGGGGTTTGCGCTCAAGCGGTATTTGGAAGAAACATACGGCTTGCCCGCCGAAGTTATCAACGACGGCCACGCCGCATTGCTCGGCGAAGCGGCGGCGCGCGCTCTCTCGCAACCTACCGTGATGCTCACGTTGGGCACGGGGGTGGGCGGCGCGTATTTCGACGGCCAACAAATCGTGTTCGGCAGTGATTTCAGATTCGGGCGGTTCGGACATTTGCCGCTGTATGAAAACGGCTTGCCGTGCAATTGCGGGCGGCAAGGCTGCATAGAAACGTATGTGTCGGGATCGGCGCTTAAACGCAATGCCGCGCGGTTGGGTCTTACCGTAGAGCAGTTGTTTGCGGCCGACACGGGCGCCGCGGCGGCGGAGGTCGACCGATTTTGTTGCGATCTGGCGGCGGCTTTAGAGAGGGTGCACGAAGCTGCGCCCTACACGTTGTGTATTTTGGGCGGCGGCGTCATGCGGTCGAGCGAGCGCTGGTTGCCCGTGTTGCGAAAGTATACGAGCCGCGCCGTTACAACGGCCGTGCTCGGCGAAGATGCGGGACTGCAAGGAGCGGCGCAATGGTGGCGGGAACGAAACAAATAATTTTCGACGTGGCGGTGATCGGCGCGGGCTTGGGCGGATTGAACGCCGCCATAGCCGCCGCCAAACACGGGTGCAAAGTGCTATTGACCGAGGAGTACGACCGCATAGGCGGTCAGCTCACCTCGCAAGCGGTGCCGCCCGACGAACACATGTATATCGAAAGTACGGGTTGCACGGCCTCTTACCGCGCGTATCGCAATGCGGTGCGCGAGCATTACCGTACGCACCCGCACATCATACCGCGGTTGCAAACGCAAAGCGAGTTTTGTCCGGGCGGGTCGTCGGTGTCGCGTTTGGCGCACCCGCCCGCCTTGGCGCAACGACTGCTAAACGAACGGTTGCAACCCTATATAGACAGCGGCGCCGTACAGTTGCGCCTTTGTTGCAAACCCACGGCGGCGCGCCGCGAAAACGGGCATATACAAAGCGTTACGCTGTCCGACGGCGATACGGTGCGTGCCAAGCTGTTTATAGACGCTACCGAAACGGGCGATCTGTTGGCGCTGTCGGGCGCGGGGTATGTAACGGGCGCCGAATCGAGGGCGCAAACGGGCGAAAAGTTGGCACCCGACGACGCGTGTCCCGCCGACATGCAACCCGTTACTTGGGTGGCGGCGTGCGATTGGCAAGAGGGCGAGGCGCCCGTGATAGAGCGTCCCGCGGCCTACGACTATTTTGCCCGCTACCGCATGCCGTACGACGATTACAACGTGCTCGGCATGCGCGGCCCCGATTCGCGCACGGGCAAGTCTAAGCTGTTCGGCTTTTTCAACGGCGAAACGTGCGGCAACGAAAAACTGTTCGGGCTGTTCGCCTATCGCCGTATCGTGTGTGCGTCGCACTTTCAAAACAATGCCGAGCCGCGCGACGTCACGCTCGTCAATTGGCCGCAAAATGACTATTTTATGGGCAATATCATCCAAACGGGCAACGACGCGCACCACCGCGAAATGGCGCGCCAACTCACGCTGAGCTTGGTGTACTGGTTGCAGACCGAGGGCGGATACAAAGGGCTGGGACTTCGCACCGACGTATTGGGCACGCCCGACGGTTTGGCCGCCGCGCCGTATATCCGCGAGTCGCGCCGTATGCGTGCGCTCACCACGATCACGGCCGACGACGTAACAAGCGGGCGCACGTATGCGCACAGCGTAGGCGTGGGGCATTACCACATCGATCTGCACATCACCACCGTGTCGCACACCTTTTTGTTTTGCCCTACAAAGCCTTTCGAGATCCCGTTCGGGGCGCTTGTTTCGGCCGATACCGACAATCTCATGGCGGGGTGCAAAAACATCGGCACCACGCACCTTACCAACGGTTGTTACCGCACGCACCCCGTGGAATGGAACGTGGGCGAGGCGGCGGGCTTGGCGGCGGCATTTTGTTTGCGGCACGATATAGCGCCCCAAGCGCTGGAAAAAGACGAGAAACGTTTTTCGGAGTTTGCGCGTTTGTTGCGCGACGAGGGCGTGCCCACCCATTGGGAAAAGCAAATAATATCTTGACGCAGTAGCCGAAACATTGTATAATGAAAATAGTTTTCATTTACAGAGGGGAGTTTCGTGTTAGGAAAAGTATTCGAACGTATCGAGGCGTATCGCGACAACGCCACCAAGACCGAACTGAAATTGGTGGACAAGCTAAAGTCTATCGATCGCAACGATATGATCTATTTGTCTATCACCGACCTGGCGGATACGTTGGGCGTGGCCGAGGCCACCATATTGCGGTTTTGCCGCAAGTTGGGGTATAAGGGGTTTCAAGACTTTAAGTTACATCTTTCGCAAGACATCGCCACCGACACCGTAGACGATACGTCTAAACCCAAACGTTTGAGCGACGAAATGGCCGACGCGATCGCGCAAACGTGCAAACAGCTCGACTACGACGTGTGTCTGGCTGTGGCCGATAAGATCATAGCCGCGCGCAAGCTGTGCGTGTTTGCCGTGGGCAATTCGCAGATCGCCGCGCTGGCCGCCAAGGCGCGCCTTATAAAGGCGGGCATCAACGCCGAAAACGCCACCGACAACCACACGCAAGCCATTATCGCCGCCAACCTCGACGCCGACGATCTTCTCATATTGTTCAGCGTTTCGGGCGGCACGTTAGACGTGATCAAATTGGCCGAGATCGCGCACGGCAACGGCACGCCCGTGGTGGTGGTCACCAACTATTCCAAGTCGCCGCTTAGCAAATATGCCGACTATCTCTTGTATACGTCGCGCAAAGAGGCGGCGTATGAGGGCGGCTCGCTGGCCACCGTGGCCTCGCAAATTTATATTACCGACGTGCTGTGCACCGCCGTTTACGAACGGTTGGGCGTGCGCGCCACCGCCAACGCCCGCAAAGCGTCGCAAGCGGTGAGCGATAAATCTGTGTAAACGGGATACGCGCCGCGTATCCTATAAGCAAGGAGTATATATGATAAACGACGCGCAAAACGAAAGAATGATCGCGAAAACGGCGGGGTTGGCGGATTTTTACGCGCCGCTCGCCGTGTGCAAACGGACGCCCGTGGAGGACGTCCTTTTTTACGAAAAGCAAGACGGCGACCCCGTGCCCGCGCCCCGCGCCATACGGTCGGGCGAGCAGTGGGGCGGCGACTACGTGTACGGCACTTTCCGTTTTTGTTTGCCGCAAGACAGCGTGTTGGAGATAGACAACGGCGCGTTGGAAAACACCGTGTTTTGCAACGGTTACCCCGTGGGGCTTACCGACTACACGGCGGGCGTGCGGTTCGAGAACGAGCGTTTGCACCGATATATTTTTGTGCCGGCGGGCGAGATCACGGTAGAGGGGTATGCGGGGCACACCTACTACGGCAGTATGCCGCGCGAGAAAAAACAGACTTTCTTTTTTAACGGCTATATGCCCGTGCGCACCTACGGCGGTATCTACGTTATCGAGTGGGACGAAAAGCTTAAAACGCTGGTGTTTTTGCTGGGGTGCTTAAACGATTGTTACCGCGCGCAAACCGATGCCTACTATCACGCCCGCGCGGCGCGCGTATACGACGAGTTGTTCGATATTTTGCCGTTCACGCGCAAGCCTACGTCGCAAGAAACCGAGCGGGCGCTATCCGTGCTCGACGCGTTTTTTGCCACGCGATCGGGCGTCGAAGAGCCGTATATCGGCGCGATCGGGCATTCGCACCTCGACACGGCGTGGCTGTGGCCCATTGCCGAAACGGAGCGAAAGGCGGTGCGTACGGCGTCCAATGCGGTGCGCCTGCTGCAAAAATATCCTACGTACCGTTTTGTGATGTCCTCTATGTTGCACTACGACTGGTTTCGGCAAAAGTACCCCGACTTTTTCCGCGAAGTGCAAGCGCTTGTGCAAAGCGGGCGTTTCGAGCCTACGGCGGGGTGGGTGGAATGCGACTGCAACCTAACGGGCGGCGAGGCGCTTTGCCGTCAATTTTTGCGCGGCGCGCGGTTTCAAATGCGCGAGTTCGGCAAAACGGCCGAGGTGTTTTGGTTGCCCGATACGTTCGGCTACAGCGCGGCGTTGCCGCAGATCTTGTTGCAGTCGGGCGTGCGCTATTTTCTCACCACCAAGCTGAGTTGGAACGACGTGAACAAGTTCCCGTACGATACCTTCTGGTGGGCGGGGCTGGACGGCAGTAGGGTGAAAGTGCATTTTAACGCCACGCACACGCGGCTCAATCCCGCGGTGGCGGCGGCGCGCGCGGCGGCGGTAACGGGCAAACGACAAGCGCCCGCGGCGCTCGTGGCCTACGGGTTCGGCGACGGCGGGGGCGGCCCCGCCGAGGACATGGTGCGCGAGGCGCTGTTGTGCGAGAGATACCCTTGCGCCAAAGTGGAGCACACGAGCGTGCAAGCCTTTATGGAGCGCTTGCCCGACGCGTTGCCCTCTTGGCACGGCGAGTTGTACCTCGAACTGCACCGCGGCACGCTGACGTCGCAACACGATCTCAAACAGTATAACCGCCGATTGGAAAATTTACTGCACGTGGCCGAATTTGCGGGCGCGGTAACGGGGCAAGGCAAAGAGGTGACCGACGCGGCGTATGACGTGTTGCTGTGCAACCAATTTCACGATATCTTGCCGGGCACGTCGATCGCCCGCGTGAACGACCAAGCCAAAGCGGAACTGCAAAAAGCGTTGCGCGACGTGGGCGCATGGCTGCAAAAAACATGGGGCGAGGGCGAGCGCCCGCTCAACGCGCTGTCTTTTCCCGTGCAAGGCTTTTTGTATCGGCATGGTAGCACGGCGCCTTACGAAAGCTACCAAGGGGCGGACGGCGAAAGCGTTGCGCCCGTGTACGTGCAAATGCCCGCTTTGGGTACGGGACGGTTGTTGCCCGCGCCCGCCGCGCCCGTGTATGCAAACAACACGGTAACAACGCCCTATTACACCGCCGTTTTAGACGACCACGGCATATGTTCGCTGGTGTATAACGGGCGGGAGTTCGCCCGCGGCACGTTGGGCAAAATGACGGTGGGCGAAGATCTGCCCTATCAGTGGGACAATTGGGACATAGACGCCGACCAAGCGCGCAAACGCCGTCCGCTCGAAAAGACGGGCGAAACGCATTTTACGTGCGGCGGCGTGTTGGTGGTGCGTTCGTTCTACCGCGTGTCCGATAAAACAACGTTGACGCGCGACATTGTGTTCAACGGCGCGGATGCCGTTATTCGTTTCGATACGGCGGTGGATTGGCAAGACGACCACGCACTGCTTACGGCAGAGTTCGAAACCGACTTGTTTGCGCCGCAAGTGCGCAGCGAGGTGCAGTTCGGCTTTGTGGACAGAAGCGTGTATGCCGATACTTCTACCGAGCAAGCCGCTTTCGAATGCGTCAACCGTCGCTGGTCGGAACTGACCGAGGGCGACCTTTCGTTTACCATTCTCAACAACGGAAAATACGGCATGCATTGCCGCGAAAACGTGATCGGGTTGAGCTTGCTGAAAAGCGGCACGCACCCCGACGAGCGGGGCGAACGGGGCATGAAAACCTTTTCGTACGCCGTGTATCCGCACGAGGCGTCGGTTGTGCAGTCCACGCAAGCGGCCGCCGCATTCGATATGCCCGCTTTGTTTTCGTCTTGCGAGGTAAAGGCGCCGTTTACGCTGTCGTCGCCGTCGGTGGTGTGCGAAACGGTGAAAACGGGCGAGGAGGGCGGCATCGTGTTGCGTTTATACGAGTGCGCCCGCCGTAAAAGCGATTGCGTGCTATCTTTTCCCGCGGCGCATACGTTCTATCAAAGCGACGTGCCCGAACTGCATTTGTCGCCGCTCGGCAAGGGCAAAGAACTACGTTTGTCCTTCCGTCCGTTCGAAATAAAGACTGTTGTCGTGCGGTAAAATAACCGCTTTACCGCCGCACCTTTTCCTTTTTTGCCACATAGTATGTGTGTAGAGATATCGATAATCTCGCAACAAAGGAGAGGAAAACATGTTCAGATTCAATTTCGGATGCGGGCACAGATGCGATTGCGACAACACGCCGTCGGATTGTTGTGACCGCGAAGATTGTACCTGTCCGCCGCCCCGCCCTTGTCCCGATCCCGTGCCCGCATGCTGTGTAGGCCCCGCGGGTCCGCGCGGCCCCATGGGGCCCGCCGGTCCGATGGGTTTTCAAGGCGCTATGGGTCCTACGGGTCCGCAAGGCGTGCAAGGTCTGCAAGGCGTGCCGGGCGCGGTCGGTCCGATGGGTCCTACGGGTCCCGTCGGTCCCGCGGGTGCCACGGGTGCGACGGGCGCAACGGGCGCAACGGGTGAGATAGGCCCCACCGGTCCTACGGGTCCCGTCGGTCCCGCGGGTGCCACGGGTGCGACGGGCGCAACGGGCGCAACGGGTGCGGTAGGTCCCACCGGTCCTACGGGTCCTATCGGTCCCGCGGGTGCCA
>CAJULQ010000006.1:0-67598 GCA_910587595.1 uncultured Christensenellaceae bacterium
CTCTTCTTTCCATATTGATTTCTCTTCTTCTTCTATGCTGTTGTCAATGTGCAAATTGCCGAGCGACCCAACGGTCGCGCACCGCCGCTTAAAGCGACAGCTTAAATAGAATACCACATGCAATAAGGAAAGTCAACTGTTTTATCGAAAGTTTTTCATTTTTTTCTCGAAATTTGTATAAAATGCCTATACGCCGCGTGAGTTGACAAAAAATCGCCGCCGCGGTATACTGATACCGTAAGAAAATAGGAGAAAGGACATGAAACTGACCTATTTGGGCACCGCGGCCGCCGAGGGGTTGCCGGCGGTGTGGTGCAACTGTTCGGTTTGCCGCGCGGCCAAAGCGGCGGGCGGCAAAAACGTGCGCACGCGCAGCCAGATTCTCATTGACGATCGCGTGTTGCTCGATTTTCCCATGGACACGTATTTGCACGTTCTGCAAAACAAGCTCGACCTTTCCAAAGTGGACACGGTGCTCATAACGCACGCGCACATGGACCACTGCTATCCGCAAGAGTTCAACTTGCACGGCGAGCCGTTTGCGCACGGCATGTCCCGCCCCACGGTGACCGTATACGGCAACAAGACGGTCAAAAAGACGTTTAAGCAAGCCACCCGCGCCGAAATGAAAGCGCACGTGGCCGCCTCGGTGCCCTTTGTGTCCGTGCGTCCCTACGAGCGTTTTACCGCGGTGGGCGGCTACACGATCACGGCGTTGCCCGCCGTGCACACCAAGGGCGAGCACTGCTTTATATATGCGATAGAAAAAGAGGGCAAAACGGCTCTGCTGTGCAACGACAGCGGCATTTTGCCCGACGAACAATACGCCCGCATGGCGGCCATGGGGTTGCGATTCGATTTGGTCAGTTTCGACGCCACGTACGGATACGCCCGCCACGGCAAAGGGCGGCACATGGGCGCGCAAGACGCCGCCGACGAACGGGAAAAAATGAAAGCGCACTGCTTGGTGCACGACAACACGCGCTACGTGCTCACCCACTTTTCGCACAACTGCGATCTAAACCACGCGCAACTGTGCGAAAAAGTGCAAAACGAAAATTTTACGGTGGCATACGACGGTATGCAGACCGAGATATAACGCTTTTTTACGGCAAGTATCGCTCCAAAAATCCGAGCGCGCGCATGAGCGCCAACGCCGAGGGCGCCACGGCGAACGTGTCGGGCGCCAACGCCGCCACCGTGCGCACGTCGCTTTCGTCCAAAACGCCTTTGCACCCGAACCCGTCGTCGGCATACAACCGACGAAACGGGCGCTTTGCCTCTTCGAACAGTTTGCACACGTCGGCCGCCAAGCCGCCCAACTCGTCGCGGTATTCGTGCAATCGGTAGGCCGTTAAAGCGGACGAGGACAGCCTACCGCTCGCCGCGCGCACGGCCGCCGTTTCGCGCCAACCCAAAAACTCGCTCAGCTTTTCGGCGCGCAAGTTGTTGTCGGGCGGCGGCATAAACACGTTGGGCGCATCGGCAAACGCGCGGTACATGCGCGCCAGCACCGCCCCGAACAAAAAGGCCGTTTCGCCGTGCAACAACGGCGGTCTGCTTTCATACGAAAACAACATGTGCGCCGTGCGCGCGCAGCTCTCCGCCCCGCCGTGCAACAGCACGGTTTTTTGTTGCGAAAGCGCCGCCAAGTCCAACGCGGCTTGCGCCAATACCGCGGCCGTTTTCGGATCGTGGCGGCCGCCTTGCGCCGCTTGCTCGAGCGCGGCATATATAATATCAAACACCCGTTCGCGCAAATCGGCGGGCAGCGTGCGTCCCGCGGCGCGCTCGGTAGCCTCCAGATCGAATAGGTGCACCGCCGTTGCCACAATATCGCCGAACGCCGCGGGCAGTTGGTTGTCCGTCGCCGTTACGCCCTCTTGCAACAACGCGGCGGCGCACGGCGCGGCGCCCGCCACGCACCGCCAGATACCGCCCGACCAAAGCAAACAATAGGGATCGAGCACGCGCAACGCGCACGGCGACCCCACCGCCGCGAACACAGGCACCCCCCAACGCTTGCCCAAATATTTGGCGCAATCGGCCGCCGTGTTGCCGCCCACCGCCACCACCATGCGCACGTCGGCGTCCGCCTCCGTTTTATCCAACGTTTCGGCCGTTAAACACAACGGCAAGCGGCGCAACGCCACGCCCGCTTTGCGCAAGCGGCGGGCATACGCGCCCAACAACTCTTCGCGCTCGCAAACCACCGCCGCCACCGAACCGGCGGGCAGTCGCTTTTGCACTTCTTCCACGTCGGCCGCGACGTTTTGTTCGTTTATCTCCCGTATGCTCATACAGTGGCAGTATACCACGGCCGCCCGCAAAAAAAATGCCGTAACTTGCAGAGTTATGGCATTTTTACAGTAATGATTCCAAAATTTGCATTTGCTCGTCGGTGCCCACGGTGATACGCACGCGGTCTTGTAAACGCGGCGCGTTCCAATGGCGCACCAAAACGCCCTTTTCTTTCCATTCTCTATACGTCCGCTCGCCGTTCCCGTCCGGCACGGCCGCAAACAAAAAGTTGGTCGACGACACGGGGCAATCATACCCTTTGGCCAATAGCTTTTCGCGGAACGCGTCCCGCGTTTTCACCACCGCCGCCACGCGATCGGTAAAGTAGGCAACGTCGGTCAGCGCGGCAAGCGCCACCGCTTGGGTGCACGCGTTCACCGTGTAGCTGTTGAAACTGTCTTTCACGCGCATGAGCGCGCGCACGATATCTTCGTTGGCCACGGCATAGCCGCACCGCGCCCCCGCCAACGCGTAACTTTTGGAAAACGTTTTTACCACCGCGGCGTTGTCGCTTTGCGCCGCTTGCTTGGCCAAACTCGGCTTGCCCGCAAAATCGATATACGCCTCGTCTATGATCGCGGGCGTGCGCCCGCCCACAAAGCAAGACATGTCTTCCCACACGCTTGTGGGCGCGTTAGGATTGGCGATCACAATGCCGCCCGCGTCGCGGTAACCCTCCCGCACAAGTTTCCAACGGGCGTCGAGCGGTACCGTGCGATACGGCAACCCGAACAGCTTGCAATACACGGGATAAAAACTATAGGTAACGTCGGCAAAACACACCGGCTTGTCGGGATCGAACAACGCGGCAAAGGCAAACGCAAGCACTTCGTCGCTCCCGTTGCCCACAAAAACGTTTTCGCGCCGCACCCCCTCTTTGGCCGCCAGCGCATCGCGCAACGCGGTACAGTCGGGGTCGGGATACAACCTAAAGTCGGCCGCCGAAAAGGTATGCAAAACCCGCTCGGCCGCGGGCGACGGCGGATACGGGTTCTCGTTGGTATTCAATTTTACAAACGTTCGGCCGCGCGGCTGTTCGCCCGCCGTATAGGGCGCCAAACGTTGCGCCAATCGGGAAAGCACGGCTGTTCGCTCAGTCGGCATACAAGCTTTTATACCGCTTGGCATAGGTGTGCACCACGCCCGCGCTCTCTTGGTAGTAGGTGATGCGCTCGTTTTGCCACACCGAAAACGCCTCGTTTTCTTTAGACGTGCGAATGGTTTTGGTGAGTTCTTCGCGCACGGTGGAATATGCGCCCGGCGTGATGGGATCGTCTATCCCGCGGCGACTGCCGCCCACGACGTTTTGCGAAAAATACATGATGTGCACGCCGTAATCGGTGACCACCATGGAATCGAGCACGTCGCCCTCTTTATACTTGGTGGCAAGCTCCATGGCGCCGTCGTAAAACTCTTCCATGTAGCCCGAATGTCCGTCTTCGTCGCCGCGTTTGACGGCGTATTGCTTGCCTTGCCCGAACGCGCCGGGGTCGGTGTTGTAATCGTAAATGTAACGGTCGAACGTGCGCTCGGCCTTTTTCACGTCCGGTCCGCAACCGAGCACGGCCGCTTTCACGGCATCGAACACGTTTTGCACGGTGGTGGGATGTTCGGTATCGTTTTCGCCGTTCACGTGCGGGTACACCACGATATCGTTGACCATGGCGTCGCGATACGCTTTGTATTTTTGGCTGTCGTTTTTGGGGTCGGCCTTAAACGCTTTGAGTTGCGCCGTTTGTTCGTCGGAGAACGGCAACAAAATGTGCTTTACGAAAAAGTAGCTGCTGTCGCGGAAATACAGTATAGTGGTTTCGCCGCCCGACACCGCCGTTTGATACGCGGACGCGTCGTTTTTATACGTGTTGGTTTGATAGGCCATTTGGCTGTTGTACGCGTCGGCCACTTCTTTGTCGGAAACGTCCACGCCGTCGGTGATATAGTTTTGCAATTTGGTGATGGCCACGCTCTGTTGCGCGTTTTTTGCCAACAGATACTGCACGTAGTGCGTGCTGCCCAACATGGGATACACGCCCGACCAACCTTTGGCGGCCACCACGGCGTCTATGGCTTTATCGTCTTGCTTGAACTTTTCTTTGTCCGCTTTGGTCACGCGCAGATCGTTGGCGGCCGCTTGCTTTAACAGCGACACAAAACGTTGCACCGCCTCGCGGTCTAAGCTCTTTTGCTCTTCCGATCCCCACAAGCACGGGTAGTCTTTTTCTTCGGGCGCCCACACGGTATAGGTGGGTATCTTTATTTTATTGCCGTTTTCGTCCAGCTTATCTTCGCCGTTTTCGTCTTTCTCGTAAACAAAGTTGCCGTTTTCGTCTTTCTCGTAAATAATATTGTTATACTCGTCGCGGGCGTAGTCGGTATAGTCCTCGTCCGTGGTTTCGTCGGGCATGGTGGGATAAGTGGTTTCTTTTTCTTCGCTCTGGCTGTTGTCGCCCGCCGTTTCGTCGTATTCGCCCATGATCTCTTTTTTGAGCGCGGCGATCTGGTTATCGATGGCCGCATACACCGAACGGGTCACATCGTTATGGTCTTTTTGCGTCCACTTGATAAGGTTTTGCTTTTCGATGCGCTCGGCCTCTATGAGCAACAACTCGCGCGTGATCATTTCGTTCAGCAACCGCTCGGTGGCCTCTTTGAGCGTGAGATTATAGTTTTGCACATACGTTTGCGCGTACTGGTTCATGGTTTGGATCAGTTCGCTCTTGTAGATCACTTTTTTCTCGCTCTCGAACACCAACTCGCCCTTGCTGTTGTATTCTTTGATAGGATCGATAACCGCCACGATCTGCTTGGCGTCTTTTTCGTCGTTATGCTCGATCAAAGCGCAGCCCGCAAACACCGAGCCGCTCAAAACGATACAAAGCAATATGCCCATAAGCTTTTTATACATAGATAGGTAAACCCCCGAAGTAGTCGGAAAAATAGCGACACTTATAAGTATCGGATTTTATTATACAAGATTATGTCCCAAAAATCAAATAAATTCCCCTACTTTTAACAACATTTCGTTAAAAATTCCGTTAGCTCCGCCACGGCGGCGCGCCCCGTAAATTTGACGCGCACCTCTTTGTCGGTAAACGAAACGCCTTTGCCGAGCGCGATATACGACGTTACGTATTCGCCGAGGTCTTTTACCGAGGGGAACGTGAGCTGCGCCACCGCGCCGCGCAACAACACCCGCGTGGCGCCCGCTTTGCCCGCCAACGTTTTGATAAGCCCCACCCGCGCCAGATTGACTACCGAGGCGGGCGGCGGACCGTAGATCTCTTGTATATCGGCCAACAGCGCGGAACATTCGCTCTCGCAAGAAAGCTTGGCGATACGTGCGTACAGCCGCACCCGCCAATCTTTGTCGGGCACATAGTTTTCGGGCACGAATGCGTTAAAGTCGCACGTGACCGTCACGTCCGCCTTTAACGCGGGCGCCGCGCCGCCGCGCAACTCGTCCACCGCCGACTGCAAGATCTTGCAATACATGTCGTAGCCCACTTTTTCGATGTGGCCGTGCTGTTCTCTGCCCAGCACGTTGCCCGCCCCGCGGATCTCGAGGTCGCGCATGGCGATCTTGAACCCGCTGGAAAGTTCGGTGAACTGCGTGATGGCGTCCAGCCGTTTATACGCCGCTTCCGAAAGGATTTTAGACGGGTCATAGGTAAAATATACGTAGGCCAAACGATTGCTCCGCCCCACGCGGCCGCGCAACTGATACATTTGCGCCAATCCCAACCGATCGGAATCGATTACCAGCATGGTGTTGGCGCGCGGCATGTCTATGCCGTTTTCGATAATGGTGGAGGCCACCAAAACGTCTGCCTCGCCCTTTTCGAACCGCTCTATAACGCCCGACAAAACTTGCTCGCTCATTTGCCCGTGCGCCACGCACACGCGCGCGTCGGGCGCCAAGCTTTGCACCGACGTGGCAAAGCGGTCTATGTCGGCCACGCGATTGTAAACAACGAACACTTGCCCGCCCCGCCCTATCTCGCGCTCGATGGCGTCGCGGCAAAGCGCCTCGCCGTATTCGGTGACAAAGGTCTGCACGGGCAGACGGTCGGCGGGCGGCGTGTCGAGCACCGAAATATCGCGAATGCCCGACAGCGACATGTGCAACGTGCGAGGAATGGGGGTGGCCGACAGACTGAGCACGTTCACGTTCACTTTGAGCCGCTTGATCTTTTCTTTGTCGGCCACGCCGAACCGCTGTTCTTCGTCGAGGATCAAAAGTCCCAAATCGGCAAACGCAACGTCGCTCGACAACACGCGGTGGGTGCCGCACACGATGTCCGCCTTGCCGCACGCCAGATCGTCGAGCGCTTGTTCGGTTTGGGCGCGGGTGTTAAAGCGGGTGAGCGACGCCACGCGCACGCCGAATTTTTCCATGCGCGCCTTTACCGTTTCATAGTGTTGGCGCGCCAATATGGTGGTGGGCGAAACGAACGCCACTTGCTTGCCCTCGCAGATTACCTTAAACGCCAACCGCATGGCCACCTCGGTCTTACCGAACCCCACGTCGCCGCACAGCAGTCTATCCATGATCTTGCCGTCTTTTAGGTCTTTGATGCCCTCGGCCGTGGCCGCGAGCTGATCCTCGGTTTCGCTGTACGGAAAATCGGCGCAAAATTCTTCCAACAAAGAATCGTCGGCCGCATAGGCGTGCCCCTTGCCCTCGCTGCGGCGGGCGTATAAATCCACCAAGCCGAGCGCCATGTCTTTGACCGAGCGTTTTACCTTTTCGCACAAGCGGGCAAACTCCGCACCCCCTATCTTGGAAAGTTTGGGGTGCTCGCTCGCCACCATTTTGCTCAAGCTGTCTATATTCTCTATGGGCAAATACAGCTTGTCGCCGCCGGCGTACAGCACCACCACGTAGTCGCGTTCACTGCCGCCGATATCCAGCTTGCAGATATTTTCGCACAATCCGATACCGTGCACGCGGTGCACCACGTAATCGCCCACTTCGGGCAACACGAATGCATCCCGTCCTTTGCGCTTGATTACCTTTTTGGCCGCGCGCTTGCCGATATCCAACGTGCCAATAATCACTTGTTCGCTCGAAAAGAAAATACCGCCGTGCGGCAAAAACACGTCTTCGAGCACGGCGCCGTGTCCTTTGCGCAGTTCGTCGAACAGATCGCGCAATTTTTCACGCGCCGCGGGCGTGCCGCAACACACCGTCACCGAATACCCGCGCCGCGTCCACACGTCGATATCGGCGGCCAAAGCCGATAGGTCGCGGGCATAGTCGGGCAGATCGGCGGCCGACACCGTAAACACCGCATCGGGCGCAAATAAACGGTTTTGTCCGTCCACGCGGTGAAAGGCCAACAAACCGCCGAGACCTTTACGCACTTGCGCATCGGCAAAACGCGACGCACGGCAAAAGGAAAACGTATCGCCCGCCGCCAACAAACTTTTGCACCGCGCCGCGTGCTCGCTGTATAGCACCGCCACGTTGTCGGCCACGGTCTTGCAATCGTCGAACACCACGGGCACGCCGGCAAAAAAGTCGGCAAACCCTTCGTGCGGACACAGCGGCAACAAAAAGGACAAACGCATGTTTCGCCCGCCGCTCGATAATTGCGCCGCCACCGCGGCGGCCACGTTTTGCAACCGCAACGTGGCGGGGCGCGCGGCCAGCTCTTCCGTTACCTTTTTTTCCACCGCATGGGCAAGGTCTTGCCCGTCCGCCCCGTCCAAAAACAATTCGGTGGCGGGATACACGCACACGCCGTCAACCTTTTCGCGCGCCGACTGGCTGGCGGGATCGAACGTGCGCACCGTTTCGATCTCGTCGCCGAAAAATTCGATACGGCGGCTGTCGTCGTCGCCCACGCTCCACACGTCCAAAATGTCGCCGCGCACGGCAAACGTGCCGCACTCGGTGACTTGTTCGCAACGCTCGTAGCCCAGCCGCGCAAGCTTGGCCGCCAACGCGCCGAGGTCGCACGCGTCGCCCGTGCGCAACGATATAACGCCCGCCGTAATATCCGACCGCCGCGGAAAAAGTTCGCCGAGCGCGGCGGCGGTGGCCACCAATACGTCGGCCTCGCCTCGCACAAACGCTACGGCCGCCCGCAAACGCCGGTAGTCGTTTTCCACCGAGCGGCGCACGGCGCAAGACAGCGCATCGTCCTTTTGGGGCAAAAACGCAACGCGCAAGCCGAGCGCCTCGAACTGCTCTTGCGCGGCGCGCGCCACGGCGATGTCGGCGCATACGTACACGAAACGCCCCAAACACGCCGCCGCGATCGTGCGATCGTATCCGCGCATGCCGAAAACCGAAACGGCGTTGCCGTTCCGTACGCTGTCGAGTATTTCTTTGAGTTCGCCTTGCGGCCGTAATAGTTCATTCACTGTTTATTGCAGTTCGGAGAAACTTGTTGCAAGCACGCGTCGCACGCCGCCTCGATGGCTTCCGCCAACGCGGGGCGCTCGTCTTGCGGCACGTCGGAAAGCACGTAATCGGCCAGCGGCATGCGTTCGGGGCCGCGCCCTATGCCTATGCGCACGCGCGGGAAATCCTCGGTGCCTATCTCGGCAATGATGTTGCGCATGCCGTTGTGCGTGCCGCCGCTGCCGTTTTGCCGTACGCGCACGGCGCCGCGGGCAATGTCGATATCGTCGAACAGCACGATTATGTCGCGACTGCTCGCCTTATACCGCGCCAACAACTGCTTTACCGCCTTGCCCGACAAATTCATGTAAGTGAGCGGCTTGCACAAGATCACTTTTTCGCCGTGATACGACCCCACGCCCGTGAGCGCGTCGCACTCGCGCGTTTTGAGCTTGATGCCCAATCGATCGCTTAGGCAATCCACCGCCAAAAAACCCATGTTATGAAAGGTGTAGGCGTACCGATCGCCGTAGTTGCCAAGCCCTACAATGATCTTCATGATCGGCCCTTACGCGTTCTTTTCCGCAAACTCGTTGAGTTTGGCAAGCATTTCCTGCGCGTCTACGCCGTGCGCGGCCGCCGCTTGCTCCACCGTTTCGCCGCGCGAAATGGGGCAACCCAAACAATGCATGCCGAACTCGAAAAACACCGGCGCGATGTCGGGCGCCACTTGCAACACCTCGTAAATGGTCATGTCTGCCGTTATCTTAGCCATAAAGAAAAATACCTCCGCAATAGTATGCAAAAGGTATTTTACCCCAAAACGCCCGTTTTGTCAAGGCGTTTATTTTACCACCGTTGCGTTTTCGGCGGCCAACAACGCCGACACCTCGCTCGGCAACGTTACTTCGGTCTGCCCGAAATCGGAAAATTCTATCGTTCCGTTTATATCATGGCCGCCTTGCACGTTCACCTTGTGCAACGCACCGTTTTCCACGCGACAATGCAACAGCAATCCGTAACCCATCAGCGAAAAACCCTCTTTGGTTTTCATTCCGTATCGCAATTCGAAATCATCGATGAAACCCTCATTAGATATGCGAATAAGATCCGCCACCGTGTCAATTTCCAAACCGTTGCCCACTCCTTTTTCGAGCGCAAAGTCTTCTTGCACGTCGTTTTCCGTACGCTTTCTCGCCGTATAAAAGCCTTTGTCGGTCAAAACGGTATACGTATATTCCTTTTCGACATCATGTTTATATCTATCCTCTGTATATGCGTATATCATATTGTCCGCAAAGTTTATATCGATCACGTCATATTCGAGGCCTTTCACTTGTACCGTGCAGTTTACATATTGCTCGGCACGCAACACCGCGTTAAGATAACTTTGGGTGATAGCCTCCCCTTCTTTGGGCAACGGCGCAAAAAAGCCGTATTGCCCGTCGGTGCAATGCAACACATACATGTTGTGGGTATATCTCTTACTTGCGCCCGCCAGATCCGGCATCATCGTAAAATCCGCCGAGTACGTCACCGTGACCGACACGGCCGATTGCACGGCGGCGCGCGCTTCGGCCGAAAGTCCC
Organism: uncultured Christensenellaceae bacterium; assembly: GCA_910587595.1. Lineage (GTDB taxonomy): Bacteria > Bacillota > Clostridia > Christensenellales > Pumilibacteraceae > Pumilibacter. Next base: position 10,240 of record CAJULQ010000006.1, read on the forward strand.
AACGCGTCTATTTCTTTGGCCGACAGTTCTTTCCCGCGCGCATATTCGGTAAACAGCGCAACGTCCGCCAGTTCGGTTTGCAAGAATGCTTTCACCGCCGCTTCTTCCGAATCGTACCGTTCTTCGGATACGGCGCCCGTGAACGTATCACCTTTATTGCCGTTATCCTCTTTACCACATGCCGCAAAACCGAAACACGAACAAACCAACACGACGCACAGCGCCAAAACCGGCCATTTCTTTTTCATCTCTCTTTCTCCTTTTTTTTGGTAAAAACAGTATAGCACCCCCCCCCGATTCGTCAACCGTTTGCACATACATTTCGCAAAAAAGGCGGCGTGGCGTTTGCTTATTCTATACGCCGCGCAACGCGCATATACTATCCTATAAAATACTGCTGTAAACAGGGAGAAATATATGCTGAAAGTCAGTGAACTGCTGGGCAAAACGCTGTTGTCGCTATCCGACGCCCAAAACGTAGGCTATGTGGGCGCGGTGTGGTTCGACGCAAAACTCACCCGCGCCAAAACCGCCGAGATCTTCAGCGACGACGACCAACGCCCCGAAAGCGCCTATGTGGAAATGCGCCAAATGCAGTGCGACGGCGACGCCGCCGTCATCCGATCGCAAGCCGCGGTCTTGCCGCAAAACCTTGCCTCCGCCGTATCGCCTTGCCCCATCAACTGCCAAAGCTACAACCAGAGCGGCAAAGCCTTGGGCAAAGTGCGCGACGTTCTTTTGGAAGATAACGCCGTAGCGGGCATTGTGTGCGAAAGCAAAACGTTCACGCCCGCCGAACTGCTCAGTTTGAGCCGCGACATGTGCATATTCAACGATACGGGCGCGCCCGTCAAACTACCCAAAGCGCGTTTTCACCGCACCGCGCAAAAAAAAGCGGCCAAGCCTATGCCCGCCGCCATTCCGCCGATCGCGGCGCCCGCCGAGCGCAAAGCGCGCCCTATAGAGGACGAAACCAACCGCGTGGCTACGCCCACCCAACCCCAATCGGTAACGGTGACGCGCGCCCCCGGCGACCCCGTGAAAGACTACCGCTTTTTATTGGGCAAACCCGTGCACACCCCCGTTATGCGCGGCGAACGCGTTCTCATTCCCGCCGGCACGCAAGTCACCGAAGAGGTGATCGAGCTGGCCCGACGCGAAAACAAATTGGTACAACTTGCCTTGCGCGCCTTTTAACGCATGCCTTTGCCACAAAAAAACCGCGGCTGTATACCGCGGTCTTTTTTTATTGTGTTACAAATTTTTTATGCTTATCGTTTGGTGGCGCTCGACATGGCTTTCAACAAAGCGGCCAATGCCTCGTTCAAGCGGCGTTGCTGTTCGGGCGTTTTATTTTCGGGCTTGGCGCGCTCTTTCTGCAACTGCAAAGCCACTTCTTTCATCTGCGCCAACGACGCGCCTTCTTGCTTGATCTTTTCTATGCGGGCGATCACCTCGTCGGCCGACGATGCGCCGCTCGGCGCCGCCGCTTGGGCGGTTTGCGCGGCTTGTGCAGCTTGCGCTTGTTGCGCGGCGCGCGCTTGCGCCGCGGCCTGTGCCGCCGCTTGGGCTTGCGCTTGTGCCGCCGCGGCTTGGGCTTGCGCTTGTGCCGCCGCGGCTTGGGCAGCCGCTTGTTCCGCGCGGGCCGCCGCCATGGCTTCGGCACGCGCTCTGGCGCGCAGTTCTTCTTCGCTCTCTTGCGGTTCTTGCATTACAATCGGTTCGGGTTCCACGCGCACGGGCTCCGGCTCCGCCGCGATCGGTTCGGGTTCGGCCGTTACCGCCACCGGCTCATCTTCCAACTCCACCGTGATGTGGGTGGGTTCGTCGAACGTGTTGCCGTACGCGGCTTGCGCTTGGGCATACACGGGCGGCTCATTCGATATAGGCTCGTCTTGCATAACGGGCGCTTGTTCCGCCGCCGCATGGCCACCGTGCAATACCGACGCCAACGCGCTCACATAGCCGTTATACGCTTTTACGCCGCTCTTTAAGATAGCAGATGAAATAAGCCCCGCCGCCAAACGCAAGATCATAACAAGCACGGTGACTATCGCAGGCACCGTTAAAATGTACAGAAAGGTTTCTGCGGCGTCTTTGACATAAAAGCCCACGAAAAACGACAGCAAAATGCAAAGAATGCCCGCCGACATCACGGCGTTCGGAAAACTCGACGCCACGCTCTCTTTGAAAGGCGCGTACACGCACGCGTCGGGCGTGATCACATCGTCGGGTTTGGCCCCCGTTTGTTTTACCGTTTTGTACTGCTTGCGCACGCGGGTGGGCAACTGTTTGGCCGTGGCGTTGCACGTTTGCAGATCGGGTTTTTTGATCACTTGTTTGGCGATCTTTTTGAACTTGCCGAGGTCGCCGCCCATCGACAGCGCCAACAGCACGACAAAAACCGCCACCACGATGCCCGCGGCGATCGCCAACCACACTACGGTGTTCAATTTTCCTATGATATCGGCTATTTTTTCAAACATAACGGAACGTTTCTCCCCTGTTGTTCATAGAATTTACGCACGTGTCTTTCTGTCTATATATCTATAGTATACCACAGCCTTTGCAAAATTGCTATACTTTTGCACCGATTTTTTGGGAAATTTTCGGCAAAATCGCGAAAAACGGCCTAAAAACAGCGGCTCACACCTCTATCTGCAAAAATTTGCGGCAAGAAAATCCGTAAAGATAGGCGGCGCACACTTTGCGCTTTAGCACGTTTTCCACCGCGCGCGCATACAGCGCCAGCTGTTTGGCATAGGCCGCACTGTGCAAGTTTTCTTCCTTGCCCGTTTTGTAGTCCACGATCTCCACACTGCCGTCTCGGTTGAAAACGAGCAGATCGATCACGCCTTGCACCAACACATGCCCGTTGCCCGTACCGCCCGCCATCGATGCGGGGGCGCTATATACAAACGCTTTTTCGCGCAAAAAGGCGCGACCGCCGATATATGCGTGCATGGCGGCGAACGCGGCCGTCAGCTCGGCGCGGTCGGTCAGAGCGCCCTCTTGCGGGAAACGGGCGCACAGTTTCTCCCAAGCGTCGGGCGATGCAAAATCCGCCCATTGCATAAACTTGTGATACGCCGTGCCCGTTATCGCCGCGCGATCGTCTTGATACAGCGGCGCGGGCGCGTTCTCCTCTTGGGCGTGCGCCACCGCCGAAACGGACACTTTCACCGCGTTCTCCGTTATCGCCGCGCGCATAGCCGCCGCCCTTTCCTCTTGGGCAAAGCGGGCGCCGAGCGTTTGCGCCAATGCGCTATCCAAAACTTTAGGCGGCGCGGGCATATACACGTCTTCGCACGCCGCGGGCGGCGTTTGCGCCGCTATCGGCGTCAAAAAGTCGTATAGCCAATCGAGATAGGCGCCGGCCGCGTCGGCGCTTTTGGCGTCGTGCTCGCCCGCGGGCGCTTGCGCTAATAGGCTTAGGCGATATTTTGCCCGCGTCATGGCCACGTACAGCACGCGCATTTCCTCTTCGGCCACGGCGCGCTTGCTCTTTTGCGCGCACACGGCAAACCGCGGGTTTTCTCGAACGGTGCGGTTTTCGAAATCGAAGGTGCGCAACACCGCGCCCTCTTGCTCGTCGCACAGCACGGTAGCGGACGCGTCGCGCATATTGAACTGCTTGTGCAGTTCGGGCAACACCACGCACGCAAACTCCAACCCTTTGGAGGCGTGCACCGTCATGATACGAATGGCGCGGCCGCCCCCTTGCACGCTTAGCCGCGGCACGCCGCACACGGCAATATAGCGAAGATAGTCGTGCAACGTGTCGTTTTCCGCGCCCGCCAAATGTTCCATGAACGCGTCGAGCGCCGCCGCCTCCCGCTCGCCGCCTCTTAATAGCGCTTTGGAGAAACAGCCGTAACGCGCGGTTATATCGCCCGCCAATTCGGCCACCGTTTTTTCGGCCGCGCGCAAACGCCACTGCCGCAACTCGCTCGCAAAGGCCGCCGCCTTGCGCGCCACGTCGTTGTCTTCGCCGCTCTCGGCCAACGCGTAAAACGCGTCGCAAAACAGTCCGCCGCCCGACAGTCGGATATGCGCCAGCTCGTCGGGCGTGAAATCGCCGAAGAGCGGCGACAACAAGACCGCGCCGAGGTGCACGTCGTCGCGCGCGTTGTCGAGCACCCGAAACAGCGAAAGTAAAGCGGACACCGAGGGGAAAACGTCGGCCGACGTATCGGACGAAACCATGGCCACGGGCAACGAAAGCGCGCGCAATTTTTTTTCGAGCAGATCGCAAAACGCGCCGCGCGAACGGACAAGCACCGCTACGTCGCCGTAGTCTACGGGGCGGGTCTTGCCCTCGCCCGCCTCTTCGTCGGGCACCTCGCCGCCCAGCATGTCCAATATCTCTTCCACCGTCGCGTCCGCCTCTTTTTCCAAAGCGGGGTCGGGGATCTCGGCGGTGTCGGCCTCGGCCGAATAGACGCCCGCGGGCAAATCGGAGCATTCTTCTTCCGTGCGGATCAGCCGCGCCCGCACTTGTCCCGAAAGCGTTTTGCCCGCGCGAAACGGAGCGCTCTTATAGTCCGCGCCGCCGAATTGCTCGGTCATCACCTTGCCGAACACGTCGTTCACCGTTTGCAGTATGCCCCCGCCCGACCGAAAGTTGGCGGTAAGCTCGAGCGCCGTACCCGCGCCCGCGCGATATGCCTTTTGCTTTTCGCGAAAGAACTTGGGGCGGCACATGCGAAACCCGTAAATAGACTGCTTGACGTCGCCCACGAAAAACATTTCGCACGCGAAGCAACGCAAGATCTCTTCTTGCAACGGGCTGATGTCTTGGTATTCGTCTACAAACACATACTTGTATTTGGCCACGATATCTCGACCGTGTTCGCCGCGCAAGATCTGCAAGGCGGTGTGTTCCAAATCGGCATAGTCCATTTTGCCGCGGGCGCGTTTGCTTTCGGTATACAGTTCGTGCATGCGTTCCACCGTGGCCGTCAGCGCGCGGGCATACGGCAAACTGTCTTCGTGCGAGGGCATGGCGCGTATCTTTTCGCGTTTTTTGCACACCTCGGCATACGCCGCTTTGCGCGTTTTGAGCCGTTCGTGCCAAATAAACGACGGCGCGTCCGAACGCATGGGCGACAGCGCGCACGCATACGGTTCACCCGCGCAAACGCACGCATACAGTTGCTCGGCGGCAACCGTATCGGCGGCCGCACCCGATGCGCGCAAATGCGGCAAAAGCTCTTTCAGTTCCTCCCCGATACGTTGCGCGTCCGTATCCGTTTGCGCCAGCAACGCGGCGCGATATTGTGCATCCGTCCGTTGCGCCGACAGCCGCAACCACCCGTAAAAATCGGCTTGCGCGCGCGCGTAGTCGTACACCGCGAGCACCGCCTCTTTCAAGCGGCGGTGACTGCGGTTTTTATACAGCGCCGCATATAAGCCGGCAAACGCCTCGTCGCCTTGTTCCCGCCGTTCGGCCACGGCTTGTTCGGCCGCCGCATTTTTGAGCGATTCTTCCTCGCCCTCTTCGAGCACCGTGCTTTCGGGATCCACGGGCGGTTGGGCGGCGAAAAACCACGACTTGATCAAATGCGCGCACCACGCGTGCAAGGTGGAAATTTCGGCTTGCGGCAGATAGCGCAATTGTTTATGCAGCCACGCGTCGTTTGCGTCCGCCAACGCCTCGCCCAATTTGCGTTTCATATCGGCCGCCGCCGTTTTGGTAAAGGTGCACACCACCGTTTGGCGCAAGTCCGCCCCCTCGCGCAACAGCGCGCAAATGCGCTCGATCATAACGGCCGTTTTGCCGCTGCCCGCGCCCGCCGACACCAACAAATGGGTGCCGCGCGCGTCGATGGCCTTTCTCTGTTCATCCGTCCAATTTCTCATTTGTCCGTTTCCTTTTGCGCGGCCTGCACCGTTTCTATCCACTCGCACTTAATATGGCGCTTAGTTCGCTCGCGCGTTTTGCCGCCCAGCGCCGTGCACACGTCTTTCACCTCGCAATAGGCGCACTCGTTGCCCCCGCCCAGCGGCGCGGCGGCGCAGTATCCGCTTTGCATTTCGGCCGCGCCCGCCGCAAACACCGCCTCGGCATAGTCGCAGACAGCGGCGAGCGTTTCGCCGCGCACCGCCGCGCTGCCCGTTTTGCGAAGCACCGTTTTATCGGGGGCGGACTGTTTGGCCGCCGTGGCGCACACCACGTCGCTCGCATACAGCGGCGTGCGCAAGCCGCCGTCCATTTCGGCCGCGTATCGTTCGTCGAAAATGCCGCGCAAGCGGTGGCTTTTGCTGTCGTCGGAAAAGCCGGCGGACAGCGGAAAATAAAACATGCCCGCGGGCGTGTAGCCGTTTTCTTGCGCCACCTTCAAATACACGGGCAACTGGATCTTGCGCCCGTAGTAAATATCGGCGTACGAAAATTCGGCGTGCCCCGTTTTGTAATCGATCACCCGCGCCAACCCCGCGCCGCCGTTGTCCGCCACGTCCAAGCGGTCTATAACGCCCTCGGCCGTGGTCTGCCCCGACGGCAACGTAAAGGTGCGACCGCGCAGCGGCGCGCCCTCTTTGCCGAACGCCGCCTCGGTATACGCGGCGGCAAAATCGCCTTTGCGCAGTTGCGCCGCCACCACGCCCGCCAGCGTTACCGCCTCGCCCGTCAGTTCGGCCATGAACCGCTCGTCGGCGCCGCGCAACAGTTGCGGCTCGTTTTCGCGCACGGACGCCACAATGGCGGGCACGGTGCTTTGCGGCTCGTCGTACGCGCCGCCCGCCACGAAAAGCTCGATCACGCGGTGCAAAAAGGTGCCTAAGTCGAGCGGCGAAACTTGGCCGTCGGGGCGTGCTTTGAGCTTTAATCCGTAGCGCAAAAAACAGCGCAACGGACACGCAAAATATTCTTGCACGCGGCTCACGGACAATCGGCGAGCGGCATATAAACTCGCGGCGCAAGCCACGCGTTCGCACCGCCCCGACAGCGCGGGCACCCGTCCCGACAGCGCGGCCGCCAACTCGTTTTCAAACCCCAAACCGTCGCCGCCCGCGTCGCAGTCGGCCTTGCCGATAAGATACAGCTCGAGCGCCGCCGCGGGCGTGGGGCACAGCGCAAGCAACAGCTTTCGCGCCGCCTCGTCGCGCTCGGACAGCCGCAAGCGCTCGCTTTCGGGCGAACTTGCCCGCACCGCGCGCAACCCGTGTATGCGCGCCAACACGGGCGAGGGCGGTTGCGCCGTGCAGTACGACAAAAAGAGATTTTCACTGCCCGACAGCACGGCGTTCAGCTCGGCCGCCGCGCGCGCGTTGCGCGCCTCCACGCTTGGCTCTATCACCGCTTTTTTATCGCCGTGCGCCGCCACTTGCGCCAAATCGGCGTCGGACAGCAAGCCGTCGTCGTGCAACACTTTGGGCGCCTCGCCCTCTTGCATGCCCACCGCAAACAAATACTTTTTACCCGACGCGCGAAAGGCCGAAACGTCGCCCACTTCCACGGTGTGCGCGCGGTTGGGGATCACCCCCACTTCTTTGAGCGAAAAACTTTCTTCCAACGCCTCCGTGAGTAAGGCAAAGGGCACGGGCAAGGCAAACACTTCTTCGAGCACGGCGGCTTGCGCGGCGATCTCCCCCCGCACCCCCGGAAACAGCGCGTTGAACTGCGCCGTGATCTCCGCCTCGTTTGGCGGCATCGCCTGTACTATGGCGCGGCCGAGATCGGCGCCGTTATGCACGTTCTCTTTGTGCACGCCGCGCACCAAAGCCGCCAACTTCGCCCGCACCGCCTCGGCCACGGGCAACGCGCCCGCCAACACGGGGTCGCTCGGCTCGAACGAAAACGCGCGCGTCATGCCCCATTCGGGCAACGCCGTGCCCAGCACGTAATTTTCGAATACGTCGGCGTCGGCGGCCGACACGCCGCAATACGGGCTTTTGCTTAAGCGAATATAATTGGCGTTAGTGCCCGTTTGCGCCGCCGCAAACAAGCAAGAAAGATAGCGCGCCAACGGATGGGACGACAGCGCGTATTTTTCATCGGCAAAATAGGGTATGCCGTATTCGGTAAAAATGCGCTTGAGCCGCGCCGTGTCGGCCGCGGGCACAATAACGCCCATGTCGTCGTACGGCACGCCCCGCTCGCGCAACGCGCGTATGCGCACCGCCGCCGCTTTCAGTTCGTCGGCGCGCGAGGGCGCGGCGTATTCCTCGATGCGCTTGTCCTCTATCTCCAAGCGGCCGGCTGCCGTATACACATAGGCGTGCCCCTCGCCGCACAGCGCGCATATCTTTTGCACGATGCGATTTTGTAACGGCATAAACGCGTCGTAGCACGCGAAAAACACGTCCGCGCCCGCAAAGTATGCGCCGCAAGCCCCCAGCATTTTGTCTAACAGCAACATGCCGCCCGCCGAATCCACGTACTTGCCGCGCATGTTTTGCATAAACGCGGCGTATATCTTTTTCACGTCGTGCAGTTTTTTGCCCGTCAGCCCCGCCACGTCGTCCGGCAGATCGTCGGGCGCCAATCCGCTGGCCGCCAACTGACACAAGTTGTCGTACATCGTTTCGCCGAATCCGGCAAAATGCGCGCTGCGCCGAAAGCACACAAGGCTGTCGGCGTTTTCGCTCAAAATGCGCCGCACCCACAGCACGGCGCCCAACCGCGACAGCGGCTTTTCCGCGCCGCTCCCGCCCGCGTACTCTTCCAGCTTGTATCGCAAACGGTCGATCGTGAGCACCTCGGCGTCGAACGCGCCTCCGCTCTCGCCGTATAAAAGTTTTTCGGCCAGCAACGTGTATTTGTCGGGCACGAACAAAATATACCGCCGATCAAACGAAAATCCGTACCGCGCGCGGCGGTCGTTAATTTCGCGCACCGCCAAACGCAACGTTTCGGCGTGGGTGTTCCTCTCGATAATTTTAGCGTTCATTCTTATATTGTAGCGTGTTTTAAGTTGATAAATCAAGCAAATTGTGTTAAAATAGGCGTATGATGAACAAAAAGATCGTTTGTGTATTGTTGGCAACGCTGTTTGCCTTTACCGCCGCGGGCTGCAGCGGCGGCGACGTTTCGGTATCGTTCGACGAATCCATGCCGTGGGCGGATGCGGCGTACGAATACACCGAATACAAGATCGAGCGGCAGTATGTGGGCGGCAACCAAGACGTAACGGTGGCTGAGGGCACGTATACCAGCGAGCTTAAGCGCGGCGCCGAACAAACCACGCTTACCAACCGTTTCAAGCTCACCTATCTCGACGAGGAACACGCCGCCTATATCAACGAACGGGGCGAAAAGCTGTTGAACGCCGGCCTCACCGATACGTATGAGGGGACAGTCACCTTTTTGAACGATTCGCTGGCGCCCGTATCGGCAAGCAAAACGCAAAACGTGGCGCAGCGCCCGCTTACCGACAACATGCCCGCCGATGCGCAAACCGAGGGACTGCCCGACGGCGTGCTTTCGCGCTACTTGTTGCCCACCGCGGTAAAATACGCCGATCCCCGCGGGTATGCCTACCAAGCCGACTACACGGCCGACACCGTGCATTTTACCACCACGTCGGGCGTAACTACCGAGGACAAAGAAAACAACCGCTATTGCCGCGACTATTACGCCGTGGAAAAAGACTACGCCATAAAAGGCAATACGCGATACGACAACGAACAGCTCGCCTATGTGGTGCGCGCCATGACCGCATGCAAAAGAAAGGGCAGCGGCACGTTCTATCTTTCCAACTTTTACGACTCGTTCGTGAACGACAAGTATGTCCGCTACACCATGAATTTGGATTGCGCGGATAAAAACGCGTCTACCACCTTGGAATTATCGCCCGAAAAAGTCTACTTGGAAGACGCCGAAGGGCGCGTGGAGGCCGAGGGCGGCAAATACACCATACCGTGCGTGCAAGCCACGGTGAGCATTTCGTCCGCCACGCCCGGCCCCGCCGTTTCTCTGTTGGTCACCGACCCCATCTATACGTTAGCGCAATCGCAAACGCCCACGATCAAAACGTCTAAAGTGGTGGTGCAAATGACGTTTACCGAATACGCCTATTCCTCGGCCAAAGTAAACTACCGCACGGTGTACACCCTCACCGAGTTCCGCAACCGCCCGCTCGGCAACTGACCCAAAACATAGCAAAAAATAAAAGAGTGCAAGCATTGCGTTTGCACTCTTTTTTTCGGGTTTCGACAGATCTACTTTTTTTCGGGGTATTCCGTATCCACATTCGGCAAGTCCGGCTCGGGATCGGGCACAACCTCTCCTTTGTCGCCCTCTTCTTTATCGCCCGTATCGGGAACGGTCGGCTCTTGTATATCGGGGAGCGTTACAAAAGTGCTGCCATACGCGGAAAACGTTGCCACCGTGGTGGTTTTGGGGCCTTCTTGCGTGCCGATGTTTTCCATGGCAATAGACACCACTTTGCCGTTGCGGAATTTGATCGTTGTGTTGTAGCACACATAGGCGCCTTGCGCTTCGTCGTAGGTAAACTCGTTAAAGTGCGTGGCGAAATCCGTAAATCCGGACATCACTTGGCCAACACTTTGCTCATACATCGTTTGGCCTATATCGCTCGCTACACCGTCCGCGATCATATAGTATTTTTCGCCCACTTTGGCTAATATCAATATTTGACCGCCGTTCGTTACTTGCAAACAGCCGGCATCGAGCGCAATAAGCATCGTCTCGGTGGACGATTGCCCATTTTCCGTAATATCCGCCGACACGGTAACGTTCGCCAACGCTTGTTCGGAAAAAGCGTATTCCCATTGTTCTTGGGTCACTCGGGTGCTACCCTCGTTCTCGCCTTCACCTTCACCTTCGCCTTCGCCGTTACCTTCACCTTCACCGCCGACGTCGGTGGCTTGCGGCAACGTTACGCTCGTGGTGCCGTAGTTATACATTTGAAAGTACATCTCCCAAACGCTCTTGCCATCCGATTCGGACACTTCCGCCACGGCAAGTTTGCCGTCCGCGATCTTTATCGTTGTGTTCATCGTATACGTGATAGGCTGGTTGTTCTCATCGAAGCCTTCTTCGGTTTCGGAATACACATACGCTTTTTTGTCCTCGTCGTATGTAACTCTTGTGTAGCCTTCTTCCAAATCGCCCATCTCGCCCAAGATAGCTTGCAACGTGTACTCGTTGTCCTCTATGGGGGAACGTTTCCACACTTGCTCTTGGGGATCGAACGCATAGCCATACGTCACGTTGCCCTCTTGGCTGACGTACGCATTCATCGTTTCGGTCTGTCCGTTGTTTTCGCTGGTGATCGACAACTGCGTTTTGTCGCCGTCGAACTTGGCCACCGTTTCCATGCCCCTGCGGTTTCCGTCTTGCGTCACTTTCATGCCCGCTTTCACCGTCACGTTGGTCACTTCGCTCATGTCGAACGCCGCCGCCCATTGCTCGGCCGTCACCTTTTCGCCCTTTACCTTGGTCGGATCGGGCGCGCCGTCCTTGCCGCCCTTGTCGTCGCCGCCGCACGCCATCAAGCCCAAAGCCAACACGAGCGCCAACAACGCAACAAGCAAACCTCTTACCTTTTTCATACTTACACTCCTTTGTCTGATTGGATACTATAAGTATACACCCCCCCCCGAAAATGTCAAGTCATTTTGCTTGCGTTCGCCCCCTTTATCGACGAGAGCACAATGTTCGAAAACAAAATGAGTCTATAATTGTTATAGACCCATTTTATACAACCTCATTTAAGCAAATCATCCACAACGCTTGCATTCGTTTACTGTTGCAACAAATAGATAAAAAAACCTACAAGATATTTTACCCTACATATTCTCACTCTCTTGCCGTTAAAAAAGCGGCGTTTAAGATTCCTCGGCTACGCTCGGAATGACAGAGCTGTGGCGGGTTGCGCTCGATATACAGTTCGTAATATAATAAGTTTGGTATATCAATGGCAAAACCACTCAACTTTCATTATACAAAAAGGTCATTTGTAAAGAAATGACCTTTTTGTTTCACTATTTTAAATCGATTATACGCCACACAAAAACAAAATATAGGAAATTCCTAAGACTATTGTCCATATTATCGCCAATACTTTTAATACAATAGGCAAAATTTTTATGTTTTTCCATTCGCAAAAAAGTCCCCAACAATAAATATGCACGGCAAATGGAACGCTTATAATTAAACCGCCATACATACCAAAAGCATCTTGCTCTAATATATTTATTGTGTAGCCCAATAAACCAAGAAACAATGCGGAAACTAACGTACAAATACCGGTAAAAATCAATAAGCTTTTATAAACAAACTTATTTTCTCGTTTGTTTTTCATGCCATTCCCCATATTATCTTAAACTCCTTAAACAGTCCTATCAAGTCCACACGTATTTATATTTTATCATCGGGGATTATTTTTGTCAAGTATGGATATTTTACCCCACGTGTTCTCCCGCTCTTGGTATTAGAATAAGCGGCGCTTAAGATTCCTCGGCTACGCTCGGAATGACAGAGCAGCGGCGGGTTGCGCTCGGAAGGACACATGTGGCAATGAACGTTGCGCTCGGAATGCGGTGGCCGAAACGCAAAAGCCCGCGCTCACATAAGCACGGGCTTGGAGTATTATTTTGACATTTCACTACGAATACGCTGTTCACTTTTTGGCTTTATAAGCATTACTTGGTCGTATATAGGCGAATAAGCTATCAAGATATCTTTATCAACATATTTGTTAAATACAGGTATACAACTTATTTTTCCTTTTTGAATGCTACTTTTTACATACCGTTTCCCCATGTAAGAAAACCTTATTTGAATTGCCGTGGCTTTTGCAAATATTGCAAACATACGCACTTCCAAAGTTTCGCCCGCCTTGTTGGTTCGCGCTTTTAAGATAACAGAATCTTGCAACCATAACTTTACTTTTCTCTTTCCCGAATTAATATACAAATATGGAAAAAATACCAATAGCCCAGCGCATGCGCTCCCAATCAACATCCAGATACTCTCTTTATCACTAAAATCAATAATATAACCCACTAAGGCTATCAATACTCCAATACCAAATGTTGCAAATAAGCTCACGAACAAAACAGTCCATTTTTTAGAAGAAAAGCATTGCCCAAATTGCAAGGTGGCATCTATATCCCGCACAGCAAGCAATTCTCCGACATTGGATATTTGCATATCAACCTCTTTTAGTTCTACAACTTATAAAGCCATCTTCCGAATTGCAATATCCAATCAAGCATAATGTTTTGCATTGTATCTTTTGCATTGCTTTCCGTATAAGAATTCCCGAATAAATTACCACCTATGTAATCACCGAAATACGTTGCCATAGCCGCGCCGAACAATGAACTGCTCTTACCGAATACTGTCATCATAATTTCCGCGCTAAACACTTTGGAAACTTGCAGACCTTTCACGGACATTTGTCCAAGCGCGAATCCAATTGATTGCCCTATTCCCTCAGCAATTTTTCCAACACCGAAAGATAATGCACCCGTTATTGCTCCTCCGAGAGCGCCAATACCGCCCGCCTTCCAAGCCTTGCCTAAGTTCACATTATCCCATCCGTTTTGCTTAACCTGAGAAGATATATTGCTTAACACAGCACCTCCCATACCTAGCAACGCACCGCCAACCACAGCCGCAGCAAATCCGGCAAGTGGCGTAAGAGCCCCCATAGATACAACTGAAAGAGCAATGCCGCCAACTACCGCACCGACAGCCAATGCAATAGTAGCTACTTTTTTAAAGTTATTCCAAAACTTTTTCCAACTCCAAGTACCGTTGGGATCAATGTTCATTACGGGATTGTTGGTGCAATAGGCGTAAAGGTTCAGACCGTTTATGGTTTCGGGATCAATGTAGCTTAAGTCGTCAATCGTTATAAAGCGGCCTACTTCGGGGTCGTAGTATCTTGTCTTTAAGAAATACAGACCCGTTTCGGTATCGTAATAGTAGCCGCGGTAGCGGTAAGGATTTAGTTGCGAAAGTTCGGCGCAAGCGCTGTCTAGCACTTCTACGGCATGGTTCCCCCATGCATCGTATACATATTTTACCACGCATGTCCCTTTTTGTCAAGTATGGATATTTTACCCCTTGCATGTTCTCCCGCTCTTAATATTAGAATAAGCGGCGTTTAAGATTCCTCGACTGCGCTCGGAATGACAGAGCTGTGGCGGGTTGCGCTCGGAATGCGATAACCGAAACGCAAAAGCCCGCGCTCACATAAGCGCGGGCTTTTGGTCATTTTTGCTATGGCACTACTTATACGTTGTTCGCTTTTCGGTTTAAGATAATCCAGCTATTTATTTTCTACCTTTTATCTAACGCTTCAAAAAAGTCAACAAAGTTTTTTGATAATAAACCCGAACCGATGAATTCCACAACATTTCCTTCGGAATCGAATATTCCCGAAAATTCTACTTCTAATGACACAAGTTCAAAATTTCCGTTATCAAAAAACAAACATATGCACAAACCGTTGGGTGAATCCTCATGTCTCCATGTCTTCATAAACAAACTTTCACTAAACGTTTTGCAGAAATCACTTTTTTGTTCTTCTTGCAAGATTTCAACAACTACAATCTTCTCAACATTTATTGGTTTAACCTTGTTTCTCTGGTTAAAAAGCTCCTTTGCCGCCGGATTATCATATTCAATCAATGCAACTTGCGTTACGTGTTCCATTAAATTTTCATAATTATGCTCATACTCACTAGGGTCACAAGCAACTAAAAACACAAATACGCTGAGCGTGATTGATAAGAAAATCAGCTTTTTCCCTTTCAATATTCCTCCCCTCCCTTATAATTGTTAGCATAAAAAGAAATAACTAAATAACCATGCAAATGTTACTGTTGCCAAATACCCCCAACCTACGTTAATATCATGTTGGTCATGCAATCTTGTTGCTCCGCCAAAAATGTCTGCCGTGATTTCCCACGGTCTCTCGTAATATAGATTATCTGGCCACTTATTTTTGCCCAATTGCGCTGACGAAGTTATAGCAATCGTTGTTAAAAACCGTAACGGTCCCACAATACCTTGTTGTATGGTATGCCCCCATTCATGGCGAAGTGTATTCTCCACGGTGTTTCTCTGCAACACTATTGCCAAAAATGTTCCCGAACGTTCCACATTTGCTCTTATTACAGGCACGCCCTTGTAAAAGGACACTCTGCCCGCATCCAAAACAGCATCTATATCCGTGTTAAACGGATTCCAACCTATCGCTTGCATATTGGCGTTTACTTCGCTATTGAATACAGACGCCGCCATGAATCCGCCGTACATAAACATCGACGCGCCCGCTTGCGTTAAAAATCCCGCTCCCCGCAATCCCATCGCCAAAGGCAACGTTGCCCACGTAAACGCCAAACCGCCCGCCATCAATGCCGCACCCGCTACCAATTTACCCGCTTTTATCGCTACGCTTTTTACATTGCTCCAAGCTTTTTTCACCCAACTCCAAAAACTCGTTCCTTGCGGGTCTATCGCCATGATGGGATTGTTGGCGCAATATGCGTACAAGTTCAAGCCGTTAAGCGTTTTTGCGGAAAGCATGGGCAATCCGTCAATCGTTATAAAGCGGCCTACTTCGGGGTCGTAGTATCTTGTCTTTAAGAAATACAGACCCGTTTCGGTATCGTAATAGTAGCCGCGGTAGCGGTAAGGATTTAGTTGCGAAAGTTCGGCGCAAGCGCTGTCTAGCACTTCTACGGCATGGTTCCCCCATGCATCGTATACATATTTTACCATGTTTTTGCCGCTTTTGTCAACTATTCCTACAATGTCTCCTTGCACATTTTTACGGTAGAAATATTCCGCGTCGTTATATACTACCCCCGCTACGCCGCTATGGTCGTGTATAAACTGTAAGCCGTTGCTTTGCGCAAGCAAATTGCCGCTGTGATCGTAGGTGTACGTTATATTTCCTTTGGTCGTTCTTCTGCCTTGCCCGTCGTACGCAAACGTTACGTTGTTATACGATTTAAGCTGTCTGCCTTTCTCCCACGCGCACGTTTTGCCGCGGTATACCGTGGGGTTGCCGAGCATATCGTAGGCAAACGTTTCATTGCCGTAGCCGAGCAATCTGTCCCCTTGATAGGCATAGTGCATATCCGTGCTTTCGCGTTCTTCGAGCCGCGCTCTTTCTTGCAACGTAAAGGCAAACTCTCTTTTGCACAGTATGTTGCCGTTGTTGTCGTAAGCATACAGCGTGGTTTTGCCGAGTTGTTTGTTGTCCTCGCGGGTCAGTCGTTGCAATGCGTCATACTCGTATCGCGCCGCAAGCTTGCCGTTCTCGTGCACGGCGGAGATATTGCCGCAAGCGTCGTAGGTATACTTTATGCTGTCGGTATACACAAACTGCGTTTGCGGTTCCTCGGCTGCGCTCGGAATGACGGGGGCAGCAGTGGGCGCGGCGCTCGGAATGACAGACCTCTCCGCTCCGGTCGAGCTGACATTGGCTGTGGCGGGCGCGGTAGCCGAGATGACGGGAGCTGTGGCGGGCGCGGCGCTCGGAATGCGGTGGCCGAAACGCAACGTGCTCGGCATCTCGGTGGCATGGTCGCCCGCTTTGCGGTAGGATATATGCTCCTCGGCAATTTTTACACCGTTCACCGTTATCGTTTTGCCCGTGGCTCTTCCCAACATATCCGTGGCGGGCGAAACACATATATCTCCCACCGTTACGCTTTCTAAATCTTTGGCGGCGTTGTTCTTATACGCATACACATATTCGGTTTGTTTGCCGTTCACCGTTATCCTTTTGCTTGCCGTGTTGCCGTACTCGTCATATACATACGTTTCGCCGATCTCGCCGCCCGTTATGCCCGTCACGCGGTCGAGCTTATCGTAGGTATAGGTTGCCGTCACGTTCGTTACGCCGTCCGTGCGCGTTTTCACTTTGCCTATTTCATCGTATACCGCCGTGACTTGCGGCGTTCCGTTGTAGCGTATGCGCAACACGTTGCCTTGCATGTCCGTTGTTGTTTCGACCGTATCGTTGTTGCACAACTTGGCCGTAACGTTGTTTACCGTTTTGCCGCCGTCCGATACGTTATCCGCATACGTATACCGCATGTATTGCGTGCCGTTCAGTTCTACCGCCGTTTTGCGCCGTTTGCCGTCGTAGGCGTAGCGCACGGTGTTGTTTCCGCTTTGCACTTGAGTGACCGCGCCGCACGTATACGCCGTTTGCGTGCTGTTCTCTTCGCCCTCTGCGGTGCTCTGCGTTATGGCCGTTACGACGTCGCTTTCGTTGTATCCGTATGCAAACGTACTGCCGTTGGGCAAGGTCTTACTGCGCACTATGTTTGTATTATCCACATATTCGAGCGTTGTTTTGTTCTCGCCCGTTTGGTCTTTTTCGGCGATCGGTTTGCCGTTCTCGTCGTATTCGCTTTCTTTATACAGTTTGCTCGAGCTATCCAAACTGTTGTACGCAAACGACTTTACTACGCGCCCTTTTTGGTCGTATACCGTCTCTTCGATCGCTTTGCCCTCGCTTAGTTCTTCCCCCTCTATGTAGTTTTCGACCCGCACCACACTGCCTTGCGCATTGTAGCTATACTTTGTTACGGCGGTTACAACTTCGGTAGCGCTGTTCTTTTGCGTTTCGGTGCGCGTGCGCTCTTCTATCACGCAATGGTTGTCGTCGTAGACGTACTCGGTGCTTGTCCGCTGTTTGGTTTGGTTGTCCGTTGCTTCGTCTTTATAAATTGTTTTCCAGCCCGTAGCGCGTTGCGTGGGGTTGTTAAACGCGTTCAGCGTCACGTTCTCGTATTCGTCTGCCACAAACGAATATTGCGCAAGCGACGTTGTATACAGCGTGTCCTTTTTCGCATACTTCGTGTTGTCCCGCGCGTATTTTTCATAGTCGTATTCCTCTGCTTTTACCACCTTGCCGTTTTCTTCCGCCAAGTATAAGTTGCAGTTGCCGTTCGCATCGAACTGGTACTGCTCCGCGCGCGGCGCGCCCGCCGTTTCGCGCACCGTGGTTTGGTTGACGCCGTATTCTATTTGCAACGCCGACAGCGTTACGTTTCCGACCGTTACCGAACCGTGCGCAATACCGTTTGTCGTGCTCGTTTGCGTAAGCGACGCAAGCCGCGTGCCTTTATACCCCAACACCGTTTTCACTTTTTCGGACGATTGCACTTGCGTGAACAGCGACGCGGTTGCCGTGAACGTTACCGTTTTGCCGTCGGCATACGTAATTTTTTGCAAATTGCCGTTTGCATCGTAGCCAAGCGCGGTACGTTTGCCGCGCACGTCGGTAACCGCCGACAGTCGCCCTTTGCCGTTGTAGGTAAACGTTATGGCATGCTCTTGGTTGTCGTATATGCTTACGATCCGATTTTTTTTGTCGCGCTCGATCATGACCGCGTTTTGGTAACTGTCCGCAATCGCAACCAAATCGCCCTTTTCGTTGTACCCTTTTACGATCGTACCGTTGGTAAGATAGTTTACGGGCGTACTGTTTTTGCGCAACTTAAGTTCGTCTCTTCTGTTGATGTATTCTCTATAATACTGTTTCAGCTGCTTAATATTTTTATCGGTTTTGTTGCGCATGTACTTCATTTGCGAGTCAATAGCCTCGTTTTTCGGAGTTTGCAAATGCATGCCCAACAAACTATACGATTCCGACTCCGTCATAATATAGCAACGATTTGTGTAGGAAAGAAACCTATCAAACAATACTTTATTGGCATAAAAGTATTTTAAGTAGTAACGGATCGTCCCCTCACAAGTGGTGGAAACATACTCATCGAACATATTTTCATAAGCTTCTATCTGTTCTTCGAGTTGCTTGATCTCGTTTTGCCGTTGCTCGAAAAGTTCTACGTTTTCCACGCCTTCGAGTTTGGTAGACGCTTTCCAACCCGTGTCGGACAATTCTTCTTTGAACACTTTATTGCCGTCCTCATCCGTAAGCGTGCCGTCCGTTTGCACCGTTACGCTCTTTTTATCCACCGCAACTTTGTTGTTGCTTTCATTCAACCGATAGTAATTCTCCGTAAAACCGTGTTGCATTCCGTAAACGTCGGTATATACGTAGTTGGCGTCTATCGCATCATCCGAATTTTTTTGGAGCCGTTCATGTAGATTGAGACGAAACCCGTTGCCGCAATTGAAATTTTCGGCGCTTGCTTTATGCACCAACGTAATTCCGTACGGCACAGTCAACCCGTCGCCCGACGATAGCGCCGCCTCGGCGTTCAACTCGCCCGTCGGCACGTCGAAAATGCCCCCTACCGTTTCGGAAAGCGCAAATTTACGCGTGCAAGGCTTGCTCTTTTCGTTGGTCAAATACTCTACTTCAAACACGGGCGGCACGGCGCTCATAGAAAAAACAAACGCAGTGGAAATCGGTTCCAACCAAAACGAAAAATCGTTGTTCGTATTCTTAAACCGTGAAGTCAAATTGATTGTCAGCTTACCGCTTGCGGTGTTATAATAAGTGCGTTGGTTGTCTATATACAGATAGCCGCTGTTCGACAGCGTAGGAGAAAGTAGCAGTTTTACACTTGATATACGGTTATTCAACGTTTTGAGATAACTGCGTTTTACCGTTATCTGCGTACGATATTCCATGCCATTGGAACTGTTTACGCGGATTACATCCTCGCTTGTATCGTACCAACTGCTGTAGCTCGAATAACTCGAACCTATGCGATAGCGGTATTGCGTTCGCTTGGTGATAAGCGGCGAAGTGTCGGTCACGATCTGCGGATCTATGGTGACCGGCAACGCGCGCTCGTCGGCGTTTATCCATTCGGCGTTGGCCACCACGGCAAAAGCGTAGCCGTCGGCGCTCGTCGGATCGAGTTCGTAAAACACTTCGTCGCTCGTTGCGCCGTTGGCGTCGAACATATACGGCGCGGGTATGACAAATTCCGTTTTTTCGTCCGAGTACAACTCGATTTGCGTGTTGTCTTCCGACAGACGCATTTGGAGGCCTTTGGTGTCGAGCGCGAACACATAGCGGTATTCGTCGCTTTTTTCCTTGACGATAATGTTTTCTTTAACGCCGTTGCCGTGCAA
This sequence comes from uncultured Christensenellaceae bacterium, assembly GCA_910587595.1. GTDB lineage: Bacteria > Bacillota > Clostridia > Christensenellales > Pumilibacteraceae > Pumilibacter. Next base: position 30,236 of record CAJULQ010000006.1, read on the forward strand.
GCAATATTCTATATCCGTTTGCGTTTCGGCGTTTTCATACACCGCGCGGCTCAACGTGTAACTTTTTGCTTGGTCAGCTTTGTTTTCCACTTGCAACACCGAAGTTACCGCCGGCGCGCTTTGCGCCGAAAGCGCGCAAGGCATGGCCGCGCTTTGCTTTCCGAGAAAGGTCCACGCGATCTCTTTATCCTTTTTTTGCACCTTTACCGATTTTTTCACGTGCGCTTTGGCGATTTCGGTTTTGCACGCGCCCGCTTTGGTAACATACACGTCGCCCTTGTCTTCGAGCGTATTGTCTATTCGTTTCCATGCTTTTTCTTGCTCGTCGAAAAAGTTTACGGGCGCGGCGCTTATCACGCTTTTTGCCGTACCGTTGTTATAATAAAATAACCGCGACTTTTCGTCCGTTTGCGTTTCGTCCTCAAACCGTATGGCGGGATCTTCATATGGCTCCGCCTCTTGCATTTGCGATAGGTTTGCCGCGTTTGCTTGCAACGCGTCCGCGCTTTGCTCGATGGCCGCGTCCATGGCGGCATCAATGCTTTTGTCTTTCATTTTGATAATTCCCATGATTTTCTTTTCTCCTTATACTTTTTGTTTTTTATATTTTCAAGGCAATCCCCTATGAAAATTTATTGATACAACAGCAATGCGTCTTGTAGCGGTTTACGCGGCGCGCCCTTTTCTTCTCGGCCGCTTTTGTGCCCCACCGCTATCACCGCCATAAGATCGTAGCGGTTATTTATGCGCAACAGTTTTTTTACCGCCCCGTCGCGGTTGAGTATTTCGCCTATCCAACACGCACCTAGCCCCAGCGCCTCCGCCGCAAGCAACATGTTTTGTATGCACGCGCCGATCGCTTGGCAATCTTTTATGTAGTGGTAGCTTTCGCACTTATCCATAAACACGCAAATAAGGCAGTCGGCGCGGCTTACAAAGTTTTCGTACACCGTGCACGCCGCTATTTTTCGGAGCAGTTCTTTGTCTTGGTGCACCGCGGCAAAACGCCAAGGCTGTCCGTTTTTGCCGCTGGGCGCCATTGTGCCCGCCGCCATGATCTTTTCCACGTCTTCCTTTTCCACCCGCGCGTTTTCGTAAGCGCGCACCGACGTTCTGTTTTTGATAGCCGCCATCACTTCCATGTTTTCAATCCCTCAGCGTTAAACCGCATATATTGACAAACTCGTTGTCCGGCAACAATACCGCCGCGAGTTTTTCGCCCTTTGCGAGCGGCACGCAGTGCGCCCACACCGCGCCGCGCATGTCTATTCCGTCTCTCGGATAGAAAAATTCCAATACCTTTTCGCCGCACGGCTCGTTTTTGCGCAGATCGGTCCACCCTCTATGCGAATATTCCACAAACACCCACAAATGGTCTTTGAAACCGAGTGTTACTTCTTCCGTCCGTCCGCTCTCGTATTCCAATCGTATGGGTTCTATAAACAACCCGTACACGGCAAAATAGGCAATGGCAAGTTCGGCGACGCCCGCGCCGTTTTCCACTTTTATGCGCTGCCCCTTGCATCGGATTGTGTCGTTGCCGCGCTTGGGCGGTAAAAACGAATAGCCGCTCCCCTCTATTTTGCCGTCCGTCAAATATTTTTCATGGAACACCGCGCGTTCGATCCCTTCCGTGCCGTCGTTCCCGTCGGTGATCCACTTGGCGTTGCAATACGCGGAAATGTTTATATATCTCATAGATGGCGCACCGCCTTTTCGAAATGGGCCGCTTGCTCTTTCATAACGCGCAGTTTGTCTTCCACGGCTTTGGAGCGGTAAAGCTCGGTGCACTTGAGATGATTTATTTTCATTGCCACGCCTTGCATGAAAAAGGCGCACTGCCATACTTTTTCGAGCGGCGCCGTTATCTCTTTTGCGGCGCCGTACTGCTCGTATTGCAACATGCGCGCGCGCAAATACCGCGCCAAATGTATGCTTGTATCCACTGTTCTTGCCATGTCGGCAACGTCCGTTTCGCGTAATACTTCGTATAATTGCAAATAGTCGCCGAGTTGCACGCGGTGCAACGGTTCGCACAGTTTGTTTATCAGTTCGCGCCGCCGCGCAAACGTTATCTTATTTTCGCACCTTAATAGCTGTTCTACCGACCATGTATAATGCACGCAATGCTCGCAAAACCCTTGATACGCTTGCGCAACGTAATCGAACGGCACTTGCCGCGGACAAAAATCCAACCCCGACGCAAACGAATGTTCTATTAAAGAAAAAGTTTTCTCGCCGAGGTCGTAGCCGAACACAAGCACGAAATGCGCGCCGTGCTCGTTTTGAAACTCCGAACGGTACGGAATATAGTAGTTGTCTTGCCCCACGATAACGGGACGGTTGCGCCCGATACACTGCGTGAGAAAAGGCACAATATCTTGCGCGTTGCTCTTTTGCGTGCGCACACCGGTAAGCTCTTCGAACTCGTTCTCGTCGAGCACGTTTTTGGCGCGGTGCGAATAATCGCCTTTTGCGTTGCCCGTTCGAAACTCCGTGGTAAAATCGAATATAGAATATTCGGCGGGCACGCCGAAATAGCTCAACCCCGCCATCAACTGATGATAGTAACACGTTCTGAACCAACAGTCGTTAAACGTTGTTATTCCTTTCAAAACTTTTTTTTGCATTTTTCTTCCACCGCACGGATCACGTCGCCCGCCGTGATCCATTCCGACACGGCAAGCTCGTCGGGCTCGAACTCTATGTCGTATTCGCGTTCGAGTTCCACGATTGCGCCCACAAATGACAGACTGTCTAAACTCAACGTTTTCAGTTCGCTCTCTTGTGAGATCTCTTCGGGCAGAGCGCATGCGTTTTGCAATATCGCCGTTATTTTTTCTTTCATATTCGCACCTTCTTGCCGCTCGGCGTGCGCGCCAACGTTTGCACGCGTTCTATCGTAGCGGGCACTATATTGGGGTTTAATTGTTGCAACAAAAATTTGCGCAATTCATTCGGCCCGATCGTCCCCTCGTATTGCAAACGGATGATCGTTCCGTTCTCGCTTTCTCGCCCGTTTACAACACAGTCGCGCACGCCCGCATGACGGCACGCCGCCGCCTCTATTTCTTCGGGATACACGTTGATACCGCCGCGAATGATCATATCGTCTGTTCTGCCGTCGATGTATAGGTAGCCGTCGGGGTCGAAATGCGCGCGGTCGCCGGTATGCAGCCAACCGTCTTGCACCTTGGCGCGCGTCCTTTCTTCGTCGCCCAAATACCCTTTCATAACGCAAGGCGACTTTACGAGCAACTCGCCGTCTTGCAATCTTACTTGCACGTTGCCAATGGTTTTGCCCACGCTGTGCGGGCGGACACGAAATTCGTGCGGCAACAGAGCGCTCACGCGCGGGCTGTGCTCGGTAAGGCCGTACACGTTATAAAAACGGGTGTGCGGAAACGCCGCGGCTATCTCGCGCGCTGCTTGCTCGCGCAATATTTCCCCGCTCAGCGCCGCGATCTTTACGGGAAATTCGTCCGCCGTTCGCGCGCGCGCCAAAGCGCGATACAGCGTGGGCGTGCCGCATAAAACGTGGATATCGTTTGCCGCGCAATAGGCGATCAACCGCTTGGGCATGAATGCCTCTTCGTAAAAATGCACCGTTACGCCGCAACAGAGGGCGCACAGCAGCTCGCCCACCAAAACGGCGACGTGCACGAGCGGCCTTGCAATGCAAATTTTTTTGCATTCTTCCAACCGAAAATACGAGCGAATATATTCCAAATTCGTGCAAATATTTTCATGCGTGAGCATAACGCCCTTGGGCTTGCCGGTGGTACCGCTCGTAAACATGACAAACGCCAGATCGGTTGTATCGGCGCGATTTTCTTGCACGAATTTTTGTATCGCCGCGCACGTTGTATCGCCGTATTCTTTGGTGATGGGCACGGCCGCGTCGCCCTCGGCAATGCACCGCAAAATAGCCAAAGCTTGCTCTTCCCGCGTGTTCCCCTCGCACAAACGCAGTTTTTGTTTGCCGCGCGGCAAACATTCCAAATGCAATATATCCGCATAGGTGATCTGCGAGCGCGCAAACGCCACTCTATCCGCAAACGGTTGCATTCGGGACTTGAGATATTGCCACAGCGTCATACGTGCTGCTCCGCTATGCGCACAAGGTCGGCAAGCGTTTGCAGATCGGCGGGGTCTAATTGGGTTTCGGTGAAAACAACGGCAAACCGTTCTTCCATCTCTGCGATCACTGCCACCAGCGAAAGACTGTCGAGGCCGCACTCTTTCAAAGTATCCGTTTCGTTCAGTTCCGCGCCCGTTACTTCAAATGCGATCTGCACGATCTGTCGGGCTATTTCTTTGCTCGTCATTGGTTCAACATCTCCATGGCTCTTTTTTCCGCCGCGATAACGTCTTGCATTTTTTCGCACAGCTCGGCATGCGCTTTGCTTTTATCCGTCTTTTCCCCTTTCTTTTCTTTCAGTTGCCGCATTCGTATGTCGAAAAACACTTTGTCAAGCAGTTCGATCTCCTCGCAGAGCGCTTGCGCGACTTGTCGGTTGTTTTCGAAAAATACGGCCATGCGCTTGCGCGTGACACGCAATACGCCGATCGCCCATTCCAAATTGTTTAACCCGAACGGAAATTTGTCTACCGTGCAATTTTGCGTCGCAAACGCATCGGTTACGCCGTCGGGCACGTCCGCCGTTACGTCTTGCGCCACATACAAACACAGCGCGCCGTCGAACACTTCTTTGAACCGTTCTGCGGTGAATATTCCGTTAGAGAGCGGGTATTCGTTTATCCACTCCAAATCTCCGTTTACGCACACATAATGGTCTTCGCGCCAAGATGCGCGCTTAAAACGGGTAAAAAACGCCGTGTTCACGCGCATAAGACAAAGCGTATCGTCGGACGCGCTACGCAAAATTTCCATGGCGTCGGCGGCCGAACAAGGGCGATATGTATGCGTTACCATGCCGTTTTCTTCCGCCACTTCTTGCAATCTCGGCAAATACCCGTAATATTGATAGGTTGCGCCGCGGGAAAAATCGCCGAACACTTGCGCAAGACTTACAAACGCACTGCCGTATAATTTTTTTATATCGGTAAACCGCGAAAGCCACGATATAAAATATTTTTCCACGCACGACAGCCCCGGCGCGTCGGCCAATTCTTTTTTTAAGATCATCTCACACCTCCCGCAAAAATCGCATGGCGTCGAACGCGCTCAACCTTTCTCGTATGCCGCCTTGCCACACATATTCTTTTTTGGCGGCGTAATCGATCACGCGCGGTTGCGCATCGCCGCATTCTTTGGCCGTTTGCAAAACGGCTTGGTCGCCGAACAACTCGCCGACTTGCCGCAACACCGCGCCGACGCGGTGTATCACGCCGAACTTTTGCGCGATCTCCAAGATATTCGACATGCGCGCCGCAACGGCTTTATACACGTACAAAATATCCGCCAACTTGTACGCGTCCAAATCTTTGCCCCGCTCTACCGCAAAATACAAACAGCTTTCTTTGTATTGGTGCATGATAAGGTGTAAAAAAAACATTTCGGGCGTAAGCGTGCATAGTTCTATTTTGCCGCTATAAAGTTTTGCCGTGCGCACCATTTCCCGCAGTAATGGCGCGCCGTCGTCCGGCGTATTGCCGAGCGAAAAATTAACGTCTATTTCCATAAAAGGAAATTCCGCATTATCCGTGCGCTTTACAAAGGGCGCCACTTCGCCGCGGTTTAGGCGGCGGCGCAAGATCTCCGCGCGGGCAAACGGACGCACGGTATCGGTTTCGCGGTCGTACACGCCTTGCACATACCCCAAATCTTTCAAAACCGCGCATACCGCATCCAGATCTTCGGGCATAGCCAAAACGTCTATATCGTTGGATACGCGTTCTCCGTCGGCATAGATCTCTATGCCGTTTATTTGCACGTTGCACAACGCGCTCCCTTTCAAGATCGCGTGCGGCACGTTTTTGCGGCACAGCGTTTGCGCCAACTCCCCAAGGTATGATCGCATGTGCTTTGCTTTGCGCGCTTGCGCATAAAATATATTTTGCAAAATGCGTTCTATTTTGTGCGGCAACGCCAACGACAATCGGATTGCCTTTTTATAAAACATGCCCGCGATTTTATGGCACTGTAAAAAGCCGAGCGTTTCCCACCAATCGGGTCGGGCGGTCGGCCGTTCGCCTTGGAGAACGCTGCCTATATACCGTAAATTTTCTTGCTCCATCACAATATCCCTCTTGTTTGCAACGTGCGCTCCACCGCCGCAAAAGCAGTTTCGGGCGCGAGCGCCGTAGAAAGCACCGTGAACTTTTCCCGCTTTACCATGGCTTTGAACTGCGCCGCCACGTTTATCAGCAAGTTTTCGTCTAAATGCCTATCGCACTCGCTCGGACGGCTCTTTATGCGCCGCAAGGCAAGTTCGGGCGGCACATACGCCAAAAATGCCGCATCGGGACGCAACAAATGTTTTGCCGCTTGAAAAAACCACGTTTCCTTTTTGTATCCGCGCGCCAGCATATTGGCAAGCGAGGTGAACACATAGCGGTCGCAGATCACTGTTTTGCCCGCGTGCAAAGCCGGTTCGATCGTTTCATATCCGTGCTGTATGCGGTCGGACATCGTGAGCAGTTGCACGGCTCTGTAGTCTATTTCCGCGTGGTTTTCGCAGTACATCATTTTCTGAAACAGTCTTGTTTTGCGCGAAAGGTCGGTAGGCTGTTTTACCGTGAGCACGTTTTCCGCGCCCTTTTTCTCTCGCAGCAACGTTTCCGTCAGTCCGATCATCGTGGTTTTGCCCGCGCCGTCCGTCCCCTCGAACACCACAAGTTTTCCGCTATACGGATTACTCCTCAGTTTCATGTTGCTTATGCCCCCTTAACACGATCTTTTGCGGCGAAACGGGCTGTCCCTCGTTTGTATCCGCCTTTGCAACGCCCGCCGCGATCGTATCGATAAGATCCTTGCTCGCTTGCGCCGCGGCTTTGTCCGACGCTTTGCTTTTCGCAGGGAAAAGCTTTTCGGTCACGGCATAAAACGTAAGACTCAAACTGCTTGCGGTCAGCCACAGCTGCAAAAAGTTTTTGTTTAAGATCGCGCCGCGCGCAAACCATTTCACATAACACAGCGCCAAGATAAATCCGAGCACAACGGGCATAAAAACGATAAACCGCGTGATATTCACGCTGTCTTTTGCCTTACGCGCAAGCATCTTGATAGGTATCTTGCACAGCGCCGTGCAAAGATTGATCGCAAGCGCGAGCAAAACCGTTTCCAACCCGTACTGCCTGAGTGCCACCGACACTTCTTCCATATCCCCCTCCTATTCCGCAATGTTTTGTATATTTTTCTCGTCTAAGCGCGCAAGCAAATGCTTGTTTTCGCTACCCGCTTGCACCACCGTTTCGAGATAAGAAACAACTTTATTGTTTACGATCATGCCCGCCGTTCGATCGGCGAAGATGCCGCAATCGGCAACGTTGTGTATCATGTTTTCCGCGATCATATTGTCGCGGCACCGTTCGCCCAACGCATAAATACCGCAACCGCTTCGGCATTCCGACTGCACCATCAGCACTTCCAGCATGTTTTTAGCGATTATACAACTGCCGGCGTTGTGCTCTATGAGCCGCGCGTTTCTACTGGTAGACGTTAACACGTTGCCGATAATATGGCACTTGTCGGCATAACTGCGCACGCTTCTGCCGCACACCGTGTGCGTGGCCAAAATCTTATTGCACTCGATCATGGCGTATTCGCCGCGGTTTTCCAGCCCCACGCTCATGCCCGCCCATTCGCCCACCAAGTTGTTTCCCGAGATCACCGAATACAGCCCCTCGTTCACAAACCCGAAAGCATGCGCCCGTTCTTTTTCGCGCCCTTCGTTGTGCGACGCGTTGGCCTTTATGTTGTTGCCCGTAAATCTGCCGAACCGTCCGTTCGTGTAAATGCCCACCGCTTTTTGACGCGCGCCGTCGCCTTTGTTCGTGGCGTAGATAAACGTGTTTTGCACCGATATGCTGTTTGCCAAATAGTTATACAGTCCGTATACCGCGCACTCTTTTTCGAATTCTTCGGCGCGGCAATCTACGCACACCGTGCTGTCAGACAAAACCAGATTGTCTGCGCGCGTATCCATGTGCGTATCCAAATTGCCGTTGTTGTAAATGCCGCAAATATTCAACTGCTTATCCGACACGACTTCTATGTTGCAGTTGTCTATTTTCAATCCGTACGACGTGTTGTATATCAGCGAAAACATGCGCGTGCTGTGCGTGGGATTTTGAATATAAACGCAAATATGCATATTGCGAAATTGCACGTTTCTCGCCGCGGGGTGGATAAAAAACAAGCTCCAATCGCTTGTGGTGCAGTCGTTTATGTGCACGTCGATCTGCGCGTTGCTGCCGTCGATGATAATGTCCGAGCGCGTTACGGTCACAATGCCTTTCACGCATAGCCGCCCCACCGTGAACGTATTGCTCTTATCCAAGGTAAACGAAACGTTGCCTTGCAACCGTATTTCTCGCTCCGCCGACTCGTTGATACGCTTTTCGATCTCTTTTTGCATACTTTCCCCCTTTTTCATATCCCGTTTCGCAATATATCTTGTTCGGACACATACCCGTAAACGATGCACAGCTCGTATATTTTTTCTTCGATATACCGCTTGATCCTATAGTATCCGCTGTCCGATACGGGCAATCGCATGATCACTTCTCTGTCTTTGCAACCCTTGAAATACGAAAGCTTTATGATCTCTCGCACCGTGTCGCATTCGGTTTTCAACAGCTCGCTTATGCCGCGCCGAACGCCGCTTACCCATGGCGGCAATTGCACGGGCAACTTACTGCGATATCGTTTGATCACAACAAACGTATTGCCTTTTTCAACGGAATCCCGTATGACCGCATAATCTTTCAGTATTTGTTTCAGCTCGGCTCTCGTCACGCGCAAACCTCTCGCAATTTTTCTTTTGGAACCATAGGTGCGCTGTAAGCACATTGAATGCTACTACAGCATAACACATATTTTTTGTGATTTACTACCATATTTTTTTACATACGGGAACAAGGAAAGCACTCATACGCAAAAACTTTGTGTATAAAAGACACGGGCGCGCGGTTGTCTTTTTCGGGCGCGTATGGTATACTGTTATAAAACCGTAAGGAGCCGAAAAAAACCATGGACGCATTCGATATCCAAAACGGAGTGCTTGTCAAATACCGCGGCAACGACGCAACCGTGCATATTCCCCAAGGGGTGTCCGCTATAGACGAATTTGCCTTTTACGGCAACGAAAACCTCGTAGAGTTGAAAATGTCGCCCGACGTTGTGAAGGTGGGCGACAGCGCTTTTTACGGCTGTGAAAATCTGCAAAACGTGACGTTTTCCGATCATCTTGCCGAGATACAATCGGACGCGTTTTCCAACTGCGAGCGGCTTGCCTCCCTTGCTCTGCCCGCGTCGCTCCGAAAAATAGGCTACTCGGCTTTTAACGGTTGCGCCATACGCGAGGCGATCATTCCCGACGGCGTGCAAGAGATCGGCGACGAGGCGTTTACCTTTTGCGAAAATCTCGAAAGCGTATTTATCGGCAAAAACGTAGCGGTCATAGGGTCGGCGCCCTTTGGCTACAACGAACGACTGCAAAAAATAGACATACACCCCCAAAACAAAAAATTCGTATTCCGCAACGGCTGCTTGATCGACACGCAAGAAAAAGCGCTCTTGCAAACGCTGGAAACGTTCGAGATCCCCGACGACGGCAGCGTAACGGTTTTACACGAGGGTGCGCTCGCGGGGCACGACGGTTTGAAAAGTTTCGAACTGCCCGCGTTTATCACGCGCATAGCCAACGGGCGCGCGTTCGCCGACTGCCACAACTTGCGAAAACTCACCGTGGCGCGAGGCAACAAACGCTACTATTCGCAAAACGACTGTATCATAGACGGCACAGAGGGCAGGCTGGTGTTCGGGTTGGATCCCGAACGCATTCCGAACACCGACAATATCAAGATCATCGGCATGGGCGCGTTTATGGAAACTTCGGGCGCTACCCGCATTGTGTTGCCGCGCGGCGTGGAAGAGATCTGCGATTTCGTGTTTTACGATTTTTCCCGACTGCAAACGGTAAAATTGCCCGACACGCTGCGCGTTATAGGAAACAACGCGTTTACCGACTGCGCGCAGTTGCAATCGGTGCATTTGGGCGCGGGCGTGAAAACCATTGGAGAATGGGCCTTTTCGGGGTGCAAAAGTTTGCGAGAAATAGAATTTCCCGCAAGTTTGCAACGCATAGGCGCGTATGCTTTTAACGAGGTGCCGCTCCAAACAGCCAAATTCCAAGCGCCCAAACACTGGATGGCGTGCGCTTACCGAAAACCGCCCGTTAAGGCAAAACTCAAAAACCCCAAAAAAGCGGCGCAACTGCTCACACAGGAAAGCAGCGAAATATATTTCGAACGCACCGACACCTAAACAAAACGCGGCGATCGCCCCAGCGACCGTCGCGTTTTTTATCCGAACGCTACAATGTTTTCTGCTTTTTTCAGCGCAATTCTCTGCGCAAACGGCGGATCTTGCGGCGGGCGGGATACAGCCAAAACCAACTTAAAAGCACAAGCGCCAAAAAGCACAGACCGCATATCCACGTGGTGGTGCCGATCGCCGACATAAAGGTGGCGGCGCTCGCCGATTTTCTCACGAGTTTACCGACAAGAAAGGGCACCACAAAGAAGATAAAGCACGGCCAGCCGCCCGTCCATTTCACATACCACGTTAAAAACGTTTTGTTTTTCATAAAGACGTGCGCCAAAGACAATATGGCCAACAACGCCCACATGCACGCGGGAAAAGCCAACAAGCCGAACACGCCCCAACACGCCGCGCTCACCGCATTGCCCGCCGACTGCAATTTATTGCGCATGGGCGCAAACATCTCGTTTATCAGGTCTTCATAGGTATGCAATTCGCCCGTTACCTCATCGCCCAGATTTTCGGACGCGATGTTTACCACCATGTGTTCCATGGAAAAGCTACCCGTTTGATCGGTGCCCTTTCCGATCATTTTATCGAAGTATTCGTTGAATTTGTCTTGTTGCGTCGCCGTCCATTCCACGCCCATGTCAAGCGCGGCCGCTTGCACGGCTTGGTCCATATCCGCGCGCGCGCCTTCTATGTCGCCGCTTTCCGCTTTTTGAATGGCGTCGAGCACCGCGTCCACGTCTTGTTCGCGCAATTTGTCGCCCGCCTCGGTTTCGAGAATGACGTTCACCGCCACGTTGGCCGTCAAGCGTTTGACAAAGTCCGTCAGTCTATCCATAGAAAGCTTTGTCAACAGCAAGTCTTGCAACGCATCGCCTTTCATTTGCGCCACGCGCGCAAATTCGAGCGGCTTTAATTCTATTTTTATATCCAGCTCGTCGCGCATCATTTCGAGAACTTCTATTTCGCTCATGCTCGTGTTCCCGTCCGTTTGGTCGCCCGACGGATCGTTTCCTTCCCCGCCGTCGGCGTTGTCCTCTTCGTTCTCGGTTGCGTACGCCGCCGCGGCGCCTTTCTCTTGCTCTTGCTCCGCTTGGGCGATCACCGCATCTAACATGCGCCCCATATCCACCGTGAGAAAGGGCATAAGAAGTAGCGACAGCGCCGCCACGACAGACAGCGCCGCCGTTATGATATTGACGGGGATAAACCGTTTTTGCAGGACGGACAGTTCGTCCGCCTCGTCATTATGTAGCATGGTACAAATTCCTCTTTTTCGATAGGATCTGTACCATTATATCACAGTTGCGCGGATTTTGTCAATATGCTTACATCACCATGCTGCCTTGGTCGCTGTCTACCGTGCGCAAGATCTGCACCGTTTCGCCCGTTACCGCATCGATATACACGAAGTAGTCTAACCCCTTGTATTCGCACGCCGCCTCGTAGCACAGCCGCGCCTCGCCGCCCTCTAAGGGAATGAGCGCGCCGCGCACGTTGTTCAGTTGCAAGCGACCGTCTATCAGTTTGGGCACGGCCGCGCGGTTCATGACAAGCCGCATATCGCGTTGCGTGTGGTTAAGGCAATAATTTTTGGCCTCTAATCCGAGCGCCTCGCCGTTATCGAGCGCCACTTTCACTTTGACGAGATCGGTATATAACACCACGTCGTTTTCGATAGGCGCCAAATTAACGTAGGCCACGCCGCCCGTTGCCAAATACCAAACGGGTTCCACGTCGTACCCCAGCCGCGCGGCAAAATCTTTGGCACAAGCTTTGGCGCTCGCCTCCCCGAGCATCACGTTGCCCATATCGCGCCACGCCGTAAAGTTCACCACCTTGCCGCCGTGCTCGCCGATGCTCATATAGGCGTTGCCGTTGTCGCTCGACACCGTTATTTCGTACAGCGGTTCTTTTTCCGACTTGCCCACGCTCTGCACCCGCTTATTTTGCCATTCGGGCAAAACGGACAGCGCAATCTCTTTGGCCTCATCGAGCGTTACGTAGGGCGCGCCCTCGAACAAACGGTACACGTCGTCGGTGCGGCCGTCCGAAAACGGCCCGTCATAGATCATTTCGGGGTATTCCACCGAGTTGTGCGCAATGCTCTCGCCCGCGCGGTAGCGGTAGTTATACGGCTTGGCCGACGTGATCTTGCGAATATCCAACTTGTTTTGCGCCACCAAAGCCACGCTGTTACCGATCTCGGCATTCAATTGCCGCGCGGTAACATACATGTCTTCCACGTTGCCGGCAAACCCTTTGCCCGAACGGCCGCCCACCAACGCCTTTTGGTAACATGCCGCAAAGTCGGCCACGCGGTTGAGAAAACCGGCCGCGTCCTCGGCGGCGTGCCAATCCACGGGCAACGAGGCGAGCGCCTTTTCGGCCGCCAGCGCGCTGCTGTAGATATCGGTGAGCAACACCGCGGCATATTGTCCGTCGGGCGCCACCATCAACTTGGATAGGTTTATTTCCACGTTGGTGAGATTGTCGCCCAACTCGTATAGGTTTTGCTCGTGCGTTCGCTCCACCGCCTGTTGCGTTTTGCTGTTGTGCAGCAGCGCAAAGGTAAGCGACGTCATCAAGCATGCCGACAACAGCATGAGCGACACCGACGTTATAAGCCAACCTCTCTTTTTTTGCGTTTCTCTCTGTCTTTCCATAATTTCTCCTATTTTGCTTGGGGCAAACGGCGGCATACTGCGACCGTTATACGTCCTCGTCAGCCGCGGGCAAAGTTGTGCCGCCCGATCTTTAACTCCACTTTCAAGCTCCATATCCACTTGCTGGTGGCCGTGGCGGGGTTGTAATAGTAAAGGCAACCGTTGGTGGGATCCCAACCGTTGAGCGCGTCGCGCGCCGCGTTGTAGGCCGATTGGTTGGGCGACAGATTGATCTGCCCGTCGGCCACCGCGGTGAACGCGCCCGACTGATAGATCACGCCCGACACCGAATTGGGGAACTTACTGCTCCGTACGCGGTTCAACACAACGGCGGCCACCGCCACTTGTCCCGTGTACGGCTCGCCGCGCGCCTCGCCGTATACGCAACGCGCCAACAAGTTGAGGTCGGCGTTCGACGTGGTGGTGCCGCCGCCGCTCGACTTGAGCGTTACGCCCAACGCCTTTTCGGTGCGCGAACCCACAATACCGTCGGCCACCAAGCCGTAGTCGCGCTGAAAGCGCTTGACGCCCGACAGCGTTTTACTGCCCCAGATACCGTCCACTTTGATGGTGTAGTATCCCAATTCTTTGAGCCGCTGTTGCACGATACGGATATTTTCCTTGGTATCGCCTTTCACGATATTCGCCGCGTCGGCCGTACTGCTTGCCGCCCGGCCGCCCAACGACGCTATCGCCAACAACAGCGCCAATGCCAACACACACAAATTTCTTCTTTTGTTCATGGTTTCTCCTTATAGTCTTTTTCCGATGATCTCGGCGATCAGCGATTTATACACCGCGCCGTCTTTTGCCGACGTATCGGCGGATACGGGATACAGCACGTTCTGCCGATCGTCGCCGTTGCCCGTGCCCAGCCGCACAATGAGCGCGTCGCATTCGCCGCTTTGCGCCGATATATGCGTGAGCGCGGCCTTGGCACCGTAGCCGTACCCCTTGGCACGCAACACGCCGTCGGCAATGTGCGCCACCGTGTTTGTGCGCGCGCGCACCGCCGCATAGGCCTCGGCATACGTGCGACAGTTCTCCAGCTCACCGTTTAGGTAGTAGGCCACCGCCGCCGACACTTGGGCGTTCACCGCTTGCGCCGCCGCCGCGTCGGAATCGGCGCGCACGTATATGCGCAAGAGTTTTTCCTCGGCATTAGTATTGCCGCCGCAACCGCAAAATATTTGCGTTGCCGCCAAAAGAATTATCGCCCAACAACATATTTTCGTTCGCATGCTTTTTGCCTTCCTTGTATTAAAAAATCGGTAGCACATCCGTGCATACCGATTATCGCCCTTTGTGGCGTTTTTATACATGTATTTATGCGTACGACCGTGTTTTTTTATGTGGGGGGGGGATATGGATAGACCCCTCGACTGCGCTCGGGGTGACATGGCTATCGCCATGTCATTTCGACCGAGCGGAGAAATCTTTTTCTTCTTATTGCAACGGGTAGACCCCTCGACTGCGCTCGGGGTGACAGTGCTGTGTAGGCACACGACCCGGGGTGACAATGCAGTATGAGTGCATGGCTCGGGGCGATAACGCCTCGCCTCTTTGCTGTCATTTCGACGGCCTTTTCTTCCTCTGTCATTTCGACCGAGCGGAGCGAGCGGAGAAATCTATTCGATCGCGCCGGCGCGGGCGGCCGTGGCAAAAAGGCCTTGCCGCCGCAATTGCGCCGCCGCCGCCGCAGACGCCGCCGCGCTTTCATATAAGCCGCAACAGCAATTGCCCGAACCCGTTAAAAACACGGCCGCCGCGCCCGTATCGCGCACGGCCGCAAAGGTATCGGATAGCGACGGACACAGCGCGCACGCAGGGCGTTCGAGCGCGTTTTGCAAGTGCGGCGCGATCTCTTGCACGCAACCGCTTTGCAACGCGCGCAACAACGCTTGCGTATCGGTGGGACAAAATCGTTTTTGCGCATACATCTCGTCGAACACGCGATACGCGTCTTTACTCAAAACGCCTTGCGTGCCGTGCGCGATCGCCAAGTGCAAGACGGGCACGGGCACCGCTTGCAGTTGTTGCCCGATCCCCTGCATGCGCACGCCGCCGCCGTGCAGTAACACGGGCACGTCGCTGCCTATGGCCACGCACTCGTGCACCATCGCCGCGTTGCCCGCCACTTGCGGCAACGCTTGTTGCGCGGCAGCTAAAACGGCGGCCGCGTCGGCGCTCGACCCGCCCAAGCCGCCCGCCAACGGTATGCCCTTTCGCACCGTGACGTCCGCGCCCAGATCGGGGCAAAACCTTTGCAAAAACAACACCGCCTTGGTAACGGTGTTGTTCTCTCCGATCTGTTGCGTTTCAAACGGCGCAAAGGCTTGGTCCTCTGCGGGCACGAACCGAACGGCGATCTTGCCGTCGCGACGAAACCGTACGGCAACGGTATCGGCAATATCCACCGACGCCGTTACGCTGTCTAACACATGCATGCCGTTTTGCACGCCCGTAATGTTGAGCGACAAATTGACTTTGCCGCAAGCTTTCACGGTGTATTCCGTTTGCATGGCTTTCTCCCGTTAACGGCTGATGTAGGCAACCCCCATGGCGCCCTCGCCCAAATGCACGGTAAGCACGGGGCCTACGGTGCGCAAATGGATCTTTATGTGCGGGAAACGCGCGGCTAGCGCCGCCTCTACTTGCGCGGTGTCGGCGCCCTCCGACTTCATCAAAAAGATACGGCGCGTGGTGTCGGGCAAAGCGGACGCCAACGCTTGCACGCGCTGTTTTATGCCGCGCGCGTTGCCCACCAATTGGATATGATCCACAAGCGTTAAAATAGGACGCGTGTTGAGCGTGGTGTTGGCCGCCTTGCTGGCCACCAATCGTCCGCCCCGCCGCAGCGGTTCGAGCGACTCCACGGTGAACACGGTGTTTATCTTGCTTTTGAGTTCTTCGAGATTGCGGCAGATCTCTTCTAGGCCCAGGCCGCCCACCAACATATTGACTGCCTCGTCCACCAAAAGGTGCAAGCCGCCGTTCACGGTGCCCGAATCCACCACGCGCACGGCGTTGCCAAATGCCGACGCGGCACGCACGGCCGAAGAATAGGTGCCGCTGAGCGCGCCCGAAAGCGTTATGCACAGCACCTCGCCGCCGTTTTGCGTGCACTCTTCGAACACGCGCGTAAAGGCAAAGGGCGCCGGCTGGCTGGTCTTTAGATGTTTGCCGCGCATCTTTTCGGCAAAATCGCCGTTTTCGCCGCGCGGCTGTTCGCTATACGATATGCCGCTGATAAGATAGGCCAAACTCACAAGACGCACGCCGCGGCTTTCCGCTTCGGCGCGGGAATACCCCACAGATGTGTCGGTTACAATGGTGATCATATTTTTCAACTGCCTCTCTTTGCTTAAAAAGCGCGAAATCTCTTATATCTTGCTTCCGTCAGTTCTTGTTCCGTCAACTTGCGCCGACTTTCGAAGAACGCGGCAATGTCCGTTTTGAGTCGCGAGAAAAACCCGTCCGAAAAATCGTCTTCCTCTATCACGCGGTCCACCGCGCCGCATGCTTTTAAGTCGGGCGTGGTCAGCTTGAGCGCCGCCGCCGCCTCTTTCACCTTGGTGGGGTCTTTATATAGGATAGACGCGCAACCCTCCGGCGAGATCACCGAGTAGGTAGACGTTTCGGTGATCCACACTTCGTCGGCCACCGCCAAACCGAGCGCGCCGCCGCTGCCGCCCTCGCCGATCAAAAGGCTGAGTATGGGCGTTTTCAGTCCCGCCATCTCGCGCAAGTTGACGGCAATGGCCTCGGCCTCGCCGCGCTCCTCGGCGCCTATGCCGCACGCCGCGCCCGACGTGTCCACTATGGTGAGCACGGGGCGGCCGAACTTTTCGGCTTGCCGCATGAGCCGCAACGCCTTGCGGTATCCTTCGGGCGCCGCGCATCCGAAATTGTGTTTGAGCTTGTCGGCCGTGTCCACGCCCTTTTCTATGCCGATCACCGTAACGGGTCTGCCCTCGATATACCCGATACCGCCCACTATGGCCGCATCGTCGGCAAAGCCGCGGTCGCCGTGCAGTTCGATGAATCCGTCCACGAGTTTTTCGATATATTTGACCGCCGTCGGTCTGTTTTTATCGCGGCTGAGACAAACGATATCGTAGGGGGTGCGTTCCGCCGCGCTGTTTGCAAGTTCGGGCGCGACTTTGACCGTTTTGTTCTTGTTGGCCGTCTTTTTGTTTTCGTTCGGTTTTGCCGCCATTATGCTTTCCCTCCCGCATGCAACGCCAAGATCTCGCCCAAACGCGCTTTCATTTCGGTGCGCTTTACGATAAGATCCACATACCCTTTCTGTTGCAAAAATTCCGCGCGCTGAAATCCTGCGGGCAACTTCTGCCGCGTGGTCTGCTCGATCACGCGCGGGCCGGCAAACCCTATGAGAGCGTCCGGCTCGGCCACGATGATGTCGCCCAAAAACGCGAACGACGCGCTCACGCCGCCCGTGGTGGGATTGGTAAGCACCGAGATATACAATAGTCCCGCGTCGCTGTGCCGCCCCACCGCCGCGCTCGTTTTGGCCATTTGCATAAGAGAAGTGATGCGCTCTTGCATGCGCGCGCCGCCCGACAGCGCAAACCCGATCACGGGGTAGCGGTGCAGTGTGGCATACTCGAACAAGCGGGTAATACGCTCGCCCACCGCGTGCCCCATACTGCCTATCATAAAGCGGTGATCCATGGCAAACACGGCCGCGTGCATGCCCGCGATCTTGGCGATCCCCACCACCGCGCCTTCGCTCTCGCCGCTCTCTTCGCGCGCCTTTTCCAGCTTTTTGTCGTAACCGGGAAAATCGCAGTTTTCGGGCGTGACCACCTCGGCAAACAGTTCGGTAAACTCGCCGTTGTCGCACAGCGCCGTTATGCGCTCGCGCGCGCCGATCTTAAAGTGATAGCCGCACTTGGGGCACACCTTATGGTTGTTGTCCAATTCGCCGCTCAAAAGGATCTGGCGGCACTTTTCGCACCGCACCGACACTTTTTCGGGCACGGCGGGCTTGTTGTCGTCGGCGCCGCCTTCCAATTCTATTTTCGGTTTACGGAAAAACATTTTCCGTATGGTTTCTTCGAATCCCATGTTTCACCCTCTGTAGGTCATATATTTATATGCCGCTTGCGCGCTTTTTGTCAAAACGTATGCGTTTGCATAAAGTCGGTGCAATACGTCCCCTCGCCAAACTCTTTCTCGGAAAGGATGTCGCACCCCAATTCGGCGTTGTAGTTCACGCCCTCCACCACCAATTCGCACAGCGCCGCGTTCAGTTTGCGTATGGCCTCTTTGCGGTCGCGCGCGTGCACGATCAGCTTGCCGATCATGGAATCGTAGTAGGGCGGAATGGCGTAGTCTTGGTAAATGGCGGTGTCGAACCGCACCCAAGGCCCGCCGGGAATATGCAACAGCGTGATGGTGCCGCACGACGGACGGAAATTGTTTTTCACGTCCTCGCTGTTTATACGGCACTCTATGGCGCAACCGGACAGCCGCACGTCGTTTTGGTCGAAATTGAGCGGGTTGCCCGCCGCTATACGGATCTGCCACTTCACAAGGTCTATGCCCGTTACGTATTCGGTCACGGGGTGTTCCACTTGCAAACGGGTGTTCATCTCCATAAAATAGAAGTTGTCTTTGCCGTCGAACAAAAACTCCACCGTGCCCGCGTTGGTGTATCCCACCGCCTCGGCCGCTTTGCGCGCGGCGGCAAACATCTTTTGCCGCACCGGTTCGGGCAACGTAGCGCACGGGCTTTCTTCTATGATTTTTTGGTTTTTGCGTTGCACCGAGCAATCGCGCTCGCCCAGCGTAACGATGTGCCCGTGCTCGTCGCACAGCAGTTGCACTTCCACGTGCTTGACGTGCGTCAAATACTTTTCCAAATACACTTCGCCGTTGCCGAAAGCGCCCGCCGCCTCGGTAGACGCGATCTTGATGGCTTTAGGCAGATCTTCTGCGTTATCCACGATGCGAATGCCCCGTCCGCCGCCGCCCGCGCTCGCTTTCACGATAACGGGATAGCCTATTTTTTGCGCCACTTTGAGCGCCTCGTTCACGTCGGTGATGGCGTCCATGCCGGGCACCACGGGCACGCCCGCTTTTTTCATGGTGCGGCGCGCCTCGTCTTTATTGCCCATGGCGTCGATCACTTTGTGATTAGGCCCGATAAATTTGATACCGCACTGCCCGCACAGCTCGGCAAACCGCGCGTTTTCGCTGAGCAGTCCGTACCCCGGATGCACGGCTTGCGCCCCCGTGGCCACGGCAACGTCTATGATAGCCGTCATGTTAAGGTAGCTGTCTTTCAAAAAAGCGGGACCTATGCAATACGCCTCGTCGGCCAAAGACACCCAAAGACCGTCGCGGTCCGCTTCGCTGAAAACCGCCACGGTGGATATACCCATTTCTTTGCATGCCCGTATCACACGCACCGCCACTTCGCCGCGGTTCGCAATCAATATTTTCGTAAACATATAACCACTCGCCTTTTTCTCTCGAAAAGCTTTGCAAAAAGGGCAAGGGGCAAGTCGCCGAAAACCGTGTCCCGCCCCTTTGCAACCCCCGTGTTGCTCTTCGCCTAAAAGATCTTAAACAATACTTGCCCGAACTCCACCAGCTCGCCCGACTTAGGCAAGATCTCCACGATCTCGCCGTCGCGCTCGGCCACCACTTCGTTCATCAGTTTCATGGCCTCGATGATGCACAGCGTGTCGCCCTTTTTCACCTTGCTGCCGCGCGTTACGAACGGCTCGGATTCGGGCGACGGCGCGGCGTAAAACACGCCCACCATGGGCGACTTGATGTCTTGCACCAAGTTGTAATCGAGCACGCCCTCGCTCGGCCCCGTTTCGGCCTGCAATTGCGGTTGGGGCGCGGGTGCCGCCGCCGCGGGCGCGGCAACGGGCAACGCGACTTGCGTTGTCACCACGGGCGCGGCGTTACGCTTTAACGTTACGCGTAAGCTCTCGCCGTTCTCGTTCGATTCCACTTCCAATTCGCCCAGCGCGGAGCTTTCGAACAAATTGATCAGATTTTTTATACTCTTCAAATCCATAGCCGTTGTTCCTCTTGTTTATCGACTGAATTACGCTTTCTTAAACGCCAAGCAAGCATTGTGCCCGCCGAATCCCAAACTGGACGAAAGCGCGAACCGTATGTCGGCTTTCACCGCTTTGTTGGGCGTTACGTTCAGATCGCACGCGGGGTCGGGCTCGCGATAGTTTATGGTGGGCGGCACGATACCGTCGCGCAAAGCGAGCACGGACACAAGCGCTTCCATGGCGCCCGCCGCGCCCAACATATGCCCCGTCATGCTCTTCGTGGAGCTTACCCGCACGTTCATGGCCTCTTTCTCGCCGAACGCCTTTTTGATAGCCGCCGTTTCGGTCTTATCGTTGAGCGGCGTGCCCGTGCCGTGCGCGTTGATATACACGCCGTTGCCCTCTTGTATGCCGCTCTCGCGCATGGCGATCTGCAAGGCGCGCGCGCTCTGCGTTGCCTCCGGATCGGGCGCGGTGATGTGGTGCGCGTCGCACGTGTTGCCGTATCCCGTCATTTCGGCGTAGATCTTGGCGCCGCGTTTGCAAGCGTGCTCGTATTCTTCCAAAATAAGGACGGCGCCGCCCTCGCCCATCACGAACCCGCCGCGACGCGCGTCGAACGGCAAACTTGCCGCATCGGGATCGGTGGCCGAACTGAGCGCCATGCAGTTGATAAAGCCGCCGTAAGCCAGCGGATTGACCGCCGCTTCGCTGCCGCCCGCGATCACCGCGTCGGCATAGCCGTGCTTAACGGCGCGGTACGCCTCGCCGATACTGTTGCTGCTCGTGGCGCACGCCGTAACGATGGGAAGCGTGGCGCCGCACGCCTTGAACTTGATGGCAATGGTGCCCGCCGCCATGTTGGAGATCATCATGGGCACGAAAAACGGACTGATCTTGCGATAGCCGCCTTCGAGCAACTTGGCGTGCTCGGTCATCATCGTGGAAATGCCGCCGATGCCGCTGCCCACGTACACGCCCAAGCGTTCGTTTTCCACCGTGCCCAAAATGCCGCTGTCTTCCACCGCTTGGGTGGCCGCCGCCAATGCGTATTGCGTGAATAGATCGTTTTTGCGCAATTCGCCTTTGGCCATATACGGCAACGGGTCAAAGTCTTTCACTTCGGCCGCCAACGTCGCCTTAAAGTCGGTCGCGTCGAATTTGGTCACGCGGCCTATGCCGTTTTTACCCTCTTTGATCGCTTGCCACGCCGTAGTAACGTCTTGCCCCACGGGCGAGATCACGCCCAATCCTGTCACCGCTACGCGTCTTTCCATACTTTTGCCTCCGCCTATATACGTTTGCTGTTTTGCTTTTTTGTGTGTTCGGGCGCTCGCTTAAATATACATGCCGCCGTCCACTTTGATCACTTCGCCGGTAACGTAGCGGTTTTCGAGGAAGAATACCACCGCTTTGGCCACGTCTTCGGCATGCCCGATAAATCCGAGCGGGATTTGCTTTTTGATGGCGTCTTGCTGTTCGGGCGTGAGCGCGTCGGTCATGGCCGTGGCAATGAAACCGGGCGCCACCGCGTTACACGTAACGCCGCGACTGCTCAGTTCTCTGGCCACCGTTTTGGTAAGACCGATAAGACCCGCCTTGCTGGCCGAATAGTTGATCTGCCCCGCGTTACCCATAAGACCCACCACGCTGCTGATATTGACGATGGCGCCCCCTCTCTGCCGCATGAACGTTTGCGTGAGATGTTTCACCATGTTGAAAGCGCCTTTGAGATTTACGGCGATCACCTTGTCGAAATCCTCTTCGGTCATGCGCATGATGAGCTTGTCCGCGGTGATGCCCGCGTTGTTGACAAGGCCGTCCACGCCGCCGAAATCGGCCACGATCTTGTCGCACACCGCTTTGGTGGCGTTGAAATCGGCCACGTTGCACTCATACGCCTCGGCTTTTACGCCGAACGAACGGAACTGCTCCAATGCGGGCGCGGGATCCACGCCCAAATAGGGAACGGCGATATTCGCGCCCTTTTGCGCGCACAAAGCGCCGATCGCTTGTCCGATACCGCGCACGCCGCCCGTGACTACCACCGTTTTGCCTTGCAAAATGCTTTCCATACTCTTTCCGTTTCTCCTTATACGCTACGAAAAAAAGAGAGCGGCCGACGCGGGGATCGTGCCGACGCGCCCTCTTTATTATGCTCTTATTTTGGCCACCAGACCCGTGAGCACCTTGCCGGGACCCACTTCCGCAAATTCTTCCACGCCCGCGGCCGTCATGTTGGCCACCGTTTGCGTAAAACGCACGGGCGAACACATCTGACGCGCCAGCGTTCGAATAGCGTCCTCGCCTACGCCGTACGGCTCGGCCGTTAAGTTGGCATACACGGGAATGCGCGGCGCGCGGAACGTAAAGCCGCGCAAAAAGGCCTCGAACTCTTCCGCCGCCTCGTTCAATAAAGGGCAGTGAAAGGCGCCCGACACTTTCAGTTTGATGGCGCGCCCGCCCGCCGCCGCGATCGCTTTGGTAAGTTCGGCCTCGTTTTCGGCCGTGACCGCGATCACCGTCTGTTTGGGCGCGTTGTAGTTGGCCGCCCAGCCGCCGCCTTTTTGCGCCGCATCTTCGGCCTCTTGGGGCGTTAACCCCACGGCCGCCAGCATGGCGCCGCCTTGCTTTTCGCACGCGGCTTGCATGAGCTCGGCGCGCTTTAAGATGATACGCAAGCCCTCTTCTACCGTGATCGCGTCCGCATACGCCAAAGCGGGGATCTCGCCCACCGAAAAGCCGCACGCCGCCACGGGCGCGCCGCCTTTTTCTTCGGCGTCGTACGCGTACGCCAAATCGGCCACGAACATGCACGGTTGCGTGTTCACGGTTTTACTCAATTCTTCCATAGAGCCGCTTTGCATGAGCGCCCCGATGCCGGGACGCACGCGTTCGGCGGCGTCGAACAGTTCCTTAATGCGCGGAGAGGACAACTCGCACGCCATGCCCGGCGTTTGCGCGCCTTGCCCCGCAAACAAAAAGCCTCTGCGCATGATTACTTTTTCAGCTCGTCGATCTTAGACGCCAATTCGCCTACCGTGGCCACCGCAACGTCGTCGCCGAGCGTTACACCGAACTTTTCTTCCACTTGCATCATAAGGTCCACTTTATCCAACGAATCGAAACCGAGGTCTTCGAACGTGGTGTCGGCGGTGATGTCGAGCGTTTCGCCCTTGTACTCGTTTACGATTTCCGATAAAGTCTTCAAAGTTTCCATTTTTTTCTCCTTGTTGCGGTTTGCCGCTGTTTTGTTGTCTGTTTTTATTTACAAGCGTTCCGAAAACCGAAACGGCATGTAGCAAAGTTTGTTATTTGTTCCACGTGAGCACGGTGGCCGCAGCCGTCATGCCCGCGCCGAACGCCACCAAAAGCAGTTTGTCGCCCTTACGGAACTTGCCCGCTTTGGCGTTCTCGTCCAAAAGAACGGGAATGGACGTGGCCGACATGTTGCCGTATTCCGAAATATTGGTGAGCACCTTTTCTTCGGGGATATTGAACCGTTTGCGCGCCGCCTCTATGATACGGATATTGGCTTGGTGGGGCAACACGTAGGCGATATCGGCCACATCCAATTCGGCCGCCGCCAGCGCCGCCTCCATTTGCCCGATCATTACGTTCACGGCAAATTTGTATGTTTCGGTGCCGTCCATATGTAGCGCCGACTTTTGCTTTTCGGCGGTGGAAAACGGACTGTCGCCGTCGGGCGCGGGGGTGTAGATAGTGGTGGGATTGGGCGCGCATACCATGGTCTGCGACAGTAGGCCTTCGCCTTTACGCAAAACAACGGCCGCCGCGCCGTCGCCGAACAGCACGCACGTGGCGCGGTCCGACCAATCGATCTGTTTGCTCATGGCCTCGCACGCGAGCACGAGCACGTTTTTCGCCTTATCCGCCCGCATGAACGAATCGGCTATTTCGAAACAGTACAGCATGGCGCTGCAAGCGGCGTTTACGTCGAAACAAGGCGCTTGAATGCCCAGCGCCGCCGCCGTAAGGCAAGCTTGCGAGGGGGTGACCGTGTCGCCCCGCATGGTGGCGCAGATCACAAGGTCTATATCCTGCGCCGACAGTTGCGCGTCGCGCAAGGCGATGTGCGCCGCGTCGGCGGTAAGCGAGGTCAGCGTTTCGTCGGTGATCACGCGGCGGTTGCGAATGCCCGTACGCGTACGGATCCACTCGTCGCTCGTGTCCATCATTTTGCTGAGATCGTCATTGGATACTTTTTTTCGGGGCAACGCGCTTCCCGTGCCCGCTATGTAAAAACTCATCGGTTTTAACTTGTCCTTATCATGATTTGCGGCGGGGTGGTATTTTAGGGTGTACACTCCGCCGCTGATTATATTATATCTTTACTACTACATTCTGTCAACCGAAAGTACAAAAAATTACCGTGATTTTACTATAATATGGGGTAAAACGGGTCATTTTTGCCCCGATACGCCCCTTTTTGCGCGCCGCGCACCACTTGCCCGCGCAAAATATTTAATTTGTTTTTAATTTTTACGGTTTGGGGCGTCGTAAACTTGATAGTTCGCGCAAAATGCGTTATACTATAAGCCAAGCAAGTCCAAATAAGGCAAGGAGCACCCCACCCATGCAAACACAAAAAGCACAGCAGATAGCCGACGGCATTTTCGCCGTGGGCGCCGTAGATACAAACGCCGCCCGTTTCCACGGGTATCACGTAAACCGCGGCGTAACGTTCAACGCCTATCTCGTAGACAACGGCAACGGCACGTTCACGCTCATAGACACGGTGCACCGCGACAAAACGGATATTTTGTGCGAGCGTATCGCCTCGGTGACCGCGCCGAGCAACGTGTCCGCCATTATCGTGAACCACACCGAGCCCGACCACAGCGGCGCGCTGCCCGCGCTCTTGCAAAAAACGGGCGCCGCGGTATACGGCACCGTGGCAGCGGCCAAACTTTTGCAAAACATGTACGGCATCATAGGCGTGCAAACGGTGAAAAACGGCGAAACGCTGTCTATAGGCGAACGCGCGTTTACCTTTGCCGCCACCCCCATGGTGCACTGGCCGGACAATATGGTGACCTATCTCGCCAAAGAACGGATCTTGTTTTCCAACGACGCGTTCGGGCAACATTACGCCACGCAAGACGCGCTGGATACGGCCAACGACGTCGACGTAGCGATAGCAGAGGCGCAACACTATTTTGCCAATATCGTGATGCCCTACCGCGCGCAAGCGGCCAAAGCCACCGAGGCCGCCCTTTCGTTATCGCCTTGCATGATCGCACCCAGCCACGGCGTTGTGTGGACTAAACATATCCCCGCGATCGCCAAACTGTACCGCTCGCTTGCGGCGGGCGAAACGCGCGGCGCGGTGCTCGTTTTCGATTCCATGTGGGGCGGCACGGCCGAGCGCGCGCAAGAGGCGCAACAAACGCTGCGCGCCCATACGGATACTATCGCCGTGTTCGACTTGCGCACGTGCCACCTAAGCGACGTAATGAGCGCATTGGCCGCGGCCGAACACGTTTGTATCGGCTCGCCCACCTACAACGGCTACCCCACGCCCCGCGTGAGCACGCTCCTTGCCGAGATCGAGGCACTCAAGCCGCCCGTAAAAGAGTATTCTTTGTTCGGCACGTTCGGTTGGGGCGGCGGCGCGGCCAAAAAGATAGACGAAAAACTAAACGCCTTGGGGCTGACCAAAGCGTTCGACTTGACAAGAGCATAAAAGCATATTTACTTTTTCTTATTTATACCAGATCTGCGGACGGGGATGTTCGCGCAAATAGCGCACGAACCGTTGGGGCGACGCGATATCGTCGGGCACAACGGTGGCGGCGATGCCCGCTTGGTACGGATAGTGAAAATCACTGCCGCACACGAGCATCAAATTGTGCTTATCGGCAAACGCACGCACTTGTTCTTCATGCCGCAAAAAGTAGGGATGACAGTTGATCTCGGTGCCGTCCATAAATTCGGGATCTTGCGGGAAATGCCCTTGCTCGTCGCGGAACGGGTGCGATTGAAACATCAGCACGTTGTTATCGTGGCATATTTTATACAGTTCGGCTTGCGACTTGTCGTATAAGCGCGGATTGTCCAACAAAAATTGCTCGTCTATGCCGTACAGCAAAAATTCGATATACGGACTTTCGGGCGTGGAAATAGCCACTTCGGCGCCCAACAAAACGGGCAATCCCGCCGCGTCGCCCGCCTCTTTGGCTTTGCGGTATTCGTCGAGATATATTTTGATCTGCTTTTCCCACGTGTCGCCGTAGCGAAACATATACAGCCGCGAATAATGATTGGTGAGAAATACCGCCCCGTAACCGGCCGCGCGGTATTTTTCCACAAATTCAACGGGCGTTACTTCGCTGCAAAAACTGACGCCGCTCGTGTGCGTGTGCGTATCTATCTTCATACCCGTAGGTCTCCTTCTTCTCTCTGTTGCGAACACAATGCCGCCGAGGCGGCGAACCGCGCCGCGTCTATGATGTTTTCGCCTTGCGCCATGCGCACGGCCAACGCGGATGCAAAGGCGTCGCCCGCGGCGACATTCGGTTCGTCCGCAAACGGGGGCAATATTGTAATCTCTTGCCCCACCGCCACGGCGCCCTCCGTTTTGCCGGGCAACAACACGATAACGCGCGCGCCCATACCGCGCAACTTTTTAACGGTCAATGCAATATGCACTTCGCAATCGGGCGTTATGCCCGTATGTTGTTGCGCGGCGGCCGCATCGAGCACGATTGCCTCGGCAGCCGCAAAAGCGTCGGCCGCGTTTGCCGCGTCGGGCGCAAGGCAAGCACACATTCCTTTGGCGATCGCAAAAATCAAAGGGGCGATTCCTCCTTGGCATGGCGGCGCTTGGCTTGTTCTTCGGCTATTTTTTCCATGGCCTCGAGCTGCGAACCCGAAGGCGATTTGATACTGAAAGCCACATTGGTGAGATGGTCGGCCACGCGCTCCAACGCCGAGATGATCCCGTAAAAATGCGTGCCGCACTCCACCGAGCAATTGCCGCTGTTGAGCCGCATGATATGATTGTTGCCGAGAACGCTCTTTAGCATATCCGCCTCGGCCTCCAACTTGGAGATCTCTTTAAGCGCCACGTAGTCGCGATTTTCGAACACGTAGATACTGCGGTCGAACATGTGGCGCACGCGCGCATACATGTTGCGCAGTTCGTCCAGCGCGTCCTCCGAAAAGGCGATGCCGTTTTCTTGCATGTCTTGCGCCTCTTCCAAAAAGTTTTCGGCGTGGTCGCCAATACGTTCGATGTCGCCGATCACGTGGTGGAGCGTGCCCACCAACTTTTCGTCGCTGCGCGGCAGATTGAGCGACGCCATTTTAATGAGATAGCGCGCCACCCCTTTGTTGATAAAGTTGATTTTTTCTTCGGTCTGCAGTATCTTTTCGCGCTCGGCCAAACTGCCCGAAACAATGGCGTTAAAGCCGCGGTCGAGGTTTTCTTGCGCCATGTGCGCCATGTTGGAAACCTCTTTGAGAACTTGCGCCACCGCAATGGGGGGCGTGTGCAAAATGCGGTCGTCTATGTAATACATTTTGGGCACGCTGTCGTCGCCCTTTTTCTCGCGCACCAAAAGCGTGGCAAGTCTTGTAAGCGGCTTCATAAACGGCACCAACAACAGCGTGGTGATGATGTTGAAAAACACGTGAAAGAGCGCCACTTGCATTTGCGGACTGGACGACATGGCGCTAAGCAGCCACACGGCTTGCCTACGGAATATCCAAATAAAGGTGGTGAACACCACCGTGCCGATGGCGTTGAACAACAAGTGGATCACGGCCGTGCGCTTTGCGTTGGTGCTCGCGCCGAACGACGCCAAAATGGCCGTTACGCACGTGCCGATGTTGGTGCCGAGCACCACGAACAGCGCGCTCTGCATGGGAATGATCCCCGCGCCCGTCATGGTGACCAATATGGCCGTCATGGCGGCCGACGATTGAAAGAGCGCCGTGCACACAATGCCTATCAAAATAAGCACCAACGGGAAATCGACTTTCAAAAACACCGTGTTGAGCGCCGACGCTATCTTTTGCGTTTTGAACGCGTCGCTCATAAAGGTGAGCCCCACGAACATAAGCCCCAAGCCCGTAACAGCCGACCCCACTTTTTTCACGGTGTCGTTTTTGGAAACCATATTCATGACCACGCCGATAAAGGCAAGCACCGCCATATAGGTGCTCAAACTGAACCCCGACAGCGCTATAATAACGCCCGTGAGCGTGGTGCCGATATTGGCGCCCATGATGATGGCCGTGGCCTGCAACAGCGTCATCAGTCCCGCGTTCACAAAGCCGATCACCATAACGGTGGTGGCGGCCGACGAACTTACGAGCACCGTGGCCACCGCGCCCACGCCGATGCTGGCAAAGCGGTTGTTGCTGATCTTGCCGAACAGCTTGCGCATGCCTTTGCCCGCGCTACGCTCCAAGCCGTCGCTAAGCATTTTCATGCCCGTCATCAGAACGCCCAACCCCGCCAAGAGCATTACTATCGCTTTGATTAACTCCGCCATGTTACCTCTTTTTGTCCGATGTATACAACGTGTAGCCTTCGCCGTTGTGTATTGGCGGAATTTTCGCAAAATCCACCGATACCATTGTAGCACGGCGCCGAAAAATCGTCAAGCATTCCGCGCGAGGACGAATAAAACGCAACGCGCCCGTTTATGCCGCCCGCCATAACAAAACTATGGGCAAAATGCGTGTTTTATTCCAAAACGATTGCCAAAAAACGACATCGGTGGTATGCTATGTATCCAAGCTATTATTAAAAGGTGAAAAAGAAATGATCACGGTGATCGGGATAGGAACGGAAAAAGACGAGTGGACGCAGGCCGCCGCGCACCACATCCAACAAGAACAGCACGCGTTTGTGCGCACGGCCAAAACGGCGGCGGGCGGCGCGATCGTAAAGCGGTTCCCGCACGTACAACCGCTCGACGACCTTTACGAAAAGGCGCAAAACTTCGACCAATGGGTAAGCGACGTGTGCGACGCGCTCCGTAGCGCCGACAAAGCGCACGGCTCGGCGGCCTATCTCACCGACGGCAACGGTTGCGACGCGGTGACCGAAAAGCTATCCGAGCGCGGCGACGTGGCCGTTTTGTTCGGCGTTTCGCCCCACCGCGCCCGCCGCCCCACGCAAAACGCGCTTACGCTCACCGCCACCTACGCCACCGAAAAGCGCCCCTACCTCGACACGCGGCTGGCGTTGCACGTCACGGAAATAGACGACGCGCATTTAGCGGGCGACCTTAAACTGTGGCTGATGGAATATTACGACGACGAACAGCCCGTCACGCTGTGCGTGCGCAACACCGTGTTAAACGCACCGCTGTGCGACATCGATCGGCAAAGCGGCTATAACTACGCGTGCGAACTGTTTATCGACGCGCAAGAAGGGTTCGTAAAGAAAAAATACGGATTCGGCGATCTGTTGCGCATCATGGAAAAGCTGACGGCGCAAGACGGCTGTTCGTGGGACAAGGCGCAAACGCACGAAAGCATTCGCGTGAACATGATAGAAGAGGCCTACGAGGCGGTGGACGCCATCGACGCGGGCGATTTGGCCGCCATGGAAGAAGAATTGGGCGACGTGATACTGCAAGCGGTGTTCCACTGCAATATGGCGCACCGACTGGGCGAGTTCGAAACGGCGGACGTGCTGACGGGTCTGTGCCGCAAGTTGGTGGGACGGCACACCCACATCTTCGGCAACGACAAGGCGCAAAACGCCGACGAGGCGCTCGGATTTTGGGAACAAGCCAAGTCGGCCGAAAAGCACTACGTTTCCACCGCCGACCAACTCAACCGACTGCCCGAAGGGTTCCCCGCGCTGTTGGCGGCGCAAAAAACATACAAAAAACTCAAAAAAGCGGGGGTGGCGGCCGACTTGCCCGCCCCGTCGCAAACGGAGATAGACGCGGCGCGCAACGAAAAGGACTTTGCCCGCTTGCTGTTTTTGCTGTGCGCCCGCGCGGCCGCTTGCGGCGTAGACGCCGAGCCGGCGCTCAACAAGCTGGTGGCGCAAGCAAAACGCGATTTCGCCGCCGCCGAACAAAACGGCGACACGGCCGACTTTTTACAAAAGTTATGCAAATAGGCGCGCTCATTCTGCCCGACCCCGTGATCGCGCTGGCGCCGCTGGCCGGCTACGGCGACGTGGCTTTTCGCAAGCTGTGCCGCGAATACGGCGCGTCGCTCACCGTTACCGAAATGGTATCGGCCAAGGGTCTTGTGTACGGCAACGAAAAAACGGAAACGCTTTTAACGCTGGCGCCCAACGAAACGCCCTCTTGCGTGCAACTGTTCGGCAGCGACCCCGACTGCTTTTACAAAGCGGTGTCGCTCCCCGCGCTCGATCGGTTCGACATGATCGACATAAACATGGGTTGCCCCGTGCCCAAGATCACCAAATGCGGCGAGGGCAGCGCGCTCATGCGCGACGCGGCGCGCGCGGCCGACATCGTGCGCGCGTGCGTGGCCGCGGCCAAGGGTCGCCCCGTAACGGTAAAACACCGCTTGGGGCTAGATGACGACCACATCGTGGCGCCCGCATTTGCCGCCCGCATGCAAGAGGCGGGCGCGGCGGCTGTCACCGTGCACGGCCGCACCGCAGCGCAAGGCTACCGCGGCCAAGCGGATTGGCAAACCATTGCGTGCGTGGCGCGCGAAACGAGCATTCCCGTGTTGGGCAACGGCGACGTAACGAGCCGCCGCGACGCGCTGACCAAAATGCAAACGTACGGTTGCGCGGGCGTTGCCATCGGCCGCGGCGCGTTGGGTCGCCCCGACGTGTTTGCCGACGAACGCGCGCCGCTATCGAGTTTACTCGAAAAGCACCTCGCCTATGCGCTCGCATACTTCCCCGAACACGTGGCGGTGCGCACCATGCGCAAACATTTTTGCCGCTATCTGGCGGGCGTAACGGGCACCAAAGCTTTGCGAGCGGCGCTGAGCACCGCGCAAAGCGCCGCGCACGTTCGCGAACTGTTGCAACAACTGCCGCCCTTATAGAAAAAGGGATCCGCTCGGCACGGATCCCCTTTTTTTGCCTCTTATTTTGCGTTAAAAAGCGTTGATCTGCGTGTGCATCCAACCCACGCGCTTGGTCAAAAAGTCTTTCACGGCGGCGGCGTGTTTTTCCCACGTGCGCAACCGCACATAGCTATCGGCCATAAAGAAAGGAACTTCCAAGTGCGTGCCGTCCTCGTCCGAGCTGACCATGCCGCTCTCTATGCCCGGCCATCGCACAAAGTTTTGCTGTACGCGCGGCGCCAAAAAGGCGATCGTTTCGTCTATGCCTTTTAACAGATCGGCCGTTTGAACAGCATACGTTTGGTTCCAATTCTTTTTGAGCGCGTCGCGAAATGCGCTCGACCGCCAGCACGGCTTTAAGAGCGCGTTTATATCGCCGTAGTACCACTCGTTATACGTGTTGGCCGCGCCGTTCTCGGTGATCTTGCTGATCCCGCACGTGAGATCGAGATCCCAAACGGGGCCGAATTTTACTTTGTCGACGCCGTTCTCGCGGTAAAGATACACGCTGCCCACGTCGGTGTTGTGCCACAGCTCTTCCACCATAAAATACCGCGCCATGGAATCGACGTCGAAATAATTGCCGAACGCTTGCCCGCCAAGCGACGTTATCGCCGTTTGCACGTGCTCGGAGATCGCGCGGAATTGTTCGGGCGTTACGGGGTCGGGCTCGGAAATCACAAACGCTTGCTGTCCGCCGTCGCGCGGCAAATTGCAGTAAAACGCGTTTTGCCCGAACACGATGCCCTCGGCCGCGCAGTATTCATACGCCGTGGTGTTGACGGGATCGTCGCCGCCTATGGCGCGGTTGTCCATCTCCACGATCCAACCCGTATCCACCCCATCGGTGAGCGTTACGGGCACGCGGTTTTTATCCTCGCCGCGCTTGTCGGTGAGCAGATATATGCCCCTGTATTCGCCGTTCACTTTTACGTGCACGTACCGCGCCCGCAACGAATAATCGAGCAGTTCGTCGGCATACGTGTAGCCCAGATAATTGCGCAACAAAGAGAAGTCGGTCGCCTCGTTGAGCAAATACCACGACTTGGCCTTGGGCATGCCGAGCGGCGACTGCTTAGACGCGAACTTGACGCGATACGGTTTTTTGGTGAGCGTGCGCGTGTAGTTGCCGCGCAAACGGATCTCGCCCGTGGCCGCCGCCATATCGTAGGCGCCGCTCTCGCTCGTCATGGCATACGTTGCGGGCACATAATCGTATTTGCTTGCAATGGGATCGGCCGCCGTTATCTCCAGCGTGGGGATCTCGGTTTGCTGCACGTACTTGGTGAGAACGGGCGGCGTTGGCGTTTGTTCCTCTTGCTCGCCGTCGGGCGGCAGCGGCGTTTCTTGCTCCGATCCGTTCCCTTCGGGCGACCGATTTTCGCACCCCGCAAACGCCAAGCAAGCAAACGCCATGCATATGCCGAGCAGCAGCGCCAACCACCGCGTTATCCGTTTTTCTCTTTGCATGTTTCCTCCTTATTTTACATAGCCGAACGTGTAGCTCAGCCGTCCGATAGGCGCGCAATCTCCTTGGATATAAAAGTTCATGGGGTCGGACGCGTCCACGTGGTCGCTCACCTTAAACAAAAAGCCGGGGTCGGCGGGATCCACGCCCAAGTCCGCCAGCGCCACTTTGGCGGTGAGCACGTTTCCCTCCACCGCCACTTCCGCGTCGGCCACGTCGGTATACGCGTTGTTTTTCCCGCGCTTGCCGAGTTTGCCGTACGTGCGGTTGATCACGTAGTCATACCCCTCGGTGCGCTCGGTGGCGATCCAAATGTTCATATACGTGGTGTCGCCCTCTCGATACGCGCCGATCGCGCCCGCGCATTCGATACGGAAATAGGCATACGTGTCGTCGCTTGCCACTTTGATCTCTTTGATATCGTGGCGGGCGGTGTTGTCGGTATACGTGGTGCTTTCCACATAGCCGCGGTAATTGCGATTGATCGCGTCGCCCACAAAATCGGGATAGGCGCGCACGCTTTCCCACGCTTGGTCGGTCGCCGACGTTGCCGTAACGGGCGTGTGCTTGTAGTGCTTATATTCAGCATACTTGAGTTTGTGCACGTTGTCAACCAATTGCATATAGAAATTGTCGCCGTACGCCGTTTTGTCCATTTCCAGATCGCGGCTATACTCGGCGTTGTAATTGTCCACAAAATACACGTCGCCGTAATCGTTGAGCTTTAGCGCGATCCACTCGTTCCAACCCGTAACGAACACGGTGTCCACGTCGTCGTCGGCTTTTTCGTTGGCGTTGGCGGCAAACACGGTGTTCCACTGCGACTGTATGTTGCTGCCTTCTGCCGCGCGCATGGTAAAATTGACCCTATCCGATTTATCCCACCCTCTGCCGCGGTTGCGTTCTTTCAAACTCATGCGGGCGGTGGTGTGTTGTGCCACCGAAACGCTCATAACGCCGTTGTGATTAAACTGCGGATACGCCCAGCTCATCCACGGAAAGTTGTTTGCATCGGCGGGCTTATCCGGCCATTGCGCGCCGCGCACCTCGAATAGATCGAGCATGGCCTTATCCACCGCATCGCTTGCGTTCAACTGCTTGGGATCGGTCATGATAAGCGGCTTGCCGTTGGGGCTATACCACAAAGAGGGATAGCGGTTGGCCGCATTGGGCGCGTAAAACGCATTATAGATACGCACGGCCGTATCGCGCGCGCGGGTGTTGGTCATAAACGCCACCTTGGGCACCGCAAACCCTTGCTTTTGGAATTTGTCCAAAATGCGCAACAGGCTTGTCACCACCGATTCGTAGATCACGTTGTTGGTGGTGTCGAACACCAAAAAGTCGATACCCGCCATGGTAAACAGTTCTACGTGCCGCGTGAGCACCCACGGATCGCCGCTGTTGTAATAGCCGTAGAGCGGTTCGCCCCAATGGTGATATTGCCCTGCCTCGCTCACTTTGCTGTCGGGATTAAAGATCTCTTCTTCGCACTCTTGCTCCAGCTTGGAAATATCATACACCGCTTTTTGTTCGGCGGGGTGTTGCCCCAGCCACAAAAAGTAAAACAGCCCCACTTCGCACGTTTTTTGGCTAGCGTCGCCCGCGCGGATACTGCGGCCGAGCGCGTCGGTGCCCGACACTTGCGACAGCGCAAACGCGTGATCGCTCAAAACGCGGTCGTCGTCATACAATATTTCGGGCGGCGGGTCGGGATCTTTCGTGTCGTCCGGCACGGTGACCTCGCACCCCGCAAACGCCAAGGCAAACACAAGCGCCAACAAAACCGTTACCCATTTTTTATATGTTTTCATACTGCTCCTTTTGCCGAAAGCACAACAGCCCGCCACCGTACTCGTACAGTGGCAGGCTGCGCCGCC
Organism: uncultured Christensenellaceae bacterium; assembly: GCA_910587595.1. Classification (GTDB taxonomy): domain Bacteria; phylum Bacillota; class Clostridia; order Christensenellales; family Pumilibacteraceae; genus Pumilibacter. The sequence continues at coordinate 64,801 of CAJULQ010000006.1, forward strand.
GTCTGTCGTGCCGACGGTCACGCTTTCATGGCATATGTTTTTTCTTTACGCGTTTTTGCGTTTTTTGCAAACGAGCACAACGCCCGCCGCCAACATAAGCGCTACCGCCGCGCCCGTGGCCGAAGCCGCCGCGCTGCCGCCGCACTTTTTCTTCTTCTTGGTTTCTTCGGGCTTGTTGTCGTCGCCGTCACCGTCGGGATCGGGGGTCGGGTCGGGCGTGGGTTCCGGCTCTTTCATCGATTCTTCGTCGCCGATGGTGAATACGGTTTTGCCGTATATGTTTTCGAACGTTACGGTGGTCTTGCCCGCTTTGAGAAGTTTTACCGTGTAGGTACCGTCTTCGTTATCCACCACCGAGGCGATCGTATCGTCGGCAATAGTAAACGTTACAGCGGTGTCTTTCACGTTTTCCGCCGCAATAGAAGTTGTTACCGTTACTTCTTCTTCCACCGCAACCGTGGCTTTGGTCTTATCGAGTTTCACACCCAACGTATCCACAATGTTCGTCCACGTGCCCGCCTCGGCGTTATATTGGAACACAACGGTTTCGGCAAGCACCATGTATTGCTTGCTCACCGCGTGCAACCACGTCCAATCGCCGTTGCCGTCGCGCATAATCATCTTAAAGCCTTTGCAGATCTCCACGGTGTCGCCGTCGTCAAACGGGGTTTCGGTGGTGCCTACGTATTGGAAGAAATCGAGATATTCGGCGCGGATATGCAAGTTGATGTTTTTGCCCGTGGCCGCCAAATATGCGTCGCGGGACATGCCGTTGATAAACACGTTGTCATACCAATCGGCCAACTCGGCTTTGGTTATGGCACTCGCATTTTCGCTGTTGTTCCAAGGGAACTTGCCTTGCTCGATACCCGCATAGCCGAGCGTTACGTTGTTATAATCGATAAGCACTTCTTGCCCGTCTTTGTTTTTGCGCGCGCCGCTGAACGTGAAGTATTCGGTCAAGTTTTCTTCTTCCACCGTTACATGCAACGTGATCTCGCCGAAGTAGTATTTTTCGTCTTTGGCGGCTATTTCGCCGTATTTGCCGTTTTCGTCCGAGGCGGGCAACCAAACTTTGAGTTTCACCGTTTCGGTGCCAGTATCTTTTACTTGCAACGTATATGCCGCATAGTCGTCCGTCCAAGCGATCACGTTGCCTTCGCCGTTCGTGCGCTCCACGTCGGTTTCGGCCACCATATAGCCGGTGCCATGTTCGGCATTCGTTAGGTTCACATACTTGCCGCCTTCCACACCGTAGCGAACGCGCAACTGCAAGTCGTTGTCGGTGTAAAGGTATTTGTTCACCGTCATGTTGTAGGTGCCCGCCGTTTCGGTTTCTTCGATGTTGTAACCCGTGCTCGAATAGCCGTCTTCGTCGTCGAACGAATACTCACCCGTCACCAAGTGCAACGCGCCGCCGTCGATCATGGCGCTGTCGCCCGTAAGACTGCTGTCTTTCACGGTGAGTTCATACGATGCACTGATACCGTCCACTTTGCTCGTAGCCGTGATGGTAACGGTACCGGCCGCAACGCCCGTAACCAAACCGGTGTTTTGGTCTACCGTTGCTACCGTGGGGTTGCTCGTGGTATACGTTACCGTTTTATCCAAATCGGGGGTGTCCGCGTCTACGGATACGGTGGCCGTTTTGGTAACCGTTTCGCCCACTTCGATGCGCACTTCGGTTTCGGCAAACGAAACGTTGTTGATCCCTTGATACGTTACAAAGGCAGAACCGTTATAACGGAACTTGCAAGTTTCTTCCATTACCCACATTTTTCCGTCTGCACCGTAGTAATAGTCCCACTTGTTGTTCTGTTTTCTGATAAGCGTAAAGCCGCGCAAGAATACGATGGTATCCCCTACGTTAAACGCCGTATCCGCGTCGTTAAAGTATTTGTAAATAGCAAAGTCGGCAGTGGTTTGACCGGGGCCGCATACATGCGTTTGGTAGTTGATCTTATGATCGTCCCAATTCTGTTTGAGCGTTTTGCCGTTGATAAGATAATTATCGAAGAAGTACGATAACTTCTCATTTGCGCGTGCCTCATGGGCGCCGTTGGACGCACCGCCCACAATGTCGGCCGGAATATTGGTCATGGTGCCGTGCGTTTGGCTCACGCCGTTGCCCACCATGGTGAGGCTATTCATTTTGCCCGTGGTATGCTCTCTGTCGATAGGCGCTTTGCGCACCACATACACGGTATATGTAGCAAAGCAACCGTCGTTGGCGGCGTCACCCGCAAAGCTACCTTTGTCGAACTTAAAGGTGATGGTGCCTTCGCCCGCGCCGTTGCCTTTCACGCTTAGGTGCAATGCGTTGGCTTGCCAATACGAACCTTCCAAAAACGTATCTGCATCCGTCGTCACTTGCCAACGGCTTTCCCCCCAAAGCGATTCCGTGCGATCCTCGTAAGCGCTGCCCGTCCATTGGTGCCCCACAAATTTGATTTGTGTAGGACTTTCGCCTGGCAACAGTTCCACTTTGGCGTGGTAGTCTTTGTCGCCATACTGCCCCAACGGCGTTCGGCTGTCGTTGATTTGAACGCTTTTCACGTCGGGTATTTCCGCCGTCAGATAATACGGGTTTTCTCCCTCGGCATGCGCGCGTACGATATTCGTAACGCCCAATACCGACAGTAGCATCGACAAGCATATAAAGATCGCCAATGCCGCTTTGCAAAAATTTCTTTTTGCGTGTGTCATACTTTTTTCCTCCTGTTTTGGGTTTTTGTTTTTTTATAGTGCATCGGGGTGTTGCCCCGCCAATGCCTTGGTAGTAAGTAGCTGTTGTCACC
>CAJULQ010000006.1:67698-157356 GCA_910587595.1 uncultured Christensenellaceae bacterium
CCGAGCGCGCTTTTGCGCCCGTCATTGTCACCCCGAGCGCAGCCGAGGGGTCTACTTGTTGCATAAGGAATAGATCTCTCGACTTCGCTCGAGATGACATATAGGTGCAATGTTCTCGACAATATGTTGGTAGCAATGCTCTCGATGACGTGCAGTCGACGTTGTCACCCCGAGCGCGCTTTTGCGCCCGTCATTGTCACCCCGAGCGCAGCCGAGGGGTCTACCTCTTACGAGAGAACAATAGATCTCTCGACTTCGCTCGAGATGACATATAGGTGCAATGTTCTCGACGACATGCAAGTAGCCGTTGTCACCCGTGTGCGCTTTTGCGCCCGTCATTGTCACCCCGAGCGCAGCCGAGGGGTCTACTTGTAGCATGATGACATATTACTTTACCGAGATCTTGCAATTTTGCAACGGTACCGTAACGGTGATAATGCCGTTTTGCTCGGTGTAATTATCGGTAACAACACCGTTAAAGCGCACTTTGTAGCCGCCTTGCGGCGCGGTAAACGTTACTTTGAGTTTGGCGTTTTTGTCGCCTTTGCCCGCGGTATACTCGTGCAAGTTGCTGATCTCTATGGAGTTTTGCCCCGCCGTTACGTCGTAATAATAGCCGCCGAACACCAAATTCTCCATGCGCAACCAACTTAAGTCGGCGGGCATGGCGGGCGTAAAGCACAGCGTGCCGTTCGCCTCGGTGTCGAGACCGAAGTAGGCGTCGGGCACCGCGCTGAACAGTAGCGCCGCTTCCAAGAACTCGTAGTCCACGCCCACCAAGCCGTTTTGGTCTTTGCCGTTGGCGTCGGTGCCGCCTTGCAGTTTGATGTCGGTGGTGGCGTAATACACGCGATAGAATTGCTCGCCCTCGCCGCCCGCGGCTTTCACTTTTTCATACCACGCTTGCAATTTTTTGAGCTTGGCGTACGAACTGTCGGCGCTTTGCGCGGCTTGCGACACCACGTCGTAATAAGCGCATTGCAGTGCGGTGCCGCCGTTTTGCACGTTGCCGTCCCAACGCACCGAATACACAAACGCGAAATCGTCGCCGATATCGTGGGTGTTGAAACGGGGCGCGATCTCATAACGGTAGATATCTTTGCCCGTGCTGTCGTCGCCCGCCACTTCGCGTTCGCCGTTGATCCAAGAGAGGATAGACGCCGTTTGTTCGGGCGTGGCTATGCCGCTCGTGATCATTTGTTGATTGAAAAGCGTGTAGCCGTGGTCTTGTTCGAGCGCGGGCTCGTCGTCGTAAAAGCCGGCGTGGAACCGCCCCGTTTGCTCGTTCCAAAACGTTGTTTGCATGGTCGTGCGGCACTTTTCGGTCAACGCGGCAAGCGATCTTGCCGTTTGCACCGTGTAGGTGTCCGTGCCGCGCATGTCGGCGTTTTTGGTGGTAACTTGCTGTTCGAATTCGGGCAGTTGCAAATCTTCGGCCAACGCCTCGAGATACACCATGGATTTGAGCGCGTTGTAATAAGAGGTGTTGCAGTACACGTTCACCATTGGGAACGCGTCCACGTCCCAATAGCCGTTGCCGATGCCCGCGCCTTGCTCTTGCGCGCCGTAGTTGTTATAGTGCCCCACAAAATATTCGGTGGAAACCAAACCGCTTTTGCCTTGGCACTGGTTTAACAAAAAGTTCATGGCTTTGCGCGCCTTGGGCAACACGGTGGCAAGCAACTCTTTGTCGCGCGTGTATTGCAAGTTGTTTTTGGCGGCGATCAAATAGTTGCAGTTGTTGATCAAGTGACGATCGTCGTAATCGCTGCCCACGCAACCGATCTGCAGTTTGCCCTCGAACGTGCCTTTGCTCTTTAACACGATCTTGAGCTTTTCAATGGTGCGCTGCGTGCCCACTTCGCGGAAATCGCCCCAATCTTCCAACAGATACATGGGGAAATAGTAGTTATCGAGCGACACCTTGTTGTTGCCGATGGCAAATCCCGTGGTGCAAAACTGCGAGAAAGACACTTTGCGATCCTCGCTGAACTCCTCTTTGCCCGGCTCGTTGGTGGTGTAATACACATACAAGTCTTCGATATTGGCCTTGCCTATGGGCGCAAACGAAAAGCCCAACCGCAAAAATGCGGACGCGCGCACGCGCACGTTAAAGTCTGCCTCCACGGCGATCTCGCCGACCGCCTCGTTGGTTTGGATATTCCACGCCGACCCCGTCACTTTGGAAGTGAATTTATACGAATCGGTGAGCGTCCAATCGTTGAGATCGGTGGCCGCGTTAAAAAGCCATTCCTTGCCGCCGTGCGACGCCGCCGACGGGAACGCCCAACCAAGCCCCCAACTGCTGTCGCCCGTGGAGCCGTCGCACCACACATACCCTTGGTCGTCTTGCTTGGGCGCGGCCAACCATTTGTTCACTTGGTCGTTGGTGGCGGCGGTAGCGCTCATCGATCCGTTGGCGGCCGACGCGTCCCACCAACTGCCGATCATGGAGTCCCACTCGCGCCAAGACGGGCGGGTGGAATACCCGATGGTCTGTCCGCCCACGCTTATGGCGGAATCGCGCATGTGCCGCAACGCAAACTCGTTCAAAAACGCGTCCAACGAGTTATCGGCGCTCACAAAGCGGATAAAGTTATTTTCGGACGTATGGTCGGACGGGGTGTACACCTCGTTCTCGTCGGGCGGCGGATCGTCCGGACCGTTTTTGCCGTTGTCGCAAGCGCACAGCGAAAACGCCAACAAGCCGCACAATAAACAACTCAACAGTTTTTTCATCGCATTACCCCTCCTACTTCGATCAGCCTTTCAGTCCCGTGACCGAAACGCCTTCTATGAGATACTTTTGAAAGAATATAAACAGCACGATACACGGTAGCGTCATTACCGCGCCCGCCGCCATGGCGGCGTTGGAAAGCGAGCCGGACGGCGGCCCGAAATCGTAATACAACCCGAGCGCCAACGTCATCCACTTCGAGTTTTTGCCCAGATACATCATGGGGCCGGCAAAGTTGTTCCACGCGCCCACAAACGACATATACCCCACATACAGCATAACGGGGATACACAGCGGCAAACAAAACTGCAGATAAATGCGAAACGTGCCCGCGCCGTCTATTTTGGCCGCGGCGATCACGTCGTCGGGTATACCGCGGAAGAACTGCCGCATCAAAAAGATGTTGGTGGCGCCGCCGCCGAACAGCGAGGGCACCCACAGCGGAAAGAGCGTATCCACCCACCCCAGTTTCACGTAAATGGCATACAGCGGCAACATGGTAACAACGCTTGGTATCATGAGCGTGCCTAAAACCACCGAGAACATCACGTCGCGGCCGTGAAAGTGCAGTTTGGAAAAGCCGAAGGCGCACAGCGACGAAACGAGCGGAATGCCCACTGCGCAGATGGCGGACACCATGAGCGAGTTGGCCACATAGCGCATGTAGTCCGCCCCCGGCGTTAAAATGGCCAAATAGTTGCCTATTTCCACAATGCCTTCGGGCGAAAACAGCACTTGCAAGTACACGTCGGCGTCCGACAGCAAGCTTATGCAGATCATCACGAAGAACGGGAATAGGAAAAAGCAAGCCAATAGCAACGCGCCCAAATAAAAGGCCGAACGTTTGCCTATCTTTTGCGCCCGCTCCCCTTTGCCGGGTTTGCGCGCGGGCGGTATTTCGCTGAGCGGCGCGCCGGCAAGGAGCGCCGATTGCGTGTCGGTCATGTTGTCAGCCCTCCTCTCCGTAGTACACCCATTTGCTGGATTTCATCACCACGCAACTCAAGATCGCCGTAATAAAGAACAGTATAAAGCTGAGCGCGCAAGTATAGCCGAATTTGTTGATACGGTTGCCGTAAATGAACACCATGTAAAACAGCAACGAATTTTGTTTGCCGCCGTTGTCCACCAAAGTAGCCACGGTGTCGTAGGTCTGCAAGGTGCCAATAAGGCTCATGATAAGGTTGTATAAGATCATGGGCGTTACCATGGGAACGGTGATCACAAGCAACTGCCTGAGCTTGCTCGCGCCGTCTAACTGCGCGCTCTCATACATGGATTTCGGCACGTTTTTGAGTTGCGCCAACCACAGTATCATACTGCCGCCGATCTGAAACAGATTGATAAAGATAAACGACGGCATGCTGGTGCTCGCTTGGTCGAACCACGCCCAACCCGTAATGCCCACTTTGGCAAGTATGCCGTTGATCGCGCCGTACTCGCCGGTCAGTTGGTTCCACAAAACGCCGCTGCACACGGGCGGAATGAGCACGGGCAAGTAGAACAGCGCGCGTATCGCTTTTATTCCCCGCGCCTCGCGGTTGAGAAACACCGCCAGCAAAAAACCAAGCACCATCTGTAGCGGTATATTGATAAGGGCATACACGAACGTGACTTTCATAGACTGCCAAAACTGTTCGCGGTAGGCATACACGGTAAAGTTTTGCGTATAGTTCTTAAGCCCCACGAACGTGCCCCAATCGGTGAGCGAAAACACCTTAATGCCCGTTTCGAAAAAGCTTGTAATAAAGGCATACAGAACGGGCACCAATGTGAAAATGAGTATGCCGAGCACTACCGGCAGAATGCACAGCCAGCCTTGCACCTCTTCTTTCCATTTGATACGCCGTTTGTAACGGGGCGCGAGCATATTGTTCATGTTTTCGCCTTTCCTTTATTTCTTGGCAATGGTGCTTTCGTAGTGCTTGCGGAATTGCTCCGCCGACCCCGCAAAACTGTTCTGTCCCAAATTCTTCCAGAACGTGTCGGCATAGCCGATCAGATCGGCTTGCTTGTCGGTGCTCGAAAGCACGTTTTGATAGTTGAGGTCGATGTCTTCGGTGTTGGTGGCAACAAACGCTTTGTAGTTGATCTTGTTGCCCGCCTTGTCGGCAAAGTTGGTCCACTCGCCCTTGTCGGCCATGGATTTGAGCACGGGGCACACCACGCCCAAAGACGCTACGTCGTCGTAGCCTTGTTCGGACATGCAATATTGTAAGAACTTCCACGCCCATTCGCGCTTGGTGGCGTCGGTGCATGCTTTGGTAATGGCATATCCGCTGCAACCCGCGCCCACGTAGCCTTTTTGGTTATCGGCCGAAGTAAAGGCAGGGAACGGCAACGCATCTAACACCCAACCTGTGCTGTTGGCGGCCGCGATGTATTTGCCGAGGTGCGCGTAGGTATTTACCACCATAGGCGAGTTGCACACTTTGGTTTTGGGATTAAAACTCTTAAACGTGCTGCCCTCGTTGGTCATGGTGGCAAACTTTTTACCGCCGGCGTCTATGTCGATGTCGTTGTTGAGTGCGTTGTCATACCAAGTCCACACATTGAGGGCGGGGCAGTCTTTGGTGCCTATCCCCTTATCGAGCGCGCAATATCCCTCTTCGTCTACATACGTTGCGCCGAAGTTTTTCATCATGGTGGTGTACACCGGCGCCCAGTTGCGCAGTTCCAAACCGAACTTGCATTCATACGAACCGTTGCCCGCCATCAGCTTGCGGCTGGTTTCCAATAAATCATCGAACGTCCAATCGGCGCTCGGCACGGCCACGCCGCACTTTTCAAACGCCGTTTTGTTGATAAACACCACCAAACGGTTGTAGTCGCGCGGCACAAACCATATGCCCGTATCCATCGCGTTATAGTGCGTGTTGGCCACTACCGATTCATACATGCCGTCGAAAAACGCTTTGGAACCGGGAAAGTTTTCTTCGTTGGAAAGATCTTGAAAATAGCCGCTGCCCGACCACTTGGAGTGCTGATCGCCCGCCGTCCACGAGATATCGGGCAAGTTGCCCTCTTGTTCGAGCGTTACGAGATCGCTCATGGTGGAAATGCCGCCGCGCGGGTTCACCTTGATGTTCACGTCTTTGTTGGCCTCCATAAATTTGTTGGCCCACGTTTGCACAAGGTCTTTCTCGATCGAGTCGGCATGCCCCTCTACGGTCAGCTGTATCGACGCGTTTTCGTTCTCTTCGGGCTTTACTTCGGTATCTTGCTTTTTGGTGGACTGCACCTTGCAGGCGGTGAAAGAAAACACCGCAAGCATCACCATAACCGCCGCCGCGATCATTCCGATCCATCTTTTCTTCATGGTTTCCATCCTTTCCCCTATCGGGTCGTTTCGTTCCCTTGCCCTTTCTCGCTTTTTGTGCGTACACGTGTACTATCGGCAAGTTTCGTACATCTATTTATCTAATAGATGTACTTTTTTTGTCGCCGCTTTTGGGAAAAAATCGCTTTTATCGCAACAAAAAAACGCGCAAGCTTTTTGCATGCGCGCCGTTATGAATGGACATATTTATTTTTTTCGTTTGCTTTTCTTGCGGTCTTGCTCCGCGGGCGGCAATGGCGGCGCGGGCGCGTCTAAGCGCAACTCGAACCAAAATTCGGTGCCCTCGCCGAGGGTAGACGAAACGCCGAACGCGGCGCCGTGGGCGGTGAGAATGCCTTTCACGATACTCAGCCCCAAACCGCTGCCCGCCACGTTGCGCTTGCTTTGGTTGGCGCGATAGTAGCGTTCCCACACTTTATCGAGCTCTTCGGGCGCGATACCCGAACCGAAGTCGCGCACCGCCACGCGCACGCTTTGCTCCGTGCCCTTCACCTCGATGCACACCTTTTTGTCGTCGCCCGCGTGCGACACGGCGTTGTCCACAAGGTTATACACCACTTGTTCCAACTGCTTATAGTCGCCGTAGGCCGTGCCGTTGCCCGAAGACGAAAACTCGAACGAGTAGCCGTCGCGGGCGGCATACACGTCGAACCGTTCCAAAACGCATTTTGTGAGCACGCACATATCCACTTTGCCCATTTCCATGGCCACGGTGTCAGACTGCAATTTGCTAACGATCAAAATGTCGTTCACCAACCGTGTCAAGCGGTCGGCCTCGTCGATGATCACCTGGCTGTGCTTGGCGCGCTTTTGCTCGTCGGCGCCCGATATGTCGCGGATCATTTCGGCGTATGCTTTCACCATGGTGAGCGGCGTGCGCAGATCGTGCCCCACATTGGCCAAAAAGTCGCGCCGTAACTGCTCGGTCTTGCCGATCTCTTCGGTGGCATAGTTGAGCGTGTCGGCCAGATTTTCGATCTCGGCATAACCGTTGCCGTTAAAACGCACCGAATAGTCGCCCGCGCCCAGCTTTTCGGCCACGCGCGAAAATTCGGTGATGGGTTTGGTGATACGGTTGGAAATCAACCAAGACATCAAAACGCCCAACACCAAACACACTGCGGTGGCAAACAACAGTTGATCGGTAATCACCGTTATGGTCGTTTCCATGGGCTGGTACGACGCCGTCATATATAGATACGAGCCGCTCTCCCCCAATTGCGAGCCGTACACCATATACGCCCCGCGGTTATCGTCGGTAAAATAGCTGACCCGCTCGCTTTGCCGCATTTCCACATAGAACTTTTCCCAATCGCCGATGATGCGCGGATCGTCCACCGTTATAAGGCCTTTGTCCGTGAGCGAATCGGCGTTGAATTGACTGGATAAATACTCCGCCTTAAACCCCACTTGTTCGAGCGGGCACCCGGCAAACGATTCTTCGGCATGAAAAACAATGATATTCAGCCCGTTGCGCAAAGCGATCTTGCGCAAATATTCGGCATACGCTTTATCGCCCGCGCGCCCCGGATATCGATCGGCGATAGACGCGCCCAAGCGCTCCAATTCTTGCTTTTTCATGGAGCGATACGCCGACTTGTAAAACACGAACTGCAACAGCCACAAAACAAACAACGTTAAAACGGTCAACAAAAAAAAGTACGTCAGCGCTTGCAAACGCACCGAACGCCGACGGCCGCGCTTGCGCGCGTTCATTTCCCCCGCCGCAATGCCGTTCGTCCATTGCTTTTGTGTGATCGGCCCCATCGCCGTGTTCTTTTTTTCCGACATAACCTCTATAATTCCAATTTGTATCCCAAGCCGCGCAACGTTACGATCTTATCGCGATACGGTCCCAAGCCGGCGCGCAACATTTTGATGTGCGTGTCCACCGTGCGATCGTCGCCGTAAAAATCATATCCCCACACCTCGGTGAGCAATTTTTCGCGCGTAACGGCTATACCGGCGTTTTCGGTCAGATAAAACAACAGTTCGTATTCCTTGGGCGTCATTTCCGCTTTCACGCCGTCTACAAACACGTTGCGCCCCGCAATGTCTATCTCCAATCCGTCGGACACTATCTTTTTGTTTTCGGCACGCTTGCCGCGACGCAACACGGCGCTTACCCGCGCCATCACCTCTTTGGGCGAAAACGGTTTGGTCACGTAGTCGTCCACGCCGATCTCGAACCCGAACAGTTTGTCGTATTCTTCCACGCGCGCCGACAGCATGATCACAGGCACGTCTTTGGCCTTGCGTATTTCTTTTACCGCCGAAAAGCCGTCTAACTTGGGCATCATCACGTCCATGATCACCAGATCGACGCGGTTGTTTTTCGCCATGCGCACCGACTCCATGCCGTCGCCCGCTTCCAACACCTCGTAGCCCTCGAACTCGGCGTATTCGCGCAACACCGCGCGTATTTTCGCCTCGTCGTCGGCAATTAAGATGACCGCCATAATTCTTCCCTCTCTTGTGTTTTAACTATTGTATCAAACAATTGTTGTCGTTGTATTTTGTGCATGTGTCGAACGTGTGAAAATTTACTCTATTTCTCGTAGGCGTCCATGCCCTTGAGCATAAGCGCCGCCGATTCGAACGACGCATCTTGTTGCAAACATGCGGTAAAGGCGTTGCGCGCGCCCACCGTATCCATTAGCCCCAACAACGTCAAGCCGCGAAAATAGGTAAAATATACGTTGTCGCTTATGTCCGCGTAATCGTCGATAAGCGACAGCGTGTCTTTCAGCAAAGCCGTGCGCGACTTGCTGTCCGTAGCGCCCGAAAGCGACACGCGCGCCGCTATGTCGGTAAGCGCGATCTGCTCGTCGTCGGGAAACGCCGCCAGCAATCGCTCGCAACGCAAAAGCACGTCGTCGAACTTGCCGAGCGCCAACAACCGCTTGCATTCCGCCGTTTCGCGCGTCACGCCCTTTTCGTCCCGCTCGCAACAATATCGTTGGTAGGGCGCATACCACGCCGACAGTAGCGAAGGCGCGCCTTGCGCTTGTGCCTCTTCGGCCGTGGCGGGGATATACACGCTGTAGCGCGACGACAAGACCGCGGCAAACACTTCGGGCGTTTGCAACCGTTCGCATAGGTCGTCGTACAGTTGTTCGTCGTGCGGCGCGCCGCTCAACAAGACATAGGCAAACAGCATATACCAATTGGCCCGCACTTCCTTTTGCCGATCGGCGGGCATTTCGAGCGATACTATGGTGTGCGCCAACGCATAAAGATCCATCTTTTGCGGTTCGGGCGCCGACAAACAACCGTACTTTTTCACCACGGGGTCGGGTTGCGCGGCAAACGCCTCGTCGAACATGCAACCGAAACAGAGCAGACTGTAAATAAGGTCGCGCTTGTCAGCGCGGTCGCTTTTGTCCACCGCGGTATACGAAAGTTTGATCGCGTAATCGATACCCACGCGCGCCGAGGCGCTGTTCGGTTGCTTGTCTTGCATACGGTACCTCTTTTATCTATTCTTGGGAAATATCCTCGCGCTCCTCGGCGGCCGCGGCCGTGTCGGCGGGCCGTTCCTCTTTATTGTTGAGCGCCGCCGCGCTTGCCTTTATGCGCCTAAAATCGCCCAAACGCGTGGGTGCCATAAAACGGTGTCGCTTGGTGAGCGGACGCCATGCGAAATACAATGCCACGCCGCCCACCGCAACGGCCAACGCCTCGCCCGCACCCACGGTGAGCACGTTTATAAAATAGGGATCGGCCGTGTCGCCCGCCAACAAAAAGATAACGGGCACGATAAACGCGTTGCAAATAACGGGCGGAATAACGCCCCAATAGATCTTACGCACTATGTACGTAAGGACGGCGGCCAGCAAGGTGGCCAGCGTGCCGAACAGCATGTCCAATCCGCCCGAAAAACAATTGGCGATAAAACAGCCTATCGTAAGGCCGGGGACAGCCTCGGCATAAAAAAGCGGCAGTATCGTCAGCGCCTCGCTTACCCTGCACTGTATCGGCCCGAACGAAACGGGATACAATAGCAAGGTCAAAACCGCATAAATCGCGGCGATCACCGCCGTACGTGTAAGCGCGATCGTCTTTTTCATATAAAGTTGCCTCTTGCCCGCAAAGACGCCTATAGCCGCAAGAAAGGATTTTTTGGGCGCGCCCGGCTTTGTTGCCCTGCCCTTTTCGAGCCGGTTGCATACGTATTGTATCCCAAATCGCCGCCCGCTGTCAAGTATTTTGCTTCTTTGCGTTTTTGCGCAACGGTCACGCGTTTTTCACAATATGAGTTTATACTGTATCCAAAAAGGAGTAATAGCGATGCCAGACGATTTTTCGCACGTTCGTGCAACCGCGCAACAAAAAGCGCGCCCCGACAAAAAATTATTGGTTTTGCTGGTGTGTCTGTTTGTGGCCGTGGCAGTGGCGATCGGCGCCGTAGCGGGCGCCATAGGCTACCGCAGCGGCCGCCAAAACGGGCGCGTATCGGTGTTGCGCACCCAAGACGGCGCCACGATAGCCAAACTTTCGGCCGACGGCACGCGCACCGTGGCCGACGTGGTAGACGCGGTGGCCGACACGGTGGTGGAGATCGAGTGCACCGTAAAAGAGATCGTGCAAAGTCCGTGGGGACAGCTCGAACGCACGAGCACGAGCGCGGGCAGCGGTGTGATTGTAGACGGCGAAAACGGCTACATTATCACAAACAACCACGTGATCGAAAACGCAACAAATATTCTAATACGCACGCGCGGCGGCGAAGAATACGCCGCCACGCTTGTGGGTACGGACGCAAACAACGACATCGCCGTACTGCACACACAAAAGAGCGGTCTGCCGTCCGCCGTGTTCGGCAGCTCCGCATCTCTCAAAGTGGGGCAAACGGTGGTAGTGATCGGCAACCCGCTCGGCACGCTGGGCGGCACCGTCACCGACGGCATATTGAGCGCGCTCGGTCGCACCATACAAGTGGAAGGCGTGGCAATGACATTGTTGCAAACCAACGCCGCCATCAATTCGGGCAATTCGGGCGGCGGCATGTTCGACCTCGACGGCCGACTTATCGGCATCGTAAACGCCAAATCCACGGGCGACGACGTGGAAGGCCTCGGCTTTGCCATTCCCGCCGACACCGCCCTAAGCGTGTACGAACAGATCTTGCAAAACGCTTGACCAACAACTGCCAATAAAAAAGGCAAGGCCGAAAAGCCTTGCCTTTTTTATGATATGATCCATACTTATTTTAACAGCGACTTGCCTTCCATTTCTTTGGGTTGCGGCACGCCCATCACGTCTAACAATGTGGGAGCCACGTCGCACAGCGCGCCGCCTAACTTCAGCGTTTTGCCCGCATATTTTTCGCCCGCCACGATAAAGGGCACCAAATTGGTGGTGTGCGAGGTACACGGCGCGCCGTCGTCGAAACTCATGAGTTCGGCGTTGCCGTGGTCGGCCACGATGAGCGCCGTGCCGCCCGACGCGATCACTTTTTGCACCACTTTGCCCACGCCCTCGTCTACCGCGCGCACCGCTTTCACGGCGGCGCCGAACACGCCCGTGTGCCCCACCATGTCGCAATTGGCAAAGTTCATGATGAGAACGTCGGTATTGCCCACCGCTTGCAACGCTTTTTCGGTCACTTCGGGCGCGCTCATTTCGGGTTGCATATCGTAGGTGGCCACTTTGGGCGAGGGAACGAGCACACGCTCTTCGCCCTTGTTGGGTTGCTCCACGCCGCCGTTAAAGAAAAACGTGACGTGCGCATACTTTTCGGTTTCGGCCACGCGTGTTTGCGTTTTGCCCATAGCGCCCAGATATTCGCCCAACGTGTTCACGATCTTTTTGGGTGCAAACGCCGTGTATAAGCCGGTAAACGTGGCATCGTATTGCGTCATGCCCACATAGGTGATCTTTTTATACCCGCCCATGCGCTCGAACTTGTCGAAATCGGCATAAATGGCCGCACGGGTGATCTCGCGGGCGCGATCGCTGCGAAAGTTGTAAAATATCATGCTGTCGTTTTCGCGCACGCCTTTATAATCGCCCACCACGATAGGTTCGATGAATTCATCGAGAATACCCGCCGCATAGCTGGCCGCGATGCCCGCGTCTGCCGTGGTGTAGCGGTTGCCCTCGCCCGCGAATACGCCGTTGTAGCCGCGTTCCACGCGCTCCCAGCGGTTGTCGCGATCCATATAATAGTAGCGCCCCACCACCGTGGCCACCTTGCCCACGCCTATCTCTTTTGCCTTTTCTTCCACTTGCCGCACATAGGCGCGTGCGCTGTCGGGCGGCACGTCGCGACCGTCGGTCACGCAATGAATGCACACGTTTTGCACGTTCTGTTGTTTGCAAAACGTCAATAGCGCATACAAATGTTCGATGTGGCTGTGCACGCCGCCGTCGCTCGTAAGCCCCACCAAGTGCAAAGTAGTGCCGTGCTTTTTCACGTTGTCGGCCGCCGCGAGAAACGCCTCGTTGGCAAAGAACTCGCCCGTTTCGATGGCGTGATCGATGAGCGAAATGTCTTGGTAAACCACGCGTCCCGCGCCCAGATTGAGGTGCCCCACTTCGCTGTTGCCCATTTGCCCCGCGGGCAAGCCCACCGCTTTGCCGCTCGCCTCGATCTGCGTGTGCGGATACTTGGCCATCAGCGCGTCTATGTGCGGCGTGCCCGCCTCTTTCACGGCGTTGCCGCGCGTTTGGTCGCGTAAGCCGAACCCGTCCATTATGATGATCGCATCGGTCTTTTTCATATTCTCAACTCCTCTCTGTTTTGGGGGATACGACACAGTTTAGTATTTGACCACTTTGGAAAAGTCGACCGCTTTCAAACTCGCGCCGCCGATAAGGCCGCCGTCGATGTCGGGTTGGGCCATGAGCGCGGCGGCGTTTTGCGGATTCATGCTGCCGCCGTATTGGATACGCAACTTGTCGGCCGCCGTCTTACCGAACAGATCGGCCACCACCGAACGGATATACGCAATGGTTTCGTTGGCTTGCTCGGCCGTGGCCGTTTTGCCCGTGCCGATCGCCCAAACGGGTTCGTAAGCGATCACCACGTTGTCGAGGTCGGCGGCTTGCATGCCCGCAAACGCGCCCGCGGTCTGTGTTTTCACCACGTCTTTGGTGCGGTCGCTCTCGCGTTCTTGCAACGTTTCGCCCACGCACACAATGGGTTTTAATCCGTTTTTAAGCGCTTGCACGGTGCGCTTATTGACCGTTTCGTCCGTTTCGCCGAACATTTGGCGGCGTTCGCTGTGCCCGATGATCACGTATTCCGCGCCCACCTCTTTGAGCATTTCGGCGCTGATCTCGCCCGTAAAGGCGCCCTTATCCGCCCAAGACACGTTTTCCGCGCCCACTTTGATGTTGCTGCCTTTCGTTAAACGCGCCGCCGTGGCAATGGCGGTATACGGCACGCAGATCACCACTTCGGCTTTGGCGTCGGCCACCAACGGTTTCAACTCGTTGATGAGCTGTTCGGCCGCCGCGTTGGTGTTGTTCATTTTCCAGTTTCCTGCAATGATGGGGGTTCTCATGGTTGTTGTATATCTCCTTGCTATAATTTTTTTTTAAGATTTCTCCGCTCGCTTCGCTCGGTCGAAATGACAAACAAACGGAATGGCGTCGTCGAAACGAAAATAGACGGACTGCTACGATCGAGCGAAACGACACGCAAACAGAATGGCTCGGTAAGGCGAAACGACACGCAAACAGAATGGCTCGGTAGGGCGAAACGACAAACAGACTTACCGGTTCGCTTATGCGTTTTGCGTTTCGCGGCGCCGCTTTTCAAACGCCACCACGCCCGCCGCCACCGAGGCGTTGAGCGAATTGACTTTGCCGAACATGGGTATGCTGACCACGCCGTCGCACTTTTGTTTGGTAAGGCGTTTTACGCCCTGCCCCTCGCCGCCGATCACAAACGCCACGGCGCCCTTAATATCGGTATCGTACAAGCTTGCGCCGTCCATATCGGCGGCATACACCCAAATGTTTTGCGCCTTGAGTTGGTCGATCGCGTCGTTAATGTTGGTAACTTTGGCCACCGACACGTGCGCGGCCGCGCCCGCCGACACCTTTATCACCGTTTCGTTCACCGACACCGAGCGGTGACGGGGGATCACCACGCCGTGCGCGCCCGCGCATTCGGCCACGCGCAAAATACTGCCCAGATTGTGCGGATCCTCCACGCCGTCTAATAGCAGCACAAAGGGCGGTTCGTTCTTTTGCGCGGCGTTTTGCAAGATGTCGTCTAACGTGGCGTATACGTAGTCGGTGATCTCCGCCAAAAAGCCTTGGTGCCGCTTTTGCGCGCTCTCGCGATCGAGCGCCTCTTTGTCGCGGAAAAATATTTTGATGCCTCTGCTTTTGGCGTCGTCTATGATCTTGTTGGCCGCAACGTCTTTCAAGCCCTTTTGCACCAACAGTCTGTCTATGGTCTTGCCCGCGCGTATGGCCTCGGCCACCGCGTTTCTGCCTTCTATTTTCATTTGCCGTTCTCCGTTAAACGATCGTGCCGTTCTTTAATCTGCGCTTGTTTGCCGCAACACTTTTTGCCTTCGGGACATGCGCCGCGCAAGCAACCGGGGCCGCACTCGCCGAACACGGCGGGCGCCACGCGCATCACTTCTTGCAACATTTGCCAAGCCACGTTGCGTATTTCCCACTGCGCGCGGTTACAGCACCTAAGCGCAAAAAAGTGCATCAGTTCGCGCGCATTCATGGTAACGATCATTTTGGTTTCGCAAGCGTTGGGCAACACGAACCGCGCGTCCTCGTTTGCGCTTTCGCCTTGTCCCCCCAGCTTTTGTTGCCATTCGCGATACCATGCAAGCATTTGCTCCATTTGCCGCTCGTATTCCCGCACGGCCTCGTCGCCCAGCGCCTCTATGGCGGGCGGCACGATATAATCGAATGCGCCCTCGTTCACGTAGCGCTGACTGCGCACCGAAAAGCTGGCAATGCGGTGGCGCGTGATCTGCGCGAGCAACGCGCGCGACACGCCCTCTATCGCAAACGTGAAACTCGCGTGCTCGAAAGGCGAGTAGTGATTCATTTGCGTGAGTATGCGAATAAATTTCGCGTTGTCTTTCTCGCCGATCTTTTCGATCAGCGCGTCTATGCCGTCGCCGCTGTAGCACAGCTTTGCCGCCAACGCAATGGTTTGTTCGGGATCGGCGGTGTACCGAATGAGTTGCGCTTTTCCTGTTACTTTCATTTGTTTTGCTCCTTGGCCGTCACGCACATTTCTTGCAGTTGTTGCAACCGCGCCGTTTCGCCGCGCAAATACAGCCAACCGAACAGCGCTTCGAGCGCGGTGGCGCGTTTATACGCCGTTAAACTCGTGTTTTTGGCTTTGGCGGGGGTATGACAATTGCGCCCGCGCCGCACCACGTCTTTTTCTTCCTCGGTCAAAACGGGCAACACGGTTTCCAACATATCGGCTTGCGCCGCGGCTTTTACCAACGCGTTGACGCGCGCGTTGCACTCGCCCGCGCGGAACTCCGCGCAAGACACCACGCGTTCGCGCACGAACAGAGAAAAAACCGCATCGCCTATGTATGCCAACGTGACCGAACCTAAACTGTTGATCTTTTCGCGTTCCACTTTTTCAGTATAGCACACGCCGCAAAAAATGGCAACCGCTTTTTAACTTGTTTGTTGCAAACGCGAAGTCACCAAACCGCGCGCGCGGTCATAGCATGCAATATGGAAATATTCGATATCGGAACGGGCAAGATCGGCGTGAGCGACGCGATCGCCCAACCGCCGCCCGACGGCGTAGACGCTTTGCTGGTGGCGGAACCCATGCTCCGCGAGGTGGTGCTGGATCGCGAGATACAAGGGCTTACCGCCTTTGCCGCCGACGTCGCCGCGCTTTCCGCCCGTTGCGACTACCCCATTTTATGCGGATGCCGCACGCGGTATCGCACGGTGCGGCATGTATCGGTGCTCACGTTTGCGGGCGGCCGACTGTTGGACATTGCCGACCGCACGGTCAATTTGGACGGCGGCAACTATTCGGAAGGGGATTCCATCAAAGTGTTGCGGCTCAAAAAATTTCGACTCGGCCTTTTGGTGGACACCGACGTGTTGTTGGCCGAAAATTGGAAACGTCTGGCCGCGCAATGCGACGCCGTGGCGTGCATCGCCCTTCGTCCGTCCGACGCCGACTTTGCCTATATCCCCACCCTTTCGTCGCTGTTCGGGTTGCCGTATACCGCCGCTTTTTCGGACGGCGATATTTTGTGGGGCACGCCCCAATAGACCGCTCTTATTAAAGAGGCCACTCTTGCGTTTTGCCACCCTCTTTCAAACACGACCGTTTGTTCTTTTTGGGACGGGGTATGATGAGCCGTATGTGCTTATTGAGCACGCGCACTTCCACACTGCCCGTTGTGCCCATTTCGCCGTCGAAGTTCCACACCACGTCGTCGTTTACGTGCAGCTTAAAATGACTGCCGCGATAGGTATACACGTTTTGATCTTTGCGCAAGCGGCGAAATCCGCGCATGAACACCTTCATGGCGCTGATAAAATAGCGGAAATGCCTGTGCGCCTTGGCCTCGTGCTTTTTGGGTTTGTCGCACACGATGAGCACTTCGGCCTTGCCGTCGTCCATCACGCCGTCGGCGTTCACGGGCATGCTCGCTATGCTCCGCCCGTTCATGATCATCACCATCACCGCGCTCGTTTCCACCGTGTCGGCGTGGCGGGTGATCGCCACGGGGTATTCGTCGAACACAAGGTCTTTTTTAAGCACTTCTATGGCATAGGCGATCTTTCCAAGCCGCTTTTTGGAATCTTGCCCCGCCGTATACGAACAGCCCGTAAGGCCGCCGCAACAAGCCACATACATCACGTAGCTGTCGTTCACTTTCATCACGTCCAGCGCATACGCGCTGCCGCGCACGATGTTTTTGACCGCGCCGCGCACGTTGCGCGCAATGCCCGTACTGCGCGCGATGTCGTTGACCGTGCCCGACGGGATATAACCCAAAACGGGGCGATCTTCCCGCTCGGACAAGCCCATCACCACTTCGTTGAACGAGCCGTCGCCGCCCGCGAACACGAAAACGTCATACACGCCGCACGCCTCGGCCGCCTTTTGTTGCAGTTCGCCCGCGCTTTGGGTAGCGTAAACGTCCACCTCGTCGAAACGCTCGCGAAGCTTTTTCACGATGTAATTTTTCTTTTTCGCTACCGTACCTTTACCGCTGATCGGGTTGTACACGAACAAACACTTCATGCGCGGTCCTCTTTCTCTTTGGCTGTTTACGCTGTGCTAATATCTTCTTTTCTTATTATATACGAAAACCCGCGCAAAATCAAACGATTACACGCCGTTATGTCCTTTCCTTTCGTTTTTCCGTGTTTTTTTGACTAAAAAGTTTTATTTAGCACCGTGCCGGCGGGCAACAATGCCGAATGCGCAGCCACCGTAAACGTTCGGGCAACGCAGTCGAACGTTAAAACAACGACCCCGTCGGCAAACAGCGCCGTAACCGTGTCGTTCTCTATGGTCAACCCGTCCGTTTCCGCACACGCTCCGTTTTCATACCGCACTTGCATAGCGTAGTAATACGCCACTTCGTTTTGCGCGGTCAACGTGTACACGATGTCCAACGTTACAATGCAATCGTCCGCCGCCGCCGCATATTCGCCCACGCAGTTTTGCCAAAACGTATCGAACGAATGGATGGCGTCTTTTCGTAAAAGCGCTTGCGCGCGGTAGCCGTCCACCGTGACCGTTGCGGTCATCGCGCCCTCATGCAGCGCCAGCAACACCTCGCGGCCGTCGGCCGACGCAACCATGTGCGTGTCATCCGCCTTTTCGGCTTGCCCCGTGAGCGAAACATAGGGCTTTTGCGGCACAAAGCCGAACCCGAACGTTTGCACCAAACATTGCGCGTCCGGTAGGATACAGCCGCGCGCGTCGATGTTTGCGGCAAATGCGATCATCACCGTGTCGTCTATATACCAACCGCTCCAAGCGCCCGATAGCGGGCTTTGCTTTTCTTCCGCGGGCGGAGGCGGCGACTCGCCCTCGTCGGGCGGCGCGGGTTTTTGGTCGGGCTGTTCGTCTCCGTTCGTGTCGCCGTCGTTTGCGTCGTTCCCGTTTCCGTCGGTGTCGGGCGCCGACGGTTGCCCCGAAACGTTGCCGGACGGCGGCGCCGACGCGCTCGGAGCCGACGCGCAAGCCGTTGCCGCGACCGCCATGCACACGGCCAAAAACAACGCCAAAAAACACAATGCCGTTTTGCTCTTTCCCCTGCTTTTTATCACTTTCTTTCGCTCCGTAGATCGTTTACTGTCCTTTTTTCGGATTGTACATTATTGTAGCATGCCTCTTTGCTTTTGTCTATTATTTTCTTATTTTTTCTTATTTTATATGGCTTTTTCCGCCACGCGAAACAAGCAAATAAATGCTTGCCTAATTTTTGCGCTTTTGTTATAATACTTACAATACATATCGATTAGGAAAACGCAAATGATTCTTTCGGGCTTGGAAATCAAAAAAAACTTAGGTAAAGGCATAGAGATCGAACCGTTCAACGAGGCGCAGCTCGGCCCCAACAGCTACAACTTGCGGTTGGCCGACGAACTGCTCGTATACAAAGACTATCCGCTGGACATGAAGAAAAAGAACGAGGCCGAGCACCTCGTTATTCCCCCCACCGGCCTTTTGTTGGAACCCAACAAGCTGTATCTCGGCCGCACCGTGGAATACACCAAAACGGACAAGTTTATACCCATGCTCGAAGGGCGCTCGTCTATCGGGCGGTTGGGCATTTGCATTCACGTAACGGCGGGTTTCGGCGACGTGGGCTTTGCCGGTTATTGGACGCTGGAACTGTTTTGCATCCACCCCGTGATCATCTATCCCAACGTGCAGATCTGCCAGATCTACTATCACAACGTGTTGGGCGACGTCAAAAAATACAATTCGCAAAAATACCAAAACAACCGCGGCATCCAACCCAGCCTTTTGTACTTGGATTTTCAAAAAGAAAAAGAGCAATAATATGTTCCCCTTTTGCCTCGTTTCTCCGCGCGCACGGCATATCATAGCCGTGCGCTTTTTGTTTTGTTTGTCGCAAAAACGCCCGCAAAAGGATTGTGCCGCGCCGCTTGTTGTGCTATAATGCCCATAAGGAGGGTATACATATGTTTGCAAGCGTACAAAAAAATTTGGGATTCGGCTGTATGCGTTTGCCTATGAACGGCGACGCCGTGGACTACGACGAGTTCAACAAAATGATCGACGCGTTTTTGGAAAACGGGTTTAACTATTTCGACACGGCGCACGGTTATTTGGACGGCAAAAGCGAAACGGCCATTCGGGACTGCTTGGTAGCGCGATATCCGCGCGATCGGTTCGTGCTCACCGAAAAACTGACCGACACCTACTTTGCCGCCGAGGCGGACGTGCGTCCCTTCTTCGAAAGCCAGTTAAAGCTTTGCGGCGTGGACTACTTCGACTTTTACCTTATGCATGCCCAATCCAAAGATATCTTTGCGCATTTCAAAAAATGCCGCGCCTACGAACAAGCGTTGGAACTGAAAAAAGAGGGCAAAATAAAACATTTCGGCATTTCGTTCCACGACACGGCCGACGTTTTGGATACCATTTTGTGCGAGTATCCGCAAATAGAAGTTGTGCAAATACAACTCAACTATGTAGACTACAACGACCCCGCCATTCAGTCCCGTCTGTGTTTGGAAGTTTGCAACAAACACCGAAAACCCGTGATCGTGATGGAACCCGTAAAGGGCGGGCACTTGGCCAACTTGCCCGCGGAGGCACAAAAATATATCGACGCGTTGCACGGCGGCAGCGCCGCAAGTTACGCCATGCGCTTTGCCGCCGGTTGCGAGGGCGTGTTCATGACGCTGTCGGGCATGAGCAACTTGGCGCAGATGACCGACAATCTTTCGTATATGAAAAACTTTGTGCCGCTTGACGCGCGCGAGCATGCGGCCGTGCAAAACGTGTGCAACGTGTTTCGCTCCATGCACATGATCGAATGCACGGCGTGCCGCTACTGCACGGCGGGCTGTCCCAAAAATATTTCCATTCCCGATCTGTTTGCTTGCCTCAACACAAAAAACATTTACCGCGATTGGAACGCCGATTTTTACTACAACACCGTGCACACCAAAAACAAGGGCAAAGCGTCCGACTGTATCGGGTGCGGCAAATGCGAGGCGGCTTGCCCCCAACATTTGCCCATTCGCGACTTGTTGCGCGACGTGGCCAAATCGTTCGAGAAATAAAGGAGCGCCATAATGGAAAACATATTGTCTCTTAAGGCCTTGCCGCGCAAAACAAACGCGGCGGTAAAAAGTTTGCTGGCGGTCACCGTCGTTGCTTTGTCGGTCGTTTTGCCCCAACTCGTGCATGCCGCAACGGGCGCGCAAGGGGGCGCAAAGTGGTTGCCCATGTATCTGCCCGTGTTGTTGGGCGGCTGTCTTTTGGGGCAAGCGTGGGGCGTCGGAATAGGCATGCTCTCTCCCCTTGTCAGCTTTTGCTTGACGGCCGCGTTCGGCCACCCCATGCCCGCGTTGGCGCGTCTGCCTTTCCTCGCGGCCGAACTTGCCGTGTTCGGCGCCGTGTCGGGCGCGTTTGCCGCCAAGATAGCGCAAAACGCTCGGTTTGCCTTCCCCGCCGTTTTGTGCGCGCAAGCCGCGGGACGGAGCTCGCTCTTACTGTGCGCCGTGCTCTTTTCGCGGGCGGCGCCGTTCACGCCCGCCGTGGCCTTGGCGCAAATCGTTACGGGACTTGCGGGCATCGTGTTGCAAGCCGCGGTCGTGCCGCTCTTGGTTATCGGTTTGCGGCGGCTTTGGAGAACGCGCCGAAATGACTGACCTAAACATTGCCAAAAACAATTTATCGGGGCACACTCTCTGTTTGTGCAAAGAAGGGCACTGCCTTTACAGCGACTTGCGCGGCATTGCGCCCATCATGCAATTGATGGCGCACAGCACCGACTTGCGCGGCTATTCGGCGGCCGACACGGTGGTGGGCAAAGCCGCCGCCATGCTGTTTGCGCGGTGCGGCATCGCAAGCGTGTATGCCAAAACGCTTTCGGAAAGCGCCCGCCGCGTGCTGCTAAAACACAGCATACCGCATAGCTACGAGCAACTTGCTCCGCAAATACGCAACCGCGCGGGCACGGATATGTGCCCCATGGAAAAGGCGGTGCAACACACCGACGACTTAGACGAGGCGTATATACTGTTGCAACGCCAAATGCAACTTTTACACACCACGGCCTAAACGGCCGAAAAAAAAGAACGAGCGACCGCGCCCGCTCTTTTTAATATGCCTTTGTTTTTACACGGAAATACGCCCGATCTTGTTGCCGCCGACCGCATCGTTCCAAATATCGTTGTTGGCAAAGCGCACGCAATACCGCTTGCTTTCTTGGATCTCTTCGCCGAACACGCACAGATACACCGTATAGTCGCCGTGCGGCAATCCGAGGGCAACGCTATACGAAAGATCGAGTTGCCCCGCAAAATCTTGCACCGCGCGCGCGGCGCAAACCGCGCCGTCGGCATTGACAAACACGATCTGCGCCCGTTTGGTTTTGGTCAAGTTGCCAAACCCCGCGTTTTGCAACCGCAATCGAATATGCAACGTATCGCTCGATTGCGCATAGGCGAAAACCGACTCTTGCAACAAAAACCGATACCCCATGCGATTGGCAATATAGGCAAAGGCCGTTTGCCCGTAGTAGTCGGATTCGTTACCGCACGCCGCGCTGTAATACGTGTTTTTCCACTTGTCGATCACCCGATCGTTCCATTCCGCATTCAGATAACTCAAATGCACGGTTTTCATTTCGGGCACGCAGTTTTCTATATCGTGCAGCGCGCTGTCCGGCACAACGACTTCGCCGCCGTACGGCAAATGGTCGGTCACCTTTTCGCCCAAAAACGCGACCTCTTTTTTGCGATCGGCGAACGTGCCGAGATCGGTATCCGACCCCAAGTAGCCGTCGTTGTATATGCCCAATCGATATGCCTTGTCGTTCTTTTCGATCCGACAATCGTCCAAATCGTTGCGCGTGACGTGCAAATAATCGTATAACATTTGGGGCGTTCGCGCCAATATAGGCAAGTTTTCGGTATTTGTCAAAAAAGCGTTCAAAATGGCCGTAATGTTTTCGGCGGTGGCCATGGCGCTCGTGTGCATTTCGCCCCACGGGCCGATAAGCCCCGCCTCTATGGCGGTGACCGTGCTTTCGTACGCGTTCAATACGTCGCACACTTGCGCGATATGCAACAGCACGGTTTGCAAAGCGGGTTCTTTATTCGCTTGTTCGCCGAACGACGGCGCATAGGCAAAACGTATGATGGCGTTTTTATCCTTTTCCCGCAACGTAGCCAGCAACTGCCCTATGCCTTGCAAAGCGGCGTCGGTCAATAGCATATCGCTTTCATTGTTTACGGCGTGCGAAAACGCGCTGATGTCCATGCGCAAATGATACAATCGCGTTTCGTCGGTGATGCTGTTTTGATTATAGATCGCGCCCGCCGTTGTCACCTTTACATAGATCGGACGGTAAAATCCTTGGTCGGGGTTATCGATTTTTTGCAAGCTTTCGCCGCCGTCTATCTCTTGCCGCACGCCTTGCGGCAACAATTCTTTTGTTGCGCGAGGCGCACACCCCGACAACGCCGCCGCACAGCACGCCGCAACCAACGCCGTTATTAAACAAACCGCTTTCTTTACACACTTTTTGTTCTTCATAGGTAGCAGTATACCACAAACTTCGAGCACAAACAACTTTTCGCAAGGACTTTTTTAGCGCTATGTAATAATATTTACAACGCTATCGTTTCTATCGAAAGATCGCAGTAATATTCAGCGGATCTGCCGGTCGGTGCAAACTTGCATTTCGCCGATACGCTTAAAGCATGTCGCGACCCGTGAGCGCAAACACCAGCCAGCGGATACAGTAGGAGGCAAAGCCGTGGTTGCAACTTGCACGGGCATCGTTGTTTTCCCACAACGTGCCGGTGCGCCGCGCCATTTCCGAAAAGTACGCTTTGCACTCGTCGAGAACGGCTTGCCGATCGCCTTCGCGCATGCGCAGATCGACCCGCATATAAACGCCGTACATGGCGTTGGGCGGCGCTACTTCGGGCATAAAATTCGGAGCGCGGTGCGGGCCGAATTTTTCCATGATCAGATCGTACAGCGCAGCGTGCGTTTCCCTCTCGGCGCAATCGAACCAAAAAGCGTAATACTGACACACTTCGGTAAACAGACCGCTCGGCACGGGGACATTGTTGGCGTCGCGCACCAGATTGTCCGCATATAGCGTGCCGTTGTATGCATGCTCGTTCACGGCTTTGCGCACGCGCGCGGCTTTTTCTCGCAAGCGCTTGCACCCGAGAATATCCGCCGCCGCGACAAGCATGGCGGCGTAACACATGTTGGTGGGAATATTGATCCCGCAAACATGATCGGCATTGTTGGCGGCGCTCCATTCCACGAATATCCAGCCCGGAAGATCTTCTATCAGCCCCCATTCGTTTTCAAATCCCGCAAAATACCGCACAATACCCGCCACGTTGCGCTTTGCGCGGCGCACGGTGCGATCCGTGCCGTATAATCGCTTGTACTTTTCCACCTCTAGAACGTACCACATCGCCCAATTGGGAATAAACACATTGTCGTAGTCGTCGGCGGGGTATGCCATGGGCACCATGCCTTTGGGCAGAAAAGAAGGCAAGCCGTACGTGAAATTATCCAAAAAAGCGCGTTCGACTTTGTTGTCGCCCGTAAAATACCGCTCGGCGACAGAGGTGAAATAACTGTCGCTCAACCACCCCGTCCGCTCGCGGGAAGGGCAATCGGTGAGAATATCCACGGCGTTTTGCGCAAACGTGGCTGCCGCCGCCCGAGCGATACGGTTTATGTCGTCGTCGTCGCATTCCAAGCGCACCGCAACGTCGGGATTTTCCACGTCGCGCAATGCAAAATGCACGTCTGCCGTTTCGCAATACACAACCGACACATACCGCGCGGTGTACGGCTCCGCCGTGCAAAGCGTAAACTCGCCCGCCGCCGACAAGTTCCACAAAAACACGCTCGAACAAGCATTGCGCGCAAAATCGACACGGCTTTCGCCGCGCGCCGAAACGTCGCGCAATATTTCGTCGAACAGCACATACACCTTGCCCGCCGCGCGCGCTTTCACCGTAAGTTCGAAAAAGCCCGTGATTGCCCGCCCCATATCCAAAGTAATGTAGCGGTATTGCCCTTGCTTGCCGTCGGGTATAAATACAAACCGACTTGCGTCGTCGGTGGAACAAGCTTGCCACTCGCTTTCGGCAAAACCGCCGAGCTTTTTGCCCACGAGCGCGTGCAAACCGTCGCGCCAAACGGGGCGCGTAGCGTCCACGCGCACGCGGCCGCTTTCCACAACGCTTTGCGGACGGTGCAACGCATACCGCGGCACGGAAAGTTCCTTTTTGCAACGCGGCAACAGTTTCACCCGTTCCACGGGCAGACTGTCGCCCATATCGCACCCTAAATACAGCGCCTCTCTGCCGCCCGCTATATCGTAAATTTCGCAAAACCCGCGCTGATAACTGTAGCGCGGCGTCTTTTGCACACGGTCGCGTAACCGAAAGCATGAAAAATCATGCGTAGAATATGTTGCCCGCTTTGTTTTCACGCTTGCGTAAAAAAAGGGCGGGCGCATCATATAGGCATACGTCGGCACGCCTATATGCGTTACTTCCGCCACGATCACTTTGCCCGTAAGCGCAAGCGTTTTTATCGATATTCTGTTGCTTGCGGTGCGCTCGGGTCCGAAAAAACACAGTTTACCGTCCGCATACAGCTTATAGTGTGCGGCGGCGGACACACGCACCGTGCAATCGCATTCCTTTTGCAGATCGAGCCGAAACGCAAGCGTTATGTTCTTTTCGTTTGACAGCCCCTTGCCCCATATCCCGTACATGCTTACTCCTTTACAAAACGGCAGTTCGATATGCACCGAACTGCCGCAACGCCCGACTTTCGCCAAACTAATCTATCACGAAGAATCCCGTTTGATTGGCGGGCAACGTGTGCGTAAACGTGCACACGCCGTCGGCAAACGTTGCCGACGCCTCGGTGATATCGCCGGTCACCGTGTCGTAATATTTCACGCTTTTGCCGCTTGCTTTGGTGCGGAACGTGAAGCTTTTGTCCGACTCGTAAGCGTTCACTGCCGTAATAAGCGTATAGTTTTTATTGACGCGCTTACTGCAATACAGCTTTGCTGCGTTCCCTTCGATCGTGATGTTCGCATGGCCGTTTTCTATAACGTACTTAGCCGCCGCAATGCCCGTTGCAACGGATGCGGCATTTTTCTTTACGTCGGCGAATTGGGCGGCAACGTCGTTTTTGCCCCGCTCACACACCACATCGTCTATGCCTTGCAGCACCACTTTCACGCCGCCTTGCTGCGCCAGCAACAGTTTTTCCACCGTTTCGGAACGGAGCGCGGTAGTATGCGGCAACACGATCGCCGTAAAGCGCTCGCCGCTCGGCGTTACCAGCGCGCCGTTTTGCACCGAACAAGCGGAAAGATTTTGCCAATCGATAAGGTCGTAGTCCACTTGCCGTTCGGTCATCGCACGACACATCTCCGTGAACGCGTCGCTTATGTCCTTTGCCTTTTGCGTAGGTTGATACATATGCAACGAAGGCAACGTTTCGGCGGACACGCCCTCGTACGGGTAGTATACGGCAACGTTGGCTCTGTGCTTGGATTCGTCCACCATATACTTCATACGCCCGATGGCGGCGGAAAATATCTTGTCGTCTTCAAACGCGATCTCGCTGCCTTGAAAATAATACGACGCAAAATTGTTGATACCCATGCAAACTTGCACGCCCACCGCGTTGAGTTTATCGTATACCGACTTGCCCGCCGTGCCGTCGAACGCGCCCGATATTTCGGCAAACGTTTCGGTCTTGTTTTGAAAGTCGGCGGCGGACGACGCCATTTTGGACACAATGCACGAAGCCGTCATGGCCGTAGTCGCTTTGCTGTACAATAGATCGGTGCCGGGAATCCCCATTGTGCCGAGCAGTTGTATCATATTGCCCGCAAACCACGGATTTTGATACAGCGTTTCTTCCAACAGCAAATGCCCCGAACTTTTCACGTTTTTGGTTCGGCACCACTCTTCGATCTGCCCGAGATAGTTTTGCCCGAACAGATCGCCCGTGAGCGCGTAAAAATCCATACGCACCTGTTTGGCGAGTTTGCCGCCGTCGGCGTTATAAAGATAGCCGAGATACGGCTTCAAATCGTAGCCGTATTTTTCTTTAAACACCTCGAACAGCGTGTCCGAATAATTGAGACATTCCACAATGGGCACGTCGGGGTCGGGTTGGTGCAACACTTGACGGGGACGGTCGGTGATGGTGAAATACGATCCTTGCAACGCCGGCTCGTCGGTGAAAAACGCCTTTACCGTATTGCCGAAATGCTCGCCGAGATAGTCGTAGTACTGCTCGTGCGTGCGGCGAATAAACTTTTGCGTCGGCTCTTTTT
The DNA here is from genome assembly GCA_910587595.1 of uncultured Christensenellaceae bacterium. Lineage (GTDB taxonomy): Bacteria > Bacillota > Clostridia > Christensenellales > Pumilibacteraceae > Pumilibacter. The sequence continues at coordinate 94,322 of CAJULQ010000006.1, forward strand.
CGAGCATATTGATATACCGCTGTTGGGCGTACCAATTTTCCATGGAATGCGTATTTTCGTACCACGGCTTGCGCATATACGCAACAAGCACCTTGGATGTTGCCGTGCGGTTGGTGAACGTAACGCGCGTTTTATCCGCGTTTACGGCATACGTAACGTCTTCGCCCGTAAACAAATCGATATCGTTTCGATCCGTGCCGTCGTACGTATAGGCCGAAATAATGGCGGTATGTCCGTGCAAAAGATCGATACTTTGGGTCGTGCCCACAGCCACCGTTTTGTATTGCGGCACCAGCCCGAGCGCCTCGTATTCGGGATTGTCTTTAAGCGTCTGCCCGTACGCCGTGCCCGACGGATACCCGTATTCGTCGTACAACCACGCATACATGCCGAGTTCGGACAATTGCTCGATGCACATAGCCAACGTATTGAACGCGCGCACGTCGTTGAGGTAATTGTTGTTCCATGCCACGTTGGTCACAATGCCGCCGTAACCGCGCGCATAGGCGTCGTTCACGGCATTCTGCGTTATGCCGTGCACCATCACCATGGGGCGGAACCGCAAATCGGGGTCTTTAAACATCGCTTTGTTTATCACCTTATCGGTCAAAAGATCGGCGGCGGGATCGGTCTGCTCTCCGTTCGTATCGCCGTCGGACGTTTTGTCCCGCCCGCAACCGAACACGCCCAAACAAAACACAAGCACCGCAAACAAAGCGCTCAGAAACTTCCGCAACGTTTTCATTTTGCCCTTTTCTCCGTTTTCACGCACGCAAGCACCGCCGCCGCGCACAGCAATACCGCCGCCGCAGCCATGGCCGACGTTCCCGCTATACTGCCCTTACAGCCCGATTTCTTAGCCGTATCGCCGCCTTGCTCGTTGCCCGAACGCGTTGCGTACGAAACGCCGTTCACGCTTTTCACCGTAATGCGGCTTAGGCTGTTCATTTCGTCCTCTTGCGTGTTCATCACCAACAAGAGATACAGCTTGCCGTCGGCAAATATAACGTCTTTTTCGGCGTGCGACGCTTCTTTGTTCTGCGTGATGTTTTCTCCGTTGATAAATAAACGGTAATAGCGAATACCCGTTTCATACTCGTCGAATTTCAAGGCGATCGTCACGTCTTGCCCTATATTGCAGTCGGCGTTCCCCTCGCCCAAATGCCACGTATCCACAATGTCCGAAGGTTTGCTCTCTTCGCCCAACGTGTGGTAGTTTTCTTGGTATACGTCTAAACTCCAGCCGAGATCGCCCGAATAGTTCATGAGCCGCATAAAGAATCCGGGGCTGTCTTTCGCCCAGCCGTGTTCTTCGGAATTGCGCCAATTTATGAACGTGGGTTTGCCCATAAATCCGATCCCCGCCCACACGTCGTTTGCGGCATATCCCGACGCAACATATTCTTCCATACTGATACGCAACGTGATCTCGAAATTCTCCACGTCGTCAAAAGGCACTTCCAAAATGGCAATGGCGTGATTGTCGGGCGTGCCCATTTCGGTCTGCCGTATCAACACGCCGTCGGCGGTGTTTTCCACCGTAGCGCGCTGCAAGTCCCAATCGTCTGCCGACGGCACGGTAGGCGCGCTATCGGCGGCAAACGCCGTGACCGTCATACCCGCCGCCATGCACAGCATGGCCGAAAACAACAGTATAGTGCGTATGATTTTCATATCGATCTCCTTTGCCCGCAGCCGCGGCAAGCGGCAAAATGCGCCGCCCGCCGGCCACGAACCTTTTTTTGTTTTTGTTATGCGTTTGTTTTACGACGACGCACGATCAAAAGCACCGCGGTTGCCGCGCACAACACCAAAGCCGCCATGCCCGCAAAGCCGAAACCGGCGCCTATGCTCGACTTACACCCTTTTTTACCCGATTCGGTCGTATCGGTGCCCGTGCCGTCGGTATCGCCGTTATTGTCGCCGCTGTTGTCGTCATCGTTGTCGGACGAAGGCGCGGCAATGGTAAACGTTTTTTCCACCGACGCATTGCCGGTATATTCGCCGATAAACGTGATAACGGCGGTGGCGGTGCCTACGTCGCGGTTATTCTTATACTGCACGTAATAATCGGTATTGTTCGCAAGCGTAACGTCGCCGATCTTCACCGTGGGCACGGGTTTGTGCGCAACGCCTTCTTCGTATACAAACGAAGTTTCGCTGAGCGTTACCTGCGCCGCGCTTGCGTCCATCGTGTATACGTTCGCGTCAAAGATCGCTATGCCGCGGTGCGCCGAATGTTCGCCCTCCGTGCAACCGCCCTCGTAAATAGCCGTGGAAAAGTAAGTTTGTCCTTTTCCGTTGGCAAACGTAACGTCCGAAAGATCGAGTATTTCGTTTAGGTATTCGGTTTCGTCGGACACGCCGATCATGGTAAGTCTGTATTGCCCGTCCTGCTCGCGGTGCAAACCGAATTTCACCGACACTTCGTTTCCGTTGTACACAAGCAAATCGTCTACGAATATCTCCGCGATCTGGTCGCCCGTAAACGCCTCGTCGGTCGTCTTTTTATACACGCGCACCCACGCACGGTTGGGAACGCCCGTTTTGGAAACGTTGCCGATCTGCAAATACAGTCCTCTCTTGGCGCCCACGAAGTAGGGGAACGTATTGTCTTTTCCCTCTTCGCCCGGCGTTGCCGAGAACGATATAGTCACCCAACCGTCGATACCGTCGCCACCGTCTTCCACGGATTCCGTGGACGGAATACGAAGGTTCGTGGTAAAGGCAACGTCGTCGGCTTTGAGCGGCACGGTCATAGACGCATGCGCAAACGTGAACACGCCGCCGCCGTTGCTCGGCGAAAGGTCGGACACACCGCCCCAGTAATTGATAAAGTCGCTCGCTTGCGGCACGTACTTTTTCACCGAAAGATCTCCGCTCTCTTCCGTTGTTTGCGCACGGTTTTCAACCGCACCCCCCCCGCAACTTCGGCGGCAAAACTTTCCGTTGCGGTAACGCCGAACATCGCCGCAACAACGAGGCACAAACTTGCCAACATCAACACACACTTTCTTGTCTTTTTCATTTCCTTCACCCTATAAATAAATTTTTTTATCATCCACGGATCTTTCGGTCGAACGCGCAGATTCGTTCCACATAAAAATCCGTAAACTTCTTTGCATCCACTTTGCTTGCCGTGCTTAGATCTTCGCGCGGCGGCACGCGCCAATTAAAGTCGGTCAGATCCACGCACTTGCCGCGCGCGTATTTCCCCTTGCGGCAAACGAACAGATTGCCCGGCACAAACGTCAAGAATTCTTGGGTAAAGGCGCTCGCAAGCGCCAACGGGTCGTGCAGCACCATGCCGTGCGACCACCGACGGCTCATTTCCATCACCGTTTTCACGCACTCGCTCGAACAAGCAAACAGCCTTTCTCTTTGCGCGTCGGAAAGGGTGCATTGAAACGTTACGTCCAGCCCCACCACTTTTTTTTGTATGGCGCTATTTAGCACAACGGCGGCGGCTTCGGGATCGCAAGTGATATTGAATTCGTTCAGATTGAGTCCCACCGCCGTGCCCATAATGTGCAACCGCTTGATCTTTTTTGCCGCTTGGGGGTATTTTCCGAGTAGGCGGGCTATGTTGGTAAGCGCGCCGATGGTCACCACCGTAAGCCCGTCGTCCGAGGCAAGCAAAGCGTCGCGCAACGCTTCCACCGCCCCGTGCGCATAGGCGTAGCGTGAAAACACTTCGGGCAAATATGTTTTGGGCACGCGCGCACCGTCTACTTTTTCGTAAAACACGGCGCGCTGTTTTACGGGTTTTACGCAGCCCGCATACACGGGAACGTGTTCGTATCCGCCCATCGCAAGCAATGCTTTGGCGATTTGCGCGCGCTTATCCACCGCGCCGAACACCGTGCTCACACCCGCTATTTCCAGTTCGGGCGACGCCATGGCAAGCAACAACGCCAACGCGTCGTCGATATCGTCGCCTATGTCGGTATCAATCCATATCTTCATAATTTCTCCTATCCGGTCGCCTACTTACTTGCCTACATTTTGATCGAGGAGCTGACAAGCCCCTGAATATAGAACTTGTTGCCGAACAAGAAAAGCAGCAACAGCGGCAACGACGCTATCAGATACCCCGCATACGTTACCGGCATATTCTGCGAGTGCACGTTCCGAAATTCCACGATCAGCCCCGCGCTGATGGTGAGTTTTTCGTAATTGGTGGAAATCACCGTCATCGGCCACAGATAGTCGTTCCATATCCCGTTTATCTGCATGATGGCTTGCGTTACCAGAATGGGAACGCACAGCGGCAACGCCACGCGCAAATAAATACGGAACACGTGCGCGCCGTCGATCTTCGCCGCGTCGAACAGATCTTTGGGCAACGCTTTGAAAAACATAGACAACAAAAACACCGCGCCCACCGGTTGCACCGTGAGTTGGGGCAAAAGCACCGCAAACAACGTGTCGTTGAGCGCCATGCCTCGATACATCAAAAACTGCGGCACAAGCGTGAGAACGCCGGGGATCATCATAAGGCACAACACCATGGTAAAGAACAACGCTTTGCCGGGAAAATCCATGGTGGCGAACGCGTATGCGGCAAGCGACGCGATAAAAAGCGAGCCGACGATCCCGAACACGGCCACCGCGATGGTGTTGTACACGTAAGATCCCACCTTTCCGAACGCCGTGGCGATGTTCACGAATTTGAGCGGCAACGTGGGATAAAATTTGCTCGTGTCGTACTGCACCGTGGTTTTGAAGGCGCACCACACCGACATCAAAAGCGGATACACCATGCACAGCAACAAAAGCGCCATCACCAAATGCAAGCACAGTTGCCCCGCCGAAAACATGCGCTTTTTCCCGCGGGAAGTTTTACGCGACATTGCATAAACGGTCATACTGTATCCCTCCCTCAGTCGTCTTGCGCACGGGCAAACGGCCCGTAGTGCATCAGTTTGAAAGCAACAAACGTTACGGCGAATATCACCGCAAACAAGAACGTTCCTATCGAGCAAGCGTACCCGTACCGTCCCGATTGAAACGCGAGCTTATACATATACCAGCCCGGCACATACGTTGCGTATCCCGGCCCGCCGTTGGTAAGAACGATCTGCAAGCCGTAGTCTTGCAACAGTCCGATAAAGCCGAATATAAAGAAGTATCGGATCTGCCCCAGCAAAAGCGGCAAGTCTATGGAAAAAATGCGGCGCCACGTGCGACACCCGTCCAGCTTCGAAGCCTCGATCACTTCGCCCGATACGGCATTGAGTCCGGATATGTAAATGAGAATGCTCGTGCCGTTTACCCACGGAAATCCGAGCAAGATAACGGTGGATATCACCCAGTCGGGATCGTTCAAAAAGTCTATCACTTGTCCGCGTTTTAAGATGTGCAACCCCTCGAGCAGTTTTGCGTATAAGCCGGAAGATGGCTCGAAAATATTTTTCCAGATCAGCATGCCCACCACGCCCGGCGCGATCATGGGAACAAGCACGGCCACACGGTAAAACGATTGCATTTTCGCGTTTTTCGCGTTGAAGATCAACTCCGCCATGATAAGCGGCATAACAACGCCTATCAGCAGCCGCGGCACCAAAAGAACGAGCATGGTTCCCAAAGAGCGCAAAAAGATCGTATCGGAAAACAGCTCTTTATAGTTGTCTAAACCTATGAACAAGCGTTCGCCCGTGCCGTTCCACTTAAAAAGCGACGTAACGATCCCGCTAACGGCGGGATAGTATCCAAACCCGATCGCGCCGATCATGAGCGGCAGTATAAACACGTACGCCCACCTGTTTTTCCATATTCTGTACGTCAAACTATTCTTCTTCATTTCGTTCACCCAACGTTATGCTTTGCCAATCGTCGATGTCTTGCGTTTCGTCCGACTTAAGAATACGCACCGTGAAACTGCTGCGCGCCGAGATCATGAACACCTTGGAGTTGGACTCGTCTTGCATGGTGATCGTCACGTCCTCGAGCGGCGTCACCTTATCGTTTACGTACAAATACGGATAATAGTAAAAGGAAATACAGCCTTCCTCGTCGGTAACGCAACGCGACGCCGGCAACGACCCGTTGGAAGCGAACAGATAAATATTGTGTCCTTCCACCGCTTTGCCGCCCTTGGTGAGCCGCACCTTTATGCGCAACGCGCTCTTGCCGTCGGCAACGGTCATGCGTTTCTCCTCGCTTAAAAGCACTTCGAATGCATACTGCCGCGAAACGGCAAAATCGAAGATCGCGCACGCCGCGATCAAAAGCAACACCGCGCCCAGCACCGAGATTTGAATGATATGCTTTTTCGTCATAGCGCCGCTCCTATATACGCACGTTCCAACCGGCAGTGTCGATGCCCATGTTGTCCAAAAACGCACGGGCGCCCGCCGCTTGGATCACATCCACTTGGCTTAAAAAAGATTGCTTGCTTATCGTGCCGTTCACCCAATTTTCAAACGCGCGGTTCAGTCTGTCGCCGTATTCGTCCACAAATCCGGCAGGCCACGCCGCGTTGTTCAGTTTGGGAAACTTCTGGTGGATGAACTCGTCTATCAGCTGCGAATGCGCCGTGTTTTTCACCGCGCCCAGCACGCCGCCGTTCTCCACGCATATCAGCGATACGTTTTCGGGTTTGGTCAAAAACTTGAGAAACCGCACCGCCGCATCGAGCATCTCGGGATCGTTTTCCACCGCCGCCCGCATGATGTTGAGCGACAGATCGGGCCCCGGCCGAAACGGACCGTCGGAGTATTCGATCTCGCGCACGAACGCGCTCGTATCGCGCGACACAAGCGGGGCCACGAACACACCGAAATCGTAATTGCGCACCACGTTGGAGTTTTCGGCAGGCAACGCCCACAGCCCCTCTTCGCGGATACCCACCGTGCCGTTGAGCCATTGCGCATTGTAGTCTATCGACGCCCACCCCGGCTCCAGCATGTTTTTATAGTAATCGTACAGCGTTTCGAACAGTTCTACGGCGTAGTCGTTTTTTGTGGAAAACACGCCCTCGAGACACGCCCGCGCTTGCTCGGTGGCGCTCATGTTGCCGTCGCCGTCATAGTCGATGCGGTCCATAAGCGCCCCCGCATACGACGGCGACAGTATCGACTGAAACACCCACGCGTCGAACGTGGTCGTGGTGTCGAAATACAGCCACGGCGCCACGCCCACGTAGCCGTTTTCTTTGAGCTTATACGCGGCGTCTTTGAACGCGCCCCAAGTGCGCGGCACACTGTCTATTCCCGCCTTTTTGAAAGCGGTTTTGTTGTAAAAATACCCCGTGGAAGCGCCCGGATATACCGTAACGGGAATGGCCACCGTTCGACCGAACGCATCGATCACCGCGTTGCAGTCCCACAGATAATCGCGGAAAACTTCGCGCCAAGTGGTATATTCTTTTTCATACGGCCAAGAATTTTCTTCGTCGAGATACTCGTCCAGCGGCAAATACCAATTGCGGTCTTGATACCTCGTGCCCCACGAAAACGTGATGGCGGGCACCGTGCCGCCCGCGATCTGCGTGGTAAACCACTGCGCCACTTCCGAATCCATGCCGCCCACGGGTTTGGTGCGCGCCCACACGATCTCCACGTCAGGGTTTTCTTCCATAAACGACTGCGCTATGTAATAGGTGGAATTGAACACTTCGGGGTCCTCGGCGGTAGGCGTGCGCGACGTTGACGGCATATAGCCGTGCAAGTCCACCACCAACCGTATTTTACCGCCGGCAAAAGCATTGCCCACAAACGGAATGATGCTCAAAGCCGCTATGCACAAAACCATAGCCGCAACAAGTGCTTTTTTAACTATGAGCGTCTTGCTTTTCATTTGCCCCTCCGTGCTTTCGTATCGGTTTATACTAAAAATATAAACGATTCCCGCCCGTTTTACTATCTGTTTTTGGGCGAAACATATCTGTTTTTGGCTATGTTCGCCGACAAACATTGCAAAAAGTATAATTATGTTTTATCATGAGAGAAACGGAGTTATTACGCAAATACGACAAAGGCGGTAGAAACGTTTGTATAACGTAAATATTCATTTTTATTTCACTGTTCGCAACAATCCTTCCAAAATACATTCGCAGATCTCGGCGTCGTCGGTGGCTTTTCACACGCATAAATGCTACGAACTTATCTATTACTACGCGGGCAAAGGCTATTGCTATATCGACGATACAAAATACGAATACGGAAAAAACGACTGCATCATCGTACCGCCCAACGCCCGCCACAACGACGTGAATGTGAAAAACACCAAAGCGTTTTGCTTCGGCTTTTCCGTCAATCACGAAGAACCTTGTCTGCGCGCCGGCAAATATTCGGACGCCGACAAAACCATCATGCACTATCTCAACATGATATGCGACGAATTTGCGCACAAAGAAAACGACTATGTGAGCGCAGTGCAAAACCTTATTAAAAACGTTATTATTCTGCTTAACCGCGCCACTACCGAAAAAATGGTGTACCAGACCCGCACCGACGAACTGGAAAAAGTCATCGAATACATCAACAAAAACTTCACGCAAGACATACGACCGCAAGAGTTCGAAACGATCACCAACTACTCCTACGACCGTTTTCGCCACATCTTCAAGCACGCCATCGGCGTTTCCCCCAAGCAGTATATCATCGGCAAACGTTTCGAATATGCCAAAGAATTGCTTGCCGCTTCCGAGCTTTCCATTACCGAAGTGGCGTATCGCTGCGGTTTTGCCTCCTCGGCGCTGTTTACCAACCAGTTCAAAAAGCGCACCGATCTCACGCCCAAACAATATCGGTTGCAACTCGGCGCACAGAAAGTTTTCACCGACGCGCAAAGTTCCTATTCGGAAAACGACTGACAACAAAAAAAACGCCGCACGTTCGGCGAAGATTGCGGGAAGAACGGCAAATCCGATCGAGAATTTATTTGTATGGTTTATAAAAGAAAAGCCCGCTCGAACGCTAAAGAGTTTGAACGGGCTTTGGCGGAGGCGATAGTAACCTAAAACGAATATTGCAACACTTAAATATATATTCGAAGGTTTCTTTACAAATCTTATAGTATTCTTATTTAATAAGTCCTACACTAAATACATTTAGCGGATTCTGTCAATAGAGACTTAAATTTATTTAAAATATCATCCCTATTAGAACCTGTGTCCTCAATGGATTTGATGGCAGATGCAAAATCATAAAATAAATCTTCATTGCTGAAATTAAATGCTGCATTTTGTTTGAATTCTTTTATCTTTACAATCAACTCATCCCAACATTTTTCGCTATAACTTTTGTCTTGAATTTTGTTGGCATGCGAATACAATTCCATATAAATCAAGAATGCCCTACGGTAATTCACCACATTATTCGGATCGTCCGCTATTGAATTATCTATACTGTTTTTAATTTTTTCGAGATTGTATTGATATCCGTCCAATGACGACGTACTTTTATCCGCAAGTATAGAATATGTTTCAATTGTAGCAAACAGTGAGGCTATATAGGAAAACCTTACGTTGCCGCCCGAATATTTCTTGTCTTTTTGCTTGTTTCGCTCTTTTTCCGCCGAATAAATCCAATCCGCCGTTTCAATGCATTCCCTAGCCTTAATTAGGTATGCATCGTTAGTTGATTTCAATAAATACTTTCGCAAGTATACGTAAGCACACTGCGCCGCCAATAACGGATCCGTTGGAGAAAGATTATATCCGTATTGCGCCGCTTTATCAGATTCATTTATATACTGTGCGGCTTCTGCGGAATCAATATCATACGTAGAAGCAATCTTTTTTAACACATTTGACAACTCTAAATAATATTTGGCATCTATTTGCCTCTCTATCAATCTTTTTAAGATAGTCTCAGAAGACAACAAATATTCGCGTTGTTCCTTTTTATCTGCAACAATATAATATGATTGATCGAATACTTTAACAATAATAAATGCGCATGATTTAATAATTTCGCGTAGCACTTCATGTGTAGTATCATCTGCCGATAGCATACCGCATATTCTTACGTATGCCATTTGGCAGTACTTTAATGCCAATTTATGGTTAGCATTAATCTCATGACGATAAAAATATGCTATAACGTATCGATATTTTGCTAATAAAGTATAATGCAACCAACTGTCAGAATTTAGCTTATTAATTTCATTTTCCAATTGTATAAATTCATCCAAAGGAAGATATTCCGATATAAAGTTCGGAATTTTTTCAACAAAATCAAATTGTGATTTAATGTATAGAAACAGTACCGCCCTATATGCTATGGCATTATTCATTATCGCTTTATCAGTTATAAGGAACTTTAACTTATCAATCATGTTGGCATCGATTTTTCTAATACGCCCTAAAAGCTTACGGTATAAATTAAAAATTTTATATATCAACAATGGGGAATGCTCATCAATTTGTAAAAGATATTCCGCGTTTGTCGTGATTACATTCACGGCAGTTTGCAGTTTAGTCTCGCAATCAAAATAAGCACCATCCGAAAAATAAGCAAGTGCGTTTAGATAATCCTTACCCACTTTCATATAAATATTATCTGTATTTGAGTAGCTTATACTATGTCGCTTGATAATGCTTTCAAACATTTCCAAATACTCGTTATCCAGAGCTTCCATTCTTTTTTGAAACTGCTTTGACTGCTCCGCCGTCCTTTGTTCATACTCCGCGGTTATTTTGTGTATTTCTAATTTATTAATAAAATACGATCCCAGCGGCAACACAATGGCTATCATTGTAATTAATAACGAAAATATCGCTAAAAAATTACCTATTGAATTGCCTTCGCCTTTTGGAGAATACGCAAAATAGCAACAAATCGCAACTATCGCACCAACCAGCAACAGTGTAAAACACGAAATAAGTATACCATAATGTGCTCGCCGTTCGTGCTTTTGCGTATCTTTGACTGTCTTATTTTTGACATTAGTCTTTACCATTTCTCGACACATAATAATCTCCTATCAAGGATAAATTTTTCTTCCTATTGAACGTGGAAATGGTATTGCTTCTCGCACGTGCGAAAGTTTGTAAATCCATTTAATAAGTCGTTCCAATCCCATTCCAATACCACAGTGTGGAACAGTCCCGTAATTCCGCAGTTCTTTGAACCATTCATAACCGGTTTCGTTACTCTTTCCCTTTTCCGCTAATCTTTCGGAAAGCTCATTGTAATCCGTTATCTTATCCGCAATGCCAAGTATTTCGCCCCCGCCGCAATTTCCGATTAAATCGGCAGTATAAGTAAGCCGATCATCAAATTCGCATATTTTATAAGGAAATCCCTCTATACTACGCGCATTATGTGTGACCCACAACGGCGAATCAAAATATTCTGTTAAAAACGCTTCAGCCCTATCGCCAAGAGATTTTCCAAACGCAACATCAATGCCTTGGGATTTACATAGCTTGATTGCGTCACAATACGAAATACGCGGATACGGTATTTTTTGTATATTTTTAATTATAGGTTTGATTTCTAATGCTTTATAAATTTCGTGACTTAACGGCATTACTTCTTCCACAATAGAATTAATAAGAGATTCCACCATAGAAAACATATCTTCAAATGGACAAAACGCAATCTCTGCTTTTACGTGCCAATATTCTGTAAGATGCCGTGGACTTACACTTTCCGCACCACGGAAGCTCGGCCCTATATTATAAACTCTTTCAAAAGCGTGAACGGCGCTTTCCAAATAAAACGCTACGCATTGAGTTAAAAATAGATCTTGATTATTAACCCTAACGGGGATCCCAGTCGAATTATCGTACAGCAATACTCCCGTCAAAATCGGAGCGGTAATTTCGGTAAAATTCTTTTCTTTAAACCAATTGCATACTGCCGTTTTAACATAATCTCGCGCCTTTAAGACAGCGCACACTTTTGAATTCCTAATAAACAAATGTCGGTTTTGTTGAACATAATTAGTATATCTATTGTCAAAAATATCAAAGTCACTGCGAGGGGCGGGGCTTAAAGGCAACGTAACGTCACCAATTATTTGTACCGACTTCGCTACTATTTCATATTTTTTTGATTTCGAATTTAACATCAATGAACCAAGAACCATAATAGACTGTTCGGGCTTGATTCTAACGTTAATGATATTAGTGTTCACAATAACTTGTATTCTACCAGTTGAATCTTCCAAATCAAAGAAAAGATGACTTTTATGCACACGCACAGAAGCCACCCAACCGTATAATTCTACCGTTTGTCCTATTATAAACTGATTATGTAAAACGTCCTTAATAAATAATTCTTTCATTAAATTATACTCCAAATAAATAGCGATAGTACGTCACTGATGTTCTACAAATATTACTATAGCATTTTCCACGAATTAAATCAATTATTTTATTGTACCATATCACAAATATGGCACTGTGGCGGGTGCTTGATAAAACAAGCGCGCCATTATGCAACGCGGATGAACATATAAAAACAACGACCCAATTCGAAAACGGTTCGACTTAGGTCGTTATTGGTGGGCAATACAGGACTCGAACCTGTGACTTTCTCCACGTCAAGAAGACACTCTCCCGGCTGAGTTAATTGCCCGTGAGATAAAAAAACGGCGCAAGAGCAAATAGCGATGCAACCGTAGTGGTGGGCAATACAGGGTTCGAACCTGTGACTTCTACCATGTGAAGGTAGCACTCTCCCGCTGAGTTAATTGCCCTAAGGTGAAAACAGTATACCACCTTAGGGCAAAATTGTCAAACGGTTTTATTATACTCCCGTAAAATTATAGCAATAAATTTCCATGATGGAGTAGCCGTAGTCGGTGATGCGCGCAATGCACTGAATGCGGATACGCCGCACTTGCAATACGGCGGACGGAGAGACCGTATCGGTGCGGTTACCGCCCGTGGAAGAGGTGACGTGCGCCACTTGCGTGAAGTCTTCGCCCGCGGCGCTTTCCGAGAAGAACACTTTGTATTCTTTGGCGGACGCCGCCTCCCAAGCGATGTGCAATTGCCACAGTTCCGTGGGCCGAGGCAACACGATCTCCACCCACACGTTGTCTATACCGTGTTCCGATTCCCAACGGTGCCGGGCGTCTTCCACGCCGTCCAATATTTTGTCGGCGGTGGCGTTGCCGTTCACCGAGTCGGCCGACGCAGTGGCGCCCGTCGTATCCACTTGCAAGAGCGCCATGTCCTCCAAGGCAATGCCCGTGAGCGTGCCGCTGGGCACCGACCAAAACGGCGTGCGCCCGCAAAACCTTTACTTGGTGCAAGACGAGAACAACCCCGAAACGCATTTGGCCGTGCAAGCCAACGGCGCCTACTACGACGCCGACGCCAACGCCGAACTGTGGAAAAAGTCGCCCACCGACGGCATCAATTCGGCGGCGTGTCCGACCCCACGTATAACGTGGCGCCCGAAAGCCGCATGTTCGAAAGCGACTACGCGCAATTCAGTTGGTTCCGCTACGTTCCCTTTGCCATGGACGGCTGGGAACAGCGCCCCGTGGAAAACCGCAGTTACGATCCCGACTATCAACCCAAAGTACTTTCTAAGCTGCCCGACGTAAACAAGTGTGCCAACGGCAACTTCGAGCGCGCCGACGAATCGTATGTTTACCCCGCTTTCCGCGATAACAAAGAGGCCCAAGCGGCGGTGCAGTGGGACGCGCCGTGGAAAAACTACACCATAACCAACGAAAACGACCGCTACTATTGCGAAAACAGCGCGGCGGGCATCACGACCGACGCGTTAGATCCCGACAACAAATGCGCGTTTATCCAGCGCGGCGGATCGTTAGGGCAATGGTTGCGCGCCGTGGGCGACAAATACCGCTTAAAGATCACGGGGCGTTACCGAAACCAAGGCGACACCATCCCCCAACTGCGCATAGCCTACTACAACGGCTTTGCCATCACGTCTATGTATATGGACGAAACGGTGTATAGCTTTGCGTCGGCAAACGAATGGACGCCGTTCGAGATCGAGCTGACCGTAGACTGCGCGGGCGCGCAAAGCATTCGCTACCACCTCGAAGAAAAGAATTGCTACGATAACCCCAAGCGCCAAGGCGACGCAAACGACAAAGTGTTCTTCGACGATATCGTGGTGTCTTACCTCGGCCACGCCGCCTACTAAATAAAACAAAATACGCCGCTGTGCAAAAAACCGCGCTCTAAATAAGGGGCGCGGTATTTTTTATTTGCCTTTCGCGCGGCAGTGTGTTATACTATACGCACAGATCGTTTGCTTAAGAAACGCATAAGGAGCCAACCGTATGTCGAAGATCATAGCCGTAGCCAATCAAAAAGGCGGCGTGGGAAAAACCACCACCACCATCAATTTAGGCGCCTACCTTTCGGCGCTCGGCAAAAAAGTTCTTTTGATCGATATAGACCCGCAAGGCAGTACGTCCAGCGGGTTGGGCGTGGAAAAACGCAAACTCACCAAATCGGTATACAGCGTGTTGGTGGGCGAAGACGCGGCCGTAGACGCCATTCAGAGCACGGGCGTGCGCAACTTGGATATTCTGCCCTCCAATATCGACCTATCGGGCGCGGAGATCGAGCTGGTGGGCATGGAAAATCGCGAAAAGGTGCTCAAAAACGCCTTGGGCGAACTGCGCAACCACTACGACTATATTCTGATCGACTGCCCGCCCTCGCTGGCGCTTTTAACGGTGAACGCCATAACGGTGGCCGATTCCATACTTATTCCCATTCAAGGGGAATTTTTCGCGCTCGAAGGCTTGAGCCAACTGATGAACACCATAAAGCTGGCCAAAAAATACCTTAACCCCGCTTTGGACGTGGAGGGCGTGGTGCTCACCATGTTCGACGGCCGCAGCAATATCGTGAACAACGTGGCCGACGAGATCTTGAAAGTGTTCGGCAAAAAGGTGTTTTCCACGCGTATCCCGCGCAATATCCGTTTGGTGGAATCCACCAGCTACGGCATGCCCATCATGCAATACGACCCGCGTTCCACGGGATCGCTCGCCTATCTCTCTTTGGCGCAAGAACTGTTAAAACGCAACAACGACACTTTTACCCCCATTAAAAACCTTTCGTCGCTCAAGAGGCAATTATGAGCGGCAATTACAAAAAGAACATACTGCGCGCCCGTCCGCGCCTACTCTATGCCGGCTCGTTCACCGGCAACGCGGGTTGGCAAAACGAGAAACGCCCCGCCGAAGCGGCGGAGATCGTGGTGGTGGGCAAAGGCGGCGGCAAAGCGGAGATCGGCGACGACACCTACCCGTTTGCCGCGGGCGACGTGATCGTGTATAACCGCGGGTGCGCGCACCGCGAGTGGTTAGACGACACGCCTCAAAAAGAATTGCTGTTTTTCGGCGTGGGCAATCTGCACATCGGCGGGTTGGAGCCGGACGCCGTTTTGAAAGACCGTCCCTTTTGTTTGGTGCATGCGGGCGACGCGTTCGGCGCGATCTACGCCTACGCTTCCCAACTGCTCACCGAATCGGAGAGCGCGCTGCCTTTACACGAAACCATGGCCGGCTATCTGTTGCGGCTGTTGTTGCTGTCGGCGGTGCGGCTGTCGGCCTACGACGGCGAAATGCTGGAAGAAAACCGCAACTACACCGAGGCCAAACGATACTTCGACGAGCACTACGCCGAAATAGACAGTATAGACGCCGTTTGCAAAAGCTTATATATCAACAAATACTATCTTTCGCACCTATTCACGCAAAAAATGGGCATACCGCCCGTGCGTTATCTCATGAACAAGCGCATAGAGCTTGCGTGCCACTATCTGGAAACCACCGATTGGAACATGGCGGACGTGGGCAAAGCGTGCGGCTACGCCGATCCGTGCTACTTCTCGCGCTTGTTCAAGCGCACCAAAAAGATCACGCCGCTACGCTATCGCTATCTGTTCAAATTGGAAAAAGAGAAAAAAGAAAAGAAAAAGTAAAACGCCTTCCCCTTTGCGGGAAAGGCGTTTTGCGTTTAGGTATAACTTTGGTTGTCGGCAATGTGTTGCCGCACCACAAGCGGTATGCCCATTTGCGACGCGATCTTGCGGCAACGGCGAATGCTCTCGTTGGGGATAATATCCACCACCGTGAAACGCACGGCAAGCCCCGCCTCTTTGCAGTCTTTGGCAAACTCCAAAACGCCGTCGTGCGTGAACATGCCGAACTTGGGGTGGCACAGTTTTTGATAGGCGGCGCGTTCGGCCTCGTTGAGCGACACCGACACGGCGTCTACGCTTTGGCAAAGCAACGGCACGATGTCGCACTTGTTGATCAGCCGCCCTTGCCCGTTGGTGTTGAGCCGCACTTTTTTGCCTTGTCCTTTTAAGTACGCGCCCGTTTTCAACAGCGTTTCCAAATTATAGGTAGGCTCGCCGTAACCGCAAAACACAACTTCATCGAAAGGCTTTTCGTACCGCGCCAACGCCGCTTTCATATCTTCGAACGTAGGCTCGGCCTTTAGCCGCATGTCGTATCCCACCAACGTGTCGGCGTTGGTGCGAATGCAAAACTCGCAACGGTTGCTGCAACGGTTGGTAATATTCAGGTACAGCGTACCTTTCAGTTCGTATACATAATTGTCCATGCTTCCTCCGCCGCGCCCTTTTTACCGCATTTTGGGAAAAGCCGCATAGGCGTTTTGCTTGGTGATCTCTATGATCTCCTCTACGGGCATGTTTTTCACTTGGGCTATCTTCTCCGCTTGGCAGCGCACGTATTTGGGATAGTTGGTTTGGCCGCGGTACGGCGTGGGCGCCAAATAGGGGCAGTCGGTTTCCACCAACAGCCGATCGAGCGGCAACGCCGCGATCACCTCGTCCGCCTTGGAATTTTTGAACGTGCAACTGCCCGAAAAGGATATATAAAATCCCATGGCCGCATATTGCAACGCCGTTTCTTTACTGCCCGAAAAACAGTGCATCACCGCACCCGCCGGCAAACAGTCGGCGTGCGAACGTATGATATCGTAAAAATCGCCGTACGCTTCGCGCACGTGAAAGATAGCCGGCAACCTGAGCGTGCGCACCATTTCGAGCTGTTCGTGCAACACGCGCCGTTGGGCGCATTTGTCGGTGTCGTCGTAGTGATAATCAAGGCCGATCTCGCCCACCGCCACGCACTTTTCACTGCCCGCCAATTCGGCCAGCGTGCCCAAATACCCTTGCCCCACGCTCGTTGCGTCCGAAGGGTGCACGCCCACCGCGGCGTAAATTTTGTCGTTGGCCTCGGCGATCTTTACCGAATACGCGCTCGAAAATTCGTTGTAGCCCACCGCCACGATCCGCTCTAAGCCGTCGGCCGCCATGTTGTCTATAATGTCTTGCGCGCCGCCGAATATAGGATCGGTGAGATGCGCGTGCGTGTCTATCAGCATACTTCTGCGCCGCTCCCGATGAGGCTTTCGGGCGTTACCAACGTGAGCTTGTCGCCCTCGCTCGCGCACAAGATCATGCCGCGGCTCTCTATGCCGCGCATTACGCGCGGTTGCAAGTTGGCCACCAACACCACGCGTTTGCCCACCATCTCTTCGGGCGTGTAATACTTGGCAATGCCCGACACAACGGTGCGCTGTTCGTCGCCCACTTTGAGCGTGAGTTTAAGCAGTTTATCCGCCTTTTCCACTTTTTCGCAAGCCAACACTTCGGCCACGCGCAACTGCACGCGGCAAAAATCGTCTATGGTGATAAGGGGCGCGCTTTCGGTCTTTTCTTCCACTTTCTCTTCCTCTTTTTTGTCGGCAAGCTTTTCGAGCTCGTCCAATTCTTTTTCCACGTTTAGGCGCGGGAACAGTGCGTCTATCTCTTTGGTGCGGTAAGCCTTTTGTTTGCCGAAAGCCAGATCCTTGTTGCGTTCGGGCACGGCAAGCCCCAAGCCCTCCATGATCTTGGCCGCCGTTTGGGGCACAAAGGGCAACAACAGCGTGCCCGCTATGCGCACGGCCTCGTTGAGCACGTACAGCACCTCGCGCAACCGTTCGGTTTGCCCCTCTTTGGCAAGCGCCCACGGCTTGGTCACGTCTATATATTTGTTGGCGGCGCCGATCAGATCGAAAATCTTTTCCAGCGCGCGTTGCGGCTTGTATTCGTCCATGGCCGCCTTTACTTCGCCGTACAGCGCGTTCATTTGCGCTACAACGGGGTCGTCCTCACCAGAAACGGCTTGCCCGCGCGAGATCTCGCCGTTAAAATACTGCACGTTCATCTTGCCCGTGCGGCGCACCAAGTTGCCCAAATCGTTGCATAGATCGGTGTTGATGCGCGTTAAAAGCGCCTCGCTCGTATACGCGCCGTCTGCGCCGAACGGCATGGCGCGCAACAAATAGTACCTGAGCGCGTCGGCGCCGTAGCGCGCCTTGAGCACGAACGGATCCACCACGTTGCCCTTACTCTTGCTCATCTTGTCGCCGCCGAACAGCAGCCAACCGTGCCCCACCACTTTTTTGGGCAACGGCAGATCGAGCGCCATGAGCATGGCCGGCCAAATAATGGAATGGAACCGCACGATCTCTTTGGCCATAAGGTGCAGATCGGCCGGCCAATACGCTTGCATGTCGGCCGACGGCGCGTCGCCGTTATAGCCGAGCGCGGTGATATAGTTGCTGAGCGCGTCCACCCACACATACACGATGTGGCCGGGATCGAACTCCACGGGCACGCCCCACGTAAAGCTGGTGCGCGACACCGCAATGTCCTCGAGTCCCGCGTCTATAAAGTTGTTTACCATTTCGTTGACGCGGCTTTCGGGCTTTAGGTAATCGGACTTTGTGAGCAGTTCGCGCACGCGCGGCGCATACTTGCTCAGTCGGAAAAAGTAGCTTTCTTCCTCGGCGTCTTGCACGTCGCGGCCGCAGTCGGGGCATTTGCCGTCCTTTAGTTGGCTCTCCGTCCAAAACGACTCGCACGGCGTGCAGTATTTGCCCTTATACTTCGATTTATAGATATCGCCTTGTTCGTATAAACGCTTGAAAATGTTTTGCACCGCGCGCACGTGGCTTTCGTCGGTGGTGCGGATAAACTTGGTATACGATACGTTCAGTTCGCGCCACAGGCTTTGAATCTCCGCCACCAAGCCGTCCACAAACGCTTTGGGCGTTACGCCCGCGTCCGCCGCCCGTTTCTCTATTTTTTGTCCGTGCTCGTCGGTGCCCGTCAAATAGAATACGTCCAACCCCTCAAGGCGCTTAAATCGCGCCACGGCGTCGCCGTATACCGTGGTATAGCAATGTCCGAGGTGCCATTTGCCGCTCGGATAATAAATGGGCGTGGTGAGATAGAATTTTTCCATACTGATAACGTACCTTTTTGCTGAAATAGTAAAAAATACCTCTTTACCGAGAGGTACTTTTTATTATACCGCAAAACAGCCCCGAAAGCAACCGTTTGCCCACCCCTTTATATTGTGGTGGCAACGCCGTTTTGCCCACTATATATAGGCGAACCATGCGGCCGAAAATCTTTATAACGTTGTTTAGACGCGCTTGTCGTACGTTTTCGTGCCGTCCTCGTTTTCAAGCCCTATAAGATAATCCACCGATATCCCGTAAAACAAAGCAAGTGTTACGCAATCGGTGATCTTGGGCACCGTTATATCCGCCTCCCACCGACTGATCGTTTGTTGCTTTATTCCCGTTTTTTGCGCAAGCGCCGTTTGCGACAATCCGCTTCTTTCTCTGTGCTCTTGCAAGCTTTTTCCTATATTCATATAGGTATTCTACACTATTTTGCGTAGAAATAGTTGACCTACTCAAAAATGTGTGATATACTATCTACACAATTATGAGTAGGCGGTGAACCGATGGATACATTTGATTTTCTTTTACCGAATGATTATGAAAACGAAATCGCGGCGTTTTTATTGATGTGCACGCCAAAAGACATTAACTTTCTAAGCATTCCCGACAGTGAACGCACGGCAAAAGACTATGTTCGCTTAATGTATATTGCCATTGCCTTGCAAAGCAGAAGTTCATTGTTGCGTATTATACGCGAAATCGAGGACTGCAACCGAATGGACGATATTGACGATTACGTGCGAACAATCCCCAACATACACAATCAAGCTAAAATCTGGGTAGAAGAATTTATAGAAGATATCCCGTTACCGCCAATCAAAACTTTTGTTAAAAAAACTTGGCAAAAACAAGTGCGTCAATACAAGAGAAAGCACAAGAAGCGAATACACGCTATGTGCGCAAAACAAGATCTGCGATCGCCACGGTAAGATACCCGTTGTTGTCGATCGCATACGCGAATACGGGCTGTATTTCGAAATAGTTTTCTTTGTCTTCGCTCACTAAAACAACGCTGTCCCAACGGTTGTCGCCCACGAAAAGGTTTGCGCCGCGATAAAATGCCGACTGTATTTCTACGGTATCGCTGCCCCAATAGTATTCCATCGACACCCTGAAATCGTTGTGCGTCAACGTGAAAGACTGCCTATAGTCGCGGATCTTAACGGCCGTATACACCGTGTCGCCGTCGGGATACAAACTATTGTTGAAGATATGCACCGAGCCGTCGTCGCCCAACCAAGCATACAGTCGACTGCCGTCCGCCGATATTTCCCGCTCCAAGTCATACGTTTCGTATAAAACGCCTTTGCGTACGTTTGGCACCGTGATGCTCTGCTCGGTGTTTTGCGCGTCCGTGTACACAAGCGTTATCGTGCACAGTTCTTCGGCGGGCGCCGTAAAGCCGCCCGTATACGCTTTTTCGCCGTCCGCGTGCCGCAACACGAACGAATACAACGACCCGTAACACACAATGCGCACGTTGTTTTCAAACTGCTCGGCCGTGCCGTCGTACCGTAGCACAAGGCCTTCCGTTTGTTCTTCGAACACCAACCAGCGAATGCCGTCGTGCAAAACGATCTCGACCGCCGCGGGCGCCTCTTTCACAGCCAACGCCGTCACGTGCAATCCGTAGGCACGGGGCACGTCTACCGACGCACCGAAATCGCCGTTTTGCAAAACGGCGGCCAGTTCGGGCGCGCCCGAACGCTCGTGCACCGAAAACGCAAACGCTTGCTTTTGTTGCTCGGTGAGCGACCCGCTCGCATATTGCACGCGCACGCCGCCGTACACTTGCCCGAACAGTTGCTCGTACAGATCTTGGGGAATGCCCACTTGCACGGTAACATGCCCGTCGGCGCCCGCTATTTGGGGCACGGGGCAAACGTACGGCACAAGCACGTTTACGGTATGCGGCTCGTCGAGCATAAACCGAATATCGGGCAACCCGCTATTTTGCATGGTCACAACGTTGATCGTTACGGTGAGATCGCCAAAAACGGTAACGGGCAACGACGGCACATACCCCTCTTGCAACGCGTTTCCGCCGATCGTCAACTGCCGCAGAGCGGGCAAACACGCAAACAGATCTTCGAAAAGAACGTTTCGCCGCAGATCTTGCAAGGTGATCTCCAAACGGGAAATTTGCGAAAACAGCTTGCTATATTCGCCCTCGCGCACCGCGTATACAAGATCGTTCAACGCATTGTCGGTATACTCGCCCAAATCGAGCGACGACAACGGGCAGTCGGCCAAATACACAAGCGCGCCGTCGGCGGTATACAAATGTCCGCGCCCCGCCCTAAACAGCGGCGACCCCTCGTGCACCGTAACGCTCGGCAATGCGCGCGCGTTGCCTTGCGGCGCGCGGCTCCTAAACTGCAAGATCCATTGGCTTGCCGGCACCGCATGCAGCTCGGTGTACGGCTCGCCCGTTACGGGGTCGTGCGTTTGCACCACCCCTTTCACCGAACGCGGCATAATGAGCTCTTCCACCGCGCCCTTTTCGTCCTCTACGATCATTTCCGCCGCAACGTATTCGCAATCGGCGGGGATCTCCACCGTTTTTTCGCCGTCGGCTATATACATATAGGCCACGCGGACGCTCCCCACCGTTGCAAACTGCCAACCTTTTTCCACCGTTTCTTTATCGCCGCTTTGGCCGAAATATTTTTCGTTCAAGCGTTGCCACTGCTCTTCGGTCAGTTCGTAACGCGCGGTGCCCACGGCGCGTATGTCGCTTACGGAAAAAGCGGTAAAGTGCGAGCGCACGCTCTCTAAGCACGACGCTATGTTCAAACGGCTGCTATAGCCGTCGCCCTCGCTCGCGGCATGGTATAAATAGTTGCCTTCCGCATACGCCGCCGAGGCCGACACGGCGTAAAACTGTTTTTGCGCGGTGCCGTGCGCATATACCGCCTCGGTCATATCTTCGGTATACTGCACGAACGTATACGAATACTCGCTCGCCGAGCGATAGTCTATGCACATGGTCATGTAAAAATCTTTGCCGGCGTAAAAATCGGGACTGTAAATGCAAACATAATCTTTGCCCTCTTTTTGCGCGAGCATAAAATACTGCCGCCCGTACTGCACCGCAACGCCGTATATATCCTTTTGGCCAAAGTCGTTTAACAGCGCGTCGCCCATATACAGCGAAACGAACAGCGTCTGCTCGAACAGATCGTCGCGCATGTTATGTATGCTTTGCACGTCGGGCTTTTTGCCGCTGTCGGCCGCCACGGCGTCGGCTATGGCTTGGTTGCCGTCGGCCGCCCGCGCGTCGCCGTATGCCGCGCCCGCGTTCTTTTTATCGTTCGTCTGCGTGCCGTCCACGTCGTTCACGTGAATGCCGTGGTCGCGCAAAATCGCGGTCACCTTTTGGCGGTAGGCCGTAAAGGCGACGTTTTTAGTCGCGTTATCCCCCTCGCTCGGCTTGTTGCACGCCCACAGGGTGCAACCGCACAACAGCAAACATACTATCGTTGCGATAACGGCTTTTTTGCTTTTACCCATTTTCTCTTCCTCCCATAGAAAAAGTGCGCTCCCAATCGGGAACGCACTCCAACAGTACACTCCGCGATTGTTGCTACACAATTCCACAGACAGGAAAAGAGTGGTACTAATTGGCAATACCGCTCCTATCTGTGATGTAATTGTGTAGCACAACCACTATAGCATATTTTGGTGCAAAACGCAAGTAAAATTTTTTGGGGCGCGGTGGGCGCATGTCTAAAACACGCGCGCCAACGAACAGCCGATCACGCACCCCACAAGCGTTGAAAACAGCGCCACGGGAATGGCGTAGCTAAGCTTTTTGACATTGGACTGCGAAAAATAGATGGTGGATATGTAAAATATGGTTTCGCTCGATCCGTAGATCACCGACGCGCACTTGCCTATATACGAATCGGCGCCGTACTGCTTAAAAACGTTTTCGAGCACGCCCAGCGCGCCCGCGCCCGACAGCGGGCGGATCAGCATGAGTTCGGTGAGTTCGCGCGGAATGCCCAGCGTGTTCATGAGCGGCGACGCGGCGCGGGACAGATAGTAGCTCAGCCCGCTCTGCTTGAACACTTCCACCGCCATCATGATGGTGAGAAGATAGGGGAACACGTTGGCCATGAGGCTCAAAGTGCTCCGCGCGCCGTCGGTGAACGCCGCATACGCGTCTTTGCGCCGCACCGCCGCTATGATCAGCACGGTGATAAACAACAGCGGTATGATATAGGCGGTCATGCGTCCGCTCCTTTGCCGCGAGCAAGCGGCAACGGCGCCGCGCCGCGCGACTTTTTGTTAAGATTTCTCCGCGCGCTTCGCTTGGTCGAAATGACAGAAAAGGCGCCGCTTGCTTTGTTGTTGCCACCGACACCCAACTCTTTGTTGTCGCCACCGACACGCACCTTTTCATTGTCACCTCGAGCGTAGCCGAGAGGTCTGCTTGTTGCTTTGTTGTCACCTCGAGCGTAGCCGAGAGGTCTACCCGCCCCATTTTCGTTTTCCGCTTTTTTACGGCGCGTCTTACGCAACAAAAAGCCGATCGACTTAACGAGCACAACGCCCAACACGGTGCTCACCACGGTGGCCACGGTAGCGGGCAACAGAAAATCGGCGGGATTGACCGACCCGTGCGTGGCACGCAATCCGATCACGGTGGTGGGCAACAGTTGCAAGCTGGTGGCCGAGATCACCGTAAGCATGATCATATTTTGCGAAGCGCGTTTCTCCCCCGTGTCCATTTCGTGAATGGCGCGCATGGCCATGGGCGTGGCGGCGTTGCCAAGCCCCAACAGATTGGCGGCCATGTTCATGGTCACGTACTTTCTGCCTTTATCGTTCAGTCCCGGATACAAAAAGCGGACAAGGGGACGCAACAGCTTGCTCAAAAAATCGGCCAACCCTATCTTTTCGATAATGCCGAAAAACCCCAACCAAAAACCATACAGCGCCGCCAACTCCACCGCCAATTTGACCGACGCATGACTGCCCGCGATCATGGCGGTAACGGCCTTACCGGGGTCGGTGAACAAAAGCGCCGACACCGCGCCCAACAGCATAATATACCACACTTTACTCATACCACATGTGTATGACAAAATCGGACAAGATATGCCGCCTTTCTTACCTTCGCGCGCCTCGCCTATTTCTTACTCCCACTCGGGGGTATATTTCGCGTCGGCGCTGTCGCGTTCTTGGCCAAACCCTTGCAAACCGCATTCGGCCGCGGCATGCAACACGCGGTTATATTCCATAGACGTAACGCGGCGATCGAACGCCTTGTCGCCCGTGCGGTTAAAGGCGGGCGTATATTGGCGCAACACGCTCACGCGCGCGGCGGGAAAATCGCGCGCAATCGTCCGCATGATCTCCGCGCCGTCTTGGCTAAGCGAGGGCAACACCAAATGGCGGATAACGGTGCCGCGCACCGCAATGCCCTCTTTTTCGCGGTATTCCCCCGTTTGCCGCACCATTTCGGCGATGGCCGCGTGCGCCACGCGCGGGTAATCTTCCGCTTGCGAATAGCGCAAAGCCGCCGCCGCGGAAATGTATTTGTAATCGGGCAAGTAAATATCCACAAGCCCCTCTAAGGCGCGCAAGGTCTCCACCCTTTCGTATCCCGACGAATTATACACCACGGGGATATGCAGTTTGGGTTTTACTTCTTGCAAAAAGGGCAACAGATAGGGCACAAAATGCGCCGCCGTGATAAGATCGATATTGTGCGCGCCCTCGTCTTGCAACCGTAGCGCCGCTATCGCCAACTCGTGCGTTGTTACCGTTTTGCCGCGGCGCTCGCCGTGCGATATGGGCGCGTTTTGGCAGTAGCCGCAACGCAACGCGCAACCGCCGAAAAAAAAGGCGCCGCTGCCGCGCGTGCCGCTAAGGGGCGGTTCTTCGAAACGGTGCAACATGATCTTGGCCACCGTTGCGTTGTCGCCCGCGCCGCAAAACCCTACGCCCGCCGTGCGGTCGGCGCCGCAAGCGCGCGGACACAGCGTGCAATGCTTGGGATCATACCGCATAGATCTTGAGCGCCTTTTCCACGGTGCCCTTGCTCACTTGCAACACGCGCGATAGTTGGCGGATACTGGCGCCCTCTTGCCGCAACGCATACGCCAGCTCGCCCAGCATGGGCAACGTGATGCGTTCGGCCTCTTCAACCGTCATGAAATGCGTGCGCCGCTTGATACGCGCCGCCACTTCGGCGTCGGTAAGCGTTTGCCGTTTTTCGCCCGTGGCAAACGCGCGGACGGGCGGTTTTTCCATTTCTTCGGCAAACCGCACCAAGCTGCCGTCGGTCAGCAAAACGAGCGCGTCGCTGCGCAGTCCCTTTTTTTGCATGTAGTTATTAAAAGACGAATAGGCGTAGGCAAGCGTTTCGCCCGCATCGAGCGGCAACCGCGACACAAACCGCACCGCGTCCAATAAGTCCTCGTCCGTTTCGATGGTTTCCGAAATGTAGCGGTCGTGAAACAGCTTGCCGTGCCGCTCGTACTTTTCGTTGCACTGCACGGCATACGCCGACACCAACCGTTTGAGCGTTTCGCCGATCGGCCGCAAGCCCTCTTTGAGAACCAAGTGCGCCGTTTCGCAAAACAAACAATAGCCGTACACTTCCACAAAGTCGCGTTCGGCGGCCGACGCAAGCAACGTTAAAAAACGGCGGTAGTCGTCGTCTTCGGCAAACAAGAGTTTGTCGTTGCCCTTGAGCACCACATGATACATGCCGCTTTCGCTTTTTTCCCGCGCCTTTCTTGCCATATGCTTACAGTATACGCCCATTGCGCCCAAAAGTCAAGCATGCCCGCCGCTTGCGGTTTTCCGCATATTTTGCCGCAAATGTGTATTATTACGTTTGCACGCCCAAACATCATTGACAAATTCTTGCTTTCCGTGGTATACTCTTATCATATTGTGAAAGGAGGACGAAAGTCAAATGGCAAAAAAGAAAGTGGGCACGAGCAATATCGTGCTGTTGGTGGCGGCGCTGTTGGCCGTGGTAGCGATCTTTATGATGCTTGCCCCCGGTATCACCGCAACGCCCAAGATCGGAGAAAAGACCTCCGTTTCGGGCTTTAAGCTGATGTTCGGCAGCGAAAAGGGGCACGACTTCAACTTTGTTATGTTCCTCTCGCTTATCTTCAGCATCGTGGGATTGGTAGGCGTTGTGCTTGCTCTTCTTCTCAAAGGTAAGATCGGCAACTTCCTTGCCATCGGCGGGTTCTTGCTTGCGGGCATTTTCTACTTCTTGTTCCGCGCCGTATATCCCATGTCTGTCGGCGACGACGCTTGGAAGATCATGGAAGCTCTTATTAAAGCGGACGCCATGAAACTTTCGCTGGGCATAGGCGCCATTATGGCGGGCATTTTGAGCATTCTGGCCGCGCTCGCTTCGGCCGCCGCCACGTTTGCTTTGAAAAACTGATCTGCGAAAAAAACACCCGTAAAAAATACGGACGATCTCTCGTCCGTATTTTTTTGTTTTCAAAACGATGCCAAACTTTCCACGCGGCAACCGACGCGCTCGTAGTAGTCAAGCATTTCGGGTATTTTTCTTTTGTCGTAACTCGTGATGCAGTCGGATAGCACGTGCACCGCATACCCGCTCTTTGCCATATTGTAACACGTTGATTTTACGCAAGCCACGGCGTCGGCACCGGCCACATAAAACTCTTTGATCCCGTGCACTTCGATAAACGCGGCAAAGCCCTCGCTTGTCAGCGCGTTGCCCTTGCTTTTTATAAAGATATTGTCGGACACAACATGCATATCGGGCACCAACTCCGCCCCGTGCGTATCGGGCTTAAACGTTCGGGTGCCCGCCGACAAGTTGTTGTGTTTGATATAAACAACGTGCACGCCTTTTGCAACGGCCCGCTCGACGGCGGCATTGATGTTGCCGATGATCTCTTTGTAATTTTTTGTGATGTCGTTTTGAATGTCGATCACAACCAACGCTTTATCTTGCATTTTGCCCTCCTATGGGTTTTCGTTTTGTTTGTTTTTGCCGTTTAATAATCGAGCAATCGGCCGTTATCGTTCCATTCCCCGTACATCACATTTTGCCTTGTGTTTTCCAAAAACTTTTTAAGACGACTGTGAAATACTTCGGGTCGGCTTTTCTTTATTTGTATCGTATCGATCCGCACCCTTTGATACAACGACGGAAAATTGATAAAGTTATGCCAAGTTATGCTATCGGCTTGCAATGCCGCCAAAATATCGCCGTCGATCGCAAACCCCGACGGCGACATATCGGGCCATATCGCCCGCCCGCTATCGGTCATCAAACCCAACTTCTCCATTCGGCGGCAACGTTCTTTATTCAACTCCGACCACACAGATCTTTTTTGGCGCGGCGCCAATTTTTGCGCCGTAACACCGCTATCCAGCCGTTTGATCGTGCTGTCGATCCACCCGAAACACAACGCCTCTTCCACTGCGTCGATATACCAAAACGTATCGTCGTTTTGCGGGCGTCCGCGTTTTACCACGACCCAGCACTCTTTTTCTTTTTTGTGGTTTTCCGCAAGCCATTGCCGCAATTCTTCGCGGCTTTTTGCGTTCAATACATTGCGTTGCTGCATGATTTTATCGTATGTCCGTTCCTCGATGAAGAAGTAATACCGTAAAACAAATTTTCAAAACCATAAAGTAAAATAATAATATCAAAGAAAAAACCTAACCCGAACACTTGCTTTGCGGTTCGTTTTAGGTTTTAGGTGGTGGAGATAAGGGGATTCGAACCCCTGACCTATACGTTGCGAACGTATCGCGCTACCAACTGTGCTATATCCCCACGTGCGACCATGCTGCAAAGGCGGCACAGCGACGCATATCGAAATGGCAGAGGGGGTGGGATTCGAACCCACGAGCCCTTGCGGGCTACCTGATTTCGAGTCAGGGCCGTTATGACCACTTCGATACCCCTCCACAGCTGTATTATTGTAGCATATTCGCAACGTTTTGGCAAGCGTTTGAAAGGGAATTTTTAAGCGTTATTCGGCGGCAAACTGGCTGTTGTAAAGATCGGCGTAAAAGCCGCCTTTGGCGATGAGATCGTTGTGGTTGCCGCTTTCGATCACGTCGCCGTCTTTCATCACCAAAATGAGGTCGGCGTTTTTAATGGTGGATAGGCGGTGCGCGATCACAAAGCTGGTGCGCCCTTTGGTGAGCGCGTCCATGGCCTCTTGAATAAGCACCTCGGTGCGGGTATCTACCGAGCTGGTGGCCTCGTCTAATATGAGCATGGGCGCGTCTTCCACCATGGCGCGGGCAATGGTGATAAGCTGCTTTTGCCCCGCCGATATGCTCGTTTTATCGTCGAGCACGGTGTCGTACCCGTGCGGCAACGTGCGGATAAAGTGATCCAACCCCGCCGCCTTGGCCGCTTGTATCACCTTTTCGTCCGACGCGTCCGTTTTGGAATACACGATGTTTTCGCGCACGGTGCCCTCGAAAAGCCACGTGTCTTGCAACACCATGCCGAACAGATCGTGTATGTTCTCGCGCGTCAAGTCTTTTATATCCACGCCGTCTATGGTGATACTGCCCGCGTTGACCTCGTAAAAGCGCATCAAAAGGTTTACCATGGTGGTCTTGCCCGCGCCCGTAGGGCCTACGATAGCCACCTTTTGTCCGGGGTATACGTGGGCGGAAAAATCGTTTATAATGGTTTTTTGGGGATCGTAGCCGAAATGCACGTTCTTAAACTCTACTTCGCCTTGCACGCTGTCTAAATGCGTGACGGACGCGTCGGGTACGAGTTCGGATTCTTCCAAAAATTCGAACACGCGCTCGCTGGCCGCCGCCGCGCTCTGCATGCTGTTCATGCCTTGCGCGATCTGCGCCAACGGATTGGTGAACAGACGCACGTAGATCATAAACGAAATGATAACGCCCACGTTGATCCTGCCGCTGATGGCAAGCGCGCCGCCCACCACGCACACGGCCACAAAGCCCAAGTTGCCCACAAAGTTCATGATAGGCATCATAAGGCCGGACAGATACTGCGATTTCCACGAACTTGTATACAGCTTATCGTTGATGGCGCCGAACGCCTCTCTCGCCCGCTTTTCGCCGCCCAACACTTTTACCACGTTGTGCCCCGCGTAGATCTCTTCCACGTGGCCGTTGGCCGCGCCGAGATTGACTTGCTGCGCGAAGAAATATTTTTGCGACGCTTTCATGATAAGCATCATGAACACGAAACCGATAAGGGTGGCGCCGATCGCCGCAAACGCCATGACCCAATTGATGGTGAACATCATAATGAGCACGCCGAGCAGCATGGTCACGCTGGTGACCAACATAACAACGCTTTGGTTGAGCGACTGCGCGATAAGGTCTACGTCGTTGGTCACGCGGCTCAAAATATCGCCGTAGGTGTTGGAATCGAAATATTTGAGCGGCAGTTTGTTGATCTTGCGCGAAATATCTTTGCGCAAAGACTTGCTCGTGCGTTGCGTGACCGAGTTCATGATATACCCTTGCACGTACGAGAACACCGCGCCGATCGAATAAATGGTCACCAAAAAGAAAGCGATTTTTACGATACGCTCCCATTCCATGGGCGCAAACGGATTTTGCACGGCGGCGGCGATATAGTCGCTGATCTTGCCGACGTACTTCGGCCCGATGATGGAGAACACGGCCGAAGCAACGGCGATGACGAGCGCCACGATGATGGCCGGCATGCTACGTTTGCAGTATTTCAACAGTTTTATGAGCGAGCCGCGCACGTTCTTTGCCTTTTGCGCGGGCGCATTTCCCATTCCCATCGGCGGCATTTTACAGTTCCTCCTTGGATAATTGCGAATAGGCGATCTGGCGGTACACCTCGCACGATTCCATCAATTGGCTGTGCGTGCCTTGCCCCACCACCTTGCCTTCGTCCAGCACCAATATTTTGTCGGCGTCCAAAATGGTGCCGATGCGTTGCGCCACGATCAAGCGGGTGCTTTCGCCCGTTTCCTTTTTAAGCACGCTGCGCAACACGCGGTCGGTTTTGTAGTCGAGCGCCGAAAAGCTGTCGTCGAAAATAAAGATTTCGGGGTTGCGCACCACCGCGCGGGCAATGCTCAACCGTTGCTTTTGACCGCCCGACACATTGGTGCCGCCTTGGGCGATGGGCGCGTTGTAGGCGCCTTCCATTTTTTCCACAAAGTCTTTGCCTTGGGCGATCTCCACTGCCCGTTTCACGTCTTGCTCGGTGCGCTCTTCGGCGCCGTAGCCGTAGTTGACGTTGCTGTCCACCGTACCCGAAAACAGCACGCCGCGCTGGGGGACGTAGCCCAATTTGCGGTGCAGATCTTCCAACTTGTAGTCTTTTACGTTCACGCCGTCTACCAGCACTTCCCCCTCGGTCGCGTCGTAAAAGCGCGGCACCAAATTGATGAGCGTGGATTTGCCGCTGCCCGTCGAGCCGATGAACGCCACCGTTTCGCCCCGCTTGGCGCTGAACGTAACGTTTTCTATCACGTACTCTTCGGCGTCGGGATATTTGAACGAAACGTTCTTAAATTCCACTTCGCCCAACACGTCGGCGGACGGCGTTTGCGGGCAAGCGGGATCTTGAATGCTCGGCACGGTGTGCAACACTTCGTTGATACGGCGGGCGGACACGAGCGCGCGCGGCAACAATATAAAGATCATCATGAGCATTATAAACGCCATGACCACTTGCACGCCGTACGCCATGAACGACGTCATGTTGCCGTACAGCGCGGGGCGATCGAAGGGCAACGCGTTTTTGATAAGGTAGGCGCCTATCCAATAAATGGCCAAACTCATGCCGCTCATGATAACGGTCATTACGGGACTCATCACCGCCATGACGCGCCCCGCGAACAAATAGTTGCGGGTGAGCGTGGCGTTGGCCTTCTCGAACTTTTGCTCTTGATAGTCTTCGGCGTTGTAGGCGCGCACCACGCGCACGCCGGTAAGATTTTCGCGCGTTACGTTATTTAGGTTGTCGGTGAGCGTTTGGATCTTGCGGAACTTGGGCATGGCAAAAAGCACCACCACCAAGATCATCACCACCAAAATGCCCACGGCGGACGCTACCACCACCGACCATTCCCAGCTTTTGCCGAGGATCTTTACCACCGCCCAAACGGCCATGATGGGCGCTTTTATGAGCATTTGCAAGCCGAGCACCACCACCAATTGCACTTGCGTTACGTCGTTAGACGAGCGCGTGATAAGGCTGGCGGTGGAAAAACGGTTGATCTCCGCCATGGAAAAGCTTTGCACTTTGTCGTAAACGGCCATGCGCACGTTTTTGGCAAACGACGCGCCGATGACCGCCACGAAAAATCCCACCACCACGGCGGAGGCCAAACTGCCCGCCGCACATGCCAGCATTTTGCCGCCCGCCACCAATATGGGGCGCATTCGATCGCTGCCCGACACCACCAATCGCGTGATCTCGGCCGTATAGTCGGGCATGGTGAGCTCCAACCACACTTGCAACACGATCAGCCCCAAGCACACAAATGCCAACAGCCAATCGCGCTTTGTCAGATACTTGAACAATTTCAGCATTTCTTTTTCGGCACTCCTTTCTTATATCAAGATTGCGGGGCATCGCCGCCGTCGACCTTTTCCAGCCGCGCGCGGATCTTGCCGCACAATCGATGAAACGTTTCTTTTTCGACGGGCGACAGCGCTTTTTCCACGTGCGTTTCCACCACATCGAACTTGGCCGCGATCTCGTCTTGCTCCGCCATGGCCTTTTCGGACAGCGTGATGCGTTTGCTCCGTCCGTCCCGTTCGGCGGCCGTTCGCAATATGTAGCCGTCTTGCTCCAACTTATGCAATTGGCGGCTCACGGTACTGCGACGCAACCCGAACTCGTTTTCCACGTCTTTTTGCAAAGCGCTGCCGCCGCGCATAAAAATAAAATGCACCATCATGGCGGATAACGCGGGCAAGCAAGACCCCCCCCCGCATTCGCAAAGCGCGCGCATGGTGCGTTGCATGGCGATATGCACCATGCGCAGTTCGTTTAATAGCGATTTTTGTTGCGCCACGACGTTCTCCCGTTTTTGTTAGCGTGCTAACAGTATACTACCCATATATAATATTGTCAACGATAAAGCGTGACAAATAAGTGAAAATTTTTCACAAAAAACGTAAAAAACCGAGAAGGTGATTCTCGGTTCTTTTACGCGTTACGCGTCGATCTCGAAATGATTGTTGGCGCTTTGCGTGGGCGGCATACGATCGCCTTTTTTCACACGCACGGTGCCGATACATTTGCCGCTGTGCGACACAACGCTGTATACGCCCGTTTTGGGTGCGATCTCGCCCGAAGATAATTTGAGCATGCTCCACCTCCTTTCGGATAGTAGCATGGATCACATTCCGCGAAATTATGCGCCCCGCACACGCCTTACGCTTTGGTAAAGACGTATTTGGTGATCGTGGTAAATCCCGGCACTTGTATACCGCTCACCGAAAAACCGTCTACCGTCATTACAAACACGATCTCGTATCCCTCTTCGGTTTTCACGCCGCTCCACTCGGCATGCGCGGATACTTCCACGCCCATGGCCTTGTAGGAACTCGTGAGCAGATCTTCCACTTGCTTGCAATAGTCGCCCGACAGTATGTATTTGTCGCCCTCTTTGGTGCAGTTCAACGTTTGCGAGCCAACGTCCTTTATATCCCACTTGATTTTTTTGTCGGTCACCTTAATCGCGGAACCTTGGAACATTTGCGTCATGGTGGCGGACAAGGCGTCCGTCATGGCGCTTTCGTTACCCTCCGTGGTTTCTATAGTAGCCGCTTTGAACTTGTAGGCCTCGCCTTTTTCGTCGCCGCACGCCGCCATGGCCGCGCCCAAACACACCACCGCGATAAACACCGCCAACCATTTTGCACACTTCTTCATGGGAAAATATCCTCCTATTTTTTCACTGAAACCACTATACCACGTCCCCCCCCCGCGTCAAGCGTTTGCACAAGGTTTTTTACATTTTGTGACATTTTTTTTGTTGCGAGGAGGAGGAAATAGATTTCTCCGCTCGCTTCGCTCGGTCGAAATGACATTCCGCAAGGAATGTCACCCCGAGCATAGCCGAGGGGTCTACTCGTGGCGGTAGAAAACAGATTTCTCCGCTCGCTTCGCTCGGTCGAAATGACAGAATGAAAAAAGTCGGTCGTAATGACAGAGAAAGGAAAGTCGGGCAAAATGACATGGCCGTGTCACCCCGAGCGCGTAAGCACTCACAACCGTGTCACCCCGAGCATAGTCGAGGGGGCTACTCGTGACGGTAGAAAATAGATTTCTCCGCTCGCTACGCTCGGTCGAAATGACAAAATGAAAAAAGTCGGGCGTAACACAAAGCGAGGGCAACAGAAAAAGCCGTGCATGTGCACGGCTTAAACTTGTTTCATGATATAAGATGTTGCGAAAATTATTTTATGATCTTCGCGATAACGCCCGAACCAACGGTGCGGCCGCCTTCGCGGATAGCGAAACGCAAGCCTTGCTCGGCGGCGATGGGAGCGATCAATTGCACGGTGATGGAGATGTTATCGCCGGGCATAACCATTTCCACGCCCTTGGGCAGTTCGATGGTACCGGTAACGTCGGTGGTTCTGAAGTAGAACTGCGGACGGTAGCCGTTAAAGAACGGGGTATGACGGCCGCCTTCTTCCTTCTTCAACACGTAGATCTCGGCGGTGAACTCGGTGTGCGGAGTGATGGTGCCGGGTTTGGCGATAACCTGTCCGCGCTCGATCTCTTTGCGGTCGATACCGCGCAAAAGGATACCGGCGTTGTCGCCCGCTTGCGCAAAGTCGAGGCTCTTACGGAACATTTCGATACCGGTCACAACGCTCGCCTTGGTGGCTTTGATACCCACGATTTCCACGGGATCTTGCACTTTGATCTGTCCGCGTTCCACTCTGCCGGTGGCAACGGTGCCGCGGCCGGTGATGGTGAACACGTCTTCCACGGGCATCAAGAAAGGCTTGTCGGTGTCGCGCACGGGCGAAGGGATCTCTTTGTCCACAACGTCCATAAGGTCGTACACCGCTTTGATCGCGGGATCGTCGGTGTTGCCGGCCATAGCCGCTTCGAGCGCTTTCACGGCGCTGCCGCGGATGATCTTGGTGCCTTCGAAACCGTAGCTTTCCAACAGCTCGGTAACTTCCATTTCCACGAGGTCGAGAAGTTCCGCGTCGTCCACAAGGTCGGTTTTGTTAAGGAACACAACGATCTTGGGCACGCCTACCTGACGGGCCAACAAGATGTGCTCGCGCGTTTGGGGCATGGGGCCGTCGGTGGCGGCAACCACGAGGATCGCGCCGTCCATTTGCGCGGCGCCGGTGATCATGTTCTTTACATAGTCGGCGTGGCCCGGGCAGTCTACGTGCGCGTAGTGGCGGCTCTCGGTTTGATATTCAACGTGCGCGGTGTTAATGGTGATACCGCGCGCCTTCTCTTCGGGAGCCGAGTCGATCTCGTCGTATTTCTTCTTTTCCGCAAGACCCTTCGCGGCAAGCGCCATGGTGATGGCGGCGGTCAGGGTGGTTTTGCCGTGGTCAACGTGGCCGATGGTGCCGATGTTAACGTGCGGCTTGCTTCTGTCAAACTTAGCTTTTGCCATGAGATTTTTCCTCCAAATTTTTAAGAGTTTATTTATTTTTTATTTGAACAAGGATATTATAACCGAACCGGCAAAATTTTTCAATCGTTTTGCCATGGTTTTTGCGAGATTTTTACTAATCTCTCTTGGCGCGGTCGCCGATGATTTTTTCGGCCACGTTGCGCGGTACTTCGTTGTAGTGATCGAACGTCATGGTATACTGTCCGCGGCCTTGCGTACGGCTGCGAAGGTCGGTGGCATACCCGAACATTTCGCTCAGCGGGATCTCGGCGCGGATCTCTTGGCTGCCGTTCACCGATTCCATGCCCAGCAAATTGCCGCGGCGGCTCGATACGTTGCCCATAACGTCGCCCAAATATTCTTCGGGCAAGCTTATTTCCACGCGCATGATAGGTTCCATGATAACGGGATCGGCTTTGCGCATACCCTCTTTGAACGCCATGGAGCCGGCAATCTTAAACGCCATTTCCGAAGAGTCCACTTCGTGATACGAGCCGTCCACCACCGTGATCTTGAAGTCCACCGTTTCGTAACCCGCCAAAACGCCGCTTTGCTTGGCCTCGCGAATACCGTTGTCGATAGCGGGGATATATTCTTTGGGAATAGATCCGCCCACCGTCTTGTCTTCGAATTCGTAGCCTTTGCCGGGCTCCAGCGGTTCCATAACGATCTTACAATGACCGTATTGGCCTTTACCGCCGCTCTGACGGATATATTTGCCTTCCACTTCCACCTTCTTGCGAATGGCCTCGCGGTAAGCAACTTGCGGTTTGCCGACGTTCGCCTCTACCTTGAACTCGCGCAACAAGCGGTCTACGATGATCTCGAGGTGCAACTCGCCCATACCGGCAATGATGGTTTGCCCCGTTTCTTGGTCGGTGTAGGTTTTGAACGTGGGGTCTTCCTCGGCAAGTTTTACAAGCGCCATGGTCATCTTTTCTTGGCTGGCCTTGGTCTTGGGTTCGATGGCCACGCGAATAACCGGTTCGGGGAATTCCATGCTTTCGAGCACGATGGGTTTGTCGGCGTCGCACAGCGTGTCGCCCGTGGTGGTGTCTTTGAGTCCTACGAACGCACAGATGTCGCCCGCAAAGATCTCGTCGATCTCGGTGCGGTTGTTGGCGTGCATCATAAGGATACGGCCGATGCGCTCTTTCTTGTTCTTGGTGCTGTTGAGCACGTACGAGCCCGACGAAAGCGTGCCCGAGTAGCAACGGAAGAACGCGAGTTTACCCACGAACGGGTCGGCCATGATCTTGAACGCCAAGCCCGCAAACGGCGCCGCGTCGCTCGTTTCGCGCTCTTGCACCGTTTCGCCGTCGGTCAACGTGCCTTTCACGTTGGGGATATCGAGCGGCGAGGGCATGTAGTCCACAATGGCGTCCAACAACTTCTGTACGCCCTTGTTCTTGAACGAACTGCCGCACGTAACGGGGTTTATCTTCATTTCGATGGTAAGCTTTCTGATCGCTTTTTTGATCTCTTCCACCGTAAAGTCGGCGCCCTCGTTTTCAAAGAAACGTTCCATCAGCGCGTCGTCGGCCTCGGCCACGATCTCCAAAAGCTTGGCGCGGTATTCGTCGGCTTGCGCTTTGAGTTCGGCGGGAATCTCCGTTTCGTCCATCACGGTGCCGAGATCGTCTTTGTAGACATCGGCCTTCATGGTGACCAGATCGATCACGCCCACAAAGGTATCGGCCGCGCCGATAGGCAATTGGATGGCCACGGGGTTGGCCTTAAGACGGGTGCGCATCATGTCCATTACGTTAAAGAAGTTGGCGCCTTCGCGGTCCATCTTGTTTACGTAGGCGATGCGGGGCACGCCGTACTTGTCCGCTTGGCGCCACACCGTTTCGCTTTGGGGTTGCACGCCGCCGCGGGCGCAGAACACCGCAACCGAACCGTCGAGCACTTTCAAGCTGCGCTCCACTTCCACGGTAAAGTCCACGTGGCCGGGGGTGTCTATAATGTTGATACGCGTAAACGGCTCTTTGCTGTCCGCCGAGCGATCCACACGCCACTGCGTGGTGGTAGCGGCCGAAGTGATGGTGATGCCGCGTTCTTGCTCTTGGGCCATCCAGTCCATGGTGGCGGCGCCTTCGTGCACCTCGCCGATCTTGTGCGTTTTTCCGGTGTAATACAGAATACGCTCGGTGGTGGTGGTTTTGCCGGCATCGATGTGCGCCATGATGCCGATATTACGCATATTTTTCAAATCGTATTGTCTTGCCATACTCTATTCTCTCTCTTTCTACCAGCGGTAGTGCGCGAACGCCTTGTTGGCCTCCGCCATGCGGTGCATTTCTTCTTTCCGCTTTACCGATGCGCCCGCGTTGTTGTACGCGTCCATCAGTTCGCCCGCCAGCTTTTCTTTCATGGTCTTTTCGCTGCGCTTTCTCGCAAACATAACGATCCAACGAATGGCAAGCGTTTGTCTGCGTTCGGGACGGATCTCCATGGGCACCTGATAGGTGCTGCCGCCCACTCTGCGCGCTTTAACCTCCAACACCGGCTTTACGTTTTCCAAGGCCTGATTGAAAACGTCTTGCGGTTCGAGGTTGAGTTTTTCTTTGATGATTTCGAATGCGTCGTACACGATGGCTTGCGCCGTGCCTTTCTTGCCGTCCAGCATGATCTGATTCACGAGCTTGGTGATCACCTTGCTGCCGTAGAGAGGATCGGGCAAAACGTCGCGCTTGGGAACGCCGTTTCTTCTGGGCATAACCAGTTTACCTCCTTATAAATTTGTTTTTTGGCCGAAAAGCGCGTTACTTCGCTTTCTTGGCGCCGTATTTCGAGCGGGCTTGCTTGCGCTTGGCAACACCGGCGGTGTCCAAAGCGCCGCGTATGATGTGATACCGTACGCCGGGCAAATCCTTCACTCTGCCTCCACGAATCAGCACGACACTATGTTCTTGCAGATTGTGCCCGATTCCCGGGATATAAACCGTACCTTCCATCTTGTTTACAAGACGGACTCTTGCAATCTTGCGGATCGCCGAGTTGGGCTTTTTCGGAGTGGTCGTGGTAACCGAAAGACACACGCCGCGTTTTTGCGGGTTGTTGTCCAAAATCGGGCTGAGCGATTTGAACACGGGTTTTTCGCGACCCTTGCGAATCAGCTGGTTGATCGTAGGCATAATTACTCTACCTCCTTTTCGTAGTCTTGCCCCACCCTGCTCGTTAAACAAATTTACCGCGGGTAGGCTTTTTTCTTTATCGCATTCGCCCGCGCCCTTTCAGGCAAAAGCGCGCAAACAAACACAAGCGCACACTTTTTCAGTGTACGCTCAATCATTTTACCACACCCGCCGTTTTTCCGTCAACTGTTTTGCCGCTTTTTTTGCGCGCCGCGCCCTTTTATTTTGCGCCCGCGCCCGTTCGCGGCAAGTATAACTTTGCGCCCGTTCGGGCACACTACGGCATATAAAGAAAAAGGAGTGAAAAAACACATGGCATTCAACCCGTTCGGCATAAAACCCATGCCGATCAACAAAACGTTTACCGATTGGAACAAACTGTATCCCAAGTCTTACGACAAAAACGAGGTGGACCCCTACACCAAAGTGCGCGTGATCTTAGCCAACGGCGCCGAGTTCGAGGCGCAGTGGTTCTTGCACAACTTTGCGCGGCACTGCAACAACAACGATATCCGCCGTGAAATAGCGCTCACCCGCCGCAGCGAACAGCAACAGCAAAAGCGCATTTCCATGTTAAAGCCCAAAGACGAGAGCACGCTGGAAACCACCATATCATACGAGCAATTGGCGGTGGATCTTACCGCCGTGATGGCGCAAAACGAGCCCGACCCGTATGTGAAAGCGGCGCTCGACTTTGCCCTATTAGAGGACTTCGACCACTTATACCGCTACAGCGATCTGCTCGAAATGGAAGAAGGCATTCGCGGCGAACGGTTGGTGGGCAGCTACACCGAGATTATGCCCGGTCGCCCCACCATATCCGAACACCGCTACCCGTTCGACGACGTGCGCCGTTTCGCACCGCGCGGTTCGTCCGACATGCGCACCAACTTGCACGCCATGATCATCACCGCCGCCGAACAGCAAACCATGAACTACTATATGAATATCGGCCAAACGCACAAAACCGACCTCGGCCGCCGATTGTACAGCGAGATCGCCATGATCGAGGAACAGCACGTGACGCAGTACGAAAGCTTGATAGACCCCAACGCCACTTGGTTGGAAAGCGCGCTGTGCCACGAATACAGCGAGTGCTACCTCTACTACTCGCTGATGGAAGACGAAACCGACCCGCACATTCGCGATATTTGGGAGCAACACTTGCAAGCCGAGATCGCGCATTTGCACGCCGCCGCCAACATGCTCAAAAAATACGAGCGCAAGGAATGGCAGCAGATCATCCCCGTGGGCGAGTTCCCGCAACTGCTTTCGTTCGATAAAAACGTGGCCAACAATAAAAAGTACGTCCGCGAAGTGCTGAGCAACACGGTGAACAACACCTCAGTGCTCGAAGAATACACCGAAGTGTGCTCGGTGCCCGAAAATTACGAGTTTTTCAAATACAACGACACCGTGAACGGTTCAAGCGGCAACGTGGCCAGCCACAACGTGATCGAACAGTATATTACCGAGGCGGGCGAAGATTACCGCTTCGAAGAAAAGTCGCACCCCGTCAAAGAGTTGCGTTGCCGCACGTGCGACAACACCGACGTGGGCAGAACGTGCCGTTAACACAACAAAATAACCGCAACAAAAAAGGAACGCCGCCCGCGTTCCTTTTTTCATGCCTCGATATCTTAAAACATGCAAACAAATTTCTATAACGCTCCGTCGTTTCCCGCCCCCACCAAATAATCCACCGTAACGCCGAAATAACGCGCAATAAGTATCAACTCGGAAATATTGGGTTCATTATACCCCCGTTTCCATTTGGATAGTTTTTGCTTTCGTATTCCCAGCTCCGCGCTGATTTGATTTTGCGATTTGCCGCTTTCTGCAATTAAGCTTTGCAATTGTTCCGAAAACCCGCTCATATATCACACCTCTCATCAGATTGTACCAAAAATAGGGACAAAATACTTGACAGTTTCCAAAATAGGGACTTATAATATTTTTTAAGTCCCTAAATTGGGGACATTGGAGGATATATGAATATCAACTTACGCCGTGAAGAGGCATTGCACCGCCAAAGCCGCAACTTAAAAAGAATTCGCGCCGATCTCGGATTGACGCAAAGAGAAATTGCCGAACGTTTGCAAATCACCGTTACCACTTATCAACGTTGGGAACATGGCAAAACGATGTTGCGTTTACGCCACATCGCAAAAATCATATCTACATTGCATGTTACGCCAAACGATTTGTTTGGCATAAGCGATTAGACAAAAAATTTGTTTCTATAAAGATTCCACGGCGTATAATATGAGTTTTGCGTGGTCGAAAGCAATGCCGTTGTGCACGAGCACTTCGCTTTTGTTCACGTCGATCTTGCCGTCTTGGCGGCGCGCCAATTTCAATTCGCACGAAATGAGGATCTCGTCGCTGCGCAAAATGAGTTTATACACATCGCCGCTCGCCAAATAATCGATGGTAAACCAACGCGCCTCCACGGCGTCGTCGCCCGCTTTGGGCGCAACGATCTCGGGCAGTAACCCCATAAAGCAAGTGGAAACCGTCCAACCGCGCGGGTCGCGTTTGGGCGTGGACACGGTAAAGAGCTGTTCGGTGGCCACGTTTATGCCCGTTTCTTCGGCCAATTCGCGCGCGGCCGCATCTTCGGCGCACTCGTCGGCGCTCACGAAACCGCCGGGCAACGCCCACTGCCCCATAAACGGATGCCCGCCGCGACGCACCATGAGCACCGCCATACCGTCGCCGCCGTCGGCAAACAAAAGGTTGTCTACCGTAAAGCTGGGGCGGTCGTATTTTTCGCGGTCGTACGTTGCCAAAAATTGCTCTTCCGTTTTGCCGTCTGCGTCTACCAAAATTTCCATACTTTTATGCTCCTTGCGTTTTTGGGGGTGCGGTTTGTTTTTTACAATGGGTTTAGCGAAACGTGCCCTTTTCGATGGCGCGCAACACTTCGAGCACGCCGCCCTCGTTGTTGCTTTTGGCCACGCGGTTGCCGTGCGCGAACATGTCGGGGTTGGCGTTTTGCATCACGTAGGCATAGGCGGCGCGCTCTAACAGCGAAATATCGTTATAAAAATCGCCGAACGCCACCGTTTCTTCGGGGGCGATACCGTAATGCGACTGTATGGCTTTGAGCGCGTCGCCCTTGTTCACGCCGCACCGCATCACGTCCATCCACACGGCGCCGCTCACCGTTACGTCGGCGGTGCCGTTCAGACACGCCTCCAGCCTTTGGCTCGAACCTTTGGCGGGATCGCGCAGATCGCATATGGCTATTTTGTTCACGTCGTCTTGCACCTCGGCAAGATCTTCGAACGCCACCCGCCTGAAATAATAGGGGCGCACGTGCGGCTCGTACTTGGTGCCCTCCACCGGCGCGAGATAGGTGGTTTTACTGCCGCACAGCAAAACGTGCACGTCTTCCTCACGGCAAAATTCCAACACGCGGCGCACCACGGGCACGGGCACGGGACGGGTGAACACCGTTTTGCCCTCGGCGATAGCTACCGCGCCGTTGTCGCATATGTAGTCTATTCGGTCGGCTATGGGGCGGAAATTTTCGCGCAACGTATACGGCGAACGTCCCGACGACGGAACGAACCGAATGCCTTTGCGCCGCAGCGCGGGCACCAGCGAAAAGATCTCTTTAGGAATGACCTTATCGTCGCCGAGCAACGTGCCGTCTAAGTCGGTGGCTATGAGTTTTACCATAATCGTTACTATTATAGCCGCCCCGCGGCCAAAAGTCAAGGCAAACGACATTTTAATTTTTTGCGCGCATGCCCTTGCGCTATAAAAAAGTATATGGTATACTATAATCATGAGTACGTTATATACTGTGTTGGGTCTGCCCGAAACGGCAACCGCCGATCAGATCAAACAAGCCTACCGTATGCTGGCTAAACGGTATCACCCCGACTTGCACCCCGGCGATGCAAGCATGGCCAAGAAGTTTGCCGAAGTGAACGAGGCAATGGAAACGCTGGGCGATCCGCAAAAACGCAAGGAATACGACAACAAGCGCGCGGCCGATAAACGGCAAGCCGAGGCGCAAGCGGCCGCCGCACGCGCCGCCGCCGCGGCCCGTGCCAACGCGGCCAGAGCGGGCGCGCGTCCCGGTATGGGCGGCACAACGGCGCGCCCCTATGCGGGTTCGGCGCAAGGCGCCGCCGCCGTTGTGAACGATGCCTACCGCAAAGGATATAACGAGGGCTTTGCCGCCGCGCAACAACAGCGCAACACCACCGCCGAAACGTGGAAAAAATCGGCGGACAATTGGCAAAAAGAGGCCGAAAAGTGCCGCGGCGAAGTGGACGTTCTCAAAGCGGCGCTGGAAAAAACGCGGCAACGCGCGGCCGACGCCGAGGCCTCCGCCAGACGCATGGAGGCGTCTTTGCGCATTCAGCGCAATGCCACCGACGAGGCGCGGCGCGCCACCGAATCGGAGATCGCCGCCAGACAGTCGCTCAAAGATCAGTATGACGCCAAGATAAACGCCGAGCGCGAGGCACGCCGCTTTTCGGACGCCGACAAAGTGCGCTTGAGCCGTGAAGTGAGCCGCTTAAAAGAAGAAAATATGCAGTTGCGCGCCCGTTTGGGCGATGCGTCTATTCCCGTGCCGCCGCCCGTAGCCGCGCAAGAGAGCATGAACACGGCGGAAAAAGAGCAAGCGGCGCGCATGCAAGAGGACTACACCCAAGCGGCCTTTGCGCCCGACGAGGCCGAAACGCAACCCAAGATTCCCGCGGACGAAACGCCGCAAGAAATGCAAGACGACGCGCCCGTGTTTGCCGAGCAAGAAAACGCCGAACCGCCCACCATTGCCGCGATACGCGAGGCGGCCGAAAGCGGCGACGGCTTGGCGGCCGTGCACCTCGGCAAGCTGTTTTTGGACGGCGACGGCGGCGCGCGCAAAGACCCCAACGAGGCGGTGCGGTTATTCACCTTGGGCGTGGCCGCGGGCAATCCCGACGCGCTCTATCATTTGGGGCTTTGTTGCCTAAACGGCGAAGGCACCGAATTCGACCTTTCGCGCGGCATGCAACTCATGCACGAAGCCGCCGACCAAGGCAGCGAGGCGGCTGCCCAATTCGTGCGCGAATCGGAAAAATAACAAAACGGTATATAAAAAGGACGGCCACGCGGTCATGCGTATGCCGTCCTTTTTTTGTTTTGCGCTATGGCTTGCGCCGAGTGAGCGCATTTTATCACTCCGTGCGCAGCGCCTCCACGGGATCTTTTTTGGCAGCCAACCGCGCGGGGATCAGTCCCGATATAAGCGTTAGGCCGATGCTCAACAAGATCAACACGATAGCGGCCACGGGCGAAAGCGCCGCAATGGTGGAAATGCCCGCCACGCTCTTCACGATCAAGTTGA
Source organism: uncultured Christensenellaceae bacterium (assembly GCA_910587595.1). Lineage (GTDB taxonomy): Bacteria > Bacillota > Clostridia > Christensenellales > Pumilibacteraceae > Pumilibacter. Next base: position 137,663 of record CAJULQ010000006.1, read on the forward strand.
CGATAACCGACAGTATATAGGTTATGGCAATGCCGATCGCGCCCGCCAAACCGCCGATAATAAACGTTTCGGCAATAAACAAATTGCTCACGTCGCGCTTGCGTCCGCCCAAACTGCGGATCACGCCGATCTCTTTGATACGCTCCATTACCGACACATAGGTGATAATGGCCACCATCACGGTGGAAACCACTAGTGAAAGCGACGTAAACGCCACAAGCGCCACGGTGATCATTTGGATCAAGCTGTTGATCAAGCTGATGATCACGGCCAGATTGTCGGTGAGCGTGATGGTTTCGCGTTGGTCGGCCGTAAGCACTTTGCCGTCCACCGTGATGTCGCCTTCCCCGTTCCAAACGTTCAGATAGTCGGTCACGTTGTCTTTATGACGGAAGTTGACGGGATAGATCCGAATGGACGAGGGCAAACGCGCGCCGCCCAATTCGCGCACGGTAAGCGTGTATATCTCCGTTTGCGTGGCCGCCGACGACCCGCCGATACCGCCCATGCCACCGCCCATACTGCCGCCCATCATGCCCGACAGCAATTGGCCGAGCGTGTTGCCCGTACCCAAGCAAATGACTTCGCTTTCCGCGCCGCCCTCGAACACGTAGTCGAGAACATACGTCAAGCCCGAATGCACGGTAACCGTTTCGTTCGTTTCGGGATTTTTTTGCGGCGATTTCATGGATATGAACGTACCGTCGTCCAATACTTCGTTGGCAAAGCGCACGATCTTGGAATCCATGCTGTCTTGCAAGATCTCATTGACGAGCGCCGAAGTATAGTAAAAGCCGCTGCTTAAGCACCCGTACGATGTGCCTTTTTTGGGGCGCAGTATGGCCGTTACCGTCAAGTCTTTGCCCGTCGTCCAGCTTTCGTCGGCATAGGGCGCATAGGTAAACGGATAATTTTGCCCCACGGCCGCCCGTTCGGGATACACGGTATCGTTGGGGTACCAAGTAAACGTTTTGCCCATCAACTCTTCATACGAAACGTATTCTTTCCAAATGCTTTCGTCGTAGCGGTCTTGCGCCGTGGGGTCGTTAAACACGTTTTTCATGGAACGATACACGATGTTGAAAAACTCTTTTTGATCGAGGTAGCCGAACTGCGCCAACATTAGGTCGGTGAGCATGGTGTCCTCGTCCACCACAATCATGATCTCGTCGGCCGCAGTGGCGATCTTACTGCCCGCGCCCGAAATGATGTCGTACTGCGAAAGGATAAAGTCGCTGTTGTCGGGCGCCATGGAAAAGCTATTGCTCACCATGCCGATATAGGTGGCAAATTCCTTGTAGTCCTCTATATCGCGCAACATTTCGGTATACGTTTGCGTGGCCGCCGTTATAGACATTTTGCGCGGAGAAAGCTGCCCGTTTTCGCCCTCGAACGAATAGTCGGTATATAGATTGTTGGAAAGGTTGATGCCGTAGTGCTTGGTGATGGCCGCGTAATGCTCTTTGGGCATGGCCTCCACGAACTTGACGTAGTCTTCGGTGATGTTGTTGCTGATCATGATGTTAGACATGTCTTTGCTGCGTTCCACCAAAAACTCCACCATGAGGTCTATATTCACTTGGCCGTCTTTCAGCCCCGCGCCCGCCGCCTTGGCTTGCTCCATGCTGTTGCTCGCGTCTAACAAGCCGCTCATGTTCATGGCCGATTCGCTCACCGTGACGGGGTTGCCCGACAGCATATCTTCTTGCATGTCGCGTATGTATCCTTGCACGCCCGAAGACACCGCCAACACGAGCGCCACGCCGATTATGCCGATACTGCCCGCCAAGCACACCAAAAACGAGCGCTTGAACTTACTGCGCAAATTGCGCGCCGACAGTCGGAACGCCGACCAAAAGGACAGTTTGGATTTTTTCTTGGGCTCCTTTTTGTTGTGCCCGTCTTGCAACACGGGCGCGCTCTCCTCCGCCCCGCGTTCGGCCGTTTCGTCCGCGTCCGTCGCATCGGCTTTGTGCGCCGTTACTTCGGCCTTGGCGGACGGGGCGTTCTCCTCTTTGCCGTCGAACGGGTGGGTATCCGAGATCACCTCGCCGTCTAAAAAGCGGATAATGCGCGACGAATACTTTTCGGCCAATTCGGGGTTGTGCGTTACCATGATCACAAGACACTGCTCGGCCACCTCTTGTATGAGGTCCATGATCTGGGTAGACGTTTCGGTGTCCAACGCGCCCGTCGGCTCGTCGGCCAGCAAGATCTCCGGATCGTTCACGAGCGCGCGGGCAATGGCCACGCGTTGGCACTGGCCGCCCGAAAGTTGGTTGGGCTTTTTGCGGTACTGTCCGCGCAAGCCCACTTTGTCCAGCGCGTCTTTGGCGCGTTGCGTCCGCTCCGCTTTGGCCACGCCCGAAATGTTGAGCGCCAGCTCCACGTTTTCCAATATGGTTTGGTGCGGGATCAGATTATAGCTTTGGAACACAAAGCCGATACGGTGGTTGCGGTAGGTGTCCCAATCGCGCGCCGTGTAGTTTTTGGTAGACACGCCGTCGATGAACAGTTCGCCGCCCGAATAGTGGTCTAACCCGCCCACGATATTCAAAAGCGTGGTTTTGCCGCAACCGCTCGGCCCCAATATCGACACGAACTCGCTTTTGCGGAACGACAGATCCACGCCCTTAAGCGCGTGCACGACCGTGTCGCCCGCCGTATAGTCCTTTGTTATGCCTTTCAACTCCAACATGATTGTATCCTCTTTTCAAAAAATGTGTTTCTACGTAAATATATGCGCCTTTATTCTTCGCGTGCGGGCAAATATTCCAATTGGCCGGCGTTGGCCTTGAAAAGTATTTGCCGCGACACAAGGCAGAACGCGGCGCTCAGCACGGCGCACGCTATGTTGAGCGCGCCCCACACGTCGAAATCGTATAACGACACGGCGATCTCGCCGCACGCCAACGCCATGTGCAGTGCGTTGAATATCTCATACGACCAAAACGTGTGGCCGTCCAATCCGCTCTGCGGCACGTTTTTCTCTTTGAGTTCGGGGCCTATCTTGTGCCACGTGCGGCCGAACACCGACACAAGCACCGATAAAACGATGAGCGCCACTTCGGCCAACACATACAGCGTGAACACCGCAAACAGCGAATCGTTGCCCGCCAACCTTGCCCGCCCGTCCGGCTTGAGAAACAGCGTGACCGCAAAAAACAAGGTGCTCAAATACATGAACAGCGATTTGCGGCGTTGCAAGGCGTCTAACGTTTTCGCGTCTAACTTGGAAATGAATTTGCCGTTGCGCTTTTTTCTTTTGAACAGCGTAACATGTTCGGTTACCTTTTCCGCCGTCGGCTCGCTTTTGTCTTGCGGGGCCTCTTGCGGCGTCGCGCTTTGTCCGTCGGCGCCATCCGATTGCGCAAGCGGCGCGTTCGTGGGCGTTTTCTCTTTCTCGTCCATGCTTTCTCCTATACCGCCGCCGCGCCATCCAGCACCGCCAACACCGCCGCATTGCCGTCGATGGCCGCGTTCTCGCGTATGCTTTTACCGTCGTATGTATCGTTCACCGAATAGCCGTGCGCCAGCACGTAGCGGAACATGGCGCCGCCGTCGTTGAACGCCGCGCGGCACGCCTTTTTGAGCAAGCGGGGGTTGCGATCAAACGAATACCCGCAATGCAACAATATGTCGAGCACGGCCGTGGCGCCCGAAAACAGCGCTTGCCCCACGGCGTTTTCGCCCACGTCGCGCGCGGCCACTTTGCCCTCTTTGAGCAAATATTCCAGCACCACCCAATCGTCGTTGGCCACCGCCAGATCGAGCGCCGTTCTGTCTTGCCAATCCACATGGCGGTTGATAAACGCCAACATCTCGTCGTGCGCGTGCAATATGATCTCGAATATGATGCGTATGTACACCGACTTGGCCACTTCCGCCTCGCTCAAATAGTAGCGTTGCATGAGCGCGCGGAGCTTGTCCGTTTTGCCTTGCACCGCCATCGAATTGATATACGGCACAAACAAGTCGATGCCGCCGTCGCCCGACACGCGGCGCACGTTGTCGATCACCTCGAAAAAAGCCGCCTCGTCTTTTTCGCCGAACCCTTTGTTGTTGCATATGTTGGCTATTATACTGCGGCTCACCGGCTCGCGCAAAACGCCGTTGTCCACCAAAAAGGACACCAGCGAAAACTTGTTTTGCTTGGCCGCCCAATGCAAAGCCGCCGCATGCCGATAGCAAACGTCCGCACCGTTGAGCACCATGGTGCGCAACGTGTCGTAGTTGGGCGACTCCGTGCGACACTCCGCCACAAACAGATCGCCCAGCGTTCTCTCCCGTTCCTTTTGCAACAGTTCTTCTTTGCTTGCCATACTATCTCCTCCGATAGCCTTTTGCGCGCGCGCATAACTTGTGCCTTACAGTATACCACAACCCGCCCGTTTTGTAAAATGTTTTTTCGCCCGCGTTGCCCCGCCCTCGTGCAACAAAAAAAGACGCTTTGTGTCGAAAGCGTCTTTTTTATGCGGTTGCGTTTTAATAGTAGAACGGATTTTTATGCGCCCAATAAAATTCGGAAGAGCGCAAGTCGTTGGCATCGACAACGCACGATATTTCCGCGTGCATTAAATCGCTCGCCCAATCGTCCGAATATTTGCCGTGCGCGCCATAGCGAATATACAAACAATCCACATCTTTCAATTTGGCAAGATCCAATAAAACGGTTGTTTCAAATACCCGTTTCGTTGTGTCTTTCACCCCGCCGCCGTGTTCATAATCGGTGATAGACCACAACAAATTTCCGCTGCCTTCGCCCCCATATATAAATATTTCTTGATACCCGTCATCTATCTCCCACATACGCAATTGTAAATGTATGGCAACATATTTACATCCTATGGCGCTTAATTTATCGTACATACCGTACAACTTAAAATACACAGTCATTTCATCGTAATAGTCTTGCTTGAATTGGTCACCGTCGTCTATATAAAATGTTTGCTGTCGGGTATAATACCCGTGATCATACCGCCATTTTGCATACCAAACTACGTTACCGGTCTGCGTCGGCGATATAGAGGTAGCTTTCTTGCCGAACGTCATGTCCGTATACCACCCCAAAAATACAGGCCGCGCCGTAAAATGAGTCACCTCTATAAAATTTGCGGATATTCTGTCTACCGACAATCCGACACCGTATTCGTATGCTGTAGGACACTCTGCCTCGACACGGTCGAAAACATGGGCGTTTTTTCCGTTAAAAGTTATATTCAGATAGGTTATCGCATATTCTTCGCCTTTCCAAACGGCATACAGCGTTATCGTGCCGCCATTCGATGTTGTTATGTTTTGCACCGATTGTCCGTTGACAAATTGCACGTTTCCGTTCGGCGTTAACGCCCAACCCATAAAACGATAGTGCGAACGGGAAAAAGCGTTGGCTTTCAGATTTGCGGCAACGTCATACGTAAAATTTTGCGCATCCATTGTTCCTACGCCGCCGTTGGGTTTGTATTGCACCGTGTAAGTTATGGGCAACCACCGCGCTTTCAGTTGAACGGAGCCGTTGCTTTGCACGCCCACCGTCAAATCGGGCATAGTAACGTAACGGAATATGACGCCCGCATCCGTTTGCCACCCATCGAAGATATACCCCGTGCGCGTAGGAGTTGCCAACGATATAGGCGTATCGAACAACGCCGTGATCTGTTCCACCCGAATGTCGCACAACGTGTTAAAATACAAAGTATGTTCTTCCTTGATCCATATGGGTTCGATCGTGACAATAGCGCCGTCCTCTCCTATATCGGGTATGCTTGTCCAATTCCATTCGCTGTTATCCCACTCGAAATGATCGAATATATGCCCCTCTTTGTAGCCATGCACCGAATTTTTGAAAGTAGGCACAAGGTTGACCGGATCCAGCACGGTGCCGTAAGGAATGCGACAATTTTCGTCGCGCAAGCTGCCGTCGGCGCCCAACCAAACGATCGTGCCGTCGGCATTGATCTGCACTTCGTATGTTTTAGACGACCAAACCGCATAGAAAACACTGTCTTGCGCTTTATCCCACAGCAAAACGCCCACGCCGTTGGCCGTCATATAGCGTTTGCCCGCGCCGTCTTGCCAACCGTCTAACACATAACCTACGCGGGTAGCCGTGCTATCGGAAGAAAAAGGAGCGCCGTAGGTCACGGCAAACGAAGAATCGCCTTGCAATGTGCCCTCGCCCGCATTTAATGTTACCGTATACGTATTGGGCGTTTGCTTGGCGTATAATACCGTGCTTTCGGTCAATTCGCACAGTTGCCCCTCTACATAGGCGTTACCCTCTTCGTCGAACCAACCGCCGAACGTGTAGCCCTCTTCTTCGGGCATGGGCAACGCGCTTAGCGTAGACCCAAAAGGAACGTCGCGTGTTTCCACCGTTTTATCCAAACTGATAAACGCAACTTGCGTAGATAAGGCATAAATATGGCTCGTATGCGCGCCAAACGCCGTTTTGTAATCTTCCAAAGCATTATACGGCGCATACAAATTAAAAGCAACTTGCTCGAATGCGCTTTCGCCCACTTGCGGCGGCATATATGCGGTAAAATACACTGCCCCCAAACGAAAACAGCCCGCAAACGCATACGCGCCGATATCGGGCGTTGTGTGAAAATACAATTCCGTAAGATTGCCGTTGCCCGCAAACGCATACGGCGCGATTTGCGCAACGGCAGCGGGTATCGTATACGCAGACGGTACTTTACACGCCGCCACGATCACGCTTCTGTCCTTGCTGAGCACCATACCGTCTTGCGACGCGTACACGTCGTTAAACGATGACACCGAAATTACCGCATTATCGCAACCGCCGAAAGCGCCCGCGGCAATGCTTGTCACGGAGGACGAGATATACACGCTTTGCAATGCCGTGCAATTTGCAAACGCATTGCCGTGTATGCTTTCTATCCCCGATGAAACAAAAATGTCCGTTATGTCCGCTTGCCCGGCAAAAGCCGACGCGCCGATCGTAGCAACGGTTATATTCCCTTTTGTGTTACTGTTTATGTAGTGCGGAATTTGTATATAGCCCGACAGCGGGTATTTCACGCCCGTGATCGTTGCGTTCTCTTTTTGTGCCCAATCGGCAATATCAAACAACATCCTCGGTTCTTCGTAACCGCAAACACTGCACCGAAACACGCGATGCGTATCTTTACATTGTTTACCCGTATCATGCATGCTGTGTGCGTGATTTACGTTCATACGCAACTGAAAACCGATCCAATCTTCGGGCACCCACACTTGCGTGGCATCGTCACCCCAACCATAGTGCACCAAATAGCCGTCTTCTCCGTTATATTGGGCATACCCGTAGGCAACCACCACATGAAAACCTTCCGATCCCGTAGAACGCGACAACGAAATCGGCGAAAATCCCAAAATAATCGGTTCGCCGCTATCTATATAAAATTTTGCTTGTTTTTCGGAATATATACCCCATTCTAATGCAATATTCTCTCGTAAATACACGGGTGTATATTTACCGATAAATTTTTTGACACTGCTCTCTATCAACGGCATTGCTTGTCCGAAACCCGAAAAAGACGCTACCCAATTCAAATCGAAAAGTTCGTTATATACGCCGTCTTGCGTGCCGATTCGTCCACAGCCTTGGTGTTTATTATCCGAAGAAATTGCCCGCTCGAATTCGGGATGCGATTCTATACTGCCGTAGTCTTCGCTTAAAAATGTTTTTCCGTTACTCGTTACGGGGATCAGCCGTCTGTCCGAATAATAGTTGTGATACCCCAATAAAAGTTGCGCCGCGATCGTTGTGCAAGCCCCAGTAGAATTATTTGCTTTTAAACTATCGAAATGAAGCGGATTAATCACAAAATAGTCTTTGTTGGTTATGTAATGCACATTGGTAAAATCTTCTATGGTGTATTCGCCGTTGCTATTTCTTCCCGAAAGCACGATTTTGCTCCCGTCCCCCTCGAACGACAGCGGCGTTGCCGTGTCGGCTTGTGCCGTGTCTATCTTGGCGCCGCAAAACAACAGTAGCAAGCAAAACAATAGCAAGCCGCAAGCGCCTAACAGCCAAACAACTTTCTTTCCTGCCCCTTTGTCCCGCATCTTCCTTTCCCCCTTTAATTTGCTTTATAAATTACAATAATTTTTCAGCAAGAAACCAAAAAACTGCGTAGCTTGTTTTTTGGAAAGTCGACCGTTTCTGCACTCCACGGCCCTCATTGAAATTAAATTCAAATAGCCTTCTTCCGTCTCAATCGCCGGTATATATGCCCACTTGTTTTTCTCATCTCTAATTCGCAATAAATACTTTTTTTCTTCTTCTGTTCCCGCAATAGCAAATGGACTTTTATTGTATTCGATAATTTCACCATTTTCATCTCGTTCATAGCATTTATCCATATCCGGTCCCGGCTGACTGTTTGTCGGATCGATTGTATATCGACTCCAAGGATCTTCAATATCCACACTACTAAGACCATATAAACTTCCATTTATTCCCGGCAATTTATTAGAACTTATGTCACGTATTTTCACATACACAAACCCATATGGCTCAAACTCCACCAAGAAATACTGTAACTTATCTTTTTCATTATACAACGGATACACGGCAAACGACGTAAATTTGCTGTTTTCCGTCATATACTTTTTTTCTATGCGCTCCGTGACCCTTGCCAAGTGCTCTTCTTCCGTATAATCACTTGCCCTTTCCACGGTGCACCCGATACAGGCCACCGATACAAACAACATAAGCATTACCGTTAAAATTACCGTTATACGTTTTTTCATATCCATACCCCTCCTTTTATTTATTTTACAGATCAAAATAGTTTTTGGGAATAAAATGTATTCCTATCGTAGCTTGCTCTTCCGCACAATATCCGTTTTCAATCAACAGTTTACTCATAGATACAAGATTCAAATATCCTTCGTCGGTTTTTATTGCTGTAACTAACGTTGCGCTTTCATTATTTTCTTTCTTTATACTCAACAAATATCTTTTTTCATTTACAACACCGGCCTCGGCATACGGACTTTTATAACGAATGACCATTTCGCCGTTTTCATCCCGTTCTATACATTTATCTGTATACGGCTCCGGTTGACTTTTTGTCGGATCGATCGCATATCTGCACCATTTCTCATTCGGCTGTGTACTATTCAACCCATACAGACTGTGCATTGCCCCCGGAGTAAACGTCCATTTATCGCGTATTTTCACATATACGAATCCTTGCGGCTCAAACTCTACCAAAAAATACTGTAACTTATCTTTTTCGTTATACAACGGATACACGGCAAACGACGTGAATTTGCCGTCTTCCGTCATATACTTTTTCTCTATGCGCTCCGTGACCCTTGCCAAGTGCTCTTCTTCCGTATAATCGCTTGCCCTTTCCGCGGCACAGCCCGTACATAGCGCCGACACAAACAACATTAGCATTACCGTTACAACTGCCACTGCCCGTTTTTTCATATCCATACCCCTCCTTTTATAAATCAAATGCCCCTTTAGGAATGAAATATTTACCCAAAGTAGCTTGCTTTTCCGTGAAACGCCCGTTTTCTATCAACAATTTACTCATAGATACAAGATTAAAATATCCTTCGTCGGTTTTTATTGCTTCAACCAGTTCAACACCTATATCTCTTTCATCCTTTAGGCTAAGCAAATATCTTTTTTCGTCTTTAATGCCTGCCGCGGCATACGGACTTTCATAACGAATGACCACTTCCCCGTTTTCATCCCGTTCTATACATTTATCTGTATACGGCTCCGGTTGGCTTTTTGTCGGATCAATTGTATATCTATACCATGGAGTTATCGGCGGAGTATTACTAACGCCATATAAACTATGCATACTTTCAAAAATATTATTATACCATTTATCGCGTATTTTCACATATACGAATCCTTGCGGCTCGAACTCCACTAAAAAATACTGTAACTTATCTTTTTCGTTATACAACGGATACACGGCAAACGACGTGAATTGGCTGTCTTCCGTCATATACTTTTTTTCTATGCGCTCCGTGACCCTTGCCAAGTGCTCTTCTTCCGTAAAGTAGCTTGCACGCTCTGCCGCACACCCCGTACTTGCCATTGTTACAAACGACAACAGCCCCACCAATACTACTGCCGCTATCTTTCTTTTCATAATACCATCCCCTTTATACAACTTTTACCATATCTTCTATAATTACAGTATACTCTATATATTATATTTTGTCAATACCGCCCCATTAACGGATCGGCGCCGCCGACAAAAGCTCTTTTATTTCGCAGTCGATTTTCCTTGACATTGCGCCGCGAACGTGATAGAATAGATAAGTACCCTAAATTGCAAGGTAGCAACCTAGCTTAATAGGTAATGACGCGGGATGGAGCAGTCGGATGTCGGGCGAAGTATGAGCCCGTGCGTCGATTGCCGCACCCAAACCCAATCTAACTTAATAGCTAATGACGCGGGATGGAGCAGTCGGTAGCTCGTCGGGCTCATAACCCGAAGGCCGTAGGTTCGAGTCCTACTCCCGCAACCAATAAAAAGGCGCGTGTTATACAAGCGTCTTTTTTTTCATAATTTTTTGTTTACGGGCGCACACTAAGCATTAGGAGGAACAACCCAAATGAACCGTAACCAAGAAAACAACAAGCCGCTCGCCACCGACGAGCAAATGATGCAAAAGATTTTGTTGCGCGAATGCGGCAGCGTGCAATCGGACGAATTCGCGGCCGACGAATTGGAACTGCACAGCGATTCCGACTATGCGAAGTTTGCACGGCGCGAGCAATACCCGCACGACCAAGAGTTTGCCGAGGACCAACCGCCCATAGGCGAGAGTCGCTATTTTTCCACGTGCGACTACACCATGATCCCCACCGACGACGACTCGGTGAACTGCCAAGGCAGCTGAGCGAAAAAATCGGAGTTGGCAAAAGAAATCGTTTTCCGAAACTATTGACAATTTTTTCAATTGTGTGCTATACTACCCGTATGGTTACTATATACGACATAGCGCAAGAGAGCGGTTTTGCCGTGGGAACCGTGTCCAAAGCACTCAACAACTACTACGGCGTACATCAAGAAACACGCACCAAGATCTTGGAAGTGGCACGGCGCATGGGTTACACCCCCAACGCAAACGCACGCGCCTTAAAGGCAAAATTTTCGCACAATCTGGGCGTGCTTTTCTATTTGCGCGATAGTTTGGATCTGTCGCAATACTTTTTCATCGAGATATTAAACGCGTTTAAGCGCAAGTCCGAACTGCGCGGCTACGATCTCACGTTGCTTGCCAAGGGGCACGACCACGGCGCCGAAGCGTTTACCAAGCACTGCCGCATCCGTCAGTTAGACGGCGTGCTCATTTTCGGCGACTATCATTCCGATCTCGTGAACGAACTGATGGGCAGCGAGATCCCTTGCGTGGGGTTCGACTATTTGGGTGACCGCATATCGGGCGTTACCAGCGACAACTACGAAAAAACCAAAGAAATGGTAACGACGCTGCTCGGCATGGGGCACGAACGCATTTTGTTTCTTACGGGCGAAGACAATTTCGTGACCGTGGAACGCATGCGCGGCTACACCGACGCATTCCGCGACGCCGGCATAGATAGGTTGTCGTGCGTGCGCGCGGCCTACTCCGACCCCGACTTGTCGTATCGATTGACACGCAAGCTGGTGCCCGAACTCAAGCCCACCGCCATTTTATACCCCGACGATTTTTCGGCCACGGGCGGCTTGAACGCCATTCGCTCTTTGGGCCTTTCGGTGCCCGAAGACATCTCTGTGGCGTCGTTCGACGGCAGCGTGTTTTCGGACATCACCAGCCCCAAGCTTTCGGGCGTGCGGCAAGACGCCGCGGGGATCGGCAGCGCTTTGGCCAACAAACTCATTTCGCTCATCGAAACGCCCCAAAAAGAAAACGAACTGATCACGGTGCCCGCGCACGTGCGGTTTACCGAAAGTTGCCGCGCGATCTGACCGCGCCCATGCTCTTTTAATCGTTTATTCAATGCCGCCGCGGCTATCCACCGTCACGCCCAACATGCGCGAAAGCTCATCGGGCGTGATTTTTCGTATCCGCTTGCCCGCCGCCACTGCCTTGGCAAAAGCCTCTTCGCGCGCGCCCGAGTAGCCGAACGACACGAAAAAGCGGCACTTTGCTACCGATTCGGCATAGGCATACCCCTTGCGATATAACGCTTGCGCCAAACGAATGCGCGCGTCCACGTCGTAGTCGTCCGTATCGCCCAAGCACACGGCGGGCACGCGACGGTTTGGCGGGTGCGGATATTGTTTTTTGAGATGCCGCACGGCTTGCGCCAAAACGGCGTCTTTGCCGCGCACCACCGTACCGCGGTGTTTTTGCAACAATGCCGGCAAGGTGCACTCGTAGCGCGCACACAACTCTTTGGCCACCAACATAGACATCTCGGCGTCGTCGCAACTCTTGTGCTCACACAAATGCGATGCATCTATGCCGAGGTCTTGCACGATCGCCTCCAGCGACCGCATTTGCTTTTGCTCTGTGTAGGCGGCATAAAATTTTTGCGTGTCGTACACGTCGGGCAACAGTTGCGGCTTGTGGTAGCGCGCGCACGCCGCCGCCAAAAAGTGCAGATCGGATAAAATGCTGTGCCCCAAAAACACTCTGTCGGGCGCCGTGAACAGCGCTTGCAATTCCGTATACCGCGCCGCAAACGTGGGACTGTCGTAAAATGCTTTTTCGGGATAGGCCAACCGAATCCACGGATCGAACCCCGCGCGGCTCAGCTTGAATTTGCATTGGGGATCGATGAGCATGTCCCGCTTTTCGCGCACGACAAACGCGGCGTCGCAGATCACATACCCCACCGAACACACGTGCGTACCGTCGGCGCACTCCATATCGAAAAACATATACTCGTTTGCCATTTTATCCATTTTAACATCACACGGCCGCATTGTCAAAGAAATACCGCCACTTTGCCCAATGCCATGCGCCCCATTCCCGACAAAATAATGTGCATGTAAAAAGCGACCCATCCATACGATCGGGTCGCTTTTATGATAGCTAGACATTAATGAGTTCAACCGCCTACAACATTCAAATTTTTGCCCGTTTTCTCTCTGCTTCTTTCAGATAAAATATTTTTCGATGTTCTTTCATATACTCCATACGTTTATCATTCAATATCAACGTAAAAATATGCTGGTTAAGTAACAATTTTTGCTTAAGCTGCCAATTATTATCAATCAAAAACGAGAAGATCAGCTGCTTGTTTTCGTCAACCGTTATCATATGCTTATCAAATAGCGCGTCCGCATTGGCAGACAATAATAATCCGTTATTAACATCGTATGCTTCCACAATATCGCTATCGGCAAAACGTTTAATATGCGAAGCAATAAAGAGCATCGGCACACTTTCAAAATCCGCGCTGATTTGTGTAAACGGACAAAACACTTCTCCTTCATGCGTAGTATAGTTCATCATTTCTTTTGCCAACAATTCTTTCCATGCGGATTGCTGCGCTCGGCTTTTTTCCTCCTCGACCGCCAAGCCATTCAAAACTGTTACCCTAGCTTGTTCTTGTTGCCGCTTAACTTGTAAATATTGCTCCCAATTTTTATTTGTTTCTCCAACCAGAGTGAAAAACCTCGGATTCTTCTCAAGCAATATATAAACGCTTTTAATTGCGGAGTGCTCTATCAACACTATAAAAGTGTCATTACAAAACATTGATAATCTAAGTTTATGAAACTCAATATCATCTGCCGTGCCAAGTCCATGAATGGCTTGCGTAATCTGAATGGGCGTAAACTTCGATCCGCTTAACGCAATGGTTTCACTGTTATCCCACTTAACCGATTTACCCGTGTTTCTTATAACCTTATTGGTATATTCCATTGTAAAATACTTTACCGTATCGTTAACAAGATACACATCGGCATAATCATTAAGTTGCAAATGTTCATGTTGCGTCGTTTGCGGGCCGTCTCTACGCTGTAATCGCGGCATATCCAAATCACGATAAAATCCGTCCGACATGCCTATGTTTGACTGCTTCGCGCTTTCGAATGGCTTTTCGCTTGCTTCTTCAATTTCACGCATTTCTTGTATGCTTAAATAATATAAAAGATTTTTATCGAGCCCTTCTCGTCCCCCATTTCTTTTTCCGCGATTTGTAAGATCTGAATGCGTTAGATTTTTATACCAAAGTGTAAATCTAGTATGTGGATGCGCTTGAATATATTCAAACATATCTTTAGAACGACTTTCAATGAAATTTACAATCATCTCCCTATCGGCAAGAAAGGTTATAGAACTGAACGGCATATTTTTTACCTCATATTATTATTCATATAGTTCATAAGTTTAATAGCGACCGCATATGCAACATCTACGGTCACAGCATTACCAAATTGTTTATACGCTTGACAGTCCGAAACAACTTGCACCCAATCGCTTGGAAATCCTTGCAATTTTCTACATTCATTTGGTGTCAGCTTTCTGATATTTGTACGATTCTCATCGTCAAACAAAGAGCGACTTTCAATGTCTGTCACATAATTATCTTGACTTGCTCGATGCATCTTGTGCATTGTAGCCGTTAGCGTCTTTGATATGGACAAATCTATGGTAGGTTGAACAATATAGCCTTTTGTACCTTCTCCCAATATCGTTTTTTCTATTTTCGGCGTAAGAAAATATTTTTTATCCACTTCCTTATCTAACAAGTCTTGCGTGGTTAGTTGCAAAGGAACGGTTTCGGGATATTCAAATGGAATATTATCAAATGCTTCTCTCAAAAATCCCACAATATATACCCTATTTCTTCGTTGCGGTATACCATAATCCGCAGAGTTTAGCACATTATAATTACAGTCATACCCAATACTGTTTAATTCATTAAGAATACGCTTGAATGTTTTTCCGTTGTTATGATTTATAATGTTTTTAACATTCTCAAGAACTACGACTTTTGTTCTGTGTGTTTTTAAAATGTCTTTAATTTCAAAAAATAGATCTCCTCTGTCCGCGTCTTCAAATCCTTTCAATTTCCCAAGAGTACTAAACGGCTGACAAGGGAAACCGCCTATAAGCACATCATGGGCGGGAATATTTGTTTTTTCTTCACGAATATCACCCAGAACGATTTGTTGTCCTATATTAGCTTTATATGTTTCTACTGCAAATTTATCAAAATCATTGGCCCATACAATATTAAAACCCGCATTCTCAAACCCAAGGTCAAACCCGCCAATACCAGCAAATAAACTGACAACACGATATTTTTTATTTGGTTTTTTTATTCTTTCCATAAATCCAGCCCTCAACTTTCGCTATTTCTTTCACCAAATACATAAGAACATCAACCACAATGGAATTACCGGCTTGCTTATATGCTTGCGCTTTCGATACAACAATTTTATAGCTGTCTGGAAATCCCATAAGTCTATGCACTTCTCTCACTGTCAGCGCGCGTACTCTTCCATTTGTTGTTACATAGTTATTCACGCTTGAACGATGAGAATTTCCCATAGTCGACAATAATGCTCGCGCTATCGGCAGATCGATTTTGGCATCGGTGTGCATAAAATTTTTGGTTCCCGGCGATAAACAATATTGCTTTAATTTTTCCGACAAATAATATCTCTCTTCGGGCACCCCCTTGCGCTCGTTTATTTTTGTTAAAACACCGTCTATGCTTTGCAAACTTCCTTCTGCAATATTTTCTTCCAGAAAATCTTGCATAGTATAATTTAGTTTAATTGGATCGGGAAATTTGAATTTTTCGCAATGGCTTGCTTCTTTAAAGCCTACAACAAAAATCCTTCTTCTTCCTTGCGGAATCCCATAATTGCGCGAATCCAAAATATCAAATTTATAACTATATCCCAATTCACTGAAAACCCGTTGCATAATCGCCCAAGTTTTACCATTGTCATGACGCGTCAGACCATATACATTTTCGTATATAAAAACCTTAGGTTGAATATCTTTTACAAGCCTAACGTAATCGTAAAACAACGTGCCGCGAGTATCGTTAAATCCTTCCTTTGCTCCTATAACCGAAAAGCTTTGACACGGGCTGCCTCCAACAAACAAATCAATTTTATCAGCAAAATCCGTTCCGTCCAGCATTTTAACATCCGCAAAAAACAAGTCATTTTGAATCTTATAATTCGAAAGATAAGATAGCTTTACAAAATTAGTCTTTATGGAATTTTTTTTGTAAAGCATGTTTGTATAGTCTCTTTTTTCTTCCGGATACGATAGCCCTTTGATAAAATTAAGTTCTTTGTCGGCATCAACAAAAATTTCCACATCACCATTATCGCAAGCAAACTCTATTTCATGATCCATATCAAGTCTTAAAAGTGCTTGCTCTATAGCACCTATGCCACTAAAAACAGTTCCTAATCTTATCATTAAAGCTTCTCCGCAACGAATTAACTATATTATATCATACTAAGCATAATTATATCAAGTATAAATTCTTGCGTCACATTATCAATCTCCTAGGCAATTTATGCTTTTTCCTCCATGATCTATAGAAGTTCAACATTTCAATGCCTTTATTTTATTAATAAAAGATAAAAACGGGCTGTTAGTCAAAAGACAAACAGCCCAACAATAGTGGTCGAAGTGGCGAGACTTGAACTCGCGGCCTCTTGGTCCCTAACAGTATGTGCTGTTTCGGGGCTTTTTTTATTGCTTTGTAGGTTCGGAAAGCAGGCGGGCAAGATAATCGGACCCGGCGTATAAAATGCGCATTACAGTGGCAGTTTCGGCGTTTTCGTCTACTATGTACAAAATCACATAGTTTTCGACGAATGCTTGAAAGTAGTCAAATTCCAAAGGTAGGTCGAGATCTAACGGTTTGCCACTCATCGGAAAGTTCGCAATACGTTCAAATTGTTCGGTGAATGCATCAATCAATTTAACGGCGGCATTCGGGTTACATAGTGTTTGGGCGATATAGTTGCCTATGTTTTTAATATCGGCTTGGGCAATCGGTTGTAAGACTACGTTATAGTTTTTCATACTGCGCCCTCAAATTCGTCATAAACTCGTTTGCCGGTGTTCCTTGGGCGCCGTTCTTCAACTCGTCTTCCGCCTCTTTCAACTTGTCGTATACGAATAATCGTGCCATTGTTTGGTTGTATACGTCCATGTTCATAAGCACCATATCGCCGTAACCGTTTTTGGTTACGAATATCGGTTCTTTTGTTGCATTGCACATTTCGGATATTGCCGACGTATTTTTCAAATCGCGTATCGGAATAATTTGTGCCATTGTCTGTCCCTCCGTATTTACTGTGCCATAATTGTACCACAGTATATAGTATTTGTCAAGAAGGATTTTTGATACTATGATAACAACTTATCTACGGCTTTGCGGAGTTCTGCGGGGGCGGAATGGTATTTGCGGAGCAAGTCGGTATCGGAAGCGGAGAGGGGCGCAATCGTGCGCGCGTTTATTGTGTTGTGGCTATTTACGGTGTTGCCGTTGCCGGACACGTTCCCGGACGATATGGTGACGTTCCCGAAATCGTCTTCCCTACCAAGCAAATAATCTGTGGAAACATCAAAATAGGTCGCAATTTTTATGATTGCATTTGCGGTGGGTTCACATTCTCCCTTTTCCCATCGCACAATCATAGATTGACTACACTGTAAATTTAGCGCAAGTTCTGCTTGGGTTATACCTTTTTCCGTCCTTAACTCTTTTAGCTTTGATTGTACCATGATAAAAATTATAGCACAATATGCAAAAACTCATTGACAAAATGAGTATGCGCATTATATAATATTATCTAATATGAGTATTCTCATAATTGAAAACAAAATGGAGGCAACAATGAAAAAACAAGGCAACGTAGAATTTTGTGTATTTGATATGTTGGAGTTCATAGAAAGCAATTTGGAAATGGTTAAACAATTTGTTAAAGCATATCACGCACTAGAAGATGCACTATTACTTTCGGATAAATTCCATTCACTTATTGCAGTACAGAATGATAAACATCATGTTTTTTGTCCGACATGTCAAAAACTTGTACGGGAAGTTCGTTTGAAAGGTTTACCGAATTGATTTTATTTCAAATGTATATGTTGTTTATTTCTTGCCAAGCCATTTTTATATTGAGATTCATATAATCTATAAACTTGTCAACGTCAAAATCCATTTGCTTTATTAGCATTGAACGAAGTATAAAATATCTGCGTTTTTCTACATCAGATTTTGCAAATAGTTCAGCTTTGCTAATAGCAATACACAAATTTCTTTTTGTTGTTTCGTTTATGGATAAAGAGTAATCAATGTATTTTTCAAGTAAATCGTTGTAAGTTTTTCGTTGTTCCTGTTGAACATGTTTGTATTTTTCCATTTTACGATCATTGCGATTTTTAATTAGGGTTTGTATGATTGGCATGATTGTTACAATAAGGGCAGTAAACGAACTTAGACAAATTGACACAATAGATAAAACCATATAAAAATTCTCCTTTGTGGGTTTATTTATCAGTGTAACATAGTTTTATAAAAATTTCAAGTAGGAGGCAACAAAATGAAAATAAAGGTTTTATATAAACAAGTGGGCAAGCCGGCAGAAGTGCTGGAGATCGAGGACGACTACAAGGTGTTGCAAGAGATGTGCGGCGGGGACTTTTCGGCAAGCCCGGTAACGTCGTTTGTATTTTTATGGGAACTGCGCAATGTGTGGGTATATTATCACGATACGGGAAAGCTCATTGGTTTACCTCTCAACTGCTATATCGGCGCCGAGCCGCTTGTGGGCAATGTGGTATTTTATGCCGCCGACATCGAGGGTGCGGGAATAGATTTGACCGCCAACCAAATCGGCGTTTTGTGTACGCATGTTATCAAGGCGGTGCAATCATGACACCCATAGACACGGAAGAGCTAACAGTATCGGCATTGAAATACAAACCGTCGGTCATCGAAGAGGGGTTGCGGCACTGCACGACAAAAGAACAATGCGACGGGTGCCCGCTCGCAAACGTTAAAGGCGGCTACTGCGGGCAAATCTTAAACACGGAAGCGCTGCACTATATAGAGATCCTCAAAGAACTAAACCGCACGTTCGCGCAAGAGCTCGAGCGGCGGGATAACCAAACACCGGCTACAACCGCAAAAGCGGATAGCAAATAAAATTTTAAGTTGGCACCGACAAGGGCAAGGAGATTTAATCATGGTAAAAGTAACAAAGCAACAAAACGAACAGAACGAGCAACCGAAGTTGCCGATCAAAGCAACGGTAGTGGTGCATGAAAGCGGTTTTGGCAAAGACAAAACCGAATATATTGCAGCCGACCTCATAAATCCGTTTGCGGGCGAAACGTTCTCGGTAGAGCTTACGCCGAAGTGGAAGTCGGACAAAGGCATTTTCGATTACAAGGCCGGAAAGATCCTAAAGTCCGACGGTGCTTTTGAAGTGCAAGGGTATCTTACCCCCGTAACGTTCTACAGCAAGAAAGCCAAGAAAAACATGACGGTGGTATCTTGCTTTATCCAAAACCCGTTTTTTTCGGGCGACATCGAATTTCGCGCGCGCAGTATGGAGCAATACTCGGTACTTGCCCTTTTCTGCTCGGACGCATGGGGCATTAAACTTTCTCGCTATTACGAAAGCGACCTACCGACTTCCGATGATACCGAAGAGTAAAGATCACCCTATTGCCACATGCGAAGATTGCGTATA
>CAJULQ010000007.1 GCA_910587595.1 uncultured Christensenellaceae bacterium
CCTTTTTGACGGTCTTTTTTGCGGGTGGTTTTTTTGCGGCTTTTTTGGTCGTCTTTTTCGCCGCGTCCGTATTTGCGGCGTTTCGGGGTTGTTTCGGCATTTTTTAACCTCCTTTTTTGCCCGTTTTATCGTTCGCCCGCGTCAAGCGTGATTTTTGCAATTATCCACAACGGCGAATACGCCAACGCCGCCAAAAACGGGGCGCAACATGCGATCCACGAAAGGGAAGTCGCCGCGCAAAGTTTACAAATAACGAATATCGCCGAAAGCGGTACGCAAAACGCAAAAACGAGTATTCCAATTATGTAAATCGCGGAAAGTATTTTTTTCAACATTTGATTTTGCCTCCTTGCAATTTTTTGATTGACATAATAACCCAACCGTCGGGCAACTGCGGGAAATCGCTAAAAATGTACGTTATTTTGACCGTAAGCCGCCGCGGCGTATAACCGCTGTCTTTCCACTCGTGGAGGATTAAAACGTCGCCCACGGCATAATTGCGGTCGTTAAATCGGTATTCCCATGTTTTGACGCCTTTTTCGACCGCGTCGAAATATTCGGGTAAAATTTTAACTTCGTGTATTCTCGGCATGATTGCCACCTCCCAAAATAAATAATTTTTCCGTACCGTCGGCGTTGCGCCAAACTTCGATAAACCGCGAGGGCGCGGCAAAATGCTTGATTGCGACGATATGACCCGCCGCCGCGAGGTGTTCGCACCACCCCCAAACACACTCGACGTCAAATATTTTTCTTGCGGCGTTTTGCATATCGCAAAATATCAAAACCCGCTCCCGTTCGGGAAAACGCAAGTCGTAATATTTCGCGTCGGAAACGATATATCCGCGACCGTCGTATCCGTTCCGTTTTGCGTCCGAAAGCAAATTGCAAATGCGCAAATCGCATTTGATTTTTTCGACGACGCTAAAATCGCGGGCGGTCGGCTCGACGTATTGCGTTATGCCGCAAACGTTTATGTAACTTTGCAATATCGGGGCGATCGCCGCCGCGGTGGTGGTAGTGGTTTGTTTCATTTCGATTTATTCCCTCCGTTTTTTGTGCATTTTCACGTATAGGTACGCGCCCGATACGTAATCGCTTGTTTTGCCGTAAATATCCGTCATGCGGTATCCCTTGTACATTTTCTCGAACGTCGCGCGGGCGTCCGTTTCGCCGCTGTAAAGGCGATTGACCTTGCGACGCGTGAATTTGTGATCCGCGATCGTGATTTGCGGCTTTTGCAAATTCTTTGACGCGACATATCGTTTTGCGCCTTTCGGGTCTTTCATGATATACCGCGATAAACCCTCGTACGCACTATCGTCGGCGCGCAATCGGCGCGTTTGATTTCGTCCGCCGTTTCGCCACAAATCCTCCATGACGTCGCGGTTCGGAAAATTTGTAACGATATGGTGGTGTACGCGGATTTTGCCTTTCTTTTCGTCGTTTTCGTATTCGGTAACGTAAACGTATTTGAGGGGCGGGAAGTGGTGGCGTTCCGCGTAGTATTTCAACCGACGGATAAACTTTTGCATTTCCTTTTGTGCGTCCGCAAGCGATTTCGGGAGTCGGCGGGTTTCGTATGTAAACGTTCCCCAAAAGTCGGCGTCCGTAAAATTCGCATTGATAAGACGAACGAGGTTTTTTGTTGCGTTTTTGTGGTTTAACCGTTTTTGCGCCTCTCGGCTTGTCTTTTCCCGCCTTGCCCGCGTTGTTGACGCGTGGGTATCCCAAATCGGATAGATTTCAACTTCGAGAATATCGCCGCTCTTGATTGTTTTCGTACGGTAACGTACGATATGCGGATCGCTCAAAGATTGCAAGCGGGCGTCGCGTTCTTCGTCCGTTATTTCGTCCTCGTTGAAAATATCGTCAAAGTCGAAATCGGACGGATTGAGTGTGTAAAAGCGTTTTGCCATTGTTGACCTCCGTTTTTGATAGTAGGGAAACAAAGACAAAGGATTGACGCGGGGGTCTTGCCCCCGCACCCCCGCAAGGCTCAAAGGAATACAACACGGGGCGCGCCCTTGTGATTGCGTTCACTAAATAGCCGAGCGGGGCGGTGGACGTTGCTTTTTCTCTTTGCGTCAATAACGTTTTGTGTTTATCCTCGTTCGCCTTGTTTGACCCTATCACACGCGCCAAATATACGAGTCAAACGTTTGCTTACGCAAAAATTTTTCTTGCGAAAAATTCGCGGCGTTTGACTCTATTTGTCGGTGTGATTTTAACGGGTCAAGGCGACGAGGAATAAAACACAAAACTAAATATCCGCTCGTATTCTCGTTGAAATGATAATACTTCATTACGAGGACGCCAAAAGCACCGTGCGACCGTTGCAAAGTGTTGACAATGCACCTCCGACATGGTATAATAATATCGGTTTGGGTTGACTGCATTTTGCGTCAAACTTTGCGGGCGGTTGGAAGTGCCAATTTCGACCGCCCGATCCTTTGTCTTTAATAGTGTTGTCGCCGTTCGGCGACGATCAATCGGCTTTGCCGTCCGACGTTCCCGCGTCGGCGGCTTTTTCTTTTGCCGTGATTGTGGATAACCTTTTATCGAGTGCCGCCACCGCATGACGCACACAATCCGATACGCTTAAATATCCCAATTTCCGCAACGCGTCGGGCGAGAATACACGCTCGGCGACGTCGCGCGGGATTTCCACGGTAAGATTGTAAAAATCGTTTTTTGCGCGGCGATCGCGCGACCGTTGCGTATCCGTCGGCACGGCTCGTCCGCCGCCCGTGGCGGGCGTTTCCGCCGCCGTGGCGGATTGCGGCGCGAGTGTTATTTCGCGCGGGTCGTAAATATCGAGCGGGGCGCACGATAGCGTTTTGCAAATAGCGTTGAGGACGGGCGGCGTCGGTAAACATACGTCATTGACGAATTTACTCATTAAAGCGGTATCGACGCGTGGATCAACCCGACGGACGCTTTCGGCGACGTCCTTTTGCATGACGCCGCGTTTCAACATGAGTCCTTTGTATTTCGACATTATGCACCTCCCGCCGCCGTATCGTTCGGCTTTCCGTTTTCCGCCGCGCATGCCTCCGCAATCCGCAAGGCGTGATATTGACGTAACGTAAAGAATACGTCGCAATCGTGGCATTTGCCCGCCGCCCGATATTCGGGGCAAAGACATTTCGTTTGGCATAATTCGAGGCGCGTTATTTCGTCGGCGACGTCGAAAATTCCGATATTCTCGTCAAATTCGCCGATCCCATAAATTCGGCGCGGGTTGACGGCGTTTGTATCGACGTATATATCCGCGTAAATCTTGCGGGTGTCGCCGCCGTAACGTTCGACGTTTTCGGGTACGTTTTGGTTTATGTAGTCAAACACGATCCCGCGATCGTTGCACCATTTGACCGCCTCGTCCAAAAGTGCGCCGTTTCGGCACGTGTGCAAAACGAGGATTGCGCCGTCTTTTGCGAGTTCCTTTATATAATGTATAGAATAGGGGAGCGGATCGCCGATCGCGGGGTATGCGTCTTTGCATAACGTACCGTCAAAATCGACGGCAACGATTTTCTTGTATGGATTTTTCATTTCGCCGCCTCCGTGGTTTGAATTTCGCCGACGGTGTAACCGTATTTTTTACAAAGTTTTTGCAAGCGGCGGAAAAAACGTTTTGTCTTTTTAATATCCGCCCGCATGCTCAATCGGATTTGCCCGCCGCCCGTCGGTATGGTGGTTTGTTCGACGGGGATTGTAAAAGCGACATTGACGCGATTTTTTATACTTGCCATATCACGCCTCCGTTTTTTTATCGGTCGGGATTTCGTTTAATTCGTGGGTGGGCGGTGTGATCCTTACTTTGATTGTTGCGGTTGCTGTAATCCCGCACGCGCTGCCCTCGGCGATTTCGACTTCGACTTGCGCGAGGTCGATTTTATTTATCGCGTTTACAAATTCCGATATTTCTTTTAATTCGCGCGCCATGTTACACCTCCAATTTTGCGCCGTCCGAATAGGTAAAGGCGATCGAAAGCGCGGATTTGTTACCGACGGAAAATTTGACGGTAAACCGTCCGACTTTGATTGTTGCGCCCGCGATTTTTGCGTCGAGGACGTTTGTACCGACGTTTAATAAAAAGTCGTACAAATCGCCCGCGAGTTCCATACCGCGCCCCGTGGTGTAATCGGAAAAATCACAAAGGCGTTGACGCAATTTTTTGATATTTTCTTCGCGTTCCTTTTTGCGATCAACCTCGCTTTGATACTGCCGCGCGTCGAAACAATCGCATTTGAGGGTTGCCGCCTCGTCCGCGTCCGCGTCGGTTTTATACGGCGCGACGGGGATTGTTTGTTTGCCGCAAAAACGGCAAGTCGGATAATGAATAGCGGGGGCGACGTCGTCGGTTTCGTCGTCATGTGCCGCCGCCGCGTCAGTCGTACTGACAATTTCGCCCGTGTCGGGATCAATGGTCGCCGCGTCCGTTGCGGGCGTTTCCGCCGCATTTGCGACGGTCTTTTGCGCGTGTTCGATTTCGTGTTCTTGCGCGTCCGCCGTCGTTACGACGTCGTAATCGGGCTGATACCCGTTGAGTGGATTGTTTTTCATGGTTTATTTGCCTCCGTTTATTTTTTGTTGTTGTTTCGTGCAATTTCCTTTACATTTGTTGACGGGTACTCGGCACGTCAAGCAATAATCGGGTTGCGGTTTTGCCGCGGGTTTCGGTTTCTTTTTACGCGCCATATCCGCCGCCTCCGTTAATTTGATTTTGGATCGTGTTTCGTCGCAAATTCGACGGTGTGGTTTGTTCCGTACTCCGCGTTGTATGCGTTCAATCGCTCGATTTCGCGGGCGGTCATTTGCTCGGCAACCTTGACGGCGAGGGCGTAATCGTCATATATTCCGTCGTTCGGTTGCAAATCGTCGGTGTACGGGTGGTTGTATTTACTGCACAATTCCCACGGGGCGAAATTTGTGTGTCCGCCGTTGTCGCTGTAAATGTAGTGTCCGCCGCCTATTTTTCGATAAAGGCGGAATTTTACGCGGTGGGAGTTCGAGGGTTTCCAATCGAGCGTATCGACTTCGTCCTCGATTGCATATACGCGGTAACGGCGGACGGCGAACGAGTCAATTTCGATCGTTTCTTTTTGATAGTTGCACACGGGGCATTTGAAAGTAACTCCGTTGATCGTCAATTCGTGTGCGCCGCCGCATACCTTACAAGGCTCTCGGAAAGTTTGACTCTTGGCGCGTTCTATAAAATAAAACACGTCGCCGATCCGCACGGGGCGCGGGGTTTCAAAACGTACCTCGACCGCGTGCGATTGTTTGGTTTGGTTGTTGCTGTCGTGCATTTTGCACCTCCTTAAATTAAATCGAATATTGATATTTGCGACCGTACCGTATCGAGCCATTGTGTACCCGTCGCGTATTCGTCGGGGTCGATCTCGAATAAGATATAATCGCGTTGCAACCGATACGCCGCAACCGCCGTCGCGCAACTGCCGCCGAACGGGTCGAGTATCAAGTCGCCCTCGCGGGTATGTTGCCGAATTATGCGCGATAGTAGGTCGGTCGGCTTTTGGTTTTGGTGTATCCGCTCTTTTTCGGATAGGCGGTTGAATTTCCATATATCGCCGTATCGCGGCATGCCGTCCATAAACGGGGCGCGACCTTTGTTTGCGTATATGATAAACTCGTAATTTTTCCCGTATTGTGCGCCGAGGTCGCCCATTGTCGGCGCGCCTTTATCCCACACGATAATATTTTTTACGGTAAAGTATTTCTCGATTTCCGCTTTGAAAAAATCGACTTTATCACTACCGCAAAACATATAAAGAGGGGAGTTGTCTTTCAAAACGTCGTACAAAAGCGGGATAACGTCGATTATGAGTTGCGGGTTGTCGTCGTTTTGAATAGGCTTGCAAAATTTATGTGATTTGTCCGCTCGGTTGTTCGTCTTGTAGTTAATAAGATACGGCGGGTCGGTTATGACGCAATCAACGTGTACCCCCCCCCGTAACATATCGCGTAAACCGTCGAGGCAATCCACGTTGTAAACGTGGTTTCTTTCGATCGTCATTTGTCGCCTCGTTTGCATTTTGCGATTGCGGTTTTATCCGTACCGATAGCGGGATCGACGCCGATTATTGTTATCTTTTCGTTTTCGGGCAAAAGGGGTATTTCGTCGATACGCTCGATAAATATTGCCGCGTCGCCCGCCTTGACGGGGTATTTTCCGTTTATATCCGCGGGTGTAAAGTTCTTTGCGTGGGTAATATCGCTCGTGTGTTTGCAATCAGGGTCGCACGGCGCGCACTTTTTCCGATCGCAAACGTAATATATTTTTCCCGCTTGTTTATCCATTATCGCGCCTCCCGTATCCGACGGACGCATAACGACAACCATTGACGGAAAGGGCGCGGCGGATTTGCTTTCGTTGAAGTGCAACCGTCCGCGGATAAACCGTACCGCATGTTTTTTGTATATGTAATCGTGAAAATACGCCGTATCCGTGCGGGCGGGAATAAGCATGACAACCGTTGTACCCCCCCCCCCGCGACGACTTCCGCATGCGCTTTCGCAACCCATTTCGCAAGGTCGCGTCCGTACGGCGGATTGCAAAAGACGGTTTCGCCGCGCCAACTTTGCGCGAGTCCGTCGATTTCCTTTGTAAAATAGCGGGCGCATTTTGCATTTTGCGGTGTGGCGCACGGGTCGAGCGTAAACGTAAATTCTTTGTTTAATTCGTCGAAAAACGCTTGCGGCGTCGCCCACTCGTTCGTATTGCTTGTAAACATAGCCGAGTTAATCATTGTCGCGCCTCCTATGTTGCGCCGCATGCGGGCAAGTCGCCCAATGCGGGATATAACCTTTCCCGTCGATAACGGGGGAAAGCAAGCCGCCGCCCGT
Organism: uncultured Christensenellaceae bacterium; assembly: GCA_910587595.1. Taxonomy (GTDB): domain Bacteria; phylum Bacillota; class Clostridia; order Christensenellales; family Pumilibacteraceae; genus Pumilibacter. The sequence continues at coordinate 6,875 of CAJULQ010000007.1, forward strand.
TCGGTCAATTATGGTTGCTTTGAGGACGCGTCCGTCCTCGGTAACGACCGTCGATTTGCCTTTGTAATTTTCTTGATATTCGACTGCCGCCGCGTCGCACGGCATATTTTTTCCGTTTTGCGTTTTTATCCACACGATAGGCGCGCCGCAACTTTTACAATTTACGATCCGCATTTTCCGCCTCCGCTTTCTTTTGTTTTACCAATGCCGCCGCCCGTATCGGTATCACAACGCCATAATTGCAAGCGTCGCAACACAACCCGCGATCTTTAACGGGCGCGGGATTATTGCCGTATCCGCTGTATTCTTTTTTGCATATACAACATTTCTTTTTGTCGTTCATAGTTCAATACTCCTTGATATGTTTGACGTTGGATTTCTTAAAGAAAATGCGGCACGTCGGGGTTTCGAGGTAATATCCGATAATGTGCCGATTATCGAAAGCGAGGCACTCGGTACGCGTCGCGAGGGTTGTGATATGTAGAAAACCCGCCGCGTCCGATCCGTCGGTAAACTCTATAAAAACGGATTTCCCGCAAAGTGCGGTCAATTTCGCACTTTCGGCGCGGGTATGAATATACCCGTCTTTCGGAGGAGGAATTATCATAAAACGCCCTCCGTATAATGCGGGTTTAATCCGTTCGACGCCGCCTCGTCGCGGACGGCGTCGTATTTGTCAACGTGTCCGCAAGGATTTTCCCAACCGTCGCAAAATAAACACAAACTCCCGTCGTACGATCGTACGGTCTTTATTTTTCCGCGACGTTTCCCACAAACGGGGCAAAACCAATACAATTTTACTTTGACCGTTTTATATCCCTCGTGTTCAAAACATGCGGGGATACATACTTCTTTTGTATTTGCCGCGCGGCGCGGTGTAAAATTGCCCGTTGTGCGCTGTCGTTGTTTCGGTATGTAACCGTTAATAAATCGGTTTTCCAAATCTTCGAGCGATTGCGTCTTTAACATGAGGCAACGGCTGTCCTTTTCGATTGTTTTCAAATCGTTGAAATATTCGGGGTAATCCCTCCAAAGACAATAAACCGAGTAAATACGTTGTTTCGGGCAAAACCAACAACCGCCGCGCGCCGTAATGTTATAAATCGGGGATACGAGGTCGTACGGCTTGCAAATATCAAACGCCATGCGCTCGGTAATGTTGTTTTCGCAAAGTACGGATCGTTTATGTATTTTGTCCGTCGCACGGGCGCGGAGGGTAAACATGCGCTCGACCTCGTCCGCCGCAATCCCGATATATTCCGTTATTTCGTCGTGCAAACTGTTTTCGTATTGTTTTATGACGTCGAGTTTTAGACGGGAATTGCGCCATGCGCCGACTTGAAACGGGAAACCGTAAATTTCCCCGACGTGTGCGCCCTTTTGCTTTTTTCGGTAAAAATATTCTCTAAACGAATATTGCGCCGAAAGGCGTTTGACCGTATATCCGAGTTTTTCTTTGATTATTTTTTCGGCGGTCGGTATCCACGCCGCCATGATCGGGTGTTCTCCGCTTATTTCGGGCGTATATCGAATATCGACATATACGACTTCGTCGAGCGGGAGTCCGAGTTCTTTTATTTTGATAAGTTGCGCAATACTATCTTTCCCGAACGATAAAAAGGCAATATGTTTCATATCCGCCGCCCTCTTAAAGTCCTTGCATGCTGTCGCGCGCAAGGGCGATCAATGAGTCCGCCGTTACGCATTTTTCGCGCGTGTATCCGTTCGTGCATGTAATGACGACGGTTTCCTCGCCCGTCTTTTCGTCTTTCACGTATTCCGCGCCACGGACGCAAATACGCGCCGCCCGCAAAAGAGGGGAAAGGTAGTTTTTAACGAACGCCGCTTTTGTTTTGCTTTCGGTTTCCGCCGTATCTTCGTCGGCGTTTACCGACGCGATCGCGTCGCCGATAATCCGTTTCTTTAATGCCCGCAATTTTTCGTTTTCGAGCGTCTTTTTGTAAATTGTGTCGGTGTTTCCGATTATCAATTTTTCGACGCGTTCTTTTAACCACATGAGGGCGTCGGTATATTCCTCGAAAGCGCGGTATTTTTCGATATATCCGAACGACATATCGGTTTTGCGGAGAGTGCGTTCGTATCCGTTGATTTCTGCGATATATGTTTTTGCGGTTTCTTTTATAACGGTTGCCTCGTGGATAATCCCGTCCACGATCTCGCGCGACGATATGTAATAGATTTTTTTCATTATTCGCCTCCGAGTATCAAATCGTACAAAATGCCCGCGTAACCGTCGTTGAGTGCCTTTTCTTTCAATTCTAAAAGCGGGCAATTTTGGTTGATTTCGACTAAATGCACGTGGTCGAAATATTCGCAATCCATACACGCGCAACGCGTACAATGATTTTCGACGTCGATTTTGAAAACATTATGTAATTGTGCGCGTTGTTCGTCGGGCGTGTAGATTTCAACGAGTGCCGTTACTTTTCCGTCAATTCGCGATATTTTAATCGACTTGACGATCGGGGCAAGTTTATCAAAAAAGTTGTAAAACGTTTCCGCCCGTGCGCCCGATAATTCTTGCGGCGAAACGCCCGAAATAATAATCTTTGTCGGCTTTTCAAATACGCCGAGCGGGTTTGTGGTGGTTTGGGTAGTGTTCATATTTTGCCTCCTTAAATTTTGCCGTGCTTGTCGGCGTATTCTTTGCATGCGGCGCGGATAACGACTCCGTATCCGTTGCCTTGTCTTTCGGCGATTTCGCGCAATACTTTGTCCGTATCGGCGGGGATCAATGCCGAAATGGGTACGTTCTTTTTTTCGCGTACGTCCTTTTTTGCCGTGTCCGTCATGTTTGCACCTCCATAAAATAAAGTGGGTTTGTTGCAACAAACCCACTTTTGAAAGGTTGATAACCCGTATAAAACAAAAATAGGCTTGTTTTTTAACAAGCCTATTGTAAATCAGCAAAAAATTTATTTTAAGTACTTGCTTTTTTAAGGTTGATATGATATAATAGTTTCATTCCCGAAAAGGAGTAAAAAATATGCGGCAAGGTATTCTTAAATAAAACTATAATCAAATAGTGGGAACAAAGAATTATGATAGTCCCTTTCGTGGGGGGGGCTTAGTTTTTGTACCCAATTTAAGAATACTTTTGCCTTATCAATTTTGACATATCCAAAAAACAGCAATCATAAATAGGTGCATGCTGTAAGCGAAAATGTTTGCGCCCATAGTTTTTGCTTTTTTATGTGTATGTCCGCAAATTATAATCCCCAGTGGTAAAAGTATTTTACTGCCGGGGATTTTTATGCCCTTTAGGGCTGTAAAATGAGGACAATCACATGAAAATAATTAATATTGGCATTCTTGCCCATGTAGACGCAGGAAAAACAACATTGACGGAAAGCCTGCTATACACCAGTGGAGCGATTGCGGAACAAGGAAACGTGGATAAAGGAACTACAAGAACAGACACTATGATTTTGGAACGGCAACGGGGAATCACCATTCAGACAGCGGTTACTTCTTTTTGCTGGAATGGTTATAAAATCAATATCGTGGACACTCCCGGTCATATGGATTTTTTAACCGAAGCATACCGCTCTTTATCTGTCCTTGACGGAGCTGTTTTAGTCATTTCGGCAAAAGACGGCGTACAGGCACAGACCCGTATATTATTCCATGCACTTCAGAAGATGAACATCCCGACAATTATCTTCGTAAATAAGATAGACCAAAATGGAATCGACTTGCGGCGTGTTTACCAAAGCATCAAAGATAAACTTACCAGTGATATGATTGTCATGCAGGAGGTTGCCTTGTCGCCAAAGATAACCATAACCGATATTTCTGATTTGGACAAATGGGATATTATTATTTCAGGAAACGATGAACTATTAGAACGATATGTTGCAGAGGATTCTTTGGATATACAGGAATTACAATATGAAAAGTGCAAAAGAACCAGATGCTGCTCTTTGTTTCCTGTTTATCATGGGAGTGCAAAAGACAATTTAGGAACAGAAAAACTGATTGAAGCGATTACAGAAACTTTCATTACAGAAACAGACGATATTCAGTCTGAATTATGTGGATATGTTTTTAAGGTTGAGTATACAGAGCGGAAAAAACGGCTTTCTTATTTACGCCTGTATCATGGGACGCTCCATTTACGGGATACACTGCTGCTGTCAAAAAAGAAAAAAATAAAGATTACAGAAATGTGTATTCCGTCAAATGGTGAAATCGTCCCGGCTGACCATGCCTGTCCGGGAGAAATTGTTATTTTAGCTGATGATACTTTGAAACTGAACGACATTGTGGGAAATGAAAAACTCCTGCCTCACAAAACACGGATTGATAATCCCATGCCATTACTTCGTACAACTGTAGAGCCGCAAAAGCCAGAGCAAAGGGAAGCCCTGTTAAATGCCCTCGCAGAGATTGCTGATACAGACCCTCTTTTGCATTTTGACATTGATACGGTTACACATGAGATTATTTTATCTTTTTTGGGAAAATTACAGTTAGAAGTTATTTGTTCGCTATTAGAAGAAAAATATCATGTGAGCGTGGATATGAAAGAGCCTTCGATTATTTATATGGAAAGACCACAAAGAAAAGCAAGCCATACAATCCATATTGAAGTGCCGCCAAATCCATTTTGGGCATCTATTGGTTTGACTGTAACACCTCTTTCTGTCGGAAGCGGAACACAATATAAAAGCGAGGTATCTCTCGGCTATTTAAACCAAAGTTTTCAAAATGCCGTCATGGAGGGTGTGCGTTATGGAATGGAACAGGGCTTATATGGCTGGAGCGTGACAGATTGCCAAATTTGCTTTGATTATGGAGTTTATTACAGCCCTGTCAGTACACCCGCTGATTTTCGTTTTCTTGCACCTATTGTATTGGAGCAAGTATTGAAAAAAGCAGGAACACAGTTGTTGGAACCATATCTTTCTTTTACAATTTTTACACCGCAGGAATATCTTTCGCGGGCTTATAATGACGCACGAAAGTATTGCGCAATAATTGAATCAACCAGACTTGAAAAAGATGAAGTTATTTTTAAGGGGGAAATCCCTGCCCGTTGTATTGACGAATATAGGAATGATTTGAATTTTTATACAAATGGAAGAAGTGTTTGTATTACAGAATTAAAAGGGTATCAGGAAACTTCTGGCGAGCCTGTATTTCAGCCACGCCGCCCGAACAGCCGTTTAGATAAGGTTCGCCATATGTTTCAAAAGATAATGTAATGTTTTTCGCAATGCAAGCGTTCATTAATAAAAGCCTATACCATTTGGGAAAGAAAAGACAAATAGCAGTCAAGACGACAACAATCAGAAGTTATGGAGGGTAATAATGGAATATACTAAGGAAGATTTAATGGAAGCAAAAAGGCAAATTGATTCAACATTGCATAAATTACGGGAAACAATAATAACCTTTGAAGCAAAAGAAAATTCAGAGAGATATAAGTCACAAATCACTTTGGCGAAAAGACGAATAAAGGCTTTTGAAATAGCAAATTACTTTATAGGAAACGAAATTGAAAACAGTTAGTAAATTCAAAACTCTGGTTTCGCAGCAAGTGAAATCGTTAGGCAGTATAAATTAAATTTGCAAAGTCAGCAGTGATAGTTAATAGCAAGATGAAAACCAATGGCATTTCTAATCAAAAAGGAGGATAACAATATATGCCAAGTCCGAAAGAAGTAGTAAATAAATGGGTAGACGCTTTTAATGCTGGTGATGTGGACATGATTATTAGTCTGTATGATAATAATGCAACAAACCATCAAGTTGCAAATGAACCTGTTGTAGGAGTTGTGGCTATTAGAGAAATGTTTGCAAATGAGTTTGCAACTGCAAAAATGGTTTGTATTGTGGAAAATATTTTTGAGGATGGGCAATGGGCAATCTTGGAATGGCGTGATCCATTGGGGTTACGGGGGTGTGGTTTTTTTCAGGTAGTGAATGGGAAAATTTTATTCCAACGAGGCTATTGGGATAAGCTTTCATTTTTGAAACAGCACAATCTTCCAATAGAGTAAATATAGCATTTAGGAGAAAATATGGAATATCGGACATTGGAAAATACAGATTCCGTTTGTATATACGAAGCGTTTACACAGGCATTTTCTGATTATCAGGTTTCAGTTGATATGTCTTTTAAGTCTTTTGAAACAATGCTGAAAAGAAATGGATTTATGCCTGCGGTTTCAGTTGGAGCCTTTGCAGATAGAACGCTTGTCGGTTTTATCTTGAATGGAGTGAGAGATTGGGATAACGAAAAGACAGTCTATGACCTCGGAACAGGAGTTATCCCCGATTTTCGGAGAACAGGAATTATGGGGGAATTATTGAATCTGGTTAGCACTATATGTATAAAAAATAAAATCAGTGTGTATCAACTGGAAGTGATTCAAGATAATGAGAAGGCGCTCACTTTATATAAAAAACAGGGATTTCGAATTAACAGAATATTGAATTGTTACCAACTGACGGGCAAGATAAAAGAACCGGGCGTACATAAAGTATGGAAACTGGAACATCCGGAAAAATTACAAGATGATCAATGGACAGCGGTCAAAGATTTTTGGACTTATCCACCTTCATGGCAAAACGCAAAAGATGCTGTTTGTGCAATCGCTGAATCCTTTTCTTATACGATTGTTAAATTTGATGGAAACTTGATTGGATATGGTATTGTGGACAAAATAAAAGGAGATATTGCGCAGTTAGCGGTACATCCCCAATATCGCAGAATGGGAGTTGCCACAGAGATTTTGTTAGATTTACTTAAACAAACAAAGAGTTTAGAGATGAGAGTAATAAATGTGGATGAACGGGATCAGGCATTGAACGCTTTTTTGAAGAAATTGAAATTTAGTGTATTTGTTAAACAATATGAAATGAGAAAACATTTTTCTGCTTAGGATATTGTATAGATGAAGAAGCTGACTTGAGGACAGTTGTCAGTAAAGGAGTAGTTATGAGATATAACAAAACAATAATATTAAGTAATGGCATGGAATGTTGTTTGAGGAATGGAACAGAGAGTGATGGTCAGCTTGTAGTGGATAATTTCAATCTGACACATAGTGAAACAGATTATTTGCTTACATATCCAGATGAAAACAGTTTTAATGTCGAACAGGAGAGCCAGTTTCTGAAAGAAAAAGCTGAGAGTGAAAGAGAGATTGAATTGCTTGCCATAGTTGACAGTGTTATTGTGGGAACAGCAGGAATTGAGGCAATCGGTACAAAATATAAGGTACGGCATCGAGCAGAATTTGGCATCAGTGTTGTGAAAAAGTATTGGGGACTTGGAATTGGTAAGGCTTTGCTGACTTCGTGTATCGAATGTGCTAAAACAGCGGGATATAACCAGCTTGAACTTAAAGTAGTTGCTGAAAATGAAAGAGCAGTTTCTATGTATGAACGGGCTGGATTTGTCGAGTATGGAAGAAATCCGAAAGGTTTTAATTCTCGTAAGACAGGGTTTCAAGAAGTTATTTATATGAGGTTAGAATTGTAATGGGCATACCGAAGCTTTGGCAAAATCCCTCTTGTGGCACTAAAAGTATGCTTTCTTCGTAAATGTACAGTTGAATAATATCTAGAATTGGTAATCATGGCTAACTGCATTTAAGTGGTAATTGGAAATTAAGGAGCTTCAAAAGAATGGCTACACCAAAAGAAGAACATAGAGGAGTAATAGAAGGATATTTTTATGCGGCTTGTCCGTTTTGCCGAACGACGCTAACGCAAGGGCAGAACGGCACAAATTGCTTTATAAAATGTCCGCAATGCGGTCGCTATATTCACATCATAATAAAGGATGATTCGGTGTTGACCAAACTCAAAGAAACATAAATAACTTAGCACCCGAAAGGGTGCTTTTTATTTTATTAGATAAAATTCGTCAAAACTTACAATTTTATTCTGTCATAAAAATGATAGTATGAGCATAGGCACTCGCGGGGTGATCGCATAAAGCGAGAAACGTGAAAGCAGCCGAATTTCATACTGTTACGAGCCCGAATCCGAAAAATGATTGCAAGCCGAGCAGAGCAATACTGCCTCCCAAAATTGGAAGGTTAATTTGCTTTGACTCGGCTTTTTAACTTTTCTGCCCGGTGGCGTGTTGCAACGCTGTCGGGCTTTTTTTATTTGCCTAAATTCACGAAAGAAAAATTTTCAATCCGACATCAGGTGTCGTATTGGCACGCCAAAATAGGCACGAAGACTTTGTGAAGGAGGTAAGGATATGCAATCGGCACTCGAAAGACGACAAGAACTATTCGAAGTGATGTGCGAACGCCGTCATGACACAATAGACAATCTTGCATTTCAGTTCGGCGTTGACCGTCGCACGATAGAAAGAGATATCGAACTATTGAGCCTATCCAGACCTATCTATACCACAAAGGGAACAGGGGGTGGCGTACATATAGTGGACGGATATAGATACGGAAATAAGTATTTAACGGAAGAAGAAACGGAATTTTTGGAAGGTGTGGCAACAAGGCTCACGGGTAGCGAATTCGTGCAGATGCAGAAAATTATCAATCGCTTTCGCACACCGAAGAGAGGTGGCAGATGAGAGCGGTAAGACAAGGCGATACGATCCGAATCTATGACAGTTATCTCTACCGAGAAAGCATCAAGGAAATAGACGGACGGTTCTATGACGCAAATGAGAAGTGTTGGGTAATACCGCTGAATTCGAAGAACGTCGCAACGCTCGGACTTCTCGGAGCGACACTCGACAAAGAACTCACGGAGATGGCTAAAACCGAACGTGGGGCGTTTGTGAGCGTTTGTACGCATCCTACGCCGAGAGTGAAAGCAAAGCTCTTCCGTCATCAGCAGGATGCATACGATTTCGCACTCGAAATATTCAAGCAAGGCAAGGCGGTCGCTTTGCTTGCGGATATGGGAACGGGCAAGTCGATGATGACGATAGCAATCACGGGAACGCTTGAGAAAGAGTGCAGCGTTAAGAAGATGCTCGTGCTTTGTCCGAAATCCATCGTCGGGGTGTGGGAGGAAGAGTTCCGTAAGTTTGCAGACTACAAATATGCACTCACGGTATTGGACGGAACGATGGAGAAAAAGAAAGCGGCGTTCGGATTTATGAACGGAGCCGCCTTGCAAGTGATCGTCGTCAACTATGAATCGTGTTGGCGGTTGGAAAAGGAAATCACAAAGTGGCATCCTGACTTAATCGTGTGCGATGAGAGCAGCAAGATAAAGACTCCGTCGGCATCGCAGTCGAAAGCATTGCATCGGTTGGGGCGAATTACAAAGTACAACATGATACTCACGGGAACGCCGATAACGGGCAGTCCGCTCGACGTTTTCTCGCAGTACAAGTTTTTGGACGATAGCATCTTCGGTTCGAGTTTTTATCTGTTCCGAAACCGCTACGCCATAATGGGCGGTTACCAAAACCGAATGATAATAGGATACCGACACTTGGACGAACTCGTGGAAAAGGTGCATAGCATAGCCTTTCGCATCAAGATCGAAGACGCCGTGGATTTGCCGCCGTTTATCGATAAAACGCAGATAGTTCCGCTCGAACCGAAAGCACAGACAACCTATCGCCAGATAGAAAAAGACTGCTACGCCGAACTCGCAAGCGGAGAAGTAACGGCAAGGAACGTGCTGACGCAGCTCTTGCGGTTGGCACAATGCACGGGCGGATTTATAAGGGACGATGCAACGGGAACTGCACAGCAAGTGAGCGGAGCGAAGCTCGAAGCCCTCGAAGATATTGTGGATACTTGCATAGCCGAAGGGAAAAAGGTTGTGGTGTTCGCTCGGTTCGTTCCAGAGATAGAAGCCATCGAGAAAATGCTCAAAGACAAGGGTATAGGATACTCGCTCATTTACGGAGCAACGAAAGACCGTGCAGAGCAGGTGTCAAAGTTCCAGACCGATGCCGACACAAAGGTATTCATCGGTCAGTTGCAGACCACGGGAATGGGACTGACGCTGACGGCGGCAAGCGTGGCGGTGTTTTATTCGTTGGACTTTTCATACGCCAACTACGAACAGAGCCGAGCGAGAATCCACCGAATCGGACAGAAGATGACGTGTTTGTATATCCATCTCGTATGCAAAGGAACGGTGGACGAAAAGATAATGCAAGCCTTAAAGCATAAAGGCGATATCGCCAACCTTATGGTGGATGATTGGAGGACACTCTTAAATGGCTAAAAAATATTTTTTATACGGCAAGGAATTTTCGCTTGCCGAACTCTGCAGACTCTACGGACAGCATCGCAGCACGGTAGAGGGCAGACTCAAAAAAGGCGTTCCCCTTGAAAGGGCGTTAATAGAAAACGGGAGGTATAAATTGAACACGCAACTACTAATCTTGTCCGACAAGCTCAAAGACCTAAAAGCCAAGAAGAGCGAGTTGGATGCACAAACGAAAAGCGTAAACGAAGAAATCGACGGAATCACGGTAGAGATGATCGAACTGATGACAAACGAAGAGCTGACGAGTTTCAAACGTGACGGCACGACGTTCTCGCTCGTAACGCAGGAATATCCTGCACCCGAACCCGACCGCAAACCCGAACTGTGGGAAGCGATGAAACAAAACGGATTCGAAGACCTGTTCACGATAAACAGTCAGACGCTGACCGCAACGGTTAAGGAACTCATAGCCGAGAACAACGGGGAATTGCCCGAATGGTTGTGCGGCTTAATCAAGGTAGCGGAGAAAAACAGTATCCGCATGACAAAGTCTAAAAAATATTAAATTTGGAGGCATAAAAATTATGGCAAACGAAGTGGCAAAAGTGGAAGAGAAGGCAGTAGCGGAGTACGGTGCGGGCGTGAACTTGGGGGACTTTTTCGCCGATGAACTCGACGGACTCACTCCCTCGTTCGAGAGAATCAAAATCCCGGCGGGCGGCGGTCTTGCGTTCGAAGTGCCGGGCAACGATCCCGAAAGTCCCGACAGCGTCAAGGAATTCAAAGCGGTAATCCTTTATCATCACCCGATTAACTGTTATTACAAAGAAGAGTACACGGGCGGCAACAATCCTCCCGACTGCGGCTCTATGGACGGACACGTCGGAATCGAGGCGGAAACGGGCGAAGTCAAGAACTGCGCCGAGTGTGAGTTCAGCAAGTTCGGCACTGGCAAAAACGGTGCAAAGGCTTGCAAACAAAAACGCAGAATTTATCTCTTGAGAGAGGGCGAAGCTCTCCCGATTATCCTTTCGCTGCCGACGGGGAGCCTCGGCGAATTGTCAAAGTACATCGTTCGTGTGAGAGCAAAATATGCGGGGACTTACTGCGTCGTAACGAAGTTTACTTTGAAGAAGGCACAGAACAGCGGCGGTATCAACTATTCGCAGGCGGTGTTCGCCATCGACAGGGCGCTCACCGAGGACGAACTCAAAAACATCGTTCCGATGTGCGAACAGGTCAAGGCGTTGTCGAAAAAGGTAACGCAGTTGGACGAAGAGTAAAAACGCAAAGGCAAGAGCGGCGGAGCGTCGCCGCCCGATACCTTTTTTATAGGTGCAGGATGAAAGCAAACAAAATCGTGTATATCTGCTCACCGCTCAAAGGCGACGTGCAGAAGAATATCGCAAAGGCAAACTACTATGCAAGATTTGCTTACGAAAAGGGATGCATCCCGCTTGCTCCGCACACGGTATTCACGCAATTTTTGAATGACGATAATCCCAAAGAGCGTGAAAGAGGAAAGGCGATGGGGCTCAAACTCCTTGACCTATGTGCCGAGCTGTGGGTGTTCGGGCCGACAATAAGCGACGGGATGAAAACCGAGATCGAGCGTGCGAGAAAGAGTGGAATCCGAACAAGGTATTTTTCGGAGAACTTGGAGGAAGGATGACGGACATATTTGAAAAGGTAAAAGACCAAGTCAATATCGCCGAGGCGGTTTCGCTGTTCGGCATACAACTGAATAGTAAAGACAAAGGTCTGTGTCCTTTTCATGCGGAGAAAACTCCGTCGTTTTCCGTTGATCGCAAGAAAAATATCTTCACTTGCTTCGGATGCGGAGAAACGGGCGACGTCATAGCCTTTGTGTCAAAGATGCGAGAGTGCGAACCGTTGGAGGCGGCAAAGTTTTTGGCGGAGTCGTTCCGTATCGACATAGACGACTGTCCGAAAAGGCAAAGCATAAAGGACTACCTGAAATCGTGCATCCGTGACGTCGGGCAGACGGATTATTTTACACGACGCGGACTGACCGCCGCAACCATAAAGAAATATTGTCTCGGTTATGACGTAAAGCACCGTTCAGTCGTGTTGCCGTATTCGTCGGAGCTGAAATACTACCAAACACGGAGTATCGCCGACAAGAAGTTTTATAAGCCGACCACCGAAGAGGCGGGAGCGGAGCCGCTCTTTAACCGAAAGGCGTTGTGGGGTGCAAGCCGAGAACCAGTCTTTATCGTGGAAAGTCCGTTGTGTGCCTTGTCGATATGTCAATGTGGCGGTTCGGCGGTGTCGCTTTGCGGAATCGGCGGGACGAACAAACTCGTCAAAGAAGTAAAGGCAAAGAAACCGAATGCACCGCTCGTGCTGTGCTTGGATAACGATGAGCCGGGGCAGAAAGCAACGCAAAGTCTGTCGGACGAATTGACGAAACTCAAAGTGCCGCACATTTTATACAACGTCGCAGGCGATAAGAAAGATCCGAACGAACTGCTGATGGCGGACGCAAAGGCACTCGCCGAAAACGTCAAGTCGGCAAAGCGGACGGTTCGCAAGCACTTCGCCACAGCGAAAGACAGCTTCGACGCTTTGGAATTGCAGAGTGAATACATAGAGCCGCCGACGTGGGTAGTGCAGGACGTTCTGCCGACGGGACTTGCAATATTGTGTGCGCCGTCGAAGATAGGCAAGTCTTGGATGATGTTGCAGCTCGGCTTGGCGGTAGCAGAGGGCAAAGAGTTTCTTGACTTTAAGACGGAGAAAAACGGCGTATTGTATTACGCACTCGAAGACAGTAAAAGCCGAATCAAAGACCGCCTCAACAAAATGCTCAAGGGCAAGAAAGCGCCGAGCGACTTACGGTTCGTAATTCAGGCGGACACCGTGGACAGCGGTCTGCTTGAAAAGATAAAGGAAGAACTCAAAGAGTTTCCGAACATTCGGCTCGTTATCATCGACACCTTGCAAAAGGTGCGTGGAAAGGTAGTAAAGAACGAGTCGGTGTACAGCGGCGACTACCGTGAAATGGGTGCTTTGAAAGAGTTTGCCGACAAGCAGAAAATATGCCTGCTGTTCGTGCATCACCTCCGCAAGCTCGCCGATGATTCGGATGTATTCAACATGATATCGGGAAGTACCGCTCTGATGGGTGCCGCCGACTCGATTTTTATCATCTCGAAGAAAAAGCGTATGGACGAAGACGCCATACTATCAATGACGGGACGTGACATTCAGCAAAGCGACCTTGTCATAGCGTTCAATAAATACGACTTCGTGTGGGAAGTGCGGGGAACTGCGGAAGAGATAGCGGCGAAGCGAGAACGGCAGGAATACGAAAACAGTCCTATCGTGATCACTATCAAAGAACTCATCAAGCGAAATCCGATGGGCGGATGGAAAGGCTCGGCGAACGACTTGATGAAAGCGGTGTTCGATATAACGGGCAAGCAGCTCTCGGAATCGCCGACGGGCGTGGGCAAGTTAATATCGAAATATGAATACCGACTGCATTGCGACGGCATCGACCATAAGGCAAGCAAAAGCGGTAGCAGAGCTCACACGTTCAGCCGTGTCGTGGTAAATACGCCGATGGGATATCAGCGGACGATTTACGATGATGACTGATCATCTAACAAAACTATGTGTCCAATGTGTCCAAGTGTCCAAAAACCGCCGAAACTCGGTAAAAACAGCCGATAAAGCCTAAAACACGGACGCTTTGCCCTAAAAAGTTGGACACTTAACCCTACAAACAGCAACATCAAGTGTCCAACAAAAAAGCACGAAAAACCCAGATAAAGTAAAAATCCACAAGACGAGGTTTGTGTCCTTTTAGAATATATGTCCTTTTGGACGCTTGGACACTTGGGACACTTGCGTTTGTGAAAGGAGCGGATATGAAAGAAAGCGATTTGATTCGCAAGATAAGCGAATACTTGAAAACCGTGCCGAACCTGTTCTTTTGGAAGGAACACGGCGGGATGTACGGAACGGCGGGAATACCCGATTTAATTGTCTGTTACAAGGGAAGATTTATCGCCTTTGAATGTAAAGTCGGGAAAAACAAACCGACCGTTTTGCAAGAGATGACGATAAAGCAGATCATAAAAGCAGACGGATACGCCGTGGCCGTGAGAACGGTTGAAGAGGTGCGGAGCATAATAACGGCATTTGAAAAAGAGTAGAGGTGGCAATGGAAACGGTAATCAACAAGGTTTTGATAACGGCGGAGGCTCGGTTCGACTACGAGAGCGAATTCAGCCGTCCGCTACCGACAGCAGATATCAAACGGGAAACCGAAGAGTACATAAACAATAAAACGGTTCGGTTTTACGGTTACTATTTCCGTGTCAAGTATTATGACGAGGCGACCGAACGGATGCTGATGCTGTTCTTTTACAAGGGCGAAAGGTTCGGTTGTATGCAGATGTGGGAGCTGTCGGGAGTCTGCCCGGCGGAGGAATGGACGGAGGAACTCGAACAAGACGGTCAAATCCGTAATTGGTTAAAAACGAAAGTAAACCCCGACGATAAAAGCGATTGGGTAATTGAATTAAGGGAAGCCCGAAGACGGGGCGAGATAGGACAGATGGCGGTTTTTTCTTTGGTGGGACTGCCGAAGGAGGTGGTAAATGCAATATACGACGGAACAGATAGCCAAATACTTGAAAGAGTTTCGCATCTACAAAGGAAAGGTGGAAAGTGGGTTGGCTACCGACAGTATATGCCAAGACGTCGAACGGCTCGAAAAAAGCATTAGCGTCTTGCCCGAAAACGACTACCACATAATCCGCCTGTTATTTTTCGAAAACAAGTCGTATGCGGAAGTCGCCAGACGGTTCGGCTACAGCAAGACGGGAATGTATAAAAGAGTGAAAGTTGTCGAAAAAGCGATTGCAAGTATTATGAGCGATTGAAAAAGAGAACGGCAGAGAACGAAATTCATACGAAAGAGAACGAAACCCGTGATATGATAATCTTGGGGAGAGCAAGAAAGGCACGGTTCACGGGGAAGCATCCCAAGCGAATAAAAGCGGTAGGAACGGCGGTTGCCTTTCTTGCGTTACCCGATTAAAAACGGAGGAATAAACAAATGCCGAATAAACCGAAACGTCCGTGCAGTTATCCCGGCTGTCCACGGCTTGTGGACGGGCAATACTGTGAAGAGCATAAGCGGTTGACGGATAAGCAATACAATCTCTACGGTAGGGATGACTTTACAAAGAATTTTTATAAGACACCCGAATGGAGATATGCGAGAAAGAAACAGTTGGAAGCTCATCCGTTTTGCGAGGAATGCCTGAAAGAAGGGAAACGAACAAAGGCAACTATGGTTGACCATATAGTGCCTATCAAGCAAGGCGGAGATAAGTTCGCACCGAGTAATTTGCAAAGCCTCTGTTGGAGTTGCCACAGCCGAAAGTCGGTTGAAGAAGGCAGCAGATTCGGCAAAAAAAATTATTGAAAAAGTGAGTTTTTTCTACGCAATTTCGCTGGGCTCTTACAAGCGATTACGGTATAGTTGACCATAACAAGGGGCAAGCAAGTACCCCAAAAAAATCTGGAGGGTTAATTATGACAGTAAAAGAACTTGCAAGCAAAATCGGAGTAGTGGATATCACCTCGAAAGACGGCGAAGTCCACAAAGGAACTAAAGACGGAAAAGACATTTATATCTTAACCGCCAGCGACGGGGAGAACGAACCGAAAGTGGTATGGATTATCTATGATGACCAGAGATGCGATTACTGCGATAAATGCGGAAACATTCGTCCGCTACATGAAATCGATTTTAATCCGCTGACAGGCAAAAGGTTTTGCCATGACTGCGGGGCGGATTAAGGAAACGAGGGAACGGCAAGGTCAGACCGAGCAAAGCGGTCTGACCTTTATCGTTTCGTAAGGGGTAGGGGGAGGTCAATCTCTACGAATTCAACCCCTAACAGCGGGGCCGCAGTCAAACGCGAATTTTCGCAAAATCAAAAATCAAACGAAAAAATCAAAATTGAAAAAGGCAATACGAAGTATTGGGGACGGGCAACCGCCCCTTTTTTATTTGCCTTGAAAATCAAAATAAATCAAACAATCAAAAAATCAAAGGGGGAAATATGGCAAGCGGAGGACGAAGAGTCGGAGCAGGCAGACCGAAAAAAGCCGCCGCCCAAAAGATATTGGAAGGCAATCCCGGCAGGCGTCCCGTCGAAGTCGTGAACTTTGCGGCGGAGGGTGTAGAACTGCCGAGCGAACCGCCGTCTTATTTATCGGCAAGGGCAAAGGAAATCTACCGCACGGTGTATGCGTGGCTGAAAGCAGTCGGTTGCACTACGGGAATACTGCCTTACAACCTTGAAGAGTATGCATTCTGCAAGGCTCGATGGTTGGAGTGCGAAGAGATGAACACAAAGCACGGCTTGCTCGTGAAAGATCCAACCAACGGCAAAGCAATGCCGTCGCCGTTCGTGGCTATGGCACAGCAATACCTAAAACAAACGAACGAGGTGTGGGGCAAGATTTATCTCGTTGTAAGGGAAAGTAAACTCACAAAGTGGGATGAGAAAAACCCGAATGACGACATCATGGAGAAATTATTGGGAGGTGGCGGTTAATGGAATACACGGAACAAAACCCGTTGCGACTCATTGAACTGTTCGCAGGCATCGGCAGTCAAACGCAAGCCTTAAAGAATATCGGAGTACCGCACAAAGTTGTTGCGATATCCGAAATCGACAAATACGCAATTCAAAGCTACGAGGCGATACACGGCAAGGTCAACAATCTCGGAGATATCCGTGCAATCGAAGCTCTCCCGGATGCCGACTTTTGGACATACTCTTTTCCGTGCCAAGACATATCGGTCGCAGGCAAAGGTGCGGGTATAAAGGAAGGGACTCGGAGCGGTTTGCTGTTCGAGGTTGAAAGACTATTGATACAGGCAGCCGAAGACGGAACATTGCCGAAATACCTATTGCTTGAAAACGTAAAGAACCTTGTGAGCAAGAAATTCAAAGCCGACTTTGACCGTTGGCTTTCTTTTTTGTCTTCGCTTGGGTACACGAATTATTGGCAGATACTCAACGCAAAGGACTACGGAATACCGCAGAACCGTGAGCGGGTATTCTGCGTTTCAATCCGTGGCGATCACACGCCTTTTGTGTTTCCCGAAAAGCAAGAACTCAAACTACGCTTACGGGATATGATTGACGAAGTAGTAGATGAAAAATACTATCTGAAAGAAAGCACGATCCGCAGTATTATCAATTCAACCTTTAACTCACGACGTGACAGCATCAAGTCCGGGGACGGAGTGGCTAACACGCTGATGGCGAGAGATTGGAAAGGTCCGCAATGCGTTCAAGTCGGAGAAGTGGTCGGCGAAAAGTGGGATAAGATGCACGACATCAGTCGCAGAGTTTATGAGCCGAGCGGAATATCTCCGACCGTGCATTGTCAGCAAGGCGGAAACACCGAACTCAAAATAGCGGAGAACTTTGTACTCGGCGGACTACAAGCACATCAAACGCCAAGAACGGACGGTATCAGCCCGGCACTCACCGAAGCGATGGGCAAGGGCGGCGGACAAACGCCAGTTATTATCGACACAAAGAAGACCGATGACGAGCGGTTTTTCAAGCAAGCTGTGGAAACGGTAATGGAAAACGAATGCGGAGTCGGCGACACCGTGGACGCATTCAATAAGAAGGTCAACCGCAGCGGAGTGTGTCCGACAATCACTACTCGCCCCGAAGGTTTCAAAACTGCGATACTACCGATAGTCGAAGACAAGTCGGATAATCCCGTCATCGTGGCGATGCGTGGACGCAACCCAGACAATCCGTCTGATCGCACGGCGGGCGCACCTTTGGAGCAAAGGCTCGAAGTCAACGGCAAAGGACTTTGCAATGCATTGACCTCGGTACAGAAAGATAATCTCGTGTTGGAGCAAGGCAAAGGCTCGAAAGAATACGTTGCCCGAAGATACAAGGAATTCATCGAAGAGAAAGGCTACATACCCGAAATGTTTGTTGCCTACAACAAAATGGAAGTCGATGATATAGCGCCGACGCTTACGGGACAATGTTCCAGTGCGTCGGGCAGTTCTGCTGTGCTTATGATGGAAGAACCCATACAAGTCAAGGTAGCGACAAAGCAAGGCTACGAAGAAGCGGAAAAGGGCGATTTTGTCAACATAACCTATCCCGGCAGTAAAACCAAACGCGGTCGTGTAGGCAAGGGTATCGCACAAACTCTCACGTGCGGCGACGGGAATGCGGTCATCACGGAGAACATCCGAATCCGCAAGCTCACGCCGAGAGAATGTCTGCGTCTTATGGGTTGGCACGACGAACAGATCGACAAAATACAAGCGGCGAAAATCAGCGGTACGCAGCAGTACCGACAAGCGGGCAACGGCATAGTAGTGCAAGTCTTGGAGTTTATTTTCAAGGCTTTATTTTTTTGTTAAACGGAGGCGGAGATGGAGCATATTGCAAGCATCAGTTACGGAAAAGACAGCCTTGCTATGCTCGAAGTGATAAAGCAAAACGGCTTGCCGTTAGACCGCATCGTAACGGTGGACATTATGGCGACGAAAGACGTCCCCGCCGACCTTCCGCCGATGGTGGAATTTAAGGCAAAAGCGGACGCCATTATCTTGGAAAAGTTCGGCATAGTCGTGGAGCATATTACTGCACCCAAGTCGTATGAAGATTATTTTTACTACAAATGCAACGGTAAGAAAAGCAAGAATGCAGGTAAGATATACGGCTTCCCGTTGCAGAAAGGGAATTGGTGCAACTCTCGGCTGAAAGTCGACGTGCTTGACAAAGTCCAAAAGGGTGCAGTCGTTTATATCGGCATTGCGGCAGACGAACCGTCAAGGTTTCATACGCTCTCCGAAACGAAACGCAGTCCGCTTGTGGAATACGATTGGACGGAGAGTATGTGCCGGGAATGGTGCAAGGCTAACGGCTTATTATCGCCGATTTATACGACAGCATTGCGGGGCGGTTGTTGGTTTTGTCATAACCAAGGCGTGAATCAACTCCGCAAGTTACGCAAAAATTATCCCGAATTATGGGCATTGCTTTTGAAATGGGATGCAGACAGTCTCGTAACTTTCAAAGGCGACGGGCATACGGTTCGGGACTTCGACAAGCGGTTCGAGATGGAATCGCAAGCAAAAGTGCCGATAGGCAGAACATTCAAATGGAGATTATTGGAGGATAAAATAATGACAACCAGAACGATAACGGCGGAGTCCGTAACGAGCGGACACCCCGACAAACTTGCCGATCTTATTGCGGACAGCATACTCGACGAGTGCTTCGAACAGGACGAAGACAGCAGAGTGGCTTGCGAAGTTATGCTTGCCCATAACAAGTGTTTTATAAGCGGCGAGATAACAACCGCAGCCGAGGTGGACTATGAATACATAGCTCGTTCGGTAATCGCACAAGTCGGCTACGATACAACCAACGTCGAAGTGGAAATAAGAGTCCACGCACAAAGCGAAGACATCTCGCAGGCAGTAAGCAAGGAAGAACAAGGGGCGGGCGACCAAGGAATCGTGTACGGTTACGCAACCGATGAAACGCTTGACTATATGCCACTTGCAACCGAGCTTGCACATAGGCTGACCGACAGACTCGAAGAGTGCAGAAAGGACGGACTGATTATAGGACTTCGCCCCGACGGGAAGAGTCAGGTGTCTATCAGATACAACGGCGAAAGGTTCGATAAAATCAAGTCGGTGGTAGTTTCGGCACAGCATACCGAATCGAAGAACCTTGACGAGCTGACAAAGGAAATAAGAGAAAAGGTCATCGGCAAGGTGCTTGCGAATTATGATCTTACGGAAACCGAGATACTCATCAATCCGTCGGGTAGGTTTGTGCTTGGCGGTTTCGAAGCAGACACGGGACTGACGGGACGCAAACTAATGGTCGATACCTACGGCGGAGTTGCACATAACGGCGGCGGAGCCTTGAGCGGTAAAGACGCAAGCAAGGTTGACCGCAGCGGAGCATACATGGCGAGATACATTGCAAAGAATATCGTTGCCGCAGGCTTGGCGGAAAAATGCGAGGTCGCACTCTCGTATGCAATCGGAGTACCCAAGCCGACGGCAATCGACGTAAACACTTTTTATACGGCATCGGTCAATGAGAACTTAATCGTCAAGGCGGTGGAGAAGGTATTCGACCTATCGGTCGCAGGCACAATTGAGAAACTCGACCTCCGCAGGGCGGTATTTGCACAAACGGCGGTCGGCGGACATTTCGGTAAAGATTACCTCGCTTGGGAGTTGACCGATAAGGCGGAAGCTCTGAAAAAAGCCGTCAAAATTTAATAGGTTTTTACGGCGTCTTTCTCTGGACTTCGGCGGACGGTTACGGTATTGTTTGAAGAAAATGGAGGTAGGTAATGACCGATAGCATAATTGAAAGGTTAGGATTAACCAAGATAAGCGATGAAACTGCAAAACGACTGCTTGATGCCTTATATAAGGTAGAGGACGAGCAAGACTACCTAAACGAATCGGTAACGACGCTTGTCAGTTATCTGCACTCAAGACAGGCGAATGAAGGAAAACCTACGGTCTACTTTGAGAGCAGACACGAAAGCGGAAACATATTTGCCCTGCTCGGCAAGGTTAATAGTGCATTACATGACAAGCAAGAGTTCGATGCTTTATGGTCGCAGATACAAAAAGGCTCGTATGAACAGGCAATAGTGCTAATAAAAGAAAAGGTAACGCTTATAGACCTTGACGGGATTTATTAAGGAGTAGAATGGATAAGTTTTTCAGTCAAAGGACTTGCGACCGCTGCGGTGGAGATTTATCGGGCGGGCGGATAATGTCTATGTATAACACGGAATGCATTTGCTTGGAATGCAAGCGAAAAGAAACGGAGAGAGCGGACTATAAAGCCGCAGCCGAAGCCGATAAAAAGGCAATCGAAAATGGCGATTTTAACTATAAAGGCATAGGTTTGGAAACCCCGAAAAATAGTTAAAAATTCTTTCAAATTCTTTCGGATTTCGACCGCGTTTCGCTGGGCTCTTGTGTGTTTTTACGGTATTGTTGTCTTGCAAAACGGGGGTGGGAAACACCCTCAAAGCAAAGGAGAACACGCAAATGAAAACTCAAACATTCGGCATCGAAATCGAACTCACAGGCATCAGCAGAAAGGATGCGGCAAAGGTAATCGCAGACTACTACGGAACGACATCCTACTACGCAGGTAGCGGATATGATACCTACGAGGCAACCGACAGACAAGGTCGCAAATGGAAAGCGATGAGCGACGGCAGCATCGACACGGAACACTACGGATCAAACTGCAGTTGCGAGATCGTAACACCAGTATGCAGATGGGAAGACATCGAAGACATACAGGAAATCGTAAGGCAACTGCGACACAAGGGTGCAAAGGCAAACAGTAGCTGCGGAATCCACGTACACGTCGGAGCGGAACAGCATACGGCAAAGACGCTACGGAACCTCGTAAACATTATGACGAGCAAAGAAGACCTGCTGTTCAAGGCGGTCGGGGTAAGCACAAGCCGAGCAAACAGATGGTGCAAAAAGACCGAGCAGAGGTTCGTAGAGAGTATGAACCGCACAAAGCCGACAACGAAAACGGCGGTCGAAAGATTATGGTACAACGGCAACTCGCATAGGAACACACACTACGACAGCAGTCGCTACCATGCACTCAACCTGCACAGCCTATGGCAAGGCAAGGGCATCGAGTTTAGATGCTTTAACGGAACGACGCACGCAGGCAAAATTAAAACTTACATACAACTGTGCCTCGCAATCAGCCATCAAGCCTTAACGCAGAACGGAGCAAGCGCAAAGAAAACGGTAACCGCAAACGAAAAATACACCTTCCGCACATGGCTGCTCCGCCTCGGAATGATCGGCGAAGAGTTCGATACGGCAAGAAAGTTTTTACTCGAAAACTTAAGCGGCGACATAGCATTTAAAAACGGTAGACCGAGGGCGGCGGCTTAACCGCCCCCTCACAAAAGAAGGAGATAAAAAAATGGCAAAACTTTATGTAGCATACGGTAGCAACCTCAACCTTGCACAAATGGCAAGACGGTGTCCAGACGCAAAGGTAGTGGGCATCGGCACACTCAAAAACTATCAGCTGACATTCCGTGGAGTGGCAACGATAGAGCCCGTCGATGGGGCGGAGACGCCTGTCGGCGTGTGGGAAATCACACCTCGTGACGAGTTGGCACTCGACAGATACGAAGGGTATCCGAGTTATTATCGAAAGGAAACGGTAACGGTAGATATGCCGAACGGAGCGGTCGAGGCAATGGTGTACATAATGAACGAAGGCAAGCCGAATATGCCGTCGGGATTTTATTACAACACAATTCACGAAGGATACAGGGATGTCGGACTCGATCCGAAATACCTGCAAGCGGCTCTCGACGATACGAAAAAGCGAATGAGAGCGAGAGCATAAAAACAAAATCAAATGCGTGTTCAAAGGGAGAGCTTCGGCTCTCCTTTTATTTATTGTAAACGGAGGGAGCAATGGCATACAACAAACAACTTGCAGACCGTGCCGTTGCTTTCATCAACTCGTTAAAACATACGAAAGGCACATGGCACGGAGTACCGTTCGAACTGTTGCCGTGGCAGGACAAAATCATAAGGGACATTTTCGGAACGGTAAAAGATAACGGTTATAGGCAGTACAATACCGCTTATGTCGAGATACCGAAAAAGCAAGGCAAGTCGGAAATAGCCGCCGCAATCGCATTATACCTTTTAGCGGGCGACGGCGAGTGGGGTGCGGAGGTTTACGGATGTGCAGCCGACCGCCAACAGGCAAGTATAGTGTTCGACGTGGCTTGCAACATGGTAGAACAATGCCCCGCCTTGAAGAAGAGAATCAAGCCTATAATGAGCCAGAAACGGCTCGTATATCAACCGCTTAATTCCTTTTATCAGGTGCTGTCGGCGGAGTCGTACACCAAGCACGGACTGAATGTTCACGGCGTTGTATTCGACGAACTCCATGCACAACCGAACCGAGCCTTATACGACGTAATGACGCACGGTTCGGGCGATGCAAGAAAGCAACCGCTGTTCTTTTTGATAACTACGGCAGGCACTGACCGCAACTCAATCTGTTGGGAAATCCACCAAAAGTCGAAAGACATACTCGAAGGACGCAAGCATGACCGCTCATTCTATCCCGTAATTTACGGAGCGGATGACGATGATGATTGGGGTAGCGAAAAGGTATGGGCGAAAGCAAACCCGTCGCTCGGCATCACGGTGGAAATAGATAAACTCCGTACCGCCTACGAGTCGGCGAAAGAGAACCCGGCGGAAGAGAACTTGTTCCGACAACTGCGACTCAATCAATGGGTAAAGCAAAGCGTCCGTTGGATGCCGATGGACGCTTGGGATAAATGCGATTTTCAAGTAGATGCGGAAAAGCTCAAGGGGCGTGAATGCTACGGCGGACTTGACCTTTCGTCAAGCACCGATATCACGGCATTCGTGCTTGTCTTTCCGCCATTGAACGAAGACGATAAATACATCGTTCTGCCGTTCTTTTGGATACCCGAAGACACAATAGATTTGCGAGTTAGACGCGATCACGTTCCATACGATGTGTGGAAAGCAAAGGGGCAAGTTATAACCACCGAGGGCAACGTAATCCACTACGGATACATCGAAAACTTTATAGAAGACCTCGGCACGAAATACAACATCAAGGAAATAGCCTTTGACCGATGGGGAGCCGTGCAGATGACGCAGAATCTCGAAGGAATGGGGTTCACGGTCGTACCGTTCGGGCAAGGGTTCAAGGATATGAGTCCGCCGACGAAAGAGCTGATGAAGCTCGTGCTTGAGCAGAAGATAGCGCACGGTGGAAACGTGCCGCTCCGTTGGATGATGGACAATGTGTTCGTTAGAACCGATCCTGCCGGGAACGTGAAGATGGACAAGGAAAAGTCCACCGAAAGAATAGACGGAGCGGTCGCACTCGTTATGGCTTTAGACCGTGCAATCCGCAATAAGGGAACAACGGACAGCGTCTATAACGATAGAGGAATTATCATTATTTAGGAGGAAATCAATGCAAATAGAAAAGAGAGCGGTGGAAGAATTAAAAGCTGCCGATTACAATCCCCGTAAGGACTTAAAGCCCGGCGATGCCGAATACGAAAAGCTCAAACGCAGCATCGAAGAATTTGGCTACGTCGAACCCGTTATATGGAATAAACGCACGGGCGTGGTTGTGGGCGGGCATCAACGCTTAAAAGTGATGAAAGACCTTGGGTTCACCGAAGTGGACTGCGTTGTGGTCGACCTTGACGAAAGCAAGGAAAAAGCATTGAACATCGCTCTGAACAAAATCAGCGGCGAGTGGGACAATGATCTCTTGGCAAGCCTTTTGAAAGACTTGGACGGGAGCGGATACGATATCACACTAACGGGTTTTGACCTTGCCGAAGCACAGGAACTGTTCGGGAGCGGTAGTATGGAGAATGTCCACGAAGACGACTTTGACGCTGAATCCGCTCTTGACGAAGTAACCGAGCCGAAGACGAAAACGGGCGATTTGTGGATACTCGGACAGCACCGACTGCTGTGCGGGGACAGTACGCAAGCCGATGACGTAAGCCGAGTGTTGGATGGTAAAATGGCAGACCTAATGGTAACCGATCCGCCTTACAATGTGGACTACGGTTCGGCGGTAAGGGGCAAGCATCAATCGCAGTCTCGGTCGAGCAGCACGATTGCAAACGACAACCTTTCGGACGATGAGTTCTATCAATTTCTTTTGGCATTCTATAAGGCGGCGGAAAAGAACTTGAAGAAAGGTGCGCCGATTTATGTGTTCCATAGCACAAAAGAAACCGTAAACTTTACGAAAGCGATGACGGATGCAGGGTTCAAGTATTCGCAGACGCTTATATGGTTGAAGAATCATTTCACGCTCGGTAGGCAGGACTACCAGTGGAAGCATGAGCCGATACTCTACGGATGGAAAGAAGGTGCGGGGCATTATTTTATTGACGATCGAACGCTTGCAACTGTGATGGAGGGACTGACGGAGAATCTGCGAAAGATGAACAAAGCCGAGCTCGTTGAGTTGGTAGAAAAAATACTCGGTTTGCCGAACTCGGTCATAGAGGATAACAAGCCGAACAAATCGCCAGACCATCCGACGATGAAACCCATCACGTTGTGTGCCAAGCTCATCTACAACAGCAGCCACGAAGATGATACGGTATATGAACCGTTCGGCGGTAGCGGCTCCACGCTTATAGCGTCCGAGCAACTGAACCGCAAGTGTCGGGCGATAGAACTCGAACCGAAATACTGCGACGTTATTGTCCGCAGATACAAAGAACTTTGCCCCGAAGCTGAAATCAAGCATATCCGAGACGGGGTGGAAATTTTCGATTAGTTGCCGATTTCCTCTGGACTTGTTGAAACCATTACGGTATTGTTTGGGTTACGACAAAGAAGGAGGCACAAATGGAAAGTATAATCGATTGGCTCTTTGACGGCGAAATCGACGAGCGGAATAGAGTACGCAAACCGAAAGATTTATCGAAGGACAAAGAGTATATAGCATACGAAAAATTCAAAAGTATGCTGACAGACGAACAAATGGATATGTTCGAAAAGTTCTTGGAAGAACAAGCAATACAAGAAGGAGTGAAACGAAAGGGCGTTTATAGCAGAGGATTCAAAATCGGTTTATTAATCGGTTTGGAAACCGCAAAATTCAGTCCCGAAGATTAATAAAATAATTGCCTTTCGGGACGCACTTTCACTGGGCTCTTTTGGCAATTTACGGTATTGTAAAAGAAAAAACGGAGGCAAGAAAATGGCAAGTATATTTGGGTTAAAGCTCAAGGGCAGACGCAGTTTTGAGGGCAGAGATTGGCAAGGCAATCAAGGCAATCTTTATCTCAACGAAAAGAAAATCGCATGGTACAACGACAGCGGGAACGGCGGCCCTGCGGACATAGATTTTTATGATATCAGCGGACGGAAAGAGAACGAAGCGAAGCTCGAAGAAATCGTTAAAATGTATTACAAAAAATATCCGCTCGAAGAGCAATACAAAAATCTTGAACCCGATGTGGAAATGCTGATTGGCAGACTCATCGAATTAATGGACGATGAAAAGCAGTATAAAAAGTATGCAAAGCAAGGCTATCCAGTAATGATAGCCTATCGAAAAAATGTAAATGGCGTATCGTACTTTGGTGCATATAAGACTAAAGAGTTTGCAGATGCAGACATTAAAAAGGAAAATCTCATAGTCTTACAGCGGTACGAGAGCCTTGAAGATTTTGACATAAGCCAATAATAGGAAAGAGCAAATATGGTTAAAATAGCAGTTTATATACGAATAAGAAAAGAAGACGCACTCGTTATTGAGTGCCAAAAACAATATTTTAACGAATTAATAAAAAGCAAAAACAATTGCGAGATCGTCGAATTCTATATCGATGTCAGCAAGTATGAAAGAGCCGAAAATCTACCTGAATACAACCGAATGATAAAGGATGCTGAAACTCATAAATTCGATTACATAATAATCAAAGGGTTTAGACAGTTCGGATGCTTAACAGCACAGAAAATAGAAATGATCCAAAAACTCAAAGAGAAAGGCATCGGCGTGTATTCCATTGCCGAGGGAATGGACACGTTGAGTAGCCGATGGTCGAGTTTTATGATGGAGCTATACTTGTCGATGGAAAACGAATTGAAACGGATAAGAAAATAATGATATAACCGTCCCAAAGGGCGGTTTTTCGTTTCAAAAAAAGTTTGATTTTCTCGAAAAAAGTTGTGTGTTTCTGCACGATTTCACTGGGCTCTTTCGGTTGTTTACGGTATTGTTGTGTTACAAAAAGGAAAGGGCAAAAGGTCCGAAAGGAGCGAAAAAATGGCAACGATTAAAGTAACGAGAACGGACGGACAATGGAAAATAGGCACGATAGACGGCATAAAATTCAACGCAAAAGTGTACGAAGAGCCGAGCGAGTTCGGAATTAACGGTGGCAACGTAAGCAAATTATGGATAGACGGCATAGCTAACTACGACAGGGGTTGGGACTTAAGGGCAAAGACCGTCGAGGGGAAAGCGATGGTCAAGGAATTAATCAAATACTTTAAGAACCCTGAAAACTGCAAATAAAACAAACAACACAAACCGTCCGCAAGGGCGGTTTTATTATTTCAAAACGGAGGTATGAATGGGAATATTCGGACGCAGTAGGGATGCACCAAAGCGTGAAAGACGCAATAAGCCGAGCAAGGAAATGCAAGATTTTATACGCGGTGTAGACATGGACTTTATCGGCAACAGCAACAGCGGAGTGCAAGTGGATGAACTCCGTGCCTTGCAGACCTCGGCGGTATATGCGTGTGTGAAAATCCTTGCCGAAACGGTAGCAAGTCTGCCGTTGCATCTGTTCAAAAAGGGCAAAGGCGGTAAGAGTGAAATGGCGGAGCAACATCCGCTTTTTTCTTGCCTTTACGAAATGCCCAACGACGAAATGACGAGTTTCGAGTTTCGGGAAATGATGATGACATCGCTCCTTTTATGGGGCAACGCTTATGCGAGGAAAATCCGCAAAAATGGACACGTAACCGAACTGTGGTACTTAAAGCCGCAGCTCATGACGGTAGAACGAGATACGCAAACGGGCAGGATAAAATACACCTATTCGGACGATATCACCAATCAAACCTACGAGTACAAACCCGAACAAATCTTTCACATAAAAGGTTTGTCGCTTGACGGGGTAACGGGTTTGAGTCCGATATCTCAAGCAAGGGAAGCTGTCGGGCTGTCGCTTGCCACGGAAGAGTACGGTGCAAAGTTTTTCGGCAACGGAGCAAGACCGGGCGGTGTGTTGGAACACCCCGGCATACTGAAAGATCCCGAAAAGTTAAGGGAAAGTTGGAACAAGGTATATCAGGGTACGAGAAACAGCCATAAGGTGGCGGTGCTTGAAGAGGGGATGAAATATCACACAATCGGCATTGCACCCGAAGATGCACAATTCCTTGAAACCCGAAAGTATCAAGTCAACGAAATCTGCCGAATATTCCGTGTTCCGCCGCACCTTGTCGGCGACTTGGAAAGAGCGACGTTCAGCAACATAGAACACCAATCGATCGAATTCGTACAGCACACAATCCGCCCGTGGTTAGTCAGGTGGGAGCAAGCGATAAGCCGTTCACTCTTGGATGAGAAAGAACGGCTTTTGTATTTCAGCAGATTCAACGTGGACGGGTTGATGCGTGGCGATTACAAGTCGAGAATGGAAGGCTACGCAATAGGTCGGCAAAACGGTTGGCTGTCGGCAAACGACATCCGACACTTGGAAGACCTACCGCCGATACCGAAAGAACAAGGCGGCGACGCTTACCTTGTGAACGGAAACATGACAGCGGTAAGCAAAGAAAACAAAGAAGGAGGTAGCGATGGAGAAGGGCAAAAAGGAATTGCGAATGCTCCCGATGGCGGAACTGCGAATAGCGGACAGTGACGGCGGTTCGGTAATCGAAGGACACGCAGCGGTGTTCGACTCATGGTCGGAAACGCTCGGCGGAATCTTTCCGTTTAAGGAAATCGTCCGCAAAGGTGCATTCAACGAAAGCATCGGTAAAGACGATATCCGTGCATTGTTCAACCACGATCCGAACTATGTGCTTGGGCGTAACCGTGCAGGAACGCTCGAACTCGTGGAAGACGAAGTCGGCTTGCGTGTGCGGATAACACCGCCCGATACAAGTTGGGCAAGGGATTTGCAGGCAAGTATTAGACGCGGAGATATCACGCAGATGTCCATAGGTTTCATAGTCGAAGAAGACAAATGGTCGACAGAAAACGGAATGGATACGAGAGAAATCCGTAAGGTTCAACTGTTCGACGTGAGTCCCGTAACGTTCCCCGCATATACCGCCACGGACGTTGGTGTGAGAGCGATGGAAGAATACAACGGCTACAAGGCTGAACAGCGGAGCAAGGCGGAGGCGGAAGAAAAAACCGCCGAGAAAGCAAAACAGCAAGCGAAACTCAAAGGCTTGCAGACCAAATTCAAAAATTATTAATCGGAGGATATCAAGGATATGACTATGAAGAAAGTGCTTGAAATGAAAGCAAAAAGAGAAGACGCCAGACTCAAAGCAATGGCGGTTCTCAATAAAGCGGAAGCAGAGGACAGGTTCCTCACCGAAGACGAACAAAAGGAAATCGACGGATATGAGTCGGAAATCCGTTCGTGGGACGAGAGCATCAGCCGTGCGGAAAAGATGCTTGCAATCGAACCCGAAGACAGGTCGGTAACCGAGAAACCCGAAGTCAAGCCTATGCCGAATAAAGGCGAAGAGAAGAGATTCGCCACCTTTGGCGAACAGTTGCTTGCGGCATACAGGGCGGCGGCTCCCGGCGGAAAGGTGGATGAAAGACTGACTACGAGGGCGGCAAGCGGACTCAACGAAAGCACTCCCTCGGACGGCGGGTTCCTCGTACAGCAGGACTTCGTAACCGAACTGTTAAAACGCACCTATGAAACGGGAATTCTTGCAAGCCGTGCGAAGAAAATCCCTATCAGCACCAATGCCAACGGCATGAAGATAAACGCCGTGGACGAAGACAGCCGTGCCAACGGTTCGAGATGGGGCGGAGTTCAAACCTATTGGGAAGGCGAGGCGGACGAACTTACGGGCAGCAAGCCGAAGTTTCGTCAGTTGGAACTTTCGCTCAAGAAACTCACGGGCTTATGCTATGCGACGGATGAACTGTTGCAGGATGCTGCGGCATTGGAGGCGGTCATCCGTCAGGCGTTTGCGGAAGAGTTCGGGTTCAAAATCGACGATGCAATTCTTGACGGAAGCGGCGAGGGCGAACCTCTCGGCATCCTTAAAAGCGGTGCGATCGTTAAGGTCGAAAAGGAAAAAGACCAGACCGATATCATCACGGTCGAAAACCTCATCAAGATGTGGAATCGCCTTTGGGCAAGGTCGAGAGCAAATGCTGTTTGGTACATTAATCAGGAACTTGAGCCGTACCTTTACACTTTGAAACTCGGCGATAAACCCGTGTACATCCCGGCGGGCGGACTTTCGGAAAAACCTTACGGAACGCTGTTCGGTCGTCCCGTTATTCCTTTGGAACAGTGCAGTGCCGCAGGCGATATCGGGGACATCGTTCTCGCAGATATCGGACAATACTTGCTCATTGACAAGGGCGGAGTAAAAGCGGCAAGTTCCATCCACGTCCGCTTTTTGTACGATGAGTCGGTGTTCCGCTTTATCTACCGTGTGGACGGCAAACCTATCTGGAACAAACCGCTCACTCCTTACAAGGGCAGTTCGAGCGTGTCGCCGTTCGTTACTCTCGCAAAGAGAGGTTCGTAAAACAAAAGGGGGTGATCGAGCGTGTTGACGTTACAGGAAACAAAAGACTTTCTCCGCTTGGACGGGGATGACGAAGATGCGCTCATTTCCTCGCTCATCATTACGGCGAAAGGCTTGACCGAAGAAGTGTTGCGACGGCAGCTCTCGGAGTTCGAGGAAATCCCCGAACCCGTGCATCAGGCAATGCTCATCGTTACGGCAACCTTATATGAAGAACGGCAAGTGGCGAAAGACAAGTCGGGCGTGGACATCAAGGAAACGCTCGATCTTGTCCGCCGAATGCTGTTTGCGTATAGACGGGAGGCGTTCTGATGGATATTGGCAGACTTAACCGCCGGGTGGAAATTTTGCAGTTTTTCAAAGACCGAGATGAATACGGCGGAGAAACGGGCAAGTGGAAAAGCGTGGCAAAGGTATGGGCGGCAATCGTCCCTATAAGCGGAACGGAGCAGATGTTCGCACAGCAAGTGACAGCCGAGAAAGTGGTGCGAATCACCATGCGGTATTGTCATTGGCTGACGGTCTTGCACCGTATCCGATACGGGAATAAGTTGTACGAGATCGTAGGCGAACTCGACAATGAAACTGCCCATACCGCCACGATACTGAATGCGAAGGAGTTGGTAAGCGATGGGTTACAGTGCAAAGCAAAGGAAAGTCAAAACAACGGTCGAGGGGGCGAGTGTGCTTGTCAAAGACCTAAAAGCAATGGAGGATGCGGCGGCAAGCGTGATGATGGCGGGAGCAAAGGCGGGCGGTAAAATCGCACTTGAAGACGCCAAGCGGAATTGCCCCGTGGATACGGGAGCATTAAAGCAAAGTCTGCATCTGACCGAAGGCAAGGCAACGGCAACGAAAGCGACCGTGCAAGTTGATTATGACAAGTCGCTCAAATACGGAACGCACGTCGAACTCGGAGCAAGGGGCAGACCTGCGAATCCGTTTTTGCGGAATGCCGTGGATGATAACCAAAATCAAATCAATGCCGCAATCGTGTCGGAGATATCGAGAGCGGTCGGGAGGAAAATATGAAAGATATATGCCAAGCCGTGTATGAGAAGTTGTGTTCGGATTTGAACATCTCCCGATATGTATGCGGCCGTATATATCCCATAGTCTTGCCCGAAGACGCACCGTTGCCCGCTATTGTTTACACTCCCGTATTGGCGAATTATGACTCGGCTTTGCAAGGGGATACAGGCTTTGTACGGCAAACGATGCAGCTTGTATGCCACGATACGACATACAAAAAAGCACGGGAACTATCCCGTAAAGTCAAGTGTGTATTTCAAGATTATAGCGGAGATATGTGCGGGCTAAATATACAAGCCGTATTCATCAAATCGGACTATGAGTATAACGGGAATACGGCACTTAAATTCGATACGAACGAGTATATGTCGAGCATCGAATTTGAATTTCATTTTAACGAAAAATAGGAGGCAAATATGGCTGTAGCAGGAAAGAACGGCAAAGTGGTCGTCGGAGCATCTGCAAGCAAGAAAGTGGTAGGCATCAAGAATTGGTCGCTCGAACTTTCGCTTGATACTTTGGAAACAACTGCACTCGGCGACGATTGGAAGAACTATATCACGGGACTCAAAGAGTGGTCGGCATCGAGCGAGGGCGACTACGAAGTACCCGTGGATACCGAGGGGCAGAAAGCATTGCAAGATGCATTTCTCAACGGTACGACGGTAACGGTAAAACTTTACGTTGACGGAACGAACTACTATCAGGGCGAGGCTTATATAAACAGCCTTTCCATTGAAGATCCCGTTGACGACGTTGTGTCTATCAGCATCGAATTCACGGGAACGGGTGCGCTGACCTTTGAAACGGCGGAATAAACGGAGGAACTATGAAGAACGGAATCACTATCAATTTGGATAAACCGAGAACCTTGCGATACGGTATGAATGCACTTGCCAAAATCGAAGATTTAACGGGCAAATCCATTCTTTCGCTCGACCTTAATAAGTTGGGCATTAAAGACTTACTTGCCATCGTGTACGGCGGTCTTTATCACGAAGACAAAACGCTGACAATACAAAAGGTCGGCGACTTAATCGACGAATATTCCAACCTCAACGAAGTGGCGGAGAAACTCGGCGAGGCATTGACCGCAGCATTCGGCGGAGAGAATACGGAGCAAACGCCGGGGGAAAAGTAACCGCCGTTTTTGATTTATTCGCATTGTCCGAACAAGCGGTGGTAATGTGGGGCGTCGATCCGTTAAAGGTCGGCGATTATACGCCGTATGAACTCACGCTCATAGCCAAGCAGAAACGGAATGCCGAGCAGACCGAGTTTGAGAACTTGCTGTGTCTTGCATGGCACACCGAAGCTCTTGCACGGCAAAGAAAGTTGCCACGGTTTGAAAAACTGCTGAAAGAGGCGAGGAAGAAACCGAGCAAAAAAGCAAGCAGTAAAAGCGATGCGATCTTAAAAGCAATGGCGGCGGCAAAAGGCGTAACAATCAAATAAAGGGGGCGAGATATGGCTGTAATTAGAAACCTTGTCGTGAAGATTGCGGCGGATATATCCTCGCTGTCGAAAGGACTACAAACCGCACAAAAGAAAATACAAAAGGTGTCGGCGTCTTTCACAAAAGCAGGAACAAAGCTCACGGCAAGCATAACCGCACCGCTCGTAGCACTCGGAACGGCGGCAGTCAACGTGTCGCAAGGGTTCGAGCAGAGTATGGCAAATGCGGCATCGGTCGCAGGGGCAACGGGCGAAGAGCTTGCAAGAATGACAGCGATCGCCAGAGATATGGGCAGTAAAACGGTGTTCTCCGCATCGGATGCGGCGGATGCTTTATACTACATGGCATCGGCAGGTTACAAGGTAGACCAAATGGCAGACTCCATAGAGGCAACCTTGAACCTTGCATCGGCAACGCAGAGCGACCTCGCATTCACTACCGATACGGTAATATCTACGTTGAATCAGTTCGGCTTGGAAGCGAACCAAGCGGAAAGGGTAACAAACGTATTCGCCGCCGCAATCGGCAACTCAATGGCGAGTATGGATAAACTCTCGAACTCAATGGGTTATGTCGGGCCTGTGGCAAACAGCCTCGGCTATGAAAT
This sequence comes from uncultured Christensenellaceae bacterium, assembly GCA_910587595.1. Taxonomy (GTDB): domain Bacteria; phylum Bacillota; class Clostridia; order Christensenellales; family Pumilibacteraceae; genus Pumilibacter. Next base: position 40,595 of record CAJULQ010000007.1, read on the forward strand.
CGAAGAAGTTACGGGTGCATTGTCCGTGCTGTACAATGCAGGCTATGACGGCTCGACCGCAGGAACGGCACTCCGTCAATCGCTTGTATCGCTGATGAATCCGTCGGCTGCGGCACTCGGAGTGTTCGAGGAATTGGGGTTGACTTTTGACGACGTGAATCCTGCAACGAATGACCTTGCCACAATTATAGACAGGCTCGGCGGAGCGGGTATGGACACCGCCCAAGCAATGAAAGTGTTCGGAGCAAGGGCAGGCCCCGGTATGCTTGCCTTAATGTCGGCGGGCGGAGATGCGGTCAGAGATATGACTGCGTCAATCACGGGAACAAACAAAGCATCCGAGATGGCGGCAACGCAGCTCAACACTTTGCAAGGTCAAGTCAAGATATTAAAATCCGAGCTTGAAGAAATCGCCATATCGTTCGGCGACGTGTTAATTCCTATTATAAGACAGTTCATCCAAAAGTATATTTCGCCTTTGACGGCGAAGCTGATGGGGCTGTCGATGGGAACGAAAAAGAACATCGTAACCATAGCGTTATTGGCGGCGGCAATCGGGCCGCTTTTATTAGTTGTCGGCAAACTCATCGGTAGCATCGGTACAATACTCAAAGTCGGAAAATTGCTGTTCAGCAAAGTCGGCTTGATCATAGCGGCAATCGCAGCGGTGGTCGGAGTCGTTACTTATTTGTGGAAGAACAACGAGGACTTCCGAAACGCCGTAACCAAGATATGGGAAAAGATAAAGGCAAAGATACTCGGTGCAGTCGAGGCAATCAAGCAATGGTGGGCGAAGAACGGACAGAAACTCATAAACAGAGTGGTGTCCGCACTCAAAGCGATATGGAAGACCGTGAAGACGATATTCGGCAAGATAAAGCCGTATGCGGAAAAGGTTTGGAATTTTGTAAAAGACGTGGTAATCGACGTCGTAACGGCAATCCGCAAATTTTGGGAAACCAACGGTGCAAAGATTTGGAATACGGTCAAGACCATATTCACGAATATTTGGACTTGCGTAAAATCGGCATTCAGCATCATAGGCGACGCCTTAAACAAATTCTTTTCTTACGTAAGACCGATATGGGAAAAACTCAAAGCCTTGTTCGCCTCGCTGTGGGATACATTGGTTGAACTGTACGAAACGCTGAAACCCGTCTTCGATTTAATAGGCGGACTTGTCATGACGCTTTGGGGCGTGGTGTCGAGCGTACTCGGAGCAATCATCGAAGCACTCGGCCCGTTTCTTGAAGCGATAATCGACGTGGTCAGCGCAATCCTTGACATCATCAAAGTGGTGTGTGCGGTGTTGCGTGGCGACTGGTCGTCTGCATGGGAATATATGCAGAGTTTCGCAAGCAATATTTGGTCGGGAATCAAAAACTTATTCCTCGGCATCTGGGAGTTTATCAAAGGCTTCGGAGAGAATATTGTGTCTTTCTTCGGGAACTGCGGCGAAACTATCGGCAATATCTTCAAAAAGGTATGGGACGGCGTAAGCGGCTTTTTCTCGAATATTTGGAGCGGAATCAAATCGATGTGCGGAAATATTTGGGACGGCATCACGGGGCTGTTCGGGAAGGTCGGAGATTTCTTCAAAAACCTCTTCTCGGACGGGTTCAGTTGGGGCAAGAACCTTATATCGAATATCGGCGACGGAATAAAGAAGGGTTGGAATTGGGTGGTTGACGGCGTGAAGTCTGTCGGCAAATCAATCAAAGACTTTCTCGGTTTCGGATCGCCTACAAAGAAAGGTCCCGGTCATACCGCAGACGAGTGGATACCGAATCTAATGGACATGATGGCAAACGATATGTACGCCAACATTCCTATGATGCAGAGAGCGGCAATTGAAGTGGCGAACACGCTCGGCTTGACAACTTCGCCGAACAGGGCAATGGTTGGAACGGGCTCAAGTCCGAACGGCGACCTCTTAAACGGATTGTTGCAAGGAATGGCAGCGATGAACGGAATGGGTGGAGCGGAGGAAAAAGAACTCGTCTTGCAAGTAGACGGACAGACTTTCGCAAGGCTTATGATGCCGAAGCTGTCGAGAGAGTATAGGCGAAACGGCGTAAATTTGCAGGAGGTGTGATATGGACTTTTTCAAAGTAAACGGAAAGAAAATAAAAGCGCCTACCGAATTGACCGTGTCGCCAGAGATACTCGACAAAGCCGAACGCACCGTTGACGGAACGATGGTCGTGGACATAATCGGCACGAAACGAAAAGTGGACGTGAGTTGGGAGTATCTTTCAAAAGAAGATATGACCACGCTGACGAAAGCTATCGGCGGAGATAAGTTCGCCGAGATAACCTATCACGATAACGCCACGGGCAGTCTTGTAACAATGACGGGACGGTCGGAGGGGCTGACCTACCAACCGCACTATGATTGGGCAAAAGGCAAGATTATGTGGAAAAGCGTGTCGGTCAGTTTTACGGAGAGGTAGCCTATGAAATATTCGGATAATCCCCGTAAGGTTTACGGCAAAGTGGAAATCGTCTATGCGGACGAAGAGTTGAGCCGTGATATAAAAGTGGCGGTAAGCGGTAATTCGCAAATCAGCCATCCGAACGAAGTATTCCGTCTGCCGAGCGAGCCGACTATCAAGGCTTGCACGATGGACGGAAACTCTACGATGGACGGGACTTTTCAAATGATGGGCGATGACTTGATCGTCGGATGGTGGAGTAACACGGGAGCGGACGGCAACGGTGTATATGCAAGCAAGCCGTATATAGAATTGACGTTTATGATGCGTCCCATAATTTATTGGCGAATCATCGGCGACAAGAAGCTCAACCAATACCCCGTGGACTTTACGCTACAGTATAAACGAAACGGGACAATAGTGAAAACCGATACCGTCAAAGACAACACCGAGGTGGAAATAGTCGTAGTGCCGAAAGTTGAAGACATCACGGCGGTAAGGCTGACCATAGAAAAATGGAGTCATCCGAACGCCGTGGCTAAAATTCTGCGGTGCTTCGAACGTGTATATGAAACCTACGAGGGCGACTCGCTTTTGTCCTTCGAAGTCGGAGAAGAGCTGTGTTCGAGCGAGGGAAACTACAACATCAATTCGGACTCGATGACCGTAAGCATTTATAACGAAGACCGCAAATTCGACAAAGGATACTTGCGGACGCTTATGCTCCTTGACCGTAAGCTGTACCCCTTTATAGGGATAGAGCAAAACGGCGAGATCAAATATAAACCGCTCGGCGTTTTTTACTCTGATGAATGGGACATACCGCAGGACAGCCAATGGGTAAAATGCACTGCAACCGACCGCATGATGCGATTGCAGATTAAAACATACGTCGGCTTTCCGCTCATTGAAAACGTGTCGCTGTACGAGATTGCCGAAGACGTGCTGACGAAGATGGGGTTGAGTTCGGCGGAGTTCGTAATCACGGAAAGGTTGAAAGATTTTGTGGTAGATACGGCGTTGTTGCCGAAGACCACGGGGTGGGATGCTTTGCAAGAAATCGCAAATGCGGGGCTATGCAAGGTATTCGTGGATAGGGAAAACAGAATCGTTATCAAGTGCGAAGAAGATACTCCCGAATACAATCCAACGGAAATCAATCCCGGCAATATGTTCTCTTATAAATCAAACATCACGCTGACGGACTTTTCTAACAGCGTGTCGGTGGACTACTGCGAGATTAGCATAAAGGATGACATGATCGAAGTAGCCGAGCCAGAGATACGGCTTGAGCCGAACGAAACGAAGACGCTGACAATCGACTATACGTCGGAGGTGGCGTATCCGAATGCGACAAGCAACAATGCATCGGTGCGGATTATTTCGTATGAAAGCGGAGTCAATTCCTGCACTTGCGTCGTAAAGAACAACACGGGTACGGCACAGACTGCAGTCATTACGATTACGGGAAACGCCATTGAAATCAATACCCGAACGGTAACGGTAAGGGATGAAGAAAGCATCCTGCTTTATGGGATCGTAGAATATTCGCACCCTACGAGCGAACTTGTACAAAGCTATGAGCAAGCGGAGTACATGGCAACTCTGCTCCTTAATCGTATGAAAGCGGGAGAGGGCAGTATAACGGTCGTGTGGCGAGGAAACCCCGAACTCGAAGTAGGACTCGCCTACGACTGCATTGACCGCTTTGGGGACAAAGAAAGGCTTTTGTGCGAGTACAACAAATTCACCTACGACGGGGGACTGAAACAAGAAACCCGTGGCAGAAAGAAATAGGGAGGCAACTATGGCTAATTGGAAAGAGCCTAAAAACGATTATAAAAAGGAAGACCAAGTCGTCCCCGAAATATTCAATACCCTTGCCGAGAACGAACGGTATCTGCAAGAAAAGAAAATAACCACGGAGCAAGTGCAGGATGCGGAAGTAAACAGCAAGCAAAGTGCAACCCGTGAGAATGTGGGGGACAAGGAAACAGTGAAAGGATTTTTCGGTAAAGTAAGAAAGTGGTTTGCTGACCTTAAAGCATTGGCGTTCAAGGGAACGGTAGGCACGGCAGACATTGACAGCTCGGCGGTAACGTCCGCCAAGATTGCAAGCAATGCAGTAACTTCGGCGAAGATAGCATCGAACGCCGTAACAACCGCAAAGATTAACGCAAAGGCGGTAACCGATGAAAAGATAAACTCGGTGTCGGCAAGCAAAGTAACAGGACTGCATAAGGTCGCTACGAGCGGAAGCTATAACGATTTAACTGATAAGCCGACAATACCAAGCGGTGGCGGCGGAACTGCCACCGTTGTGTTTAACGGTAATGCAAATCATTACGATTATGATCTCGGATTCAAAATTAAAGGCGGTTACCGTTATGCTGTAGAATTATCAAACGCCGTTGGGGAAGGGATAGCAATTGGAGAAGGCGAAGATACCACGTTGCGTGTTTGTATTCCCGGTTACTGCTATGCTGCCGATAGCGTCATGAATTTGTATATTCTATGTTTTACAACAAATTATAATGGCAATGCGAATTATGAAGGTGGCGGAACATTCTATGTGGAAGGTAGTGCCGATATAGAAGATGGAAGAGTTAGCGGAAACGGTTATTTAAGTATAAACGGGCATTCATGTCCTGCTATTAAAAGGGTAATCGAACTTGGTAAGGTTTACGATGTCGATAGTAATTCAAAGCCTGATAAAACATGGCAATACTTGGATGTCGATGCCGCATACGTTTACGGGGATATGAGTATGAAGAGTGTCGAAGTTCCCGTTGACGGTTTGAAAGTCGGCGATACAATCAGAGCAACGGCGATGTCGCTCAAAGTCAATATGGATTATACGAGCGAGAGTTACTTTTTTAATACGGGCAATATTCTCTACGGTTGGGTGTTTGACGGTTCGGGATGGTATCAGTTACAAGACGAATACGACTATGGCTATATGGGAGAAAAAGAGCTATCAAGCGAGTCGCCATTTGTTTCCGAATGCGGTTTATTCGATTACGAAACACCGAATAAATTGACGATTAAAATATCCTGCAAACGAAACGGTTACTTGACCGTCGAGTGGTCTGACCAAGCAGGGGGTTACATTGAGATGATGCCGCTTTACAATTTCCAAGTATTGAGATAACGGAGGCGGTAATGGAAAGACAAATCATAGTAAAAGGCGAGGCTCGTGGCTTCGCCTTTTTGAATGTCAAAATCCCGTTGAACGATGACGAACGCTATAAGATAACCGAAAGGGACAAAGTGATTTTTTCGATAGGCAGAAAGAACCGAAAACCCGTGATCGTCAAGGAATATCTGAAAGACTTCGATAAAGAATGGGGCAACACATTCGTAATTCATTTGACAGCAGAGGAAACGGCAAGATTGCCCTGCTTACTTTATCAGATGCAACTGACGATAGACGTCGAGTCGTTGGGCGAGGAAATATATACGCTTGTTAATCAAGAATTGGAGGTGGTAGCAAAGTGAACGATTGCAATGACAGACATGGACACGGACACGGCGGCGGATGCGACGGATGTGTGTCGGTGGAGGCGTTAAGGTCTATCTCGCAGAAATATCAAGGGATAGAAAACGACGCAACGGAAACAGTGGTAAGAAACAAATCCCGAACCATTGAAGTAAAACTCAAACCACAGCAGTATCCAAGCAAATACGCCTTTCCGAATCAAGGCAACCCGGCGGTAGTTTATATCGATATACACGATAACGAATCATACCGTTGGGACGAAGCAACAGGGAGTTATATCTGCATCGGAGCAGATTGGCATCAAATAAAAATTATTAATGGAGGAACAGCAAACAATGGCAAATGAAAGAGTATTGGAGAGTAAAATCCAACTGCGTAACGACACGGCGGCGAATTGGAAAGCCGCCAACCCCGTCTTATTGAAAGGCGAAATCGGCATCGAGATTGATACACGCAAACTCAAGATCGGCGACGGAATCAGTGCATGGACGGGACTCAAGTATGTCAGCGATGACCTCATCGTTGCAAACACGAATCCTACAACTGCAGACACCGACCACGATGTAGGCGAACTTTGGGTTAACCAGTCCGACAAGGCGGTGTTCATCCTTATTGCTACGAGCGATTCGTCCGCTGTGTGGAAGAAGCTCGTCAGTGCAGACGAAGTCGAGGTTGTGGCTGAAGCACAAGTAGCGCAGAAACTTAAAACGGCAAGAGCAATCTCGCTGACGGGCGATGCAACGGGTGCGACTACCTTTGACGGCAGCGAAGACGCAACCATCACGGTGGTGCTGAAGAACACGGGTGCGACCGAGGGAACTTTCACGAAAGTAACGGTAAACGAAAAGGGACTCATCACGAAGACCGAACTGCTTACACCCGAAGATATCCCCGAATTAACGCTTGCCAAGATTACCGATGCAGGCACGGCGGCGGCAAGGAACGTCGGTACGGCGGAGGGCAATCTTGTAGAGATTAGTGCAGACGGAAAAATCAGCGAAACGCTGTTGCCGAAAATTGCAATCACGGATACGCACGTTGTGGCTGACGAAACCGAGATGCTTGCACTTACCGCCGAGAAAGGCGACGTGGCAATCCGCACCGACCTCAACCGCTCGTTCATCTTAAAGCAATCGCCTGCGGACAACTTGGCGAATTGGCTTGAACTCAAATCGCCCGAATGCACGGTGTTCTCTGTAAACGGCAAGCAAGGCGACGTCGTGCTTTCGACCACGGACATCGGAGAGGGCAGTAACCTCTATTACACCGAGGAAAGGGACAATGCGAACTTCGAGAAAAACTTCGAGAAGAAGACCGCAAAGGACTTGTCGGGCGGAGAAGATGTTCTGCTTGCAACGGACGCCTATGTGATTAACGGCGGCAACGCTTAAAGGACGGTGGCTATGGCAGAGAGAGAAATAAATTCAAAGCTCTGTCTTCGCACGGATAGTTCGGGGAATTGGCATACAGCCAACCCCGTACTGCTCCGTGGGGAATTCGGAGTCGAAGAAGACACGGGTAGAATTAAAATCGGGGACGGGAAAACCGAGTGGTCGGCTATGCCGTATTTTATAGTGGGGATGACCAAAGAACAAATCCTTGATGCGTTCTTCCCGATTAACACCGTGCGGATTACGGTCGGGGAAATCAACCCGGCGGAAACACTCGGCGGAGAATGGCAACAGGCGGTAGGAACGCAGAAAACCGAATTCAAATATTGGGTTCGAATGAAATAGGAGAGAAAAATGGTAGCAATCATTATAAGCGTTGCATCAAGCATCATCAGCGGGATGGTGCTTTTTTTCTTGCAGCGGTTTTTCAAAAAGAAAACAAAAAAGGACGAGGAAAGGGATGCGGCGAAAGCAAAGGAAAACATCCTTATTCTCAAAAGCATCGACGCCGTGGGCAAACTTACCTACGCCAACGCAATCGCCATAAGGGACGGGAAGACTAACGGCGAAATGCACGAAGCGATGGAATGCTACAGCGAATCGAAACAGGAGATGTACGATTATCTCCTCGAACAAAATTCCAAAAAGTAACGGAGGGCAGAAATGGAATATTTGGAACTCATCAGCGTACCTGCCATTGTCACGGTTGTGTACGCATTAATTGAAATAATCAAAAAGTGCGTGGGCGAGAACGAGAAGTTCAAACGATTTATTCCGCTGATCGCAACGGCAATCGGCGTGATATGCGGAGTGGTTTGTTTCTTTGCCTTGCCGAGCATAATTCCTGCAAGCAACGTCGTGGTGGCAATAGTCATAGGCGGAGCAAGCGGTCTGACTGCAACAGGTACAAACCAGATTATAAAGCAACTCGGCAAAAAGGATGGTGGCGATGGAGAGAAGTAATAAACTCAAGTGCGAAATCGCCAATGCGATTGTGATGCAACTTTGGGTAAAAAACCTTATTTCCACCGAAGAAAAAGATAAAATTATAGAAAAAAACAAATCAAGTTTTAATTGCTGATTTCGGAGCGTTTCGCTGGACTATTTGAAATGAGCACGGTATTGTTTGTCCTGCCCGCAATGGGTGGGACAAATTTTTTTACGCAAATCAAGTCCTCTCATAAGGGTAAATCAAGAAAATTAAAAGTCTAAAAAGGAGGTAAAAATGGACAAGAAAAAAGCCGCTGCTTATGCACGAGTTTCGACGAATGGTAAAATGCAGGCGCATAGTTATGAGTTCCAAAGCAGATATTGGAACGAACGACTGTCGAATGATGAAACCTATGAATATGTCGGATTATTTGCGGATAAGGGTATCAGCGGTAAATTTGCAAATCGAAGACCACAATTCATGGCACTTATGGATGCTTGCAAGAAAGGCGAAGTGGATGTGGTATTCACAAAGTCGGTTCAGCGATTTGCCCGTAATACGGAGGAAATGCTGACGATAGTAAGGGAGCTGCGAGAAATCGGCATAGCGGTTATTTTTGAGAAAGAAAACATCAATACGCTTAATCCCGACAGCGAAATATTCCTTACGATAGCCGCAGCAGTAGCCGAAGACGATCTTGTAAGATACAGCGACAACGTATCGTGGTCAATACAAGATAGATTCCAAAGAGGCGAATGCATTATCGGACCACGGTTATACGGTTACGAGGTGGCAAAGGCTACGATTACAACCATTAATCCCGAAGAGGCAAAAGTGGTTAAAGAAATTTTTGAGAGATATGCTACGGGCAAGAGCAGTTCAAGGGAAATAGCGGCTTGGCTAAATGAACGAGGTATCCCTGCGGCTTTAGGAGGTAAATGGGCAGATAACCAAATTCGCGCCATGTTACGAAATGAAAAGTACAAGGGCGATATGCTGTTGCAAAAAACCTTTCTTGAAAACGGGATGAAGAAAACCAACCGAGGCGAGAAAGACTGCTACTATGTAGAAAACAGCCATGAGCCGATAGTGGACAGAGAACTGTGGGAGAAAGTGCAGACGATAATGGATGCACGGACGAACAAAAAATTACAAGGGCAGGTCACAAAGTTATATCCGTTTACGGGAATGATTATATGTGGCGAGTGCGGACATAAATATACGCATAAGGTTAATAACAGCGGTTTGATATGGCAGGCAAATTTTTGGAAATGCCATAATTCGATAACACACGGTGTCAAGGTCTGCGGAAATTCGGGGATTAAAGAGTCTGTCATTAACGACTTATTTGTAGAGTGCTACAACGAATTTATAAAAGGCGGATACAAAACCAACGAAGGCGAAGAGGGGCGATTGCAAGCAACCCTCGATAACCTTTATAAAGAAGAAAACGAACTGACGATGCTGTCGATTCGTGGGCTTATAAATCAAAGGCAATACGAAAATGAAAGGCAAGCACTATTGAGCGAAATCCGTGCGACGCAACAAAAACTGCAAGATATCCGATACTGTCACTTGCAAGCAACCGATTTCAAAGCAATAGAAACATTCGATGAAGAAAAACTGCATAGGTTTGTCCGAAAGGTCATCATCCATAGGTGGGTGGTGACCTTTGAATTTTATAACGGAGTGCAGATATCACGAACCTACACTAACGGACAGCCCGGCAATATCAAAGATTGGAAACTAAAACAAAAAGCAAGGAGGGAACTCGCAAATGGCTGAAACGCAAAAACAAAGGGTAGTACGAACGATACCTGCATCGTTTATACGGACAACTGCGGCTAATCTGTTACTTTTAATAAAGGTCGCCGCTTATGCTCGTGTCAGCACAAAGAAGGATGAGCAAGAAGACAGTTACGAAAGGCAGGTCGCACACTATACGAAATACATTAAAAATCACGAAGGGTGGCAATTCGTAGATGTTTATGCCGACGAAGGTATAACGGGAACGAGAGCCGATAAAAGAGCAGATTTTCAGCGTATGATGGAAGACTGCCGAAAAGGGTTGATCAATAAAATTTTAGTCAAGTCGATAGCGAGGTTTGCACGAAACACCGTTGATGCATTAAACTCGATACGGGAACTCAAGGAACTCGGAATCAGCGTGTACTTTGAAAACGAAAACATTGATACGCTGTCGCCCGGCGGCGAAGTTTTAATAACGATACTTGCGGCTATGGCAGAGCAAGAGTCGAGAACAATATCGACAAACATCAAATGGGCATATCAAAAGAAATTCCAAAACGGCGACATACAAGTAAACTACAAACGATTCCTCGGCTACACACGGGACAAAGAACATAACTTTGTTATAGTCCCTGAACAAGCGGTAACCGTGCAAAGAATTTATAGAGAATACTTATACGGTTATTCGTCAGCAACCATAGCAAAGCACTTGACGGAAGAAGGGATACCGTCGCCATCGAATAAGCCGAAATGGTATCCATCGGTTATATTAAGCATACTGCGAAACGAAAAATACTACGGTGGCTTAATATGCGGAAAGACGTTCAAACCCGATGTATTAAGCAAAAAGCGCTATAAGAACGAGGGGCAAGTAGAACGATACTACATTGAAAACAGTCACCCTGCAATCGTCAGCAAAGAAGAGTTCGATATGGTGCAAGCTGAAATGCAGAGACGCGGAGATATCAGAGGACATTCGGAGAGCAATCAAGGGCGATACAGTAGCAAATATCCATTCAGCAAAAAGATAGTATGCGGTGTCTGCGGTACATTTTATCGCCGACACGCACAATACATAAGAGGGGAATATGCGCCGACATGGGTGTGTGCAACGCATAAACTTGAAGGGAGCGAAAAGTGCAGTCAAACCTACTTGAAAGAGAGTGAGATAGAGGGAGCGTTCCTTGAAATGATAAAAACCCTTGTGGGCGATTTTCAAGCGGTTAAAACGGTCTTACGAGAGAATATAATAACATCACTCGACGACTCGGTTGCCGAGGAGCTTGACGCAACTCTGGGAGTCATAGAGCAATGTCAAGAAGAGATGCTTGCCGTCGTAAGAGCAAAGCGAGCAGGCGAGCTGACAGACGCAGAATACAACAAGCGTGGCGGAGAAATTGAAATAAGAATAAACGAGCTGACTCGGATACGAGAAGGACTTGAGCAAAAGTCGCACGCAGCAAAAATGACAAGAAAACGAGTGGATGAGATAATCGAACTAATAGAGAGCATGGACATCGCAAACAAGTTCGACGGAGAGATATTCAAAAACATAGTAGACACGGTAGTGGTCAGAAATAATTATACATTAGACTTCCATCTCAAGGTAGGAGTGACGGAAAGCGTGACGATAGTACGCCATTAAGGAAAAGCGCTGACTGCGGAGTAAAATCCGTGGTCGGCTTTTTTTATTTGGGTTATAGAATGGTTGAAAAAACTTGTGCGAAGTGTTATAATATCTATAAAATAAAAATATTTTGGACAAACAATGATAAATCCTTTAGAAGAGAAAATCCTTCGGTATCTTATTGAGAATCATAAAGAAGGTAAATATACAGGTATAAGATTTGAAGATGAAAGCCTTGCGGATATTTGCATGGCGGTTAAATCATTGTCGAGAAAAGGCTTGGTAAAGGAGTATTGTACTACATTATCGGCATCTGCACTTTTAACGCCTGATGGTAGATATTATTTTGAGATGAAAGAAAATAATAAAACAAAGAACAACAATGAAGGGTTTTATCAAGTTCTTATAATTACAAATAAAAATGAAAAGGTAACGGAAGTTGACATAAATGATAGCAATGAAGTTTTCGAAAGAATCCTTATACCATATTTATCGGAACAGGAATTTTATGTTAATGGATTTGTGTTGCGTAAAGATAAAATTAGTAGACTGAAAATAGGAATAACTGAAAAATCCGCTGACAAATTAGCTGCACATGAAAATGAAACAATGCCTCAAGGTATTTTGATGTTTGTCTCGGCAAGCGATATTGTAGAATATAACAAATACACTAAAGATGTAACGTCTTCTATGATTGCAAAAGCAAAGCAAATCATTTTAGAGAATAATAAAAATTTGGGGAAGAATAAAAAAATGGATTATACGCAGGTATTTATTGTTCATGGCAGAGATAATGAATTAAAACAAGAGGTTGCACGATTTGTCGAGCGGTTTGGTATTAAACCAATTATTCTACATGAACAACCGAGTCAAGGAATGACTATAATTGAAAAGATTGAAGCGTATTCCAATGTTGGTTTTGGTATCGTTTTATATACTCCTTGTGATGTAGGATATAAAAAAAATCATGAATGCGACAAAATGGGGCGTGCCAGACAAAACGTTGTTTTCGAACACGGATTTTTAATAGGTAAGTTAGGAAGAAGTCATGTTTGTGCTTTAGTGAAAGAAGAAGTTGAAAAGCCCAATGATATTTCTGGTGTTGTTTATGTCAATTACGATGAGGCGGGGGCATGGAAATATGAGCTCGCAAAAGAATTGCGCAGTGCTGGATATGATGTGGATATGAATAAAATATAAAAGACTTTTGTGGTTGTGCGCTATGGCTTTGAGGAATCACTGATGAAAAACATAATAAGGTTTGACGAACACGGCGATACCGTTTCATTTTATAAAGAAGGATGGAATAGCATCGCTCAAATAGATAATATCCCAGAAATAGTCACTGTCGTAAAAGAAAATATGTGGAGTGATAATAATGGTTATCTTTATTGCGCCAAGCTGAAAAAATATTTACATAGATTAGTTGTTGAGTTTAAAGTCGGTGCGGAAAGGTTGCAAGAATTAACGAATAATGGCTTTGTTGTGGACCATTTAAACAACGACGAAAAGTATAATTGTTGCTTGGATAATTTGCATATTATCTCTTCCGATTTAAATATAGCAAAGGGACATACAGTAGATAAAGATATAGATGCATTGTGGCAGAAAGCAGGGATTGGCATTTATTTGTTAAAGAATAATGAATATCAAATAGCTGTTGGATTTAATGTGTCAGCTACTGTTCGATTAGGTAATTGCGAAAAAATCATAAGTGATTTGTATTGGAATTTTGATAATTTCGATAAGTGTTATTTGGCTATTCAAACAATAATTTCAGCACTAAAAGGTCAATGCAATTTATATGCAGATCGTTTGCAAGCAACAAAATGGTGGTATAGAGAAGCAATAATTATGCCGCCAGAATATGCAAAGTTAGAGGGCCCACTAATAAAAATAGGCGATAATTATGTGCTTAAAATAAATAATAAGCCGGGGCCGAAAATGGCGATAATTGATAAGCCTGCAAAGATTGAGTAGTTAAGACTTTTCGTAGTGGCACACTATGATTTTTGAGCGATATATATACCTTTCGTAGTCTTGTGCCAAGAAAAAATGTCGTAATTTGTCGAAAGATAAATTGCGGCATTTTTTATAAGATATTGCTACAAATCGGCATTGTTGACAAATGCAGTCAACAATAATATGATACAATCCATTTAGAATAGTTATCATAAAACAGAATTATGGCTGTGTAAGTCCCGAGAGGGCGGCAGCCATTTTTATTATATTTAATTCTATTCGAAAGTAAATAGAAGGAGAAAATACAATGCGTATTGACGAAATGAATAGCGGGGTGATATAATGGGAGCAGGGTACAGTGGCGGCGTAATCGATACCGAAATAGAGGATGCGTTGCCAAAATATAAGGTTCCTGGGCAACCTAATACTCGGTATAACTATTATCAAAACGGGTTGATGAAAAAATCCGTGTGGACAAACGAAAAAGGCATTCCTATAATAAACAAACATTTTACCAATCACGGAAATGCAAAGACACATCCAAATGTGCCGCACTACCATAGTTGGGGCTGGGTGAATGGGCATTGGACGGAATTCAAAGAAGAGTGTGAAGGAGATGAAGAATGAATAATATGTTTTTTTCCGACAAAACAAAGAAATGTCAAGTATGTGAGCGGGATATTCCCGAATCGGATAATCGGTGCAAGTATTGCGGTTGGTTGCAACACACGCGCCCGTCCGACCCCGATGAACAGTATTGGGATTATAATTTTGTGACGCGCAATAAAGCGCGGGAGCTTTATGCGGCTGGCAAACCCGTACAGCCGGATTTCGACGACTTTCTTAAATGTATGAAAGTATATTCCGAGTTGGAGTTTTATTGTCGTGGCAAGCATTACGGATTGCTGCATATACACGATGACACGTGGCATTTCTACGAGTGGAACGTAATGGATACGGGATACCAAATTTACGGGTCGATAGAAGAGTTTGCCGAAAAAGCTAACATAGAGGGCGTACTCTTAAAAGACCTATGGTACGATGTGTACGATGTAGGAACGGCGTCGTAAGGGGGGAGGTGGGATAAATGAATGTATTCGGTACGAACGAAAGTGATATGAATTGCCGAATTTTGTGCAAATTTGTTTGCTATTTTGAGTGAAAAAATGCTAAAATGAAAGAAAACAGCGGGTGAGGCAGTTATGGATAAAACACAACTGATGCAATTTATCGCAAAGCAAAAAACGGCGTTTATTGCCTCTGTAGATGAGCAAGGGTATCCCGTGATCAGGGCAATGCTGGCCCCTCGCAAAATAGACGGAAACGGAATGTATTTCTCGACCAACACGTCGTCCAATAAAGTCAAACAGTATACGGCAAACGATAAGGCGTGCCTATATTTTTACAAACGCGGCAAGCTTAAGTATCAAGGCGTTACCGTAATCGGCGAAATGCAAGTTTGCACCGACCAAGCGACCAAAGACAAGATTTGGCGTTTCGGAGATGGACTTATTTATAAACACGGCGTAACCGATCCCGACTATTGCGTGTTGAAATTTATAGGCAGATCCGCCCAATACTACTGCGATCTTTCGATAGAAACGATAGAGCTGTAAACATAGTACATAGCGCTGTCGGCCGGTATGCGGTCGTGCTTTTTGTTATAAACTTGCTTGCAGTATGGCGCGGATATCCGTTGCATCTAAGATTTTGTAGCCGCCGTCCATGATGTGCGTGCTTTTTACGATGCCGTCTAACATTGCCTCGTTGGCGCCCAGCTCGGTTATGTTCATGACCAAGCCGATCTTTTGCATCCATGTCTCCATGCGCGCAAGACCCTCGTCGGCCGCTTGCTTTTCGGTTTTGCCATGGGGATCCACGCCCCAAACGTTCACGGCGTAGCGTGCGAACTTTGCCGTGCCGTACGGCAAGATATAGCGGTAGTAAGGAAGTGATACCGCGGCAAGCGTCATGCCGTGCGTTGCGTCGGTGTGCGCCGCCACCGCTTGCCCGAGCATGTGCACCATCCAATCGGTGGTTTTGCCTTTGGCCACAAGCGTGTTGAGCGCCCACGTGGCCGTCCACATGATGTTGCTGCGCGCCTCGTAGTTCGTCGGGTTTTCAACGGCTATGTTTGCGCTGTGAATGAGCGAGCGCAAAAGGCCTTCCATGATATAGTCGCTCGTGTTGTCGTCCGTGCCCGAAAAATACTGTTCGAGAATGTGCGACATAATGTCGTAAATGCCCGATACCATTTGGTATTTGGGCAATGTAAACGTGTATTCGGGGTTTAGAATGGAGAACTTCGGAAAAACCTTTTCGCCGAAAACGTGCCCGATCTTTTGTTTTTGTGCGTGGTTGGTGATCACCGAGCCGCCGTTCATTTCGCTGCCCGTGCCCACCATGGTGAGCACGCACCCAACGGGAATTATCTCGCAAGACGGCTCTTCGAAACGGATAAAATATTTTTCCCAAGGATCGTCGTGGCAGTGTACCGATACCGAAACGGCTTTGGCATAGTCGCATACCGAGCCGCCGCCCACGGCGAGTATCAAATCGGCTTTCGCCGCTCTTGCGCGCGCTATACCCTCGTTGAGTTTATCGACGGTGGGGTTGGGCATAACGCCCGCGTCCTCGAAAATTTCTTTGTCGTTGGATTTGAGAATAGCAACAACTTTGTCGTAGATTCCGTTTTTCTTAATAGAGCCGCCGCCGTAAACAAGCAATACGTTTTTGCCGTATTCGGGCAGTTCTTCGTTCAAGCCGTCTAAGGCATTTTGGCCGAAGTATAATTTGGTGGGGTTGCAGTACGTAAAATTTCCTAACATAATTTTTTATCTCCTTAAATATATTTTTTACCTTATAAAATTCGTTCGAGCGGACGTTTCCGCTTGCGGTGCGGATATGCCCGATTTTTTACCCGTTTCGATACACTTTAATATCTACGCCATATTGCGGGCGATTTGCAATATTTCCGTTTCGATATTTTCGGCGTTCAGCGTTTTTGCAATCTCCGAAAGAGCGGTAAACGTACAGCCGTTTGCTCTCGGGCTTCCGTTAAAAAGCAATACCTTCGTTTTATACCTCGATTTGTTTTATTGTTTGTGCGGGGACGCCGCCTACAACGGCGTTTGCGGGCACGTCTTTCGTAACGACGGCTCCCGCCGCAATAACTGCATTGTCGCCGATAGTTACGCCCGAAAGTATCGTTGCGTGTGCGCCTACCCATACGCCGTTCCCGATTTCTACGGGCGCGGGGAACATATTCGCGCGTTTGTTCGGGGTAAGGTCGTGGTTTATCGTAGCGATTACAACTTGCTGTCCGATAAGTACGTTATTTCCGATTTCGATTCCGCCTTATTTATACTTATATTTTATTATCCGCTCCACTATATGTCAAATGCTTATATTTTATAGAAAAGCCATAATTGACGCGCATATTTATAATATGCTATACTATTCGAAAGGACGGTGGAATACAATGGAACTTCGGGAACTTAAATATTTTTTGGCGGTTGCGCGCGAACAAAGCATATCCAAAGCGGCGGCAGCACTTTTGACTACGCAACCGAATTTATCTCGTCAAATGCAAAATCTCGAAAAGGAAATAGGACAGCAGCTGTTTGTTCGCGGAACGAAGAAAATTACGCTTACCGAAGCGGGACGGTTGCTTCGCAAGCGCGCGGAAGAAATCATAGAACTGTATAATCAGACGGAAGCCGAGCTCAATAAGCCCATTGCCGACGTAAGCGGCAATATTTATATCGGCGGCGGCGAAAGTTACGTTATGGGTCTTATAGCGAAAGCCGCGCACTCCGTTCGGTGCGATTACCCCAACGTCAAATTTCATTTGTTCAGCGGCGACAGCGGCACGATTTCCGAAAGGCTTGATAAAGGGCTTATAGATTTCGGTATTTTTATCGAGCCGTTCGATTTATCCAAATACGACCATTTGCGCCTGCCGCTTTACGATACTTGGGGCGTGATAATGCGAAAAGACAGTCCGCTTGCCGAAAAAAAATATATTACGCCCGAAGATTTATGGGACAAACCGATTATCCGTTCCCGCCAGTCGATAGGAAAAAACAAAATCGGCGAATGGTTTCAAAAAAGCGAGGAAGAACTGAATATTGTTGCTACGGGCAATCTTTTGTATAATATGTCTTTACTTGTGGAAGAAGGTCTCGGATATGCGGTCAGCTTAGATAAAATCTTAAACACAACGGGGAACTCGAATTTATGTTTCCGTCCGCTTTATCCCGAGCTTATTTCGCATCTCGAGATTGCGTGGAAGAAGTATCAAGTGTTCCCGAGGTGCGCGGAAATTTTTTTGAAACGATTGCAAGAAATCATATAGATAAATGTACAACTTTATGGACTTGAAAACCGTTTGGCGGCAATGCCACGGGGGTTCGAATCCCTCCGCCTCCGCCATGAAAATAAGAGGGCACAGATCGCGCCCTTTTTTCGTGCTTTGCAGTGCTATGTTTCCATTGCGTCGGTGTCCACGTCCAACGTGTATTGGGGCGCAGCGTAGTCGCGGTATAGGGCAAAACGGAAAGAACGGTTTTTATTGCGGTATTCCGCGGGGGAAGCGCCTTGTGTTTTTTTGAAAGCGGCGAGAAACATGCGTTTATCCGAATAGCCCACTTTTTTGCCGATCTCGGAAACGGACATGTCGGAATTTTTGAGCAGCTCCGTGGCGGCGGTGACGCGCTGTTTGGTGAGCGCGGAAAGGATCGTTTCTCCATATGATTGTTTGAAAATGCGTTGCAGATACGAGGGCGTTACGCCTACGAAATCGGCGATCTGTATTTATATGAAAAGCTGTTTTCGAAATACGAGGTTTTGCTCGGGCTTGGCGACGGCAATGCGTGGGAACGTAAAGCGCAAGCACGCGCCCAAAAAGTGAACGCGCTGTTATGGGATAACGCGGCGGGCGTATATAAAGATCATAACTATAAAACGGGCAAACTATCGGGCGTGATAAGCGCGGCGAGTTTTCAACCCTATTTTGTCGGATTTGGGGGGGCGAGAAACAAAGGAGCGGACTGTTAAATCTATTGCAAACGCTCGAAAGTTCACCACCGAAAAGACGGACAAAAAGTATCAGTGGGCATATCCGAATATTTGGGCGCCGTGCCAATACGTTGCCGTAGAGGGATTGCGCCGCTACGGTTTCAATACGGAGGCGGAACGCATCGCAAAGAAGTGCGTTGCGCTCATCGAAAAGAATTTTGCCGCGCACGGCAAACTGTTCGAAAAATATAATGGGCTTACGGGCGACATAGACGCCATATCCGAATACGGCACGCCCGAAATGCTCGGCTGGACGGCGGGCGTGTATATGGCGCTGAGTAAATCGCTCTGAATCAAGTTGCTTTTTTACGTGTTGGTAAGCTTTAAGCTTAAATTCTATTGCAAATACTACCAAAATAGGTTCTTTGTTATATTTGCGTTGGCTTATAACAAATAACTTTACAGATGTAAAAAATAAGATCCCGATGGCTGTGTGTTCCATCGGGATCTTATTTTATTTGTATAGCTGTAGAAAGTTTGTTATTTCGTCGGTCTATATGACTGCTTTATTTACCAATATGTAAATATAGCGTTTTTCGCAAGGAACGGGAAGGTTAGCGAGGACACCGCAAAATATAGGTATTTAGGTGTTTTTTCTTAAATTTATAAAGTATAATGGACGAAAAGCCAACTTTGCAGAATGTTGCGCATCATTTCAGATAGAATATTAAAAAATCTTAGGGGGATGAAAAATGAAATACTATGATTGGCTCGATGAGTGGATGACATATTATGTTAATTTGGCCACAAAAGAACGGACTTGCGAGAAGTACCGCAAGCAAATAGAAAACCATATAGCACCGAAGTTGGGGGAATTCGAGTTGGACGCTTTATCGGCGCAAGTGTTGCAACGGTTTACGGTGGATCTATCCGAAAAAGGCTTGGCTGCGAACACGGTGAACAGTGTTGTTTCTATATTGAAATCTTCCATTAAACAAGCCGCCATACTTGGCATTGCAAAAGTACAATGCACGGATGCTATTGTTCGTCCGAAAGCAAAAGAAAAACAGGTTGAGAGCTTCACCAAAGACGAGCAACGTAAGATCGAGCTATATATAGCGGACAGTAAAAAAAACAAACTGTTCGGAATTTTGCTTTGCCTTTACACAGGCTTGCGAATAGGCGAGCTTCTCGCACTCGTATGGCAGGACATAGATTTTGTTAAAGGGATAATTACCGTGAATAAGTCGTGCCGTGATGCGTGGCGGAACGGCGCGTATGTGAAGGATATAGATACGCCCAAAACGGATAACGCCTACCGCATTGTTCCCATTCCCAAACAGTTGATGGTAAAGCTTAAAGAGGTTAAGAAACATAGCGTAGGTGAGTACGTTGTAGACGGGAAAACGAAATACGGCGCAGAGGTGCGTAGCTACCAAAGGACGTTTGAAAGCATACTCAAAAGACTTGAGATCGCACATAAAGGATTTCACGCTTTACGCCACACGTTTGCCACGCGTGCGCTGGAAGTGGGAATGGACGTAAAGACGCTTTCGGAGATACTCGGACACGGTAATCCTATGATTACGCTTAAACGCTATGCGCATTCTATGTTAGAACATAAAATCGAAATGATGAACAGAGTGGGAAAATTGCTGCTGTAAACACAAAAGCGGCGGTCAAATTTGACCGCCGCTTTTGTACATAGATTATACTAATCTATGTACAACTATAGTTTTATTATAACGAATTTTGATGAATTAATCAAGTATTATGGTGGTTTTTTAGAAAATACTGCCTATTGTAATACATATTTTCATTATTTTGCTTACATTATCTACATAGATTAGTATATTTTATGTACTTTTAAGGCGATAGAAAGTTCATATAGGAAGGATGGTTATAATGCAAGCAAGCGAATACACAGAAAAATACAAAAGTATCTTTCTAAACGCTGAATTGGATTCTGTTTTATCAAGCGGTTTGAAAACTCCTAATTTGCATTTCATAAGCGATAAGTATTCTGCAATAAGAGAAAGTCAAGTTAAAAGTAGGAGCAATTTATTTAGGGAAGCGCTTAATGCGGCTATTGCTAACGACGACGTATCGCAATTACAATCTTTTGTTGCTGAATTACATGAAATATGCATTCGAAATTCGGATGTATCTAAAACTACGATAAATGATAGTGATATTATTTTACCGCCGACTTTGGCCTTGAAAACTCTTATGGAGAGTTATATATCAATTATTAAATTTAAGATGATTTATAAGCCTCGCGTAATTCTGGATGTTTTGAATGAATTGGTTCGCATTCCCAATACGTGGTGTGTTCAAAAATGCGTCGAATGTTATGTAATGTGCATAAACACATTCGATGATTTACGAGCCGAAAAAGAGGCAAATGAATTTTATTCTTGCGTAGCGCAAATTGCGCCAGAAGATGCATGGGTAAGATTTCGTAGGTTTAGGCTTGATTTAGGGTGTCGTAGAAACTGTGACTTCACAAAATTGGATAATGAAAATTATAAAAAATCGCGAGAGGGAGCTTCGATTTTTGCGGATGCCGACGCGCAATTAAAGGAATTGTTTAAGCAACAAGCGGCAGCATTTACACAGAGAAAAAACATTGAAGAGCAAGAACAGCAAGCGATCGAAAAGGCAGAGAATGAAAGAAAGCGTAAAGAGGAAGAAGCAAGAAACGCAAAAATCGAACATGAACAGTGGGAATATCAATATAGAATTTCTCGTCGCCAAGCGCGTGCCGATCGTGCCAAAGCGGGAATTCAGTGGTGTGCATTTTTATTGCCCGCAAGTTTGTTGATTATTGCAATGATAGCTGCTTTTATTAAACCGTCGTTAATGTTTGGATTTATTCATTTTGGTTGGGTAATTGGCATTTATATTGCGGTGCCTGTAATAATAGGTTTTATTTCTATTAAGTGTTACTCAAACTGTGGAATATTGTTTTATGAAGGCAAACGTTTAGCATGGGTTATTGTAATAAATTCCATATGCTTGATTTTTATGATAATTAGATTGGTTAGCATACCTTTGGGTACGATCAAAATCAATTCGGCTTTTGATTTTAATGCAATCAGTAATATGCCCATAGCCAAAACGCTTGTTTTGAACAAAGATGTTGATTTTAAGGGAGGTGAGTTGCACCCCATAAAGGAATTGCCAAGCGGTTGCACATTTGACGGCGGCGGGCATATTATTAAAAATTTTGTCTGTAAAAAGGGCTACGATATGTCTAAGGGGGATTATGGCAATGGCGGCGGCAATACGACTTGGGTAACATCGGGATTGGTTGCCGTGTGTAAGGGAACAATAAAAAATATAGTTTTACAGAATGGAAAATTTAATATTGTCTTTAACAACAAATCCGGCAGATCTTATTCCAATTTTTGTTTGGGGAATATTTGCGGCATTTTATTTGGTGGCGAATTGAATAATTGCAAAGCGATCGATTGTAAATTTGATTTGTCCGGTGTTACCAATTTCAGGAGTAAAAATACAAGTGCTATTTGCGGTATGGATTTTGTATGGAAAAAAGGGAAAATTACAAATTGCGAAGTGGAGAATTGTGAAACGATATAATTCTATTTTCACTTTTAAGGAGCAATTGCATGAGTTATGTTGAAGAAATAAACAGTAAGCTTTTATGGTTACAAAGAGTAGTTGACGAATTTCAAAAATACTACTCTATTGATATGAAAGGTTTAAATGAGGCTTATGATTTGGCGCGGCAAGATGCAGATTATAATAGACTGAAAAATTACTATTTGGATTTGAAAAACGAAGTTGGCACCTTTATCAACGCATTGAAATCATATGTTTTATCTTTGCCCGACAGATATTTCATCAAAGAATTCGAAGAGACAATAGATATTTGCAACGCGATCGATAGGATCGGATTTTCGGAATATTCGACCGAATTGGTATCGAAATGCCATGATGAAATGGCAAAAATTACTGCGCAGTCATCGCTTGAGCAGGATATAAAAGCGATAGAAAAGCTTTCCGAATATCATGCCGAGATACGTGCTGTATATGATCGATTTGATGAACTGTACTATAAATATGTTCGAACACGGCAAGTGGAACAATTGGCAAGCGATGAATATCATGCCGATTTGGACAAGCTCAAAAATAATTTGGATAAAAAGTTGAATGGTGCGAAAAATGAGGCTTTATCGGCAATCGGGAAATATAAAGCAACTTACCAACAAATAACCGATGTGTTTTCGGAAGAGTGTTTTGCGGCACAAATAGGTAAGCCGCATACGTCTTTTCCGACAAAAATTTGTTTGGGATCTATTCTTCACCCGGTGGAAGATTGCGGTAGAGATGTATTGATTAAAGCTCTTTCTTGCGGCAATGTCGATAGTCTTCCGGTGCCATTTGAAATGCCGTTAGTAGGTGGATTTGATGATTATGAAACAAAATCCGTCGCAAAACCGGAAACTGCCTTTCAACAAAAAAAGAGTTTGATAGATGATTTTGATGATGAAGATTGGTTAGGAAAATAATTTACAGAGGACTTGATTATGCACTATGATAATTGTAATGTTGTTTTGGATTGGGATGGCGAAGGTAACGCAATATACGACCTAATGGAAAATTGGATTGTAAAATTTGCGACGAGTTTTCCTGTGAAATATATGGAGTTGTTTGCTTTTCATAATGTTACAGGCTCGCCGTTGGGGGCAATAATCGGGGAACTTTCGAAAGCTATAGGGAATGAGCTTACGCATGGCGGCATTGTGCCTAAAGCCAACGTAAATAGGGCGCTTGAAAACATCTCGATGGTCATCAATTCGCGTATAGCGGATTATGGCAAGAGGTTCAACAACATAGCCGAATACAATGCTGCCGCGCCCGATAACGCGCAGTCAGCTATATTTTGCGTTATATGTGATTATCCAAACGGTTTTAGTGTGGAAAATCAAAAAGAGATACTCGGCATTATGAAAGAAGGTAATCGTTGCGGTGTTTATACCGTTTTAATACGCAATAGACTGTTGCCTGCGCCCGGTAGTGAGTACGGCAAAAAGGAAGAAATATTAGATTCTTTGCAATCAACTTTGACCATAAAAGCCGTTAACAATAAGTTTTATTTAAATGGGTACGAGTACACTTTTAATTTGGGTGGGAATGCCACACAAGTAACTGAGTTGTTGGATTCGCTCAAAGAAAGCAAAAATCAAAAATCCATGCCTATTCCGTTGCGTTCGCTACAATTGCCCAAACGCAGAATGGGAAATGACTTTTCGGAAAATTTGCTTGTTCCTGTCGGAAAGGTCGGCTCTCAGGTGCAACATATTGAAATGTCACCAAACGACCAGACGGTACACTTACTAGTTGCGGGCATGACAGGTTCGGGTAAATCGGTGTTTTTACACACCTTTATTTTGTCTGCAGCCAATACATATTCTCCGTCTGAGCTTGAATTTTACTTGATAGATCTTAAAGACGGGGTTGAATTCAATTTGTATCGTGATGTTCTCAGAATACCGCATATAAAAATGTTGGCGGTGAATGAGGGCGATATGCAAGCTACTTATGAAATGCTCAAAGCATTATCGGAAGAAATGACGCGCCGCAATGCGATATTCAAAAGACTGAATACGCGTAATATCGTTGATTATAATGAACGCGTTTTATCGAACGATTATGATAAACAAGAATTCGGTGCATTAAAACCGATTTCGAGAGCGGTAATTGTTATAGATGAGTATCAAGAAATTTTTGGATCTTCCGGCAAATACGGGTCTATGTGCGTTGAAGAATTAAAGTCAATGGCAAAAAAGGCAAGAAGCTCCGGAATGGGGTTGTTGTTATCGTCGCAAACCGTGCCTACCAGCGGATTTGGAGAAATTAAGGAACAAATAGATAATATCGTTTTATTTAATGCAAAAGAAGAAACAATAGACAAACTTTTGCCCGGTAAATCAAGATATCGAAATGATTTATCACGCGAAAAAGGCAACGCTTTCTATAGTTGCCGAGGCGCAGAACCAATATTATTCAGGGCTGCTTATCCGGGAGATAGAACAGATTCAAGTGAAAACGGACTATATGCCAATGCCAAGCGCATTAATACAAAATACAGCGATGCAGTCAGTGACATTATTATTGCGGGTGAAAACTTCGAATTGCCTGTTATGCAGTCGAGGTTAGGCTTTATAACGGGAAGTGATATACCGTTACCGAGATCAAACGACAGTGTTGCATTGGTTTACGGGCAGTCGGGGCGGACAGGCTATCAACAAACTATACGGTTCGAAAGTTCGGCAGCTGTTTTGCCCATATTCGGTGATGCTGTCCAATCCAAGCATTTGGAAATGACATTATTATTGTCTGCTATCCATGAAAGAAAATTAAATGATTTACAAGATGAAATATACTATTTGGATTGTAATCCGGTCAGAAAGCAAAATATGATCACCGCTGTTTCCGCTTGTAAAAAATTTCATTATTATTCGGGTGTTGATGAATGCACCCAAATTATTAAAGACTTACAAAAGGTTGTTGCGTCTCGCGCTAATGATGGATTTAACAATAATTTGTTTATTTTCATACACCGTGCCGCCGCTTTGTGTGAGGGGCAAGAAGAGTCTGGTGTGCCGATGATAAGTAGCGATAAATTAAAAAAACATTTGTCGGGCGGGCAATTCGGGCATTTTGATAGTGAGGCAATAATAGCTCTTAAAGCGCTTATAAAAGATGCCGGACACGCAGGGGTCAATATAACAATACAAGTTGATAATGATAAAGAGTTTGCAAAAGTATTTGGGAAAGATAACAGTTTTAGACATTTATTGTTTGTTTCCGGTGCCGATGCCAAAAGCGCTTTGGATGCTTATATTAATATTCCGTTGAGCAATGAGGATAAAAATGCAATTTCAACGGATGATATATGTATTATTTACACATCCGGGGAAACGTTTACTAAAGCGAGAAAGATAGTGTATGATGAAGCGTCTATCGAGCAAATTATCGAGAAAATAAACGGAGATATGCTATGAGAGAGAAAATAGATTTGGAAGGTATAGATAGATATAGGTTTTTTTTATCAAATTACAGTAGCGAAGTAGCGGACTTAACAAATAATTGTTTGCAAAAAGCGAATTATGTGCAAGAACAATGGCAAGATGTGCATATGGATGAAGTCATCCATGAGCTTAGGGGGTTAAAAAACTGTATAGATTTGTTTTCGGAAAGCTGTCAACGATATTGCCATATATTGCAAGAAATTATAGAAAGATATAAGCAGTATTTATCCGGACATTTCTCCGGCAATTAAGTAAAGGAGCGGAAAAGAATGAATAATGTAGTGGCTACCAACCCTGAAGTTTTGACTGAATTTGCAATGGCGCTTGCAAGTTATACGGAAACGATATGTGATAAGGTGATAGAGTTGCGCAATTTTCATGATCATGCTGCAGATTATTGGCAAGGGCCACAGTATGACAGCTTAACGGATAAAATCAATTTGCTTACACAGCAAGTCATAACAGAAGTTGAAACATTGGAAAAACTCAAAGAGTTTATCGTTCAAAAAGCAACGGAATTGGCGAATGCACAAGGTATTCGTTTCGGTGAATGATTATGAATATAGATTATGCTTGGACAGCGCGAACGCTTATTGGCAGAATAGTTTCCGAATCGCAATCTTACAGATCGTGGTTCGATCGTTATTGGCGGGACCGTGTGCGTGACGCGCTTGTGAAAAACAGCGAAGTCATAAATGAAAAAGCCATAGATTTCGAAATGGCTTTTAGAGATATATCGGCATTAACAGATAAGTTTGCGGCTTGCCAAATCGATCGCCTTGAAGAATCGGCAAACACGAATTTTTATAATTGTACACAACTTGAATCGGAAATAACATCTTTTAGGGCGGAGAGCGATGCAATTAGTAAAGTTTGATTCTGCGGAAATAGAAACACGGCAAGAACAACTACGCGAGTACAAATATAATATAAAGAATTTGATACAAGAGTTGGATAGTAATTTGCAATCGCTGATTTTCGATACACAAAACGTTATAAACGATCTTTGTTTCAGTAGCCCCGTGCGTTCTTCCGATGACGGAGCATTGGGTAAAATAAACTATGTGCTTGAACAGATGCCCAAAAGGATAAGTTATGTTGATGCAACTCTTGCGCGAGTTAACTGCACTCTTTCACATTGGCAAAACGTTGCGGAAGATTTGAGTGCAAAAATCGAAGCTTTGGATGGGGTGATTCAACCATGGGAGACACGGTTGGATGATGCACAATGCGAATTAGCAGCTTTACCGGATGGCAGTTTGGTAACTTATACGGTTACTGATTCAGACGGTTCTATCAAAATTGAGACTGAATGGTATGACCCTTATGCGGCGGAAAGAGCGAGTTTACATGCGAAAATTGATAGTATACAAAATAGTCTTATGCCGCTATATCAAGAAAGAGACTGTTTGCAAAGTAAATTGAATACGGCAAAGCGGAACTGTGCAATTGCACAAAGTGATATATCTAAACTGAATTCTTTTCTATCTCGGGGCAACGCTATTTTATCAACGGCAAAAAAAGATGAAACGCATATAAAACAAGCATTAGAGTCATTATCGGGAATTATTGCATCGTTAAAAAAGTATAAAGAAAAATTAAATAAATTTAATGAAGGGGTGTTGGAATCAACAAAAAAGGCAGATAAAATTTTTGACAATATAGCTGCTGCGATCGATAAATTGAAAGCGATTTCTTACAAGCATATATCCGACTTCAAAAACGGGCCTATGAAAGTAAAATTTGATATAGACGAGTGCAAAAAGCATAAAAACAACGGCGACGAATTTAACGAAGATGTCGGGAAGTTGGCGCAATACATAGTAAGAAATATTTCTGATATTCCGGACTGGAACGATAATAACAAAACGCAAGCAATGGAAACAATATTGAGCCATGCAGAAACAATGAAATATATTGTGCAGTTTTATGATAATGAAATGGATTTCTTAAAAAAACAAATTGCCATTCTGACAGATTACTATAACGCCATTGAATAGATTATAAGGGGTAATATGAACATTAATAACATGATAGAAAGGGCGCAATCGGGTGACGCAACTGCGCAGTATGAATTGGCAGAACTTTATTATTACGGCGAAGAGATAGAAAAAGACCTTGAAACTGCGGTTAAGTTGTATTCACAAGCTGCAGAGCAAGGACACATCGATGCGCAATATTCCTTGGGATATTGTTATGTATACGGAAAAGGCGTTGCAAAAGACGAGAGCAAGGGGGCTAAGTGGTTGACCCTTGCGGCAAAACAAGGGAGTTCAAAAGCGCAATATAGCTTAGGGGTATGCTATAGTAATGGACGCGGCGTCGAAAAAAACGACAGTAAAGCAGTAAAATGTTTTATGATGGCGGCAGAGCAGGGGTTCCCAGAGGCTCAGCATAATCTTGGGGTATATTATGAGAAGGGGGAAGGCGTAGAACAAAACAATGTAGAAGCAGCGAAGTGGTATCGTAAAGCGGCGGAGCAGGGGCTCCCAGAGGCTCAGTGTGCTCTTGGGGTATATTATGAGAAGGGGAAAGGCGTAGAACAAAACAATGTAGAAGCGGTAAAATGGTATCGTAAAGCGGCAGAGCAGGGGCTCCCAGAGGCTCAGAATGATCTTGGGGTATGTTATAGTAAGGGGAAAGGCGTAGAACAAAACTATGTAGAAACGGTAAAATGGTGCCGTAAAGCGGCAGAGCAGGGGCTCCCAGAGGCTCAGTATAGTCTTGGGTTCTGTTATGATAAGGGGAAAGGCGTAGAACAAAACAATGTAGAAGCGGTAAAATGGTATCGTAAAGCGGCGGCACAGGGACACGCCGAAGCGAAACAAGCATTGGAAGAAGCGGAGCGTAAAGCAGAAAGAGATGAGCAAATTGAGAAGTGTAAAGAACCTTTTCGCAAGCTTTTGAAAAAATATCCCAAAGCAACTATAAACAGTGCAGGCAACGAGACAGTAGAATATTTAATAGAAAACATGATAGAAGTTTACGACAAACACAAAGGCTATGCGCATGCATATGAGCGAGATAGAAGAGGCCTCAGCGGTATAGATAATTCTAATTTTAGAGATTGGGGCGAGTTGGCGGATACGATGGCGAACAATATGGAATATCTGTTTCAGCATATTTGCAAGTCGTGTGTAACAAAAACCGATATAATGACCGTAGCGCAATTGGCAATGTGGACGACTGTCTCCGAAACGTTTATGTTATACCTTTGTCCCGCCATTAAAAGGCATGGAATTGAAAAGGAAATGGGAGAATTTTGTGCTGCAGTTGTCGCGTTGAAATAAATATAAAAATTTGGATTGCACTTTATTTATGATTACAATAAGACCAACTATAAAAAATGATGTAAATAAACTATGCGAACTTCAAAAATCCGCATTTTTTCCTATTTATCAACAGTATCACGATGCGGGGAATCCATATTTGCGAGGGGTTGAGGATATTCTTTGCAGACTTGATTCACCGACATTTAAATATTTTACGATTTTAGACGATGGTGAAATTGTCGGCGGTGTATTATACAGATGTGAAGGGAATACACCTTTTACAAAGTTACAAGAGGGAGAATATTATCTTGTGCGAATTTATGTGCAACCGAATCGGCAAGGCCTTGGAATAGGCAAAACGGCTATTTTACTCTGTGAAAAAGAATTCAATAATGCTACAAAATTTTATGTTGACTTTCCAAAAGGACTTAATAAAAACAGAAAATGCTATGAAAGTGCTGGCTTTTACGGCAACGGACAGTATTTGGAAGTGGAATCCGGGCTTGTATTATTAGCATACGAGAAAAATGTTGTTTCGCAAGATGTCGAAAAAACAATCATAAATGCATGAGATATTAAAATTATGGATAATTGGGATTGGGGTAAAAATAGTGGTTGGCACAAAGGGCTGAAAGACGATTTGCCAAATTTGTCGAAATACAGCGAAGATGAGAAAAGGCGCTATAAAGATATTCCGCTGTATCATTGGAAAAAGATTGTGGACTGCGTGAAAATAGACCACTATTCTTGGCACGAAGATTCGCCTTTCAGATATTTGGATAAAAAGCTCCTTAACAAGGAGTTCATGAAATGGGTGACAATAGCTGTCGAAAACGAATTTCTCCATTGGGATAGTGAATATGCAAAAAATGCAATGATACGCGGCTTGGGAATGGTTCGGAATGATGAGATTATCCCGCCGCATGCGGCTTGGGAGGACGATTCGGCTTTCGATGACGCGGCAATCGAGGCTTTGAAATCGCTTGTCCGCGAAAACGAATCTTTGGAAATCACCGATATTGTACGAAAAGCCGAACAAAATTTGCAAAATGCAAATAGTAAAGGGGATACTCGACTTGCGCAAATTTACGAACGCATTTTGTACGAACTTAACGAATGTTCGTTGAAAGAGTTTTACGCATTGAAGAGCGTGGTGGCGGACGGGAAATAATAAACTATGGCAGAAGTGAATTTCTATAATAAAGTCGATGATTCTAAATTATCGTTTGCCGTAATAATTGCAAGATTCGAAAGCAAATGGCTTCTTTGCAAACATAAAGAACGAACTACGTATGAGTTCCCGGGTGGACACAGAGAAGCGGGCGAAAGCATTGAACAAACCGCCGAAAGAGAATTGCAAGAAGAAACGGGTGCAGTCGAATATGCTTTGAAGCGCTTATGCGACTATTCCGTGCGAGGTGAAACGCGGGAAGGAGAAAAGCTCGACGGAGAGATTTTCGGTACTTTGTTCTATGCGAAAATTGCCGCAAGAACTGACAATTTGCATAGCGAGATCGAGAAAGTAGAACTTCTGGAAAATTTGCCCGATAATTGGACGTACCCGTCGATTATGCCTGCGTTATGTAGACGAATTCAAAACGATATATAAAATTTTCAAAAAGCACGAGGGCCCCCTTTTGTATTTGATTGATTGTACGGAAAAGTGAATGGAAACGATAGATATTTACAGTAAGGGCGAATATCCCGCGAATATATTGTCTAATTTTGCCGTCAATAATTTTACGTTCGACGGCGTGGAATGTGCGAGTATGGAAGGTTTTTTGCAGTCGCTCAAATACCGCAATATCGAAAAGCAAAGAGAGGTGTGCGGACTTACGGGCAAAGAAGCGAAAACGGCGGGCAATAAAAAGTTCTTTTGGAAGCTGTCGGGCAATCTGTATTGGCAAGGTCGGCGCTACAAAAGAAAGAGCAAAGAATTTGACGGACTTAGGCTTAGGGCATACGAGGCTTTACTTGGTAATGATGTTTTTCGCAATGCCTTGATGAGCACAAAAGGCAAAACGTTAAAGCACACAATGGGCAAGCATAAAAAGCGCGCTACGATACTCACGGAAGAAGAGTTTATCGGATATTTGAATAAACTGACAGAAAAGATTTGATCAATGCAAAAATCAGATTGGAGATTATAAACTCTATGACAATATTAGATAAGGCAATTGTATTTGCGACAGAAGCACACAGCGGAATTTTTCGCAAAGGCGGTAAGACGCCGTATATCGTACATCCCATGGAAGTAGCGGCTATCGCAGCAAGAATGACAGACGATATTGAAGTTATAACTGCGGCAGTATTGCACGACGTAATAGAGGATACGACTACAACGGCGGAACAGCTTGAGAAAATGTTCGGCAAAAGAGTTGCAGAGCTTGTATTATCAGATAGTGATGACAAACAATATGGGCAGTCTGCCGAGTCATGGGAAATCCGAAAGACCAAAACTCTTGCGCGCATTCCGAAAGCAAACAGAGGTGAACAGATAGTTATTCTATCCGATAAGCTTTCAAACTTGCGCTCTATCTACCATGATTATATCGCAATAGGCGACAAGCTTTGGGAAAGATTTCATGTCAAGGACAAAGCAAAACAAAAATGGTATTATTGCGGCATAGCCGAACAACTTAACAAAGTAAAAGATACCAATGCTTTTAAGGAATATTTGGAATTGCTTTTTGCGGTGTTTGGCACACGAGGGACATTTGATATATTCTGATCGCACGTACTGCAAAAGGAATTTACGGAGAAAATAATATAATTGTACGACGTTCGGCCATGGCCTTATCGAGGCGCCACTCGTGCAAAAACAAACGCAAGAAAAGTGCGTTGCGTTGTAACGTTTGTTCTATTGCTAAAACAAATACGGATGCCTTTTGCATGGGAACGGATTTGATTTTTTATTGTTTTTTTTGCATGCGAAAAAGCGCGCACGGGTGCAAGCGCTGTTGGGCGGGCAACGGTTTATCGTTTATTTGCGGGCAAAGAGGCTGAACACAACGGTCATTTGGTCGATAAACGCCTTGATGCCGTAAAACTTGCCCATGTTGAAATTATATTCGCGTTTGATAGAGGCGCGAAGGGCGTCGTAGTTGTTGCGTATGCAGTAGATGAGTTTGGAACGTACGGTGTCGGGCGTATTGCCTATGCCGCGCAGTAGGGTATACTCGGTTTTCAATTCGCCCAGCGTTTCGTGCACGTTTTTGGCGATCAGCAAAGAGAGCGTTTTAATGGTATGCAGCGAGCCTTGCTTGCAATCGTTGAGCACCAAAAACCGCAGGACGTCGGTTTGACTGCGCGCGATATCGTCGGTTAGTGCCATTTGTTGTGCTTTTTGTTCCATGGTTTGCATTACCACCCTTTTGTATGTATTTTTTTCTATTATAACACCATAGAGTTGTGTCATTGGCACGGTGGTAAAAATTATATATTGAAAAAGAAAAACACAGAAAATGTAAAATGCGGGCGGGAAAGCGGATGCCGGGGGCGATAGGCAAGCGTGGCGGCAATGGTTGGCGGAAAACAGCGCTACGCACGCGTGTGTGTGGGTATTGTTGTTCGGTAAAGCGGGCGAACTGCAAAGAAATGAAACGGTCGCGCGCAGCGCGGACGGTAAAATTTGTTGTGTTTTAAGGGCAAAAAAAGAGTTGCCAAAAGCCGAATGCTTGCGTATAATATATGCGAGCGTTTGAAAACGCAAAAAATCTTTTCGGAGGTTATATGAAGTTTTTGAAAAAACGTATCGCAACCGTTGCCGTAGTGGCGGCAATGGTAACCGCCTTAATGACGGGCATTGGCATTGCCGCGGGCGGTGCCGCCTCGGCGCGCGCCCAAACGGCAACGCAAGGGTATTTTTACGGGCAGCTCGAAAAGGACGCCCGCGCGCAATCTTTTTACAAAGCGTTCGAAACGCTTGCCCAAAACGGCACGTGGAAAAAGGGCAGTGTAGAGTATGACCTTGCGGCCAACGGCGTTGTGAGCGCCGACGATCTGGCGGCGTACTTGAACAACGGCGACACCAAGGTGCCCAAGGCGTTCAGCACGGGGCGCGACGCGTTCGTTATGGACAATCCCGACTTGTTTTACGCGGATCTGTTCGGAACGTCGCTGAGCGTCGGCCAAGCGGGGGGGGGTGCCGTTGCGGGATTCCTCGATTCCAGCCGCACCGCTTCGCTGTATACGGGTTCGTTCAATAGCGAAGAGGCCGTAAACGAGGCGATCGCCCGGTACGAGAGCAAGCTTGCGGATATTGTGGCGCGCGCGAGCGAACGGCAAGGCGCCAAGGCACAAGTGGAATATGTGAACAACTACATAGCCGAAAACACCGTGTACAGTTTCGGCACTTCGGTGGTGGACGGCAAACACGTGGACGGCCCCGAAGCGGCGTATATCAGCACGGCTTACGGCGCGTTGGTATATGGCAAAGCCATTTGCGGCGGTTTTGCCAAAGGGTTCAAAGCGGTAATGGATCGTTTGGGCATTCCGTGCGTGTGCGTGCAAGGCTACTCGCTTGCAAGCAACGCCTCGTCGTGGCAACCCCATATGTGGAACTATGTGGAAGTGGAAGGCATGTGGTACGCCGTGGACGTTACGTGGAACGCCACGGGCGGCGACATCGATAAATGGCTGTTGGTGGGCGGTCAAAAGATGGTGGATTCGCACATCGAAGACGGCGTGTTCTCGTCGAACGGCGCCGAATTCCGCTACCCCGCCGTAAAGCCGTACGACTACGGCCAAGATACCGACGACAACGGCATGGTCATAGAGGGGGCGTATACGGAGTCTTCGAACAACACGGGCAAGATCCTTACACTGACCGTATCGTTCGACGGCAAGGGCGCCGAAGCGTTGCGCGAAGAAGGCAAATATATGGCGGTTCGGTTCGGTGATACCGATAAAGACACCAAAAAGGTGGTGTGGGGTCCGTGGATCGATTCCATTGCCGTCAATGAGATGGTGGGGGCAATGTTTGTACACACCGAAACCGAATCGACTATCAAGTTGCATGCGGCTTACGAGTATGTGCAGTTTGCCTTGATAAACCGAGCGCCCGATGAGAGCGGCGGCGCTTTCTATCCCAACGAGCCGCAATATGGCGAAAATGCGGGCAAAGAATGGAAATATTATTATAATAGCAAGACGTTCGACGAAACGACGGATTACATCGGCGCGCCCAGCACGCCCTATCTCAACAATGCCCATGGCTCGTACGTGCCCGCGCCCGGCGTGATAGGGCATTACCCTTCCAACACGGGCAGTTGGCCGGTGGATAAAACGTACTCTATCCGCGTGGTGTATAGCGCATCGCTCAAGTTGACCGAAGGCGCTACCGCCCAAGACGTGGGCATGGATTTCTACACGTCCCGCGGCAACGACAACGTGAAAGATCACGCCATCGTTTCCGACGTGCAATGGGACGGCGACAAGACCATTACGTTTACGTTCACGCCCAGCAAGATGTATATTCACAACAACACGCTGTACTACTTTACGCCCACGCATCTCGTGGGTGTGGAGAGCGACAAAGTGCCCGATCCGTTCACCTATTCGTTTAA
This sequence comes from uncultured Christensenellaceae bacterium, assembly GCA_910587595.1. Taxonomy (GTDB): domain Bacteria; phylum Bacillota; class Clostridia; order Christensenellales; family Pumilibacteraceae; genus Pumilibacter. The sequence continues at coordinate 75,108 of CAJULQ010000007.1, forward strand.
GGGCAAAAGCGTGGTTTGCAGCAAGGTGTTCAACGACGGTCGCTTGTACATGAACGTGTTCGGCGATCCCAAAATGCTGGACGCGTCCGACTTGTCGATTACCGATTTTAAGGACGAAAACGGCAACTACTATGCGGAAAGCCAAAGAAGTCAGTTGCTGTTGGTGGCCAACAAACCCAACGCCGCGCGGGAACAAGAAATGGACGAGGTGCTCAAAGAAAACGTGCCTATAAAAGACGAGGACGTGGTATCTTCGGCAACGTTCGAGATCGACCTGCAAGTTTGCGGCGTGGTCACCAAGATCCCCAACGGCAGTTATTTGCAAGTGGCGTTCGGATTCCCCGAAGGGTTCAGCCCCGACGACGCCGGCACCACTTTTAAGATCTATCACTACAAGCACGATAACAGCGGCCGTATCACGGGCGTGGAAGAGATCCCCGTGATCGTTACCCAATACGGCTTGATCGCGCAAGTAAAAAGCTTTAGTCCGTTTAAGATCGTGCAACTCAAAAAGACCAGCCAAGCGGCCACCAATGCCGACGCCAAGTATGTATATGCTTCGGTAAACGGCATAGGCGGCACGGTATCGGCCAAGGCGGACGGCAAGGGCGGTATCGACGAGGTGACGGGCAAGAGCATTACGTATACGTTGCGCGCGCAAGAGGGTTACCAAGTGGGCAGCGTGCTGCTAAACGGCAAAGCCGTGGCGGCGTCCGATATCAAAGACGGCAAGCTCACGCTCAAAAAGAGCGACCTTTCTTCGAGCAACATGTTGGAAGTTACCTATGTGACCGAGGCGTCGGCCAAGAGTTATGCCGATAAAGGCATAACTATCATGGCGGCGGGCGCGCAGCCGTTCGTGCCCGGCACGGCGGGGTCGTCTAAGACCGCCGCCATCGTGCTCGGTTGCATTGCGGCGATCGTGGCTGCGGGCGGCATAGCCGTTACGGTGTATATGTATTTGCAGTCGCAGAAAAAGAGCGGCAAGAAAAAGACCGCTGCGGCAAAACGTTGACCGCATACAAGATGACTCGATGAACAAAAACGCTTTCGTATAATGCGAAGGCGTTTTTTTACGGCAACGCTTTGTTGCCGTTATACGCTTGAAAAAACAAAAAGCATGTGCTATACTGAAAAACGGTAGGGAGCGACGCATGAACGGGATATTGTATTTCAGCGCAACGGGCAACAGTTTGTATATCGCCAAGAGGATGCAGTGCGTTTTGGGCGGGGACATCGTGTATATTCCCACCTACACGGGCAACGGCGGCGAATTCGATAAACTGTTTTTGGTGTCGCCCGTGTATTCGTTCGGCTTGCCCGCGCATGTATACGAACTGATGCCGCGGCTAACCCGTGCCAAAGAACTTGTGGCCGTACTCAATTACGGCGGTATGCTGGGCGGCGCGGACGCTTTTTTATACCGTTACGCACAGCAAATCGGGTTGCGTATCCAAAGCGTGTACGCGCTGAAAATGCCCGAAAATTACACGCTCACGTTCACCGTGCCCCGCTTTTACGGCAAGCGCGTGCTCAAAAAAGCGGACGCCGCGATCGACGCAGTGACGGCCGCGGTGCTGCGGGGCGAGCAAAGGTTGCCCGCCAAACGCAAGCCCAAAGAAAAAACATATTATAAAAACAAGGCGCGATGGTACAAGCTTGCGCGCGACTTCTCGGTAACGGACGCATGCGTGCTGTGCGGCAAGTGCGCGGCCGTGTGCCCCGCGGGCAACATAACCGTGGCAGAGGGCGCCGTGCGGTTTGCCGACAAATGCGTGGCGTGTTTGGGGTGCTACCACCGCTGTCCCCAAAAGGCCGTCGTGTATAAGCGCCGCAAGAAAAAAGACCGTTATGTCTGCCCCAAAGTCGACGAAAACGAGATCGGCAAAGATCTTATCGGCGCGCGGGCGGCACGGGAATAAAACGATCCTATATATAAGTGCGGGAGGATAGACAAACATGGAAACCATCAAAGTGACACAGAATGCAAGCGATAAATTCGCGCCGGACAGCGTGGCTATTCGCGCCGAGCTGTTTGCCGAGCACAAAAAGAGCGACGAGGCGGCGCGGCTGTTGCGCGAAAAGACGGACGCGGTGTTGCGGGCGTTGGCGGCGGCGGGCGTGCAAGACGGCGAGGCCGTAACGGGCGGCGCGGGCGTTTCGGCCGTGCGTCGCGACGGCAAAGCGGCCTATCATGCGCACGCCGACATCAAGCTGACGTTGCCCGTTTCGGACGAGCGCATAGAGGGCATTGCCGATGCGCTGGAAAAAAACGGCGCGGCATGGCGGCAAAGTTATTTGTTGACCGACGCGTCGCCTCGCAAGGCGCTTATTGCGCGCGCGGTGGCGGCGGCCAAAGAGGACGCGGCGGCGATCGCGGCGGCGGCGGGCGTGCGTTTGGGCGAATTGGCGGGCGTGGAATATGCCGCCTCGTTCGGCGGCGGCGTTCGCATGATGCGCGCGGCGGCGGTGAACGACGCGGTGGCTACCCGCCCCGAAGACGTGGAATTATCCGAAACGGTAACGTGCGAGTGGCGCATACAAAAATAAAACAACGCCCCGCGAACGGCAAACGTTAACGGGGAGGGGTAGTATTTGCAGGTATGATACAGATAGAGCATTTGCATAAATCGTTCGGCGAGGTGCACGCCGTGAACGACTTGAGTTTTCACGTGCGCCGCGGCGAGTTGTTTGCGTTTTTGGGCGTGAACGGCGCGGGCAAAAGCACCACCATTGCCATGCTGTGCGGGCAGTTACGTAAAGACGGCGGCACGGTGATCATCGACGGCGTGAACATAGACGAACGCCCCGACGCCGTAAAAGACAGATTGGGCGTGGTGTATCAAAATTCGGTGCTCGACAAGCAACTGTCGGTGCGCGATAATCTTATGAGCCGCGCGGCGCTGTACGGCATTGTCGGCGAGGCCTTTACGAAACGGTTGAACGAACTGACCGAACGGTTGGATCTAATAGCGCTGTTAAAGCGCCCCGTGGGCAAACTTTCGGGCGGCCAGCGGCGGCGGATAGACATTGCCCGCGCGTTGTTGCACCGCCCCAAACTATTGATCTTGGACGAACCCACCACGGGGTTGGATCCGCAAACGCGCCAAACCATTTGGCGGGTGATCGGATCGTTGCGCCGCGAGGAAGGGCTGACCGTTTTATTGACAACGCACTACATGGAAGAGGCGACGGAGGCCGACAACGTTGTGATCATCAGCAAGGGGCAAAAGGCGGCCGAGGGCACGCCGCTGTATTTGAAAAATAAGTACACGGGCGATTTTATCACGCTGTACGGCGCGGACGAACAAGCGGTGGCAACGCTCGATGTATCGGCGCAAAAAGCGGGCGACGGCGTTTTTCGTATCGCCGTGCCCGATACGGCCGCGGCCACCGCGCTTATCAACGCGCACCCCGAAGTGTTTGTGGATTACGAGGTGACCAAGGGAAAAATGGACGACGTTTTTTTGGCGGTGACGGGCGCCGCGCTTACGGAGGTATAGACTGTGTATACGCTGTGGGCGCTCGTTCGGCGCCATATCAAAATATTTTTCAAAGACAAGGTGATGTTTTTAACGTCGCTTGTCACGCCGCTCATTTTGTTGTTGCTATACGCTGCGTTTTTGGCAAGGGTGTTCAAAAACTCGTTTATCGCCGCCATGCCGCAAGGCGCGCCGCTAAAGCTTGTGAACGCCGCGGTGGGCGGGCAACTATTATCCTCTTTGCTGGCGGTCTGTTGCGTGACGGTGGCCTTTTGTTCCAACATGCTCATGGTGACCGATAAAACGACGGGCGCGGCAAGCGACTTTGCCGTGTCGCCCGTGCGGCGGTCGGTGTTGGCGCTGTCTTACTACATTGCCACCGTGGCCACAACGCTCATCATTTGCGGCGTTGCCATGGCGTCGGGGCTTGTGTATGTGGCCGCGTTGGGTTGGTACATGCGGGCAACGGACGTTTTGTTATTGGCGCTCGATATGTTGTTGCTCGTTTTGTTCGGCGCCGCGCTTTCTTCCGTTATCAACTTTTTTCTTTCCACGCAAGGGCAAATGCAAGCGGTGGGCACGGTGGTGAGCGCCGGTTACGGGTTTATTTGCGGCGCGTACATGCCCATTTCGCAGTTGGGCAAGGGCATGGGGCACGCGCTGTCTTTTCTGCCGGGCACATACGGCACGTCGCTTATGCGCAACCACGCTTTGGCGGGCGTGCTCAAAGAAATGCAAGGGTTGGGTTGGCCGCAAGACGTTGTTAAGAGTATTGCCGATTCGGTGGACGCACGCTTATATTTTTTCGGGCATGCCGTGCCCGTGGGCGTTATGTATGCCGTGTTGGCGGCAAGCACCGCCGTGCTGATAGGCGTGTATGCCTTGCTGTGTTATGGCAAAGCGAGAAGGGCGGCGCGATAAAAGCATAAACATTAAAAAAGAACGGTTCTTTCGAACCGTTCTTTCTCTTGTAATAAAAGGATTTGTTACACCGGTAACAAGCGCAAGATGTGCTTGGACACGATCATCATGATCAAATCGACGATCCAAAGGATAAAGCCGAGACCGATCAAACGAATGATGCCCGCAATGATCTTACCCTCCATAAAACGCGTGATGAAACCGAAGAGCCAAGCCGTAAAGGGGATAATGGCAAGGATCACGCTAACGATGTAAGGGAGACCGAAATAATCACTCTTAGAAGCCATGGTTTTTTACCTCCTTTTATGATTTGCTTTTTTAATGATAGCACATCTTATTGGGTTTGTAAATGATTTTACGGTAGATTTTCGGTAAAATAAATTGACAAATCGCGCAACGGGGCGTATACTATAGCAAATATTTTCATTAAGGCGGAGGTTTTGATTTATGGCGAAAATTTACTATCAACAAGATTGCAAACTCGATCGGTTGCAAAAGAAAACGGTGGCCGTGATCGGCTACGGCAGTCAAGGCCACGCCCATGCGCGCAACTTGCACGACAGCGGCGTGAACGTGGTCGTGGGGTTATACAGCGGCTCCAAGAGTTGGAAAGAGGCGGAAAAGGCGGGGCTTACCGTTATGACGGCGGCCGACGCGGCCAAAAAAGCGGACATTGTTATGATGCTCACGCCCGACGAGAAACAAGCCAAGATCTATAAAGAGATCGAGCCGCACCTTACCGAGGGCAAGGCGTTGGCGTTTGCGCACGGCTTTAACATTCACTATAAACAGATTGTGCCGCCTGCCAATGTAGACGTGTTTATGATCGCGCCCAAAGGCCCCGGCCACACGGTGCGCAGCGAATACGTAGAGGGCAAGGGCGTGCCTTGCTTGGTGGCGGTGGAGCAAAACTACACGGGCAAAGCGTTGGAGATCGCGCTGGCGTATGCGGCGGGTATCGGCGGCGCGCGCGCGGGCGTTTTGGAAACCACCTTTAAGTGCGAAACGGAAACCGACTTGTTCGGCGAACAAGCGGTGCTGTGCGGCGGCGTTACCGCGCTCATGAAAGCGGGTTTCGAAACGCTGTGCGAGGCGGGCTACGATCCGCAAAACGCCTACTTCGAATGCATACACGAAATGAAACTCATTGTGGATCTTATCTACCGCGGCGGGTTCGGCTTTATGCGCTATTCCGTTTCGGACACCGCCGAATACGGCGATTATCAAATCGGTAAACGCATTATTACCGAAGAAACCAAAAAGGAAATGAAAAAGGTGCTCGAAGAGATCCAAGACGGCACCTTTGCGTCCGCTTGGATCGCCGAGAACAACAACGGCCGCGCGCACTTTAACGCCAAACGACGTTTGGAGGCCGAGCACCCGCTCGAACAAGTAGGCGCGGAGTTGCGCAAAATGTATTCGTGGAGCAGCGAAGACAAATACGGCAAATAACCGTAAAAAACGACAAAAGGAAAGGCGAAAGGGAACAATCGCCTTTCTTTTTTATATATAGACCGAACAATGCAAAACCTATGCACGGCGGGCAATCTTGCAAAACAGGCGCAAAACAGTTGAACGCGCGCAAAAAGTGTGATATAATCTTGCAATAAGCATATTTTATTTGTAAGGGGTAAGAAATAAACGAAATGGACCCATCCCAAATAGGAATACTGGTAGCCATTGTATTGTTGATACTCATGTCGGGGTTTTTCTCGGCATCGGAAATGGCGTACTCTACCGTAAACAAAATACGGCTCAGAACGCTGGAGGCGGACGGGAACCGCGCGGCCAAAAAGGTGTTGCGTTTGCTCGAACACTACGACAAACTGCTCAGCACCATTTTGATCGGCAATAACATCGTAAATATCGCGGCGTCTACGCTTGCCACCATTTTATTTGCGGGGCTTATCAAAAACGAGCAAGCGGCGGCCGTGGTGTCTACGGCGGCCGTTACGGTGGCCGTGCTTATTTTCGGCGAGATCACGCCCAAAACGCTGGCCAAAAACTTTGCCGAAGGGTTTGCCATGCGCATAACGCCCTTTTTGTGGTTTTTCATTATCTTGCTGTTTCCCATCGACATCATTTTGGTGCCGTGGAAAAAGCTGATAGGGCGTATCAAAAACAAGAAAGCGTCGGGCATTACCGAGGACGAGCTGATTACGTATGTGGAAACGGCGCAAAACGAGGGCGGGATCGACGAGCACGAATCGCGGCTCATCCGTTCGGCCATCGAGTTCGAGGATCTGGACGTAGACGACATCATGGTGCCGCGCGTGAACGTGGTGGCGGTGGAAGAGAGCGAACGCTTAGACGCCGTGACCGAACTGTTTTCGGAAAACGGCTTTTCGCGCATGCCCGTGTATTGCAAGACCATAGACAGCATCATCGGCATCGTGCACGAAAAAGACTTTTACAAGCTGTTGCGTCTGCCCGCCAAGTCGCGCCCCGAAACGGTAAAAAGCATTGTGCAACCGGTGGTGTGCGTGGCGCCCGGCATGAAGATAAGCACCGTGCTGCGCATGTTGCAAAAGGCCAAGATCCACATGGCGGTGGTGGTAGACGAGTTCGGCGGCACCGAGGGCATCATCACGCTGGAAGATATCCTCGAAGAATTGGTGGGCGAGATCTACGACGAGCACGACGAAGTGGAAGTGCTCAGCCGCAAAGTGGCCGACGACACTTACCTTGTGTTGGGCACGCACAATCTCGAAGACCTTTTCGAGGGATTCGGTATGCACGTGAAAGAGGAGTTCGATTCCACCACCGTGGGCGGTTGGGTCACCGAACAGCTCGGCAAGATCCCCGCGGCGGGCGACAAACTCACGTTTGAAAATTTGGAGATCGCCGTGACCAAAGCGAACACCAAGCGTGTGCTCGAAGTGCGCGTGAAAGTGAACCCCGTGCCCGAAGAGGAACAGAGCGGGCTGGAAAAATTGATGGGTACGGTGCGCGACCGCCGCGAAGAAAAGCAAGAACGCAAAGAGGAAACAGAGAAAGACGGCAAAGAAACGCCCGACGAGCCGGAGCCGGTGCTCATCGGCGGCAATACGAACGATAGGGCGACGGACGCGGACAACGCGCCCGCCGAAGAGGAAATCTCCCACGGCGAAGAAAACAAAGAATGATCGATGCGCTATTAGACGCTTTACTCGACACCTTGAAACTCGTGCCATGGCTACTTGTTATGCACGTGCTCATAGAGGTGTTCGAGTATCACGCCGTTTCCAAAATAAAACTGCATAAGGTGTTGCGCGGCAAGTGGGCGCCGTTGATCGGCGGCGCATGCGGTATTTTGCCGCAATGCGGATTCGGCGTGGTGGCGGCCGATCTGTACAGCCGTCGCAGCATTCGGCTGGGCACGCTGTTTGCCGTGTTCATTGCCACCAGCGACGAGGCCGTGCCCATTTTGCTGAGCGCGCCCACGGCGCAGTCTTTGGCCAAGTTGGGCGTGTTGCTCGGTTGCAAGTTGGCGGTCGCGCTCATTGCGGGGTATGCGCTCAACTTTTTGTTGCGCAAGCGCGAACTTACCGAGATGGACCCCGCAGCGGCGGTGCTCAAAGGGTGCCACCGCCACGAATTGGGCGAGCATTCGCACGAGCACGAACATGGCCGCGACCATGCCGACGAACGCAAACGGTTCGGCGCGCATAGCGAAGAAGATATTAAAGAAGGGGCGGTCGCTTGCGCGGACGAGCCGTCCGTGCAAAAAAAGCAGTTCGATTTCAAGTGCTTTGTGTTGCACCCGCTGTTGCACACCCTTACCGTGGCCGCGTATATCTTGGCGGTGAACGCGGTGTTCGCCGTGGCGCTCTACTATGTGGGCGAGGCGCGGTTAGAGAGCTTTTTGACGGCGGCCAAATGGTATCAGCCGTTGTTGGCGGGAGTACTCGGGCTTGTGCCCAACTGCGCGGGCAGCGTGGTGTTGGCGCAAATGTTTGCGCGCGGCAGTATCACTTTAGGTGCCGCCGTGGCGGGTCTTAGCGTGAATGCGGGCATCGGTCTTGCCGTGCTCTTGCGCAAAAACCGTCCCGCCGTGCACAACGTGTATATCATGATAGGGCTATACGCATACAGCGTGGCCGTGGGGCTATTGTTAACGTTGGCGCCCATGTAACGCTATTTTCGCAAAACCAAGCGAGCGGAGCAATCCGCTTTTTTTATTGTTATGAATGAGGCGATGCCTATTTGTTGCAGCTGCGTCGGCGTGTGCTTGTTTTGCCCTTATCAGCAAGAGAAAGGCAACAGAAATCTCTTTCCCGTTCTGCGAATGATTTGACAATTGCACGCGGTTGGTATACAATACAGAGGTGGAACGTTCGGCAAAAAAATGCGTGTATCCCATTGTGGGCGGCGTGGCGTTGTTGCTGTTGGCCGCAAGCGCAGTGGCGCCGAGCATAAGCGTGGCAACGGTGCCCGCGGCGGCGGTGTTGCTGTATTATCTCAGCGTAACGGTAGGGCTGTGGGTGTTGCCCGCGGGCGCCGCGCTCTTGGCGGCGGCGGGCGCGGCTTTACACGGCGCGCACGTTTTCCCGATAACGGGGGCGGCGGTGTTGGCTTTGCTTACGGTGCCGCGGGCATTGCGCAAAAAACTGCCGCTTGTATGGGAACTTGCGCTGTGCGCCACAGCGGCTTTGGCGGCCGTTTGCGTCACGCTCGGCGTGTTCGCTTTGGCCACGGGCGTATCGCCTACGGCGGCGGTGGCAGACGCGTACGCAAAGCTTGCCGACGATCCCGTGTTGGCGCGCTTGGCCGCGCGCTATTACAAAACGCGCACGGCCGAACATCTGGGGCACGCGCCGCTTACCGCGGCGGACGAGCTGTATGCGGCCGAAACGTTGGCGGTGTATGCGTCGCGCGTGGCGCGCGAATTGGAAGGCGACTTCTTGTGGTATCTGACGGGATTCGGCGTGTTTGCGGGCGGCTTGGCGGGCGCGGGCGGACTTGCGGCGGCGAGCGCGGACGGCACGCTTGCGTTGTCGCCGCGCATGCGCGAATTTCGGTTGGGTAAAACGTATTTGTCGGGCGGCGCGTTGCCCGCGTTGGCGTTCGGCTTGACGGCCTTTTATGCGCCCATGCGTCCCGTGGCAACGGCGGTGATCAACGCCATGGTCACGTTGCCCACCGCGCTGTGCGGTATCACGCTATTGTATCACACGCTCGGCCGCTTTACGGGCAAGGCGGCGCGGGTCACGGCCATGGCGGTGTTTTGGCTATCGATGGCGGCGGCCGCGGTGTTTTACGAGTGGGGCATGCTCGTGTTGGGGTTTTTGGGACTGGCCGACTGCGTGCTCAACGTGCGCAAACTGCTCGATTGGGCGCTCGGTTGACGGATAGCAAACGGGGGCAAAAAAATCGCGGCGGCGCGTTTTTATAAAAGACGGAAAGGAGAAGGATATATGAAAGTAATACTCAAAGCGGACGTGAAAGGACAAGGCAAAAAGGGCGAGATCGTGAACGTATCCGACGGCTACGCCCGCAATTTTTTGTTCAAAAACAACTTGGCCGAAGAGGCCACGGCGTCCAGCGTGAACAGCGCGCGCATTTCGGCCGAGGCGGCCGAGCACCGCAAGGCGGTGGAAAAAGCGGCGGCCGCCGAGCTTAAAAAGAAGTTAGATGCGGAAAGCATAACGGTGAAGATCAAGGTGGGCGAAAACGGCAAGCTGTTCGGCGCGCTCAACACCCAAAGCATTGCCGACGCGTTGGCGGCCAAGGGCATAGAAGTGGACAAGAAAAAAATAGTGATCGCCGAACCCATCAAGTCGTTGGGGCGCTATACCGTGACCGTGAAATGCTACGCCGAAATATCGGCCAAGTTGGCGGTAACGGTGCAAGCGCTGTAAGCGGCGGACACAACAAAACGATACGAGCAATAAAAAAGGAGATATACAAAACATCATGGCAAAGCAAGACCAAAACAAACTGAACAAAAATTTGGCGCAAATGCTCAAGGGCGGCGTGATCATGGACGTGACCACCCCCGCCGAGGCGGAGATCGCGCAAGAGGCGGGCGCGGTGGCGGTCATGGCGCTCGAACGCGTGCCGGCGGACATTCGGCGCGACGGCGGCGTGGCGCGCATGAGCGACCCCGCCATGATCAAGGGCATTCAAAAAGCCGTTACCATTCCCGTGATGGCCAAGGCGCGTATCGGCCACATCACCGAGGCGCGCGTTTTGGAGGCGTTGGGCATCGATTATATCGACGAGTCCGAAGTGCTCACGCCCGCCGACGACGCTTTCCACATCAACAAGTGGGATTTTGCCGTGCCGTTCGTGTGCGGCGCGCGTAATTTGGGCGAGGCGCTCCGCCGTATCGGCGAGGGCGCGTCTATGATCCGCACCAAGGGCGAGGCGGGCACGGGCAACGTAGTGGAGGCCGTGCGGCACATGCGCCAAATGATGAGCGAGATTCGCTTGCTTTCCAACAAGCCCGCCGAAGAACTTATGAGTTATGCCAAAGAGATCGGCGCGCCTTACGATTTGGTAAAATACGTGGCCGAAAACAAAAAACTGCCGGTGGTCAACTTTGCCGCGGGCGGCGTGGCCACCCCCGCCGACGCCGCGCTCATGATGACGCTGGGCGCCGAAGGCGTGTTTGTGGGATCGGGCATTTTCAAATCGAGCGACCCCAAAAAGACGGCGCGCGCCATCGTGCTGGCCACCGCGCACTACAACGACCCCAAGCTGATCGCCGAAGTGAGCGAGAATTTGGGCGCGCCCATGCGCGGCATCGAGCTTTCCACGCTCAACGAGCAAGAAAAATTGGCCAACCGCGGTTGGTAAATTCGGGCGGGCGGCCGTAAAGAAATCGAGCGCTGTATGACAAACGAACGATACAAAGACATAACCGTGGGCATTTTGGCGTTGCAAGGCTCGGTGATCGAGCACGAGCAAGCGCTTGCCCGCATAGGCGTGCGCAGCGTGCAAGTGCGCAAGCGCGAACAGTTGGAAAACATAGACGGCTTGATTTTGCCGGGCGGCGAGAGCACCACGCTCGGAAAGCTGCTGGGATTGTTCGGTATCATGGAGCCGTTGCGCGAACGTATCCGCGCGGGACTGCCCGTGTTCGGCACGTGCGCGGGGCTTATACTGTTAGCCGAAGAGATAGAGGGAGAACAGCCGCATATCGGCGTTATGCAAATGCGCGTGCGCCGCAACGCCTACGGACGGCAGATAGACAGTTTTTCCGTACGCGAAAGGGTGGCCGAATTTTCGCCGCAGCCCATGGAGTTGGTGTTTATCCGCGCGCCGTGGATCGAGCGGGTATACGGCGAGGCGCGCGCCTTGGCCGAGCTGAACGGGCATATCGTGGCGGCGCGGCAAAACAACATGCTGGTCACCTCTTTTCATCCCGAACTGACCGACAACGGTTGCGTGCACGCCTATTTTGCCGATATGGCGGTTGCGTGGAAACAAACGGATAAAAACAAATAAATATACAAAATAAAAGAAAAAAAAGGAGAGGAACATGAACAACGGTTTTTTACGGGCGGCAGCGGCCAATCCCGTGGTGGAGGTGGCCGATCCCGCGCGCAATGCAACGCACATCATAGAGATCGCGGCCAAGGCAAACAAAGAGGGCGTGGAACTGTTGGTGTTCCCCGAACTGAGTATAACGGGTTGCACGTGCGGCGATCTGTTCTTGCAAAAAACGTTGATAGACGGCGCCAAAAACGCGCTCCGCACGATAGCGGACGCTACCAAAGACTATGCCATGTTCTTGTTTGTGGGGTTGCCCGTGCGGCACGGCGGCAAGCTGTTTAATGCGTGCGCGGTGTTGCGCGGCGGCGAGTTGTTGGGCGTGGTGCCCAAAACGCACGTGCCCGCTTGCGGCGATCGCAACGAGGCGCGCTATTTCGCAACGCCCGGCAAAGACACCGACGTGATCTATTTAGACGAGATGTATTGCGCGTTCGGACAGCGCACTTTCCGTATTAACGCCAACGTGTCGGTGGGCGTGGAGATCGGCGAGGATCTGTGGGCGGCCGTACCGCCGTCTTGCAACAGCGGCGCGCTTGTCACCGTGCACCCCTCGGCCACGTGCGAAACGGCGGACAAGGCGGACGTGCGGCGCATGCTGGTGCAAAGCCAATCGCTGAAAACGGCAACGGGCTACGTGCATGCCGACGCGGGGCGGGGCGAAAGCACCGCCGACGCGGTGTATGCGGGGCACGCCGTGATCGCCGAAAACGGCAAGGTGCTGGCCGAGAACGCGCCGTTCGAGCAAAACGAACTGACCGTGGCCGATATAGACACCGATCGTTTGCTGTTCGAGCGGGCGCGCACCGATATCATTTTGCCCTCGCTCGACAACGGCGTGGCTTGTTTTGACGAATGCGTGTTGCCCGAATGGAAGGGCGCCATTCGCCGCACGGTATGCAAGTTGCCGTATGTGCCGCAAGGCGATACCGCGGACGCGCAAGCCGAACGCATACTCACCGCGCAAGCCGAGGGGCTTATTAAGCGCATGGAGCACACGGGATTACATAAACCAGTATTGGGCGTTTCGGGCGGCCTCGATTCGGCGTTGGCGCTGCTTGTGTGCATGCGCGCGCTCGACCGCGCCTCGTTGCCCCGCAAAAACTTGGTGGCGCTTTCCATGCCGGGACTCGGTACGAGCGAACAAACGGCGGGCAACGCGGCGGCGCTGTCCGAGGCGGCGGGCGCCGAGTGCCGCACCGTGGATATTTGCGAGAGCGTGAACCGTCATTTGCAAGAGATCGGGCACCCGCTCGACGAGCACGACGCGGCGTTTGAAAACGCGCAAGCCAGAATGCGCACGTTGGTGCTTATGGATATTGCCAACCGCGAGGGCGGCCTTGTGGTGGGCACGGGCGATCTGTCCGAGGCGGCGCTCGGTTGGTGCACGTATAACGGCGACCATATGAGCATGTACGGCGTGAATGCGTCGGTGCCCAAAACGCTTGTTAAATTTTTGGTGGCCTACGAGGCCAAACGGTTGGGCGGCCGCTTGGGCGAAACGCTTTTAAGCGTGTTGAACACCGATATAAGCCCCGAACTGTTGCCCGCCAAATCGGGCAAGATCGCGCAAAAAACGGAAGACGCGATCGGTTCGTTCGAACAAAACGATTTCTTTATGTATTATGCGGTGCAGTGCGGTTGCACGCCCCAAAAAACATTGCTGTATGCGGCGGCGGCGTTCGGCGGCAAGCCGAGCGCTTACGAGAGCGCGTTGGCGCGGTTTTACAAACGCTTTTTCGCGTCGCAGTTCAAGCGCTCGTGCGCGCCCGACGGCGTGTCGGTAGGCTTTTCGTTCTCGCCGCGCGGCGCTTGGAACATGCCGAGCGACGCAAGCGTGCGGCTGTGGACGGAGAGTATCGAAAAGACGGCAAAAGGCATATAATACATCTGTATGTTCGGACGAAAAAAGGAAAAACAGCCTAAACGGATAACCGCCCTATGCTTGGGCGGCGGCGGTGCGCGCGGGTTTGCGCACATCGGCGCGATCAAAGCCATGGAAGAGGCGGGCGTAACGTTCGACATGGTGGTGGGCACCAGCGCGGGCGCTTTGGTGGGCGCGCTGTATGCGGCGGGCATTTCCGCCGACACGATGATCCGTTATGCGTCTACGCTTTCGTTCAAAGATTTGCATAACGGCATACTCATCACGCCCAACGATCCCATGCGCATTGCCCGTATCGTAACAGACCTTATCGGGGCGACCGAATTCGACCGACTCAAACGAAAGTTTGCCGCCGTGGCGGTGGACATCGTGCAAGCCAAACAAGCGGTGTTAGACAGCGGCAGCGTGAGCATTGCCGTGGCCGCGTCTTGCGCCGTGCCCGTTTTGTACCGTCCCGTCAGTTTGGCGGGCAAACACTTGTGCGACGGCGGCTTGCTCAACAACATACCCGCCGACGTTTGCCGCATGCTGGGCGCGACCCGCGTGGTCACGGTAGACGTGCACCCCACGCGGGGCGGCGGTACGTCTTCCACGGGCTTGTTCGACGTTCTCAAAGCCACCATGCAGATCGTGCTGGCCAATGCGTCGGTAAACGGTTTGCGGCACAGCGACGTGATCATCGCGCCCGACACCGCCAAGTTTTCTTCGGTGAGCAAAACGGGTTGGGAAGAAATGATCGAAACGGGATACCGCGCGGCCAAAGCCAAGATCGCGGACATATAAAAGATAAGGAGAGTGGCGCATGGCGGGACAAAAGAGCCGTAACAACAAAAAGATATGGATAGCGCGCGTGGCGGCGGCGGCCATCCTCATTGCCGCATTGCTGATCAGTCTGATCTGGACGGACGCCATCAACCGCAAATTCGGCCTTGTCAAAACGGTGGAAGAAAAGTACGACGGCCTCGCCACGCAAGAAGTTATCGAGCTGGGCGGCGACCTTAACGTGCACTTTGTGGACGTGGGGCAAGGGGACGCATGCATCATAGAGTTTCCCGACGATCGCACCATGCTGATCGACGCGGGCGACACGCACACCAAAAACAAGCAAAATCTTTTGCGCTACATAGAAGAAAACATCAACGACGCCGAGGGCAACGATATCGAGTATTTCGATTTTGCCGTGCTCACGCACCCCGACAGCGACCATTGCGGCGGCATGTACGACGTTTTGCAAAAGTACCCCGCCAAAACGTTTTACCGTCCGAGCGTGTATTCTCGGTATAAAGACGGCGAGGCGGGCGACACCTTCGTAGACCCCGCCACCGATATCTTGGATCGCACCCAAAACAACAAGAACAATATAAAAACCACGCTTGCGTACGATAACGCCATACGCGCGGCGTACGAAGGGCGGGTAGACGGCGCGGCAAGCGAAGTGATCGTGACCAACTTTTTGACGAACGGCCGAGACGCGGTGATCTCGCCCGAGGGGTTGCAAGAGAGCGACCCCGACTACTATACGTTCACCTTTTTCGTGTCCGAACTTACGTATACCGACAACAACAACTATTCGCCCGTTATGCTGCTCGAATACCAAGGCAAGCGGTTCATGCTGTCGGGCGACGCCGAAAAAGAGGCGGAGGCCAACTTTGTGGCGTTGGCAAAAAAGGGCGAAGGTAACTACGCCGTGTTCACCGAGGATTTCACGGTGGACGTGTTCAAGCTGGGGCACCACGGCAGTCGCACTTCGTCGAGCGAGGCGTTTATAGAGACGCTCACCACCCAAGAAAACCGACCCAATATCAAAGCGATCATCTCTTGCGGCGAGGACAACAAGTACGGACACCCGCACGGTGAGGTGATAGAAAGGTTGCGCTCGCTCGGCTTTACCGACCAAAACATGGTGCGCACCGACGTGAACGGCTCCATTGCCATGAGCGTGCGCGGCACGGTGGACGCAAGCGGCGGCACGCCCGTTTACGAGCTGTATATGGGCGCCGAAACAGTGCGACGCACTGCGGCGGCGGTAGGCAACGACACTATCAAACTCACTTGGCAAGAGATCGTGATCTTGGGTTGCATCGTGATCTTTATAGCGCTCATCGTGTATCCCGCCGTGCAACAAGCGCGCAAGTCGGCCAAAGCGGCCGCGCGCGGCGCGGGCAAAAAGAGCAACGGACGGTCGCGCAAATGACCGACGCGTCCACCGAAAAAACGCGGCTGTTCGGCCGCGATCGGTTTGCTTTGCGAAAATCGCCGCTGTTCGGCGTGGGCGTTGTGCTGTTGTTCACCGCGGGCATCGTGCTGTTGCCCGGCGAAAAATTGGGCAAGCTTTTCATGGGGGAGGGCGGCGCGAACGCGCGTAACCTCGGCAATGCGATCTTTCGCTTGGCGGGGTTTGTTTTGCTCACGCTATTGGCGCTCGACCTCGGCTTTCGCATACACGGTTTTAGCGGCCGCGCGCGCGGCTTTTTGCTGTCTTTGCCCTTTTTGGCGGTGGCGGTAAACAACGCGCCTATCATCGGTTTGGTCGACGGCAGCGTGTGGGTGCATGCCACGGCAAGCAACTACGCGTGGTTCGGCTTATATTGCGTGTCTGTGGGGTTGTTGGAAGAAACGGTGTTTCGCGGCATTATCTTGCCGCTTTTGTTGCGCGTGTTCCCGCCCACGCGAAAGGGCGCGTTTTGGGCGGTGATCTCCTCGTCCGCGCTGTTCGGCGCCTTACACTTAGTGAACTTGCTGTCGTCCGATCCGCTGTCGGTGTTGGCGCAAGTGGGGTATAGCTTTTTGATCGGCGCCATGTGTGCCGTGGTCATGCTACTGTGCCGCAATGTGTTTGCGTGCGCCTTTTTGCACGCCGTTTACAATTTCGGCGGCACGGTGGCGGCCGAGTTCGGCAACGGACAGATTTGGGGCGCGGCAACCGTGGCGCTCACCGTGACGGTGGGCGTGGCGGCGGCGGCCTACGGCGTGTTCGCATTGCTTAAAAAAGTGCGGCTTGCCGAGGTGCGCGCAATGCACGAATCCCCCCGAGACGAACAATCTACTTGCGCATAAAGCGCCGAATGCACGCAATGGTTTCGTCGCAGAGGTCGTGCTCTATTTTACAGCAGTCTATTTCGGCCGCTTGGGGCGAAACGCCGAGCGCGCACAGAAAATCGCGCAACAATTTGTGCTTGTCGTACACGCGTTGGGCGGCGGTTTGCCCCTCGTCGGTCAAGCGAATGTCGCCGTAGGGCTGTTTTTGCAAATACCCCTTGGCGGCCAGTTCGTTGAGCGCGTTGGTAACGGCCGGCTTGGAAACGCCCAGCTTTTCGGCAATGCTGGTCACTTTGATCCGTTCGCCTTGCAAGGTCAGGCACAAGGCGGCTTCCAAATAGTCTTCCGCCGAAACGGAAAGATTGTTGCTTTCGTTTTTCATATCCGTATATCAGTATACCAAACATTCGCAAAAAAAGCTACCGAATTCTTTTGCGAATTTTTTTAATTTAGGTTAACTTTTTTGTTGACAAACGCGTGATTGCGCGCTATAATATTAACCGTAATTAACAATGTTAACGGAGGTTATAAACGTATGCCGATAACGGTGGCGCCGTACGGGCGCGAATTAACGGTGCGAAAGGTGCGCGCCGACGAGAAAACGGGCAAGCGGTTGCGCGAGCTGGGTCTATGCGAGGGCGGGGCGATCACGCTGATAGCAAGTTCGGGCGGCAGTGTGATCGTGGCGGTAAAAGAGGGGCGGCTGTGCCTCGACAAAAAGCTGGCCGCCGCGGTCATCGTGGCGTAAAAGGAGGTAAGGGTAATAAAGTATGGCAAAACTACTCAGCGAATGTAAGGCGGGCGAGCACGGCAAGGTGCTTTCGGTGCAAGGAGAAGGAAAGATGCGCCGCCGCTTGTTCGATATGGGCGTAACGGTGGGCGCGCCCGTGCAAATGCGCAAAAAGGCGCCGTTGGGCGATCCGATACAAGTAACGGTGCGCGGCTACGAACTGACGTTGCGCAAAACGGAAGCGGCGTGCGTGGAGGTGGAAATATGAAAACGTTTGCACTGTGCGGCAATCCCAATTGCGGCAAGACTACGCTTTTCAACGCGCTGACGGGCGCGTCGGCGCATGTGGGCAACTGGCCGGGCGTTACGGTGGAAAAGCGAGAGGGCGTGTATAAAAAGGGGAGCGAGCCTATCGCGGTGGTGGATCTGCCCGGCATTTATTCGCTTTCGCCCTATACGCCCGAAGAGGAGATCGCCCGTCGCTATCTTTTGGAAGGCGCGCCGTTCGGGGTCATCAATATCGTAGACGCCGACAACCTCGAACGCAATTTGTATGTTACCACCCAACTGTTGGAAACAGACTTACCTATGATCGTGGCGCTCAACCGCATGGACGAAGTGGAAAAGGCGGGCGACAAAATAGACGTGCGCGCGCTCGAAGAACGCTTGGGCGTGCCCGTGGTGGCCATTTCGGCGCGTAACGGCAGCGGCGTGCCCGAGCTCATGGCGCGGGCGGCGGCATTGCCCGCGGCGCGCAAAGGGCGTAGCGTGCTCGAAGAACGTTGGGGGCAAACGCTTGCGCCCGTTGCGGACGCGTACGCTCGCCAAAACGTGCCCTCGCCGCTCTTTCATGCGGTAAAACTTTTAGAGCGCGACGAGATCGCGCCGGCAAACGACGAGGCGGCGGCGATCGTTGCGCAAACGGCGGACAACGCCGATCTCGAGGCGGCGATCGCCGACGCGCGCTATACATATATCGCCGAGCGGTTGGCTGCCGTCAAAACAAAGGCGCGGCGGGAAAAGCTGACAAGATCGGATAAGATAGACAAGGTGCTCACCCACCGCGTGTGGGCGCTCCCTTTGTTTGCGGTCATCTTGTTTGCTATTTTTCACGTCACGTTCTCGGAAGATTTTTTATACATCGGCGCGTGGGCGAGCCTGGGCGGCGGGTTGCCCTCGCTCGATGAACTCGGTCTCTCGGCGCGCATGGAAACGTTTGTGGGCATATTTTACGACGGCGCGGTGTTTTCGCCGGGGGTCATTTTGTTCAACGCGTTCGACGCGCTGTTCGGCCTTATCACCGACGCGGTGGGCGGCGCGATCTCGGTGGGGTGGCTGTCGAGCCTCACGGCCGACGGCGTGTTGGGCGGACTGTTTGCCGTGCTCGGCTTTTTGCCGCAGATACTACTGCTGTTTATGTGGTTTTCGTTGCTCGAAGACAGCGGCTATATGGCGCGTATCGCCTTTGTGCTCGATAAGATCTTTCGCCGTTTCGGGCTTTCGGGTCGCGCGTTTTTGCCCATGATCATGGGGTTCGGGTGCGCGGTGCCCGCCATGATCAACACCCGCACGTTGGCCGACGACAAAGAGCGAACGGCCACGGTGCGCGTGATCCCCTTTTTCTCGTGCGGCGCCAAACTGCCCATACTCACCGCCGTGGCGGGCGGGGTGGTGCAACACTTCGGGGTGGGCAACGCCGAGGCGATCACCTTTTGTATGTATTTGCTGGGCATGGCGGCCGCCGTCGTAAGCGTTTTACTGATGCGCAACACCACGCTCAAAGGAGAAACGCCGCCCTTTATCATGGAGTTGCCCGCCTATCATTGGCCGCGTTTTCGCAACCTTATGTTGCACTTGTGGGATAAAGCCAAACACTTTGTGAAAAAGGCGTTCACCGTGATCTTCGTGTCCACCGTGCTCATCTGGCTGTTCACGCATTTGGATTGGTCGTGGCGGTACGTGGGCGAGAACGGCATGGACCGTTCCATACTCGCTTCGTTGGGGCAGTTGGTGCAACCGCTGTTTACGCCGCTCGGGTTCGGTTCGCAGTTGGGCGCCTACGGTTGGGTGTTTGCGGTGGCGGCCGTTGTGGGGCTGATCGCCAAAGAAAACGTGATCGCCACGTTCGGCACGCTGGGCGCGTGTTTGCTCGCATTGGGCGCCGACGTGGGCGGCGTGTCGGCCGACGTACTGCTGACCGACCAAGAGGGCGTGGCCGCTACCGTGGCCATGATCTCCGCCACGGGCATCACCGTGCCCGCGCTTATCGCCTTTATCGCTTTTAACATGACCACCGTGCCGTGCTTTGCTGCCGTGGCCGCCGCTAAGGGCGAACTGAAAAAAGGCACGTTTCGCTACACACTGCTGTTTTGGTCGGCGTCGGGCTACGTCGTCGCGGCCATGGTCTATACCGTGGGTTCGTGGTGGTGGACGGCGTTTATATGGGCGGCCGTGGCGGCTGCGGTGATTCTATGTATCGTTTTGCGCGCAAAAAGCAAACGCAAACTGCTTGCGGGGCATACCACGGGCGGGGAGGCGAACGCATGAGCGCGGCGCATATCGTTGTGATCGCGGTGTTATCCGCGGCGTTCGTTGCCGCCGTGATAGGCATAGTTGTGTCTAAGGTGCGCGGCAAAGGGTGTTGCGGCGGGTGTGGATCGGACGGGTGCGCGGGGTGTCCGCACGCGCGCCGCAAAAAATAGCACACTATTCTCTTTTGCCTTGCCAAATAAGGGTGCTTGCTTGGTCGGCCGCCTCTTTGAGCGCGTCGGCCGCCGGTACGCCCTTACCCGCTTTTTCAATGGCGGCGGGCAAATAGGTGGTTTCCAGCGTGTGAAAACCGCAAAGATCGGGGGCGGGCTTGGCTTGCGCAATGCGCACCACCGCCTCTTTGTCTTGGGGCAACATGGGTTGCAGATTTTTGGAGGCCGTGTAGTTTTTATACAGCGCGGCAATGGTTTCGCCGTGCGTTTGCAAAAATTCGAGCAAGCGGAACGCTTGTTTTTGGTTGGGCGTGTCGGCCGACAGCGCCACCGCCACCGTTTCCAAACGGTCGTAGCCGAATAACGGGCTGAGCTCTATTTCGGCGTCGGGGTATTGCGCCGCCGCCTTGCGCCGCTCGGACGAGGTCATCACCGAAAACGCCGCTTTGCCCGCGCCGATAGCGTCGGGTTCGTCGGCCGCGTTTTGCAACAACGCCACGCAATCTTCGAGCGCCGCTTGCCCCTCTTGCGAGGAAAAGGTCAGCGCAGTGCGGCGGGCATTGAGCATGGCGCCGTTATGGGTTTTCAGCAACGCCTCGTAAAGGATAGACTGCTTTACGGGCGTCAGTTTGGCAAACGACGACACGCCGTTATCTTTGAGCGTGGCGATCTCGGCTTGCAGTTGCGCCACCGTGTCGGGCGGGGTGGCCACCAACGCGCGGTTTGTAGCCAACATATATGCGTCGGTAAACAAGGGCACCGCCCACGTCTTGCCTTGGTATAAGCATGCCCGTTTGGCCGCGTCGGCCAACTTTTCCGTTTGCACGTTGCTGAGCGGCAAGCGGTTGGACAGGTCGAGCAACTGCTTTTTTTCGGCCATGTCGGGCAGTGCGTCGGCATGCAACATAAACGCATCGGGCGCCTCGCCCCGTTCCATGGCCGCGGATAGGCGCATGTCTATTTCGGTTTCGCTTACAAACGAAACGTGCGCGTCGGCGTCGAACAATCGCACGATACGGCGCAATTCCTCTTCGGCCGCCACGTCGGCGGGACGTATGCACCACAGTTGTGCGGCGGGCGATTCTTTTTTATGGCAAGCCGCGGCGGGAAAGGCAAACAGCAAGCCAAGCATAATGCACACAAGTTTTTTCATACTCATAACTTGCGCAAAATACTGTAAAATATGCAAAAAGGCGGGCAAAACGCTTGACGGGGGGGGGTAGCTGTTATATACTGTTCTTAATAAAAAAAGGAGGATTTTATATCCATGAAGAAGTTTGCAAAGTGGTTGGGCGTGTTTGCGGTGGTGGTATGCCTCGGTGCGGCCATGTTGGCTTGCGGCGGCGAGCTCGAGGGCAAGTATTCCCATTCGGAAACCAAAGACGGTGTGACCGCGAAGGCTACCATCGAATTGAAAAAAGACAACAAGTGCACCGTTTCCATGTCGTATAAGAATGTGCCCGCCGAAATGGCCGAATATATGAAAGATACGTCTATAGACGGAACGTATGCGATCGACGGCGACAAGATCACCATCACGATCAGCGAAGGCGACAATGAGACTACCATGACCGGTACGATCAAAAAAGGCAAAAGCATCACGATGGGCGAGGGCGACAAAGCCGTCACGTACAAGAAATAATCGATCATAACATAAAAAAGCGACGGCGACAGCCGTCGTTTTTTTATACTATTTTCTTTGAAAATACATTTATTTATCTAATAGATGTACCGGTTTTTCGCCATTATTCCACGCATGTGGAAAAACAACCACAAAAACATGCATGTTTTTGTGGTTTTTCAGCAAAAATTTTTGTAAACCCTCTTGACATTATGTGGGTTCAATGGTATAATCGTAGTATAAAAGTACATCTATTAGATAAATAGATGTACGAAACTTGCCGATAGTACACGTGTACGCACAAAAAGCGAGAAAGGGCAAGGGAACGAAACGACCCGATAGGGGAAAGGATGGAAACCATGAAGAAAAGATGGATCGGAATGATCGCGGCGGCGGTTATGGTGATGCTTGCGGTGTTTTCTTTCACCGCTTGCAAGGTGCAAAAATCGGAAGGGCCGGATAAGCCGAACACCGATATAGATGAAAACCCCGAAGCGAGCGTGTTTTTAACGGTGGGCACGCTCATAGACGACAACGAAAAGGCGCTCATGGCGCGTTGGGCCAATAAATTCCAAGCCGACAATCCCGAAGTGAGCATTCGTTTGAGCAAAAGTTATTCCAACGTGGATAAACTCATTGACTGGAAGGGCAAAGACGAAATGCCCGACATCGTATGGACGGCGGGCGACCAGCACGCGTTTTATTCGCACGAAGGCTATTTTCACGATTTGTCGGACGAAACCAAATTTCCGGGATCGGCCGCGTTTTTTCAAGGGTTTTACGACGAAGTGTTTGCCACCACGCACCGCAGTAACGAGGACGCGGGCGTATGGTATGTGCCGCGCGACTATAACCGCATAGCCATTTACTACAACAAAACGATCTTCGACAAAATGGGCATAGCCTATCCGCAAGACGGTTGGACGTGGGAGCAGTTCGAGCAGACGTGCGCGGCGCTTACCACCGAAAAAAACGGCTTTCGGTGTTCCAAAGCCATCGAATGGCGCGATTGGGAACCCATTTACACCACGATGATGCGCAATTACAATTCGCAATACGTGGATAACAGCGGCAAAGCGGCGTTGCGTTCGCAAGGCACGCAAGATTTATACAATTGGTTTGCGGGCAAATTCCGTTCGTATGCCATCGTGGGCGAGGGGCAAGCTTTCCGCGCGTTCTCCAACCGGTCGACCAAACCGTCTACCACCGCGCAAGCGGCCATGGTCACCGATACATACGCGCACATGGGGTTGTATTCCGACGCGGCCACCCGTTTGAATTGGAGCGTAGACGCAGTGTCTTTCCCCGCCTTTACTTCGGCCGACAACAAAAAAGGCTACGTGGGCGCGGGCTGCAGCGGTTACGCCATAACCACCGACTGCACCGAGGCGGATAAACTCGAATGGGCGTGGAAGTTCTTGAAATACTGCATGTCCGAGCAAGGCTATAACGACGTGGCCGATCTCGGCGTGGTGTGTCCCGCGCTCAAGTCGATGCGCAACGAGGGCAAGTGGACGCAATACGAATCCAACGGCACGGCCGTCAATTACCGCGCGTTTGTAGACGACAGCACCGACGACGCCGAACTCAACTATTTCAACGTGCTCAAAAACGGCTGGCAGCAAGAACAGCTCAAAGCGTTTGCCAAAGCGTTTTGGTCGGCAAACTTGGGCGGCACGAGCTATGCGTCGGCCGTGAAAGATTTTGAAGACAGCTGCAAAGGGGCGGGAATTTCCCTTCGTGCGTAGTATGGAAAAAACACTCGCGCCCCGTTGCAAGCGGCGTATCAAATGGAAAGAAGAGGTGCAAGGCTGGCTGTGCATTATGCCGGTGGTGCTCGGTATACTCATATTCACGCTTATTCCCATTGTGTATGCGTTTATCACCAGCTTTTTCCGCACCACGCTCAAGCCCTTTTCTTGGTCGGATTGGGGCACGTTCGTAGGGCTTAAAAACTACACGCAAAATTTTACCGTGGCCTCGTATTCGCGCGATTTTTGGCAGGCCATGAAAGTGACGTTCGTGTATGCGCTTATCAATATTCCGCTGCAAATGGTGCTCGGCTTTTTGTTGGCGCTGCTGTTAAACCGCGAGATCCGCGGCATGAAAGCGATACGCGCGCTGTTTTACTTGCCTTGCCTTATTCCCGCCGTGTGCAACGGCTTGCTGTGGAACCAGCTTACCAACCCGAATTGGGGCGTAATCAATTCGTTGTTGGGCAAAGTGGGGATCCCCGGATGGTCTTGGTTCAACAAGGCAAGTTCGAGCATGCCCGCGCTGATCGTTGTGATGCTGTTTCAGTTGGGCGGCAGTATGATACTGTGGTTGGCGCAACTCAAAAACATACCGCGCGCCTACTACGAAAGCGCGGAAATAGACGGCGCGAGCAAACTGCGGCAACTGTTTGTGATCACGGTGCCCATGTGCACGCCCATGATCTTGTATAACCTCATGATGAGCCTTATAGGCACGTTGCAAACGTATGACATGATCGCCACGCTTGTAGATAACGGCGGCGTGAACAATTCTTTGCTGTTTTACGTGGTGTATATTTACGGACAGCGCATGGGCAATTTCGGATATGCCAGCGCGCTCAGTTTTATACTTTTCTTTATCACGGCGGCGATAAGCATTGTGGTGATGAAAACCAGCAAGTGGGTGTATTATCCGGAGGAGGGCTGAAGAATGGAAAAAGTGCAACATATCCTAACGCCCGACACGCCGCTCGGCGAACTGCCGCGCGCCCGTAAAGCCACGGGCAAACAACTTGCCGCCCGCATAAGTAAGCGCACGGGGCTGTATATCGCGCTACTGCTGTTGGCTTGCTTCTTTTTGTTTCCCTTCTTTGTCATGATCTGTATCAGCTTATTGCCCGACGCCGACGTGTTGGCGCAAGTGCTTATTTCGCCCGAAGGCATCATCGATATAGGCAAATACGCGGCCATATTGGCGCCCGGCGCCAAATACATGCGGTATTTGCTCAACTCGCTCATAGTGTCCGCCATCTGCGCGGCGGGCATTCCGCTCGTTTCGTCGCTGTGCGCCTACGGCTTTTCCAAACTGCACTTTCACGGGCGCGACGTGATGTTCTCGGTGGTTTTGGCCACGCTCATGATTCCCGGCGTTATCACGCTCATTCCGCTGTACGCCATTTATTCGGCCATGGGTTGGACGGACACGCTGTTGCCGCTCTTTGTGCCCTCGCTGTTCGGCGGCGGCGCCACCAACATCTTTTTGATGCGGCAGTTCTTCCGCGGTATACCCGACGACGTGATCGCCGCGGCCAAAATAGACGGCGCGGGCACGTTTCGCATTTATCTGCAGTTTTGTTTGCCGCTGTGTGTCCCCGTGCTGTTGTTTGTGGGGTATCAATCGTTTGTGGGCGCGTGGAACAACTTTGCGGCGCCCATGATGTATATAGGCTACGATTCCAAGTGGATCCCGTTGGCGCTCGGCTTGTATTTCGATTACGGCCCGCGCGCCTACGGCACCTATGCCAATTCGGCCATGGCGGCGGGCGCGGTAATGACGCTACCGTGCATCGTGCTGTTTATATTCTTTCAAAAGTATCTCATAGAAGGCGTGTCGGTTTCGGGCATGAAACTGTAAGCAAACCGAAAGAAAAAGGAGAAAGCGATGAAAAAGCTCAAACGAATGTGCTTAGCCGTGTGTTTGGCGTTTACCGCCGCGTGCGCTTTGGCATGCGCGGAAAACGACGCGCCGCAAAAGCTCAAAGTGCCTACGCCCGCGCCCGTGCAAAACGACTACGCGCCCACCGACTACACCGCCGAGCATACGGCGCAAAACAATTTTATACGGTTCGAAAGTTCGGATAGCGGCTTGGCCTCCTTTTTGAACGACTATGCCGAGCGGCACATGCGCGGCACCGAAAACCGCGTGGGCGCGCAAAGCGTGGGCGGCAGTACGCGCCCCGCTTGGAAAGAGTGGGACGCCATGATCGCGGGGTGGTGGGACGCATCGTCCGCCAACGGATCGTTGCCCCAACTGTACGCCTCGTCCGACTATATCAACAATTGG
This sequence comes from uncultured Christensenellaceae bacterium, assembly GCA_910587595.1. GTDB lineage: Bacteria > Bacillota > Clostridia > Christensenellales > Pumilibacteraceae > Pumilibacter. The sequence continues at coordinate 101,002 of CAJULQ010000007.1, forward strand.
CTCAAAGCGCCCATACAAGACAACCAAGGCTATGTGTGGAACGACATGGGCACGTCTACCCAGCTCGGTGATTGGGCCATGGGGTGGGAGTTTCCCAACTACTATGACCACGGCGGCAAGGGCTGGGGGTTCGGCACGGACAGCAGCTACACCGATTGGACGCTGACCGACGAACAAAACTTTACGTCCAACAAGAAAGTAAACGGCTGTTGGGAGATCATCACCGCAACGGGGGTAGACCGCATAGAGGTGGCGCTCAAACCCAATACGTTTAACTGTTTGATCCGTTTAACGCCCTTTTTGCGGTTGGGGTTCTCGTATGTGGGCAGTAACGCCCAAGATTTGTTGGTGTATTACCGCACCAACGACGACAACCGATACAGCAGCGACAAATGCGTGAAATTTTCCGATTTTTGCACCACGGGTTTTTCGTTGGCGGACAGTCCCGAACGGGCGCGGTCGGTGCGCAACTACTTTTTCCCCATGTATCTTAATGAGCAGTGGGGCGCGTGTTACGACGAGAGCGACCCTCGCTACAACCGCCGCATCACCGATTTCAAAATAGTGCTTACCGCCCAAGCGGGCAAAAAGCTTTCGGGCAATTTCAAGCTCGATTTTGCGGCCAGCCAGTTCGACGATCGCCAGATCATCAATCCGTGCAACTATATCTTGGCCGCCAAATACATGCTCGAATATTCGCGCGATAAAGCGCTGTTGCAAACGGTGTTGCCCAACGCGCGCAAAGCCATGAACTTTTTGTTGGACAGCGGCAACGGGCGCAGCGGCCTTGTGTCTACCGCGTATTTTCCCGGCCACTTCAACGACGGCGAGCACGGCAATAAAAATACGGTTAAGGGCATAGGCGACGGCTATTGGGACGTAGACGCGTTCCCCACGGTGAATTTCTACACCAACCTTTCGTTTTACAACGCGCTCGTAGCCATGGACTATCTCGAACAAATGGCCAAAGCCATGGGCATAGCGCAATACGCGCAAACGGTGACGTCGGCGGATAAAACCATGTACGGCACGGTGCGTTACACTACGGAAACGGCGCAGAGCTTGCATTCGTTGGCGCTCACTTGCAAAGGGCGCATGCAAACCGAATTTTGGAACGAGCAAACGGGGCGGTTCCATATGGGCGAATACGACGCGGGCAAAGGATACGACGGCAGCTACCAAGACCACGGCTACGTGCTTTTCAACCAACAAGCCATTGTTAGCGGCATAGCCACGCCCGAACAAACGGCGTCTATCCTCTCGTGGGTCAACGGCGAACGCGAAGTGGCGTGGGACAACAGCCGCGGCGAAGATATTTACCGCTACGAATTGGCGCCGCGATTCAACACCGAAGACATCGCGTCCGATTTCGTGTTTGTGTATACGTGCGAGTGGAACGGCAACGTGCAAAACGGCGGCACCGCCTTGCACCTTGCCTATTACGACCTTGTGGCGCAAAGCAAGATAAGCGCAAGCTCGGCATTAGGTAAGCTGCAAAATTTGCAAACGTGGTACGAAAAAGTGGCGGCGGCGGGCGGCCAAGGCAAACGGTTTTATTACGAGTATTACAAAGATACCGATATTCCCTTGCAAGGCAGCGGCGACGGCGTGCATAACGGCGCGGGCTTGGTGGGCGTAGACAGCGAATTTTTGGAGGCGGCGCTGGTGTTCCGCGCCGTGCCCGATTGCTTTTTCGGACTGTCTACCGCGGCGGACGGCGCGCTGTGCTTTGCGCCCGATATGCCCGCCGAACTCGGTTGGATGCGCATGGAAAACCTTATATACGACGGGTACTATTACGACGTGACGGCCGGAAAGTATTTTGCCGAGCTAAGCGGCGTGCGCGAGTATAAAAAAGGGAGCGGCTCGCAACGCGCGCGCGTTACCGTAACGTTTGCGCGTCCGTCGTTTGCCTTTGCGGTGTTGGTGAACGGAAAAAAGACCAACGCTTACACGGAAAACCCCGACGGCACGCTCACCGTTACGCTTGGCTTGGAAAACGCCAAAGCGGAGATCGTGCCGGCATAACAAAACGGGCGTTACATAAGAGGCATTACCGCCCCTAAGCGGGCGTTTGCAATACTATTTTACATTCCTTAAGGAGGGAAGAGAAAATGACAAAAACCAAAACAAAAAACAAGATCGCACTGCTGTTGTCGTTTGTTACGATAGCGGCGTTGGCGATCGTATTGTCGTTGGGCGGGGGCACCTATGCCAAAGCCGACGAGGCGAGTTGGGCAAAGGGCAAGAACGTGCAAGCGGAAGGCGGCCATTTCACATTGGCCGACTATGCGCCCGGCGAACAAGCCACGCCGCCGCTCGGAGGCTATACCTTGGAGAACACCACCGATAGCGAAACGTATAGTTTCAAATACAATTCGCAGAGCGGCGACGTGAACAAAGAGGGCGATAATTGGGCGGCTGCTGCCGATACGGATGCAACCAACGTGCCCGTTTGGACGCTCAAGATCGATCTTGCGGCGGCGGTAAACGGCAACTTTGCTTTGCCCGTGTATTATGTAGGCGGCAACGGTGTTTGGGTCATGATGTGTTTTCAAGACAACGAGCCAAGCAATTTGATTTACGGGCCCACCGACAATTTTTCGGGAAAACGTTCGGGTTATCGTTTGGATAGTGCTGCCATATCGCGCGGATCTTCGGATACGTCGGTGGTGGAATGGGACGGTTCGGGATATAATTGGACGATCAAGGCAAACGGCGGCGGCACGGCCTATTTGTACGGACATTTCTGGTATTCGAGTGCGTGTTCCGAGAATGCGTTTAAGAACAATGCGGGCGATAGAGAAGTTTCTTTGGGCGATCTGGTCATCAAGGTGATCGTGAACGCCGAAACCAAAGATCCCCTTTTGGAAAACGGCGCTATCTCGCTTAAGGAAGAGGCGGGCGCGGGCTATTCGTTGCAAAAGGAGGAGGCGGCCGATTACGACTACACGCTCAAACTCAACACGTTGTATAAAAACGACTATTCTTTCCAAGTGAACTACGGCAACGCCGACGAAAGCTATTTGCTGACCGGCGACGCCATCAACGGTTACGGTATAGCGGCGGGCGATTGCAACCGCGCATCCACCGATAATGCGGTGGCGGATTGGAGCGGCGACGCCGTGAACTACACGGTGGCGGTGCCCCAAGGCGTGACCGAGGGCGAAACCATTGTAAACTGCGAGATCTTCGTGCCCGCGGCCGTGAACGGTATTTTCGGCACCGTAGAGGCCAAAACCGTGCGTTTGGGCGAATTCAAAGTAAAGGTGATCGTGGAAAAAACCGACCTTACCAACTACTTCAAGTTCACCAGAGCGCAAAAGGGGTCGGAGGCCGACAATATGTATTTATACGGCTACAATATCCCCGAAGCGGAATGGAACAACTTAGAGCAATTTTTGACGCAAAGCAACACCGCGGTGTTCTTCGATAACGTTGTGTATAAACCGGCGGGCGGCCAAGAGCTTACGCTCACGCAATTGTCGAGCAAAGACCTTGCCATGCAAGTGCACATGCGCGACGACCACATCGAGTTTTATTTGAAAGATACCGACGCGCGCCCCGTGCCTTTCGGCGAGGGCGACACGCTCATCCTCAAAAAGGGCCTGCGTTTGTTGGAACGTTACGGCGCGGCGGGCGATCAATGCCGTCCGCTCAACGACAGCAGCAAAGAATATTACGAATTGCAACAAGACCAAGAGTATGTGTTCGAAAACGGCGCGTGGTCTATCGACCAATGCAGTATAGACAGCATCGCTATTTCGGACAGCGTGCTGGCCATGGATCACAACGGCACCAAAGAACTTTCGGTGACCGTGGTGGCGGGCGTTAAAGCGGACGACACCGTTACGTGGAGCATTGCCGACGACACCGTGCTTTCGTACGAATACAAAACCGAGGGCGACACGCACACGATCGTGCTGACGGGGCTAAAAGTGAGCGCCGATCCCGTAGACGTGACGGCTACCACGGTGGACGGACAAAAAGTGACTTGCGCGGTGACCGTGGTGGATCCCACCGTGGTATCGAGCGTAACGCGCGTGGGAAACCGCAACCGCGAAGTGAATGCGGGCGCCACCGTAACGTTGGAAGTTACCGTGCAAGCGGGCAGTCAGGCCGACACCACGGTAACGTGGTCGAGCAGTAACACGGCGGTTGCCACCGTGAACGCAAACGGCGTGGTAACGGGCGTTGCGGCGGGCACGGCCGAGATCACGGCCACGTGCGGCGGCAAGAGCGCGGCGTTCACCGTTACCGTAAAGGCAACGAGCACGACCCCCGACCCGACCCCCGATCCCGACGGTGACGGTAACAACACCAAACCGGAAGAAACCAAAAAGAAGAAAAAGTGCGGCGGCAGTGCGGCGGCCTCGGCCACGGGCGCGGCGGTTGCGCTTATGTTGGCGGCGGGCGTTGTGTTGCTTTCGCGCAAGAAAGCCCGCAACTAAAAACACCGTACTACGGATAGGAAACGAACAACGTGATTAAAAAGAAATTGGCGGCCGTTTTATTGGTCTGCATACTTACGTTTGCTTTTATCGGGTGCGATAAAACACCGGAGCAAGAGCCCCCTCCCGCAGGGGGTATCGCTACGGCGCCCGATTTTTCCGCGCATGCGGGCGACGATCTCGTGGTGGGCGGATATATCGGCAACGCGCGGCGCTATGCGGGGTATGCGAGCAATGCCGGCAAGGCCGAGTATCGCGCGCTGTATGCGCAATACGCCAAAGAGGCGGGGCTGAACACCATATTCGGGTTGCGACTCGCGCAGATCGCAAAACCGTCGTATGTGGAAGAAATTTTGGACGCATGCGAACAAAACAACGTGAAAATGATGCTGAGCATGCAAGGGTTGACGTATCCGAACGACGTGGCCGACTATGTAGGCAACAGCGAAAGTTCGCCCGCGTTTTTGGGGTATGACTTTTGGGACGAGCCGGGCGCGTCGCAATACGCCGCGCTCGAAAAACAAATGGCGGTTTTCAAGCAAGACCACCCCGATAAAAACGCCTTTGTCAATCTGTTGCCCTCGTATGCCACGTGGGGATTGGGCGGGCAGTTGCAAGCGCAAACGTATAGCGAATACGTGCAAAAGTTTACCGAAACGTGCCCCTCGGTCTCGCAAGTGTGCTTAGACCATTACCCGCTCATCGGCGATATGGCGGCGGACGTGGCCATTTCCAGCCAACTGTCCGAAGATTGGCTATCTGACATGGAAGAGAACGCCAACGCGGCCAAGGCGGCGGGCAAAGATTTTTGGTGCTACACGCAAGGCATGGCGTACGGCAACCGTCGCGTGCCCGAAAGCGCCGCCGATCTCACCTTTCAAAACTATGTGAGCATGTGTTTCGGCGTGAAAGGGCTTATTTACTTTTGTTTGGACACCCCCGGCGAAGAGGGCGACCCCGGCGAATTTTCGGGTATGGTATACGGCATGATCGACCGCGACGGCAACAAAACGGTGATACACGATTATGCGGCGGCGGCCAACGCGCAGTTAAAATCGTTCGGCTACGTGTATAAGCAGTTCGCTTGGGAAGACGTGATGGCGGTGAGCGGCTCGGAGGACGGCGACAACATCGCGTTCGAAAATCTGGATTCGCCGCTGCGCAGTTCGGAGCACTTCACGGCAAGCGCGAATCACGACACGCTCATCGGCACGTTTACCCATGCGCAAAAAGGGTTGCGCGGCTACATGGTGGTGCCTTACGTAGATCCCCACCTCAACCATGCCGGCACCGATTTTATGTATCCCGACACCCAAGTGACGTTAACGTTCAAAAGCAAGCAAGTGCTTGTGTACGGCAACGGCGAAAGCAAAGTGGTGGAAATTCCCAACGGAATGTATACCGCAACGTTGCGCCCCGGACAAGGGCAATTTATCGTTCCGTTCGATTAAAGGAGGTATTTCTACGTGAAAAAGAAAATTTTAAGCGCGTTTATGCTGATGGCGTGTTTGGCGCTTACCGCGAGCGTGTGTTTTGCGTGCGGCGACAAAGAGGACAACGGCGAGGGCGTGGACCCCGCGCGCGTTGCTTGTTATTTCGACACCGACGCGCAAACATTGCGCTACACGGCGGACGATTCGCCCGCGCCCTTTACCGTTTCGTTCAATGCGTCGGCGGCGTTTGCCACCGTTACCGATTCGGCCGATACGTTGGCGGGTGAAATTAAAATACCCGCTTGGGTGCGCTACGGCAAAAACGGCAAAACCGTGTATCCCGTGCGCGAGATCGGATACGAGGCCTTTCGCGACAACGCCGACATCACCCAAGTGACGCTGAGCGAAAACACGACCAAAGTGGGCGCCAATGCCTTTTACGGGTGCACGGCGCTGACCGCTTTGCAATGGGAAGAGGGCGTGCAAAACGTGACGCTGGGCAGTTACTCGTTTGCGGGCGCGGGGCTTACGTCGGCGGTATTGCCCGCGGGCGTGCTGAGCGTGGGCAACAACGCGTTCGACGGGTGCGCGCAATTGGCCTCGGTCACCTTGCCTGCAACGCTTACCGAGATCGGCTTGAGCGCTTTTCGCGGGTGCGCGCTGACAAGCGTGACTATTCCCGCGTCGGTCGTCATGGTGGGCAACAAGGCGTTTGAAAAGTGCGCGCAACTGTCGAGCGTAACTTTTTCGGAGGGCATTGCGCTTACCGAAATTAAGGAAAGCACCTTTCTCGATTGCGTCGAACTGCAAAGCATCGCCGTGCCCGCGGGCGTGAAAACGGTGGGGCTGGACGCTTTTCGCAACTGCGTTTCGCTTTCGTCCGTTTCGCTCCCTACAGGGCTTATTGCCCTTCGCAACCGTGCGTTTTCGGGGTGCGTAGCCATAGAGAGTTTAACGCTGCCGTACACGCTGGAATCGGTGGGCAACTATTTGTTCGAGGGGTGCGCCGCGCTGTCCGACATCCAATGGGGCGACGACGCGCAATATTTCCGCGAGCTGATCAAAGACGCGGAAAATTGGAACGACGACGGGCACACCGTTACGGTGACGTGCGCCGACAGAACGCTCACGTACAAAGGGACAACTTTACAATAAAAACACCATAATTAGTACACGAGTGCTTTTTTGCCTTTGTAGTATACTGAAAGAATCGTCCGGATACGGTCGGTTCTTTTTCTTCGGAACAAGCCGCGCGGACGAAATAATCGGACGAAAGAGGGCAAACATGCAGTACAAAGAATGGTTGGGCGAATGGCTTTCGAGCAGTGTGCGTCCCGTGGTGAAAGAGCGCACGGCCGAGGCGTATGAATACGCGGTGCGGCGGCAGATCGTGCCCACGTTGGGCGACTATGCGTTAGACGAACTTTCGCCGCTCGTTTTACAACGCTTTGCGGCGGGGTTGTGCGCGCGGTATGCGCCGAACACCGTGCGCGGCGTGGTGGGCGTGTTGCGGGCGTCACTGTTGCGCGCCGAGCAGACGGGCGTGGTGGCGCGGCAGTTCGGCGCCACCATACGGTTGCCGCACGGCCGTGAAAAAGAGGTGGCGTGCTTTACCGTGACCGAGCAAAAGCAGATCGAGGCGTACGCCTTGCGGCACCGCAACCGCAAGTTTGCGGGGTTTGTTTTATGCTTGTATACGGGGTTGCGCGTGGGCGAACTGTTGGCGCTCACTTGGCAAGACGTGGACTTTGCGGCGGGTGCGTTGCGCGTTAACAAGTCTTGCCGCGACCGTTGGGGCGGCGGCTACCGCAAACGGATCGACACGCCCAAAACGGCGCATTCGCACCGCGTGATCCCTTTGCCCGCGGCGCTGTTGCCCCTTCTTACGGCGTTGCGCTCGCACAGTAAAAGCGCCTATGTGGTGAGCGACGCGAACGGCCATGACGTGTCGGTGCGGTCGTATCAGCGCAGTTTCGAGAGTATGCTCCGAAAGTTGCGCATACAACACCGCGGCGTGCATGCGCTGCGGCACACGTTTGCCACGCGGGCGCTCGAATGCGGCATGGACGCGCGCACGCTGGCCGAGGTGTTGGGGCACAAGAACCCCGCCGTAACGCTGTCGCGCTACGCGCACTCTTTGCAAGAGCACAAATCGGCCATGATGGATCGCTTGGGAGAGCTGTTGTAACTGTTGCAAAGCGCAAAAAAATGTGCTATACTGATACGGTTATGGAACAGGAAACGTTTTTTTCGGACGACAAAAGTCTGCCGCTGGCCGCGCGCCTGCGTCCCCGCGATCTGCGCGAAGTGGCGGGGCAGAAACACTTGATCGGCGAGGGCAAGATCTTGCGGCGGCTCATAGAGAACGACCGTATCGGCTCCATGATCTTTTGGGGGCCGCCGGGCGTGGGCAAGACCACGTTGGCGCGGGTGATCGCGCACACCACGCGGGCGGCGTTCATCGATTTTTCGGCGGTGACCAGCGGTATCAAAGAGATAAAGCAAGTGATGGAACGGGCGGAGCAAAACCGTAGGTTCGGCGAAAAAACCATCTTGTTCGTAGACGAGATCCACCGATTCAACAAAGCGCAACAAGACGCCTTTTTGCCGTATGTGGAAAAGGGCAGTATCATCTTGATTGGCGCCACCACCGAAAATCCGTCGTTTGAAGTGAACGGCGCGTTGCTGTCGCGGTGCAAGGTGTTCGTGTTGCAAGCGCTCAAAACGGAGGACATACTCGCGTTGCTCACCCACGCGCTCGAAGATCCGCGCGGGTTCGGCGGCACCGCCGTGCACATTGCCCCCGACGTGCTCGAACTGATCGCCAACTTTGCCAACGGCGACGCGCGCAGCGCGCTGTCCACGCTCGAAATGGCCGTGCTCAACGGCGACGTTTCGGCCGAAAAGATAGAGGTAACGCGCGAAACGGTGGAAAGCATCACCGCCAAAAAATCGCTGTTATACGATAAGTCGGGCGAAGAGCACTACAACCTTATTTCGGCTTTACACAAGTCTATGCGCAACTCAGACCCCGACGCGTCGGTGTATTGGTTGGCGCGCATGTTGGAGGCGGGCGAAGATCCGCTGTATGTGGCGCGGCGCGTCACGCGGTTTGCCGCCGAGGACGTAGGCTTGGCCGACCCCCGCGCGTTGGAGTTGGCGGTGGCGGCCTACCAAGCGTGTCACTTTATAGGCATGCCGGAGTGCAGCGTGCACCTTACGCAAGCGGTGGTGTATCTCGCGTTGGCGCCCAAGTCCAACGCCATGGAAACGGCATACAACGCCGCCAAGGCGGACGCGCTCAACATGCTGAGCGAGCCGGTGCCGCTCGTGATCCGCAACGCGCCCACCAAACTCATGAAAGAATTGAACTACGGCAAGGGGTATCGGTACGCGCACGACATGCCCGAAAAAACGGCGGCCATGCAGTGCTTGCCCGATTCGTTACTGGGCAGAGAATACTATAAACCCACCGAAGAGGGCTTGGAGGGGCGGTTCAAGACGCGGTTGGCCGACATCAAAGCATTGAAAAAAGAACTTTCCGAAAAGCGGTCGGACGGATAACGGGCGGCATTCGGGGCAAGAAGAGGATACATACACATGGTTTTTAAAACTTTATCCAAAAGCGTGCGGGAATACAAGGCGTCCGCGGTGCTCACCTCGCTGTTTATGGTGGGCGAGGTCATGCTCGAATGCCTTATACCCCTTGTTATGGCGCAACTTATCAACGGATTGGGCGGACCGTCCATGTCGCCCGTGGTAAAATTCGGGTGCGTGCTGATCGGCATGGCCATGACGTCTTTGCTGTGCGGCGTGCTGAGCGGACGGCTGGCGGCCAAGGCGGCCACGGGATTTGCCAAAAATTTGCGGCGCGACTTGTTTTACAAAGTGCAAACGTTTTCGTTCGGCAATATCGACCGTTTTTCGTCGGCCGGTCTTGTCACGCGACTGACCACCGACGTCACCAACGTGCAAAACGCGTTTATGATGATCATTCGCATGGCGGTGCGCTTTCCGCTCATGTTTTGCACCGCGCTCATCATGGCGTTTGCCATCAACGTGAAAATGACGTGCATATTCTTGGGTATCGTGCCCGTGCTGGGCATCGGCATGGGGCTGTTGATCGCCAAAGTGTATCCCATGTTCGACGGCGTGTTCAAAAAGTACGACGCGCTCAACGATTCGGTGCAAGAGAACATCAAGGGCATGCGCGTGGTAAAAACATACGTGCGCGAGGAGCACGAAAAACAAAAGTTCGAGCGCAGTGCCGAGGACATTCGCAAAACGTTTACGCGCGCCGAAAAGCTGATCGCGTTGTCCAATCCGCTCATGTGGTTTTGCGTGTTCGCCGCCACGCTTTTGATCAGCGGTTTGGGCGCCATGCTCACGGTAAAATCGTTCGGCGGGTTCGACGCGGCGGGCGATCCCGTGTGGGGCGAGCTGTCCACGGGCGAGATCGCAAGCCTTTTCACCTATATCGGGCAAATCTTTTCTTCGCTCATGATGCTAGCTATGGTGCTCGTTATGATCATTATGGCGTCGGCGTCGGCCAAACGTATCGCCGAAGTGTTGCAAGAAAAAAGCGAGATCGTCTCGCCCGAAAACGCCCTTACCCACGTGGCCGACGGGTCGGTGGACTTTTGCGGCGTGGATTTTGCGTATGCGACCGATAGCGAAAAGAATGCGTTGGAAAACGTGGAACTGCACATTAAAAGCGGCGAAACGGTGGGCTTTATCGGCGGCACGGGCAGCGGCAAAACATCGCTCGTGCAACTCATACCGCGGCTGTACGACGTGCGCGGCGGCTGTGTGAAAGTGGGCGGCGCCGACGTAAAAGCGTACGACGTGGACGCGCTCCGCAACAGCGTGGCCATGGTGTTGCAAAAAAATCTGCTGTTTTCGGGCAGTATCGCCGACAATCTGCGGTGGGGCGACGAGAACGCCACCGACGAAGAGGTGCAAGCCGCCGCGCGTCTGGCTTGCGCCGACGAGTTTGTGTGCGGGTTTCCGGACGGGTACGACACGCACATCGAGCAAGGCGGCTCCAACGTTTCGGGCGGGCAAAAACAGCGGCTGACTATTGCGCGCGCTTTGCTCAAAAAGCCCAAAATACTCATATTGGACGATTCCACCAGCGCGGTGGACACGCGCACCGACGCGCTCATTCGCAAGGCGTTTCGGGAGAATATTCCCGACACTACCAAGCTGATCATCGCACAGCGTACGGCATCCGTGATGGACGCCGACCGCATCGTGGTGATGGACGGCGGACGCATCGCGGCGGTGGGCACGCACGAAGAGCTGCTATGCTCGTGCGACATCTACCGTGAAATACACGAGTTGCAAAACCGCGACGGCGGGGAGGACGCAGCATGAAAACCGAACGGAAAGAAAAGGGCGCGCCCGTAATGGGGCGGCTGTTGCGCTATTTGTTCTCGCGCTATAAAGGGCGCCTTTTTGCGGTGCTTTTGTGCATTTTGGTCGCGTCGGCCGCGCACGTGTCGGCGTCGGTGTTTTTGCAACGCATCATAGACGATTGCATCACCCCCGCACTGACCGACGGGTATGCGTCTATGTTTCCCCGCTTGTTTGTTTTGATGGGCATCATGGGCGGCGCGTTCGCGCTGGCCGTGGTGTGCGTTTTCTTTCACACCCGCTTGATGGCGGTGGTGGCGCACCTCTTTCTCAAACAGATCCGCAAAGACATGTTTGAAAAAATGGAGTCTTTGCCCGTTAAATATTTCGATACGCACACGCACGGCGACATCATGAGCACCTACACCAACGACGTGGATGCCATCATGCAATTGGCCATGCAGTGTATCCCCGGTATAGTGTGCTCGGCCATCATGATCGCGGCGTATGTGGGCGTTATGCTGTACTACAGCGTGTGGCTCACTTGCATCGTGTTTGGGTTTGCGGTCTTGATGATACTGTCCGCCCGCGTGGTGGGCGGCATAAGCTCGCGCAACTTCGTGCAACAGCAAAAAACCATTGCCAAAGCCGAAGGGTATATAGAAGAGATGATGAACGGCCAAAAGGTGGTCAAGGTGTTTTGTCACGAGCGGGCGGCCAAAGAGGGGTTCGATGCGATCAACGCCGAGCTGTGCGCGTGCGCCGACAAAGCCAACGGGTTTGCCAATATTTTGGGGCCTATCACGGGCAACCTCGGCAATCTGCTGTACGTGGTGCTTGCGTTTGCGGGCGGCGCCATGATGTTTGCCGACGTGGCCAACGTGCACTGCTTTGGCGTGAACACGCTCACGGCGGGCGTGATCGTGTCGTTCTTGGCCATGAGCCGCTCCTTTGCCAACAACGTGATGCAAATGGCGCAAACGCTGACGGCGGTGGTGCAAGCGGGCGCGGGCGCGCGTCGCGTGTTCGCACTCATCGACCAACCGTCCGAAACGGACGACGGCTACGTCACGTTGGTAAACGCGCGCGAGGAAAACGGCCGCCTTGTTGAGTGCGCCGAACGCACGGGGCGTTGGGCGTGGCGGCACCCGCACGTCGCCGACGGTTCGGTGACGTACACCGAAGTAAAGGGCGATATTTTGTTGGACGACGTGGACTTCGGCTACGAGGAAAACAAAACGGTGTTGCACGGCGTTACGGTGTATGCCAAGCCGGGGCAGCGCGTGGCTTTTGTGGGGTCGACGGGCGCGGGCAAAACCACCATTACAAACCTTATCAACCGTTTTTACGATATTGCCGACGGCAAGATCCGCTACGACGGCATCAACATCAATAAGATGAAAAAAGCCGATCTGCGCCGATCGCTGGGCATGGTGTTGCAAGACACCAACCTCTTTACGGGCACGGTGCGCGAAAACATTCGCTACGGGCGGTTGGACGCCACCGACGAGGAAGTGGAGGCGGCGGCGCGTTTGGCGGGCGCGCACGACTTTATCATGCACTTGCCGCACGGCTACGACACGCCGCTCACGGCCGACGGCGCCAACCTCTCGCAAGGTCAGCGTCAGCTGTTGAGCATTGCGCGCGCCGCCGTGGCCGACGCGCCCGTCATGATCATGGACGAGGCCACCAGCAGTATAGACACCCGCACCGAGGCGATCGTGCAAGAGGGGTGCAACCGCTTGATGCAAGGGCGCACCGTGTTTATCATTGCGCATCGCCTGTCTACCGTGCGCGCCGCCGACGTGATCATGGTGCTCGAACACGGGCGTATCATAGAGCGCGGCAACCACGAACAGCTGATCGCCCAAAAGGGGAAATACTATCAACTGTATACGGGCGCGTTCGAATTGGAGTAAAGACGCGATTTCGGGCGTTGTAAATGCATAAAATACCGTAAATTCGCTTGACACGGTTTGTCTTGCTGTGCTATCATAAAAAGGCACCGCAAACGGGGTGTTATTTTTGTATGGGAGCCATGACACATGGCGTCCGCATCGGCGAAGGAGTTGAAAGACAATGGCGGCTACCACGAGAACGCGTATCACGTTGGCTTGCACCGAGTGCAAACAGCGCAACTACGACAATATGAAGAACAAGAAAAACGATCCCGATCGTATCGAGCTCAAGAAATACTGCAAGTTCTGCCACAAGCACACCGTTCATAAGGAGACCAAGTAGCATGGCGAACGACAAGGGCAACGCGCAAGAAAAAACCAAAAAGCGCGGCCGCGTCAAAGAAACGTTTGCCGAATTGAAGAAGGTAACGTGGCCTACTTTCGGCAAGACCGTGAAACAGACGGGTGCCGTTTTGTTGGTTACCGTATTCTTTTTGGTGATCTTGTTGGTGATGGATCAACTTTTGGGTTTGGCGCACCGCCAACTCATCAAAGGTTTAACGTCCGAAACGGAAGAAACGGCGGCCGTGCTCGGCCAAATGCTGTACAGCGCCAAAACGGCGGTGTGTTCGTTGTTCACGGGCGGCGCCGCTTTGCCTTTGCATATATAGGCGGGAGAGATCATGGAAGAAGTAACGGCACAGATCGAACCCAAGTGGTATGTGTTGCACACCTATTCGGGTTACGAGAATATGGTGCGCGACAACTTGCAAATGGTGTTTGAAAAAAACAACATGCTGGACAGGCTGGTCAAGATCACCATTCCCATGGAGGACGTGGTAGAGGAGAAAAACGGCAAGCGCAAGATCGTGCAACGCCGCATGTTTCCGTGCTATGTTCTCATCAAAATGATCTACGATAATTCTATGTGGCATATGATCACCAACACGCGCGGCGTGACCGGTTTCGTGGGCCCCAAAGGATACCCCGCGCCGCTCACGGCCGAAGAGATCAAACGCATGCATATCGACGACGACGCTTTGGTAGTGGAAACGGACTACCGTGTGGGCGACGTCGTGAAAGTAACGCAAGGCCCGTTAGAGGGCTTTACGGGCGAGATCGAATCGGTGGACGCCGCCGGCGGCAAGTGCCGCGTGGTGGTAAGCATGTTCGGTCGGGAAACGCCCGTGGATCTGGAACTGTTCCAGATAGAACGCGCCGAATAGACAATATAAAAACAAGTTATTTAGCGGGGCATAGGCTCTGCGGATATAAAACAAGGCACATTCGGGAGAACGCCATGCGTTCGTCGGTACCGCGATTGCAATAAAAACAAGCAAGGAGAAAACAAAATGGCAAAGAAACTGCAAGCAGTTGTAAAGCTCCAGTTGCCCGCCGGCAAGGCGACCCCCGGTCCGCCTGTAGGCAGCAGCCTCGGCCCCCACGGCATCAACATTCCGGGCTTTACCAAGGAATTCAACGAAAAGACGCGCGGACAAGAGGGGCTTATCATTCCCGTCGTGATCAGCATATACGCCGATCGCAGCTTTACGTTCGTGCTCAAAACGCCGCCGGCCGCCGTGCTCATCAAAAAAGCGTGCGGCATCGAAAGCGGCAGCGCTAAGCCCAACAAAGACAAGGTGGCCAAGATCACCAAAGCGCAGCTCACCGAGATCGCCAACACCAAAATGCCCGATCTGAACGCGGCCAGCTTGGAAGCGGCGGTCAGCATGATCGCAGGCACCGCCCGCAGTATGGGCGTTACCGTGGTAGACTAAGGGAGGGCGCAACAATGAGCGGAAAGAATTACAGAGAAAGCGTGAAAGCCCTCGACCTTACGAAGGCATACGAACCCAACGAGGCGATGGCGTCGGTGGTAGCATCGGCCAAAGCCAAGTTTGACGAAACGGTGGAATTGCACGTGCGTTTGGGCGTGGATCCCCGCCAAGCCGACCAACAAGTGCGCGGCACGGTGGTGCTCCCCAACGGAACGGGCAAAAGCGTGCGCGTGTTGGTTATCGCCAAGGGCGACAAAGCGGACATCGCGCAAAAAGCGGGCGCCGACATCGTTGGCGCGGAAGAAATCATCGCCAAGATCCAAAGCGAGAACTATCTCGACTTCGACGTGGTGATCACCTCGCCCGACATGATGGGGCAAATGGGTCGCGTGGCAAGGATCCTCGGCCCCAAAGGCTTGATGCCTTCGCCCAAGTCGGGAACGGTAACGCAAGACATCGAAAAAGCGGTAAAAGAAACCAAAGCCGGTAAAGTGGAATATCGCGTAGACAAAACGGCGATCATTCATTGCCCCATCGGCAAAAAATCGTTCGGCCCCGAAAAGCTGTTGGAAAACTTCAATGCTTTGATGGAAGCCATCGTGAAAGCCAAACCCGCGGCCGCCAAGGGCACGTATATCAAGAGCGTGTACACGGCGTCTACCATGGGCCCCGGCGTGAAAGTGAATTACCGCGTATAATTTTCTCGAAAACACAACGACCTATAAACCTAAGACAACAAGCGGCGTATGCCTGAAATGACCGAGCGGTCGGCTTGTCGAGGTGTGTACTGTATTTGCCGAATGCGGGCGATAGCCCCGTTATGCTCAAATACCGCAACGCCTCGTTTATCGGGGCGTTTTGTTTTATAAAAATAAAACAGGAGGTAGAAAGAATGTCGAAAGAAGCCATCGAGCAGAAAGCACAGCAAGTTGCCGATATCGCCGAAAAGGTGAAAAAGGCAAAAAGCATCGTGTTGGTAGACTACCGCGGCCTTAACGTGGCGCAAGACACCGAAATGCGCGTGAACATGCGCAAAGCGGGCGTGGACTACAAGGTGCTCAAAAACCGTTTGGTGCTCCGCGCGCTCAACAGTTGCGGTTTTGACGGTTTCGAAAAGATCTTAGAAGGTCCCACCGCCGTAGCGTTCGGCTACGAAGATGCCGTGGCGCCCGCCAAGATCGTGTCGGAAACGATTGCCAAAACCAACAACAAGATCGCCGTAAAGGGCGGTATCGTGGAAGGCAAGCAAGCGAGCGTGGAAGAGATCAACGCTTTGGCCAAGATCCCCGCAAAACCCGTGCTTGTCGGGCAGTTGCTTGGCATGCTCACCAATCCCATGCGCAGTTTGGCCGTGGCGATCAGCGAGATCGCCAAAAAACAGTCGGCGTAACGTCGGCGGCGGCGTAACTCTTTTTTGTTCGTTGCAAGGAGTTTTCGCCCCATTCGTGCGCGGGCAACGTCCCGCTTGGCAACGAAACACAAAATAAATCAAGGAGAAAATTTTATCATGGCAGATCTTAACAAAATGTTGGAAGAAGTAAAGAGCATGACCGTTGTGGAACTCAACGATTTCGTAAAAATGCTCGAAGAGGAATTCGGCGTATCGGCGGCCGCTATGGCTGTTGCCGCGCCCGCGGCCGGCGGCGCTGCGGCTGCTCCCGCCGAGGAAGAGAAAACGGAGTTCAACCTTGTTCTTAAGGAAGTGGGCGGCAACAAAATCGCCGTTATCAAGGTGGCTCGCGAAATCACCGGCTTGGGCCTTTCCGAAGCCAAAGCGCTCGTGGACGGCGCTCCTTCCACCATCAAAGAGGCTATGCCCAAGGAAGCGGCGGAAGAAGCTCTCAAGAAATTCCAAGAAGCCGGCGCTACCGCCGAACTCAAGTAAGAAAACTTCTTACAACCATATCGAATACAAAAAAACCGCGTGCACGTTCGTGTACGCGATTTTTTGTTATACGCAACACGCAAAAACAAAATACAGCCGCAAAACGGTTGGCAATGAGAGGGGGTAAGCCATACGGGACTTTTTTGCCGGCATTTTTTCTCGTTTGTTGGCGAGAAACAGTTGCGTAACGCAAAAACGTGTGGTATAATACCCCCCCCCATAGAAAACCGATTTTCTATTGAGGGAGGAATGTGGAAAATGATACAGTCTATCGTGTGGGACAAATTGAGCGAGGGGAAAGATCGCTGGCGGTGTTTGCGCAAGGCATACTCAATCGCAAGGGCAAACGCGTTTTCGTGGATATCGACAACTTCAAACTGTATGTTGACGAGCCCATGACCGAAGTGGGGTTGTGGCAACTGATAGAGGAGAACGCGGGCATGTTTGCGGGCAGCAAGCAAGACTACTTTATTTCGGGCGTTTCGGGCATAGGGTATGCCAACTGCTTGTCGTATCCGCGCGAGCATCTCGACAAGTTCACCGAACTCACGTCGCAAGCCATGCGCGACTCCGATTTGCGCGTAGTGTGCTTGCTCGATAACATTGCTCTCACCCAAAACAAAGAAAGTACCCGAGATCGGTTGTCAAGTTACGCAAAATTTGATAATATAGACGGAGGGATATGGGAGTTGGACCCCGACCGTTACGGGAGCGGACACGGCAAGATATTTTATGCATGCGGCAAGCCGTTTGCGTCCGTGCGGTTCACGATGTGGCATCCGAGCTGCCGAGAAGAATGCGTAACGCACGAGTGGTTGGACGGGATCGTGCGGGATATAAACGCCATGCCCGTGGCGCCCGACCGCGAAGAGGGGTATAGCGTGATCAACGTGCACCCGTGGACGATGTCTATAGAAAGCCTCGACTACGTGGTGTCGCGCCTATCCGACCATGTCGAGTTGGTGTATGCCGACGAATTGTTGCGGCTGATCAAAGAGAATGTGAAGAGATCATGAAAAAAACGACCAAAATAACCGATGTTGCGTTGCGCGCGGGCGTGGCAAAGTCCACCGTGTCCAACGTGCTCACGGGGCGGAAATACGTGAGCGACGAGCTGAAAGAAAAAGTGATGGCGGCTTGTCGGGAATTGGATTTTCAGCCCAATTTCTATGCGTCCGCATTGTCGGGGCACACCTCGCATATTATCGCCTTGCTGCTCGAAAGCCACGAGAACGTGGAAAGATCGTTTTATAAAGATCTGATCGTGGCATGCTTGCAAAAGGCCGCCGAACACGGCTACGCGCTGTTGCTATACTACAATTCGGACAGCGAAAAGCTGTTGAACACGTTGCGGCAAGGCACTGCGCCCATCGACGGCGCCGTGTTGGTCACGCCGTGCGTGGAAGATTTCCGTATCGACCAAATGTCGTCGGGGCATATCGATTGCGTGGTGATCGGTCGCCCCGCCGGTGCGTTACAGCTCAGTTATGTGGATATAGACAACAAAAAGCTGGTGGCCGACGTGACCGAGGGCATGATATCCGCTTACGGTAAAGACGTGTATCTTATCAACAGCCATAGCGGCCTCACCATTTCGCGCGACCGCGCCGACAGCTTTGCGGCGGTGTGCCGCGCCCACGGCATAGACGGCGCCGCCCGCATGTTCGAGAGCGAGCAAAGCAGCGCCGACGACGGCTACCTATATGCCAAACGCGTGATGCAAAAGGGCAGTGCGTTTATCACCGCCAACGCCGTTATCGCGTTCGGCGTGTACCGCGCCGCGGCCGAGGCGGGTTGGGAGATCGGCAAAGACGTATCGGTGTTCGCTTTGGGGCGCTCAATAGAGCACGGCACCTTTTTTCCGCCGCTCAGCCATGCCGAACAAGACTACGGCGTGTTGGGCGCCAAAGCGGTGGAAATGCTCATAAACGATATAGAGGGCAGTGCCCAAGTGCGCCGCGAGCTCATAGAAAGCAAAGTGATCGTGAAAGAATCCGCGCGCTTTTAGGCATGCGGTAAAATATACGCAATTATTTGTAAAAAATTTTGCCGATAGGTATTGACAACGGCAAGATTGTATGGTATACTATATACAAGAAAAACGGTTTTCTATTCAGATCAACCGTTTTTATAAGGCCAACAAGAAAAACGATTTTCCAAGATTATCGAACGAAGGGTAAATGGTGTGAAAAAGTGGAGAAATCTGGTATTGTTTTTGCTTGCTTTCGTGATGACGGCCTCGGTGTTTGTGGGGTGCGGGGGGGGGAGCTCTTCTAATAAAGCCCCAAACCCCGGCATAGACACGCCGGGCGGCGACGAGAACGACGGCGACAACAACAATAACAACAACGGCGACGGCAAGGAAAAGCGCAACGGCAACGAACAAGATTTTTACCTTGACTATTTCCGTTTGACTGCGGTATAATAAAACAAGCGACAGAGCGCAATGCCCACGCATTGCGCTCGCAGTCGTTTATGCAAGGAGGCAAAGTATGTGTGTTGTAAAATTGCGCCCCGTTCTCAAAGACTACATATGGGGCGGGGAAAAACTCAAAACGGTGTTCGGGCGTGACAACGGCGGCGCCAAGATCGCCGAGAGTTGGGAAGTATCGGTGCACCCCGACGGCGCGAGCGTTTGCGAGCAAACGGGCGGCACGTTGGCCGCGTATTTGGCGGACAATCCGCGCGCGGTGCATTTGCGCGGCGGCGACCTTCCCGTGCTCATCAAATACATAGACGCGGCGAGCAATCTGTCGGTGCAAGTGCACCCGAACGACGCGTATGCGCGCGCGCACGAGAACGACAACGGCAAAACCGAAATGTGGTATGTGGTGCAAGCCGAAAAGGGGGCGGGCATTTACTGCGGCTTTCGGCGCGATACAAACAAAGAGGAATTTGCGGCGGCCGTGCAAGACGGCACGGTGGAAAAACTGCTCAACTTTATTCCCGTGCGCGCGGGCGACTGCTACCTTATCAAAGCGGGCACGGTGCACGCCATCGGCGCGGGCTGCATGATCTGCGAAGTGCAGCAAAACAGCAATGTCACCTATCGCGTGTACGACTACGGCCGCTTGGGCGCCGACGGCAAGCCGCGGGCGTTGCATGTGGAAAAAGCGGCGGAAGTGATGCGGCTGAACGCTTTCCGCGACGAAACGGGCAGCGAAGACTTCGAGTCGGTCACGGGCGGCAGAATGCGCAAGCTCACCGAGTGCGAATATTTCCGTTGCCGCGAACTGTGCTTGGAGGGCGAGTATTCGGAGATTAATTGCAATTCGTATGTTGCCCTCAATGCGCTCGAAGGGAGCGGCACGGTGTCGGGCATTCCCTTTGCGGCGGGCGATTCGTTCTTTGTGCCGTGCGGCACGCAGTTCGACGTGCGCGGCCACGGCAAGTTCATTCTAACCGACAGCCGCGCGTAAGCCGCTGTGCGTTTGTAGCCGCTTGTAAGGGCGCGAAACCGAAACAAAAAGACCGTAAGGGTTTACCGTAATTCCCACAGGGAATTTAATAAAACGCAAATAAAAAGGTTTAGGC
>CAJULQ010000008.1 GCA_910587595.1 uncultured Christensenellaceae bacterium
TATACGCAATCTTCGCATGTGGCAATAGGGTGATCTTTACTCTTCGGTATCATCGACGGCAACCTTTTCTTCGCCGTAATATCGCGAAAGTTTTACACCCCACGCAGCCGAACAATAAAACGAGAGTACGCTGTATTGTTCTTCATCGGAAATGCGGAACTCCATTTCGCCGGCGAAAAACGGATTTTCCATAAAGCAACCGATTACGGTAACGTCTTGCTTTCGTGCTTTACTGTAATATGTTACCGGGGTCAAATACCCGCCGATTTCAAACGAACTTTGTGTTTGCAATAATCGCCGCGCTTTGTAATCGAAAATGCCTTTGTCCGACTTCCACTTCGGCGTCAGTTCCACATCGAAATCTTCGCCGTCAAACGGGTTTTTAAGATCTGCTGCTATGTATTCGATTTTTGTTTTATCTCGCCGCTTATACGATTTAAGCGTCACCGTCGCCGTGATCGGCAACTTGGGTTGGCCGTTTTGAACGTTGTTTTGTGCTTGTTTTGTCATTTTTTTCTCCTTTCACCCTCTCCGGGGATTTAATGTATTTGCTATCCGCTTTTGCGGTGGTAGCCGTTGTTTGTGTGTCCCGCCGCTCGAGCTCTTGCGCAAACGTGCGGTTTAGTTGTTTGAGGATCTCTATGTAGTGCAGCGCTTCCGTGTTTAAGATTTGCCCGCAGTATCCGCCTTTAACGTCTACGAGCGGGCACCCGTCGCATTGTTCTTGTTGCGTACAATGCCGCAACGCCTCTTCGATGTCCGACGGTTTGTGTTTCAATGCCGATAATGTTAGCTTTTCCGTGTCTGTGGGTGTCATGATTGCACCGCCTTGATAACATGCGTACACAAAGCGCCGATTTGGTTGGCGGTCAAATCTATGCCCGCACCCTCGGTGTCGGCAGCATAAAATACCACATTGCCCACAAGCGGCTCGGTGCCGATATAGCAGTTGAGCGGTAAACCAATGAGCTTTCCCGTATCATGATAATATACCCACACATTGTGCAGTTCCCGTAAAGGTACAAACGACGTTACCCAACTTGCCGAGAAACACCCGCCGCACATCTCGCGCAATACGGTGTAGTTGTCCTCGATCTCCCGCACTTCTGCCGGCTTGCCCACTTGTTTATACAAAACCTTTATTTTCATTTTGTTGCCTCCATAAAATTTGCCTATGTCTATTGGGATCATTTTTTTGCACCCCTTAATCGTCTATATCCACGAATGTATCCGACCAAGAATCATACCGTTTCCGTCGCTCTGGTCGATCACACCCGTAGGCATCGCAATATGCCGGACTCATATACACCAAAGCGCCGCAAACTTGACATACACCGCTACTATCCGCCTCTACACTGCAACTATGTGCGTCCGGCTCATCATACGGACACCCTCTACAATCATCAACAATGAAACGCTCTAAGGTTTGCATTATTTCTGTTTGTCGCTCTTCCGTCATTTCCTCTTTCATTTTTGCCTCCGAAAATTTTGCTACCCGATTTGGGTAGTTTTATTATACTACCCATTTTGGGTGCCGTCAACTCATTTTGAGTAGATGTGCTATAATTTGCATATGAAGTTTAATGAACAACTTAAAGAAATACGAAAAAATCGGGGATATAAGCAAAAAGATATTTATACCATGCTAAAAGTGTCGCCTAACTGTTACGCGTCATGGGAACAGGGAAGAACCGAACCGGACATTGAAAGTATAAAAAAGCTATGTGTAATTTTAGAAATATCAGCAGATGAGTTATTGGGGTTAGAATATCCGGACGGCACAAAAGTTTATGCAAAGAATTACATACACAATGTTAATAATCATGGCAACATGACGATAGAGTGAAGATATGAGTGAAACGTCAGAAGAAAAGAAAGAGCCACAAAAAGAAGACCAAAAACATTACGGTTGCATAGTAGCTGTAATTTTTACGATAGTCGCAGCTGTAACGATTTTTGCAATTGTACGATTGGTAGATAGAGAATCGGGAAATAGCGATAGAACTTTAACAAGCCGACCGGCCACTTATTCCGATATTAAAGTAACAATGAGCGGTGATTTTTCTTTGAGTGCAATTTACTACATAAAACCTTATGTAGATATTTCTAATTTGCAGATAACAATGAAATTTTATAAATCTAATGATGAACTTATTGTTTCCAAAGTAAAAACTATTGGTAATGTAAGTGAAGGGCAAGAATATTCTATTAAATTTGGAATAACTGATTTTACTTTTTCGCAATTAATGGATATGACAAAATGGAACTATGAAGTGACCGGAGGTACGGTATCCTATTTTTCGTAAATACCACGCCGCCCCGGATAAAATCAAAAAAGCCATAAACGAGTTGCTGTCATAATCTGATAGCAACTTTTTTGTTTTAACCCCTTGACAATATGTGATATATCGCATATACTATAAGTAACTTAACAACCGCAAACATAAACAAAGGACAAGGGTATATGGAATTTACAGTTGCATTTTACGAGAAAGCGGACGGAACACGCCCCGCGGCAGAATTTCTGAGTAGCTTAGAACCGAAAATGCGCGCAAAAATGCTACGTACGATACAAATGCTGCAAAACCTTGGTTTTGATTTGCGCGAACCCTATTCAAAACCATTGGGCGACGGAATATTCGAATTGCGCGCACAAGTCGGGAACAACATTTCTCGCGTTTTATATTTCTTTATTGTGGGGCAACGAGTGATACTGACGAATGGTTTCATAAAGAAAACGCAGAAGACCCCCGAAAAAGAAATAGAGTTAGCCAAAAAGTACCGTAGCGATTATTTGAACAATGAGGAGGAATAAAACAATGGATAAATTCAACACGTTGCTTAAATTTGACGATTTTATGAACGAGCAACTCGAAGATACCGCAGTAAAAACCGAATACGACGCACTCGAACCCGAATTTACAATCATTGAGGCTCTCATGCGCGCACGTATCGAAACGGGGTTGACGCAAAAGCAGCTTTCCGAACGCACGGGAATCTCCCAAGCGGATATCAGCCGTATCGAGCGCGGCACCGC
This sequence comes from uncultured Christensenellaceae bacterium, assembly GCA_910587595.1. GTDB lineage: Bacteria > Bacillota > Clostridia > Christensenellales > Pumilibacteraceae > Pumilibacter. The sequence goes on from CAJULQ010000008.1 coordinate 3,038, forward strand.
CAACCCCTCGTTGCATACCTTACAACGTTTGGCTGCCGGCATGGGACGTCATATACAAATCGATTTTGTGTAATAAAAAAGGCCCCGAAAACAGTGCATGATTTTCGGGACCAAGAGGTCGTGGGTTCAAGTCCCGTCACCTCGACCAACGAAAAATGTCGCATTTTGTCGAAAGATAAGATGCGATATTTTTATGTTTTAAGAGAAAATATAAATAATTTTTGAATAAAACGACTTTAGACTGTCTAATTTTTAGCGGTTTTAATTTTTTGTATAATGTACGAGATGAAAAAACCTAAAATAAATAATGTTTTAAAATTTAAACATAAAAATATGTAAGTTTTTATTGATGTTTATATATTTATCTGCTATAATCGAAATGGTGATATTATGAATGTAGAAAAGTACAAATCAGCTATCGAAGAATATGTTAATAGTTATAAAAAAACGTGGACAAAACTCCACCAACAAGGAGTGATTACCGAAGATATTTTAAATTATAAACTTAAAAATTTAGAAATAGAGATAGAGAATTTTTTAGAATATAATGAACCTTATGGTCAATTGCTATTAGATATTAATCATATTAAAGCTAAAGATTCGAAATTGTATTCATTAACTGACATAGCAAAACAGAAGAACTTGGATAATCCGAGTTATGTAATTCAAAGTTGGCTTAGAGATAGAAAAACGTTAGAAGTATTGATACTTTGGGAAAGGGAACATAATCAAAATTATTTTAATTTTGAAAAAGCGTCTAACCTTATAGAAAAAACAAAAGAGCCATCTTTTACATTGACTGCAAAAACATGGATTTCAGAAACTAAAGCAATTAGTATTATTTCAAAACAAGGGAAAGGTGGAGGGACTTTCGCTCACTACGAGATTGCTATAGATTTTATAGCTTGGTTATTTCCTGAAAAAAGATATGAATTGTCTAAGATGATTATAGACAGAATTTTGCAGTTAGAATAGTAAAAAATAGCAAGCTTGAAAAATATTTTACTTTAAATAATTATTTAACTAAGTTAATTAAAAAATACTGGAGACTATTTAACGTATATTAAAGATATTATAATACGCAATTTTAGAATTCTTTCCGAATCCAAAATGGAATTTGGCAATAAGCTTTGTCTCATGCTTGGAAGGAATAATACGGGTAAAACTTCATTTTTGGTGTTATTTGAAAAGTTTTTGTGTGAATCAAGCTTTGATTTTAATGATTTTTCAGTAAAACTAAGGGATAAAATTCTAAAAATTGATTCGAATACCGATGAGTCCGAATTGGCCATTCAGTTAATATTAAGTATCCAATATGAAGATAATGATGACTTGTGTAACATCTCTGAATTTATAATAGATTTGGATCCGTCTCGAAAGGATGTCCAATTACTTTTTGAATGCGCGATTAAAAAAGATCAACTCTTGGAAGATCTTAAAAAAGCAGGTAAAATAACAAAGGAAAAATTTATCAAAAAATATTTTTCTAATTATCTTGAGAAACGTGTATATACTTTTGATGACCTTTCTGATACGAGGAAAGAGAATCGGCAGCGCTTAATAAAAAAGAGCCTTAAAGATGTAAATAAGCTGATTGACTTCGAAATAATTCATGCAAAAAGGAGTGCCTCTAGTTCTGAAGAAAAACATGGCATGAAAGTTCTTTCTGGGCTTACTACATCTTTCTTTAATGCGCAGAATATCAATGCTCCGGACAAGTTTGAACTAATCAATAAATTAATGGAGTCAATGGATGCTGATTTGGATGAGAATTATGATGCATTTTTTGCTTCATTTCTCAAAACAGCAAAGGACTTTCTGGGGATGGGAGATCTTAAAGTAAGATCCAATCTAAAGGCAAGTGAAATTATTTCAGATGCTTCTGAGGTGGTTTACGGGGATGATGCTACACAACTACCTGAGTATTTAAACGGCTTGGGACATATGAATATTCTTTACTTGCTGTTAAATATAGAAATCAAGAAAAACAAATTTCTTGCAAATAAAAAAGACATAAAATTACTTTTTATTGAGGAACCTGAGGCGCACACGCATCCGCAGCTACAATATATTTTTGCCAGAAAAATTTGTGAAATTCTTAGTGATATTTCCGGAATGCAAACAATTATTACCACGCACTCTCCGCATATTGTAGCGAGCCATCCTTTTAAAAACTTCAGATATATGTCTACAGTAAAGGATGCAGATGGTTTCAATAACATAGAGATAAAAAATTTTCATAATGATTTAAGTAAAAAATATGCTACGGAATCAGATGAATTTCAATTTTTGCAGCAATACCTCTCTATTGAATCTTCGGAGCTATTTTTTGCAGATAAGGCCATATTCATTGAAGGAATATCCGAAAGCATTCTTTTGCAACATTTTATTTTCCAATATGATAAAGAACAACTAGATGCGGAAAAAGCCGCTATAGCCAAAAATCCTTCATTTAAACCAACCTATGTTCCGCTCCAAGCGCAAAATGTGACTGTTGTTCAGGCGGGAGCGAATGCAAAAGCATTTCGGCATTTCCTTGATTTTTTGAAAATACCAACGTTGATAATTACCGATATTGATACAGCGGAGCTAAAAACTACTCCTAATGGGCCTCGATATTCAGCATGCGCAGTAAGTGATCCTCAGACATGCAAAACAAGTAACACGACAATAATGTATTATTTAGATGCACCTGAATATAAAGTTGGCGATGCAAGATATAATAATTGGTTTAAAAGTTTATTGAATCATAAAGCTAATTGTGTGAGTTCTTATGCTTATATTGCATACCAAGGGCAAGAGAATTCATACCATGCAAGAAGCTTTGAAGATGCATTTATAAATGTAAACTTAGCACAAATAAAAGCTAATCTTGATTTAATATATGGATTAAAGAATAAAGATGAATTTAATACATGTTCTGATATGTATCAACTGACGACGGATGTTATTGATGAAAAGTCTGATTTTGCATCTGCTCTTTTATTTCTAACTTATGCGCAAGGCTTAAATTGGAAAACGCCAGCATATATCTTGGAGGGACTCGAATGGCTACAGAAACAAACTCATTAGAGCTATGTAAAGATTGTATAAATTCGCATAAAAGCTTTGTCCTTCAGGGTGGTGCGGGTAGTGGTAAGACCGAATCGCTTAAAGAGTTACTTTTATATATCAAAGAATCTCAACCAAAGGCAAGAGTAGTTTGTATTACACATACAAATGCTGCAGTAGAAGAAATTGTGAGTAGAGTAGGGGATACGCACTACATTAGCACCATTCATTCCTTTCTGTATGGCTTGATTGGTAATTATAAGAAAACATTAAATCAGTCATTTCGGAATTATTTTTCGTGCCATCAATGATTCGGGCGGATCAAACTGCAGACATCTCAGATGTGGAATATAATAAGACAGAGCACGAAAAATATAAGAAAGTATACGACAAGTATGCTAACAAGTTATTCTCAATCTGTAAAGAGAACTGTGAAAAAATAACAGGGAAACGAGATTACGATAAAAACCCTATTGCGTATAACCAGTTGCTTAATGAAAAAATTGAAGCTCTAAATAATATAATTGCCGGAATAATCGATGAAAAGGATTATTCTAGCATTAGCTATAATGAGACAAAATTTGATAATTTTGGCGATTTGAGCTATGGGCATGATGGACTTCTTACCATTTTTCATCTGTTATTCAAAAAATATCCCACGCTTGGAAAGATAATTTCTGATAAATATGACTATATTTTTATCGACGAGTATCAGGATAGCAGAGCAGAGATTTTGAACGACATATTGCAACTGTCTTCAATGTATAATTTAACGATTGGCCTTTTTGGAGATAGCATGCAATCTATATATGACGACGGTATTGGCAGCATAGATACATGTACTGAAGCTGAAACACTTGAAGTGATACCTAAATCAGATAATTATAGGTGTTCATATGAGGTCATCAATCTTATAAATCCTTTGCGGCTGGACAGTATTACCCAAGATGTAGCATTTAAAAAATTAAAAAGCGGGAGCTATGAAACGAAGGGGATCGTCACGGTATAGTAAAAGTTCTATATTCCGTGGTGGAAAGTAGGCCGACAGCAAGAAGTGCGCCTGAAGAGAAGGAAAGGTTTCAGGCTGTTATTGACTATCTTATAACTGAAGCGCAAAAAATTGTAAATAATCCTAAAGTTTTAATCCTGACCAATAAAGCAATTGCTGAGAAAAATAACTTCAAACAGCTGTATAAAGTCTTTGACGATCGGTATGTTGATGTAAGTGATAGAATAGAAAACTATCTTCGGTCTATTCAAGCACTGGATGTTAGCGATCTATGTCGTTTGTATCTTAAAGAAAATTATAATGAATTAATAGAGCTTGTTAGGAAAGGCGGATATATCATACATAATATTTCTGACAAAAAAAGACTTCATGATATAATGAAGAGCATGATTGATAGCTCGAATTTTTCTATACAAGAGATAATTGAGGTTGCGATCAGTCACAAACTCATCAAACGAACCGAAACATACAGTAACATATCCGCTCGAAATGCTGATTTTATAAATCACTTGGAATCTGATAAACTTTATCAAGAGTTTAAAATTCTCTATTTAGGTGGGTTCAATACATACAGCCGGATAAAGGACAAAAATATTGTTTCATCCGAAGAAGAATTTGATTATTACGAGTCACAATGGAAGCGCGAACGCTTTATTTTGGAACTGTTTTCATCCAATCTGAAATTTTCAGAAGTGTTAAATTATTCAAAATATCTTGACGAGGAAACAGATTATATTACGATGCATAGAACTAAAGGTACTAGCATTAATTCAGTTGTTGTCGTAATGGAAGAGTATTTTTGGAATCAATATGATTTTTCGTTGCTTTATAGGTCAGATGAACAGAAAACTGAGAAAAGAATAAACTCTCAAAAGTTGATTTATGTTGCATGTTCTCGAGCAAAAAACAATCTTGTCTGTGTTCGTCTTCTTACAAACAATGAGGTCGAATCTTTTAAGCAAATATTTCCTCAAGCAATAGAAATTCCTATCAAATCCGAGTTATTCTCTAAAAAATAAGCATAAACATCAATAAAAAACAATGCCAAGAAAATGAATGGGGCAGTATTTTCGTCTACTAAAGACACTATAATCGGTCTATAAGTTTTTGACTTATAGACCGATTTTTTTATTTTCGGATCGTTTATCTTGCTATTCTTGTTGAAAAATGGTATAATGTAGCGAAAACACAGAGGGAGTAGAGCACATGGCAGAGAAAAACAACGCAAACATCGGGTTTGAAAAGCAGATATGGAATGCGGCGTGCGTGCTGTGGGGGCATATTCCGGCGGCGGATTATCGCAAAGTGATTGTTGGTCTTATTTTTTTGCGTTATATTTCCGGCGCGTTCGAAAAAAAGCATGATGCGCTCGTGGCCGAGGGCGAGGGGTTTGAAAACGACCGCGACGCGTACGAGGCCGAAAATATATTTTTTGTTCCCGCTGCGGCGCGGTGGAGCGTGATTGCGGCCTCGGCGCATTCGCCCGAAATCGGCAAAGTGATAGACAATGCCATGAATGCCATAGAGGCGGAAAACAAAACGCTCAAAAACGTGTTGCCCAAAATATATGCTACGCCCGAATTGGATAAACGCGTGCTCGGCGAAGTGGTGGATTTGTTCACGAATAATATTCACATGGACGATACCGAAGAAAGTAAAGACTTGCTCGGCAGAACATACGAATATTGCATTTCGCAATTTGCGGCATACGAGGGCGTGAAAGGCGGCGAATTTTATACGCCGCAAAGTATTGTTAAAACCATTGTGGAAATATTAAAGCCGTATGAAAATTGCCGCGTGTACGATCCGTGTTGCGGATCGGGCGGCATGTTTGTGCAGTCGGCAAAATTTTTGCAAGCGCATAGCGGACGGCGCGGCAAAATAGCCGTGTACGGGCAAGAGTCCAACTCCGATACGTGGAAAATGGCAAAGATGAATATGGCGATACGCGGCATTTATGCCGATTTCGGGTCGTATCAAGCCGACACGTTTTTTAACGATCTGCACCCCACATTGAAAGCCGATTTCATTATGGCAAATCCGCCCTTTAATCTTTCCAATTGGGGCGGCGACAAACTGCGGGAAGATAAGCGTTGGCAATACGGTGTGCCGCCCGTGGGCAACGCCAACTTTGCGTGGATCCAACACATGATCCACCACCTTGCGCCCAATGGTAAAATAGGCTTGGTGCTTGCGAACGGGGCGCTTTCTTCACAAAGCGGCGGCGAGGGCGAAATACGCAAAAATATAGTAAATGCCGACCTCATAGAAGGCATTGTGGCATTGCCGACACAACTGTTTTACAGTGTGACCATTCCCGTGACATTGTGGTTTATTACCAAAAACAAAAAGCAAGCGGGCAAAACGGTGTTTATAGACGCGCGGAAAATGGGCTACATGGTAGACCGCAAACACCGCGATTTTTCGGAAGCGGACATCGGGAAACTTGCCGATACGTTTGCGGCTTTTCAAAACGGCATGCTACAAGACGTGAAAGGTTTTTGCGCGGTAAAAACCACGCAAGAGATAGCCGAGCAAGACTATATCCTCACGCCGGGTCGCTATGTGGGCATAGAGGAGCAAGAGGATGACGGCGAGCCGTTCGAACAGAAAATGGCGCGGCTTACGGCTGAGCTTGTAAAAGAATTTGAAACGTCGCACGAACTCGAAGAAAAGATACGAGCAAATTTGAGGGCGATTGGGTATGAGTGTTGAATGCGAAAGCAGTAAAATCGTGACGTTAAGCGATGTATGTGATATGATAGCGGGGTATGCTTTTAAAAGTGGTGATTTTGGCAATTATGCTGATAAAGTAATAAAAATCACAAACATAGTTCCACCGTCTGTAAATATGGAAAATTTGGTGGGTGTGGATATATCAAAATATGATCGCACAAAGTTGAAAAAATATCTTGCGCATGATGGTGATTATGTTTTTGCGATGACGGGGGCAACAATAGGTAAAATCGGTCGATTGTATAAAGGGAGTGCCTACATAAATCAGCGTGTTTTGTTATTTCGGAATAAGGAGAGTATAAATAAAGATTTTTTGTATTATATTCTTCAACAATATGCGTTTTATGCGTATATATTAAATCACATCGATAGTGAATCAGCACAGCCGAATATTAGTGCTAATACAGTGGGGAAATATCAATTTTGTCTGCCTTCTATGAAACAGCAAATCAAAATCGGAACTTTATTGCGAATTTTTGACGATAAAATCGAAAGCAACAAACGAGTAAATGACATACTGCAACAGCAAGCACATGCAATTTATTGTGAACTTACAAATGGCAGATTTAACGCTTGTTTGGGTGACCTTATAACCGAAATGCCTAAGTCAAAAATAAAAGTAAGCGAAGCCAAAGAAACAATGGGCGACTATCCGTTTTTTACAAGTGGAAAAGCTGTGCTTAATTATCATACTGCGTTAGTAAGCGGAAGAAAAATATTTCTTAATACGGGCGGAAATGCCGACGTGAAGTACTACATAGGCGAGGCGTCTTATTCAACTGACACGTGGTGCATAGAAGGGAAGAGCGGTTTAACGGATTTTTTATATCTTGCTTTATATGATTATTTACCCGAAATAGAGCAAATCTGTTTTGAAGGATCGGCATTGCGTCATCTGCAAAAAGCAAAATTAAAGACATTGCCTATATGTATTCCTTCAATAGACGAAAACATGCCGTTTTTTTGTGCCATTAAGTCGATATTCGACCGGCAATCGGCAAATATTCAAGAAAATAAGAGATTAGCCGCACTTCGTGACACATTATTGCCAAAGCTTATGCGCGGCGAAATAGACGTGTCGAACGTGCAAATTTGATCGTTTGTCATTTCGACCGTAGCGCGTATGCGCGGAGTGGAGAAATCTTTAAGATTTCTCGGCTACGCTCGAAATGACAGCCGCAAGACTTCTCGAAATGACAGCAGCCTTAAAGGAGGAAACGCTATGCCGTTTACCGAAGATAACTACGAAAACTCGATCATCGAGTTATTCAAAGAGATGGGCTATACGCACGTGTACGGCCCCGACGTGGAGCGCGACTATTACAGCCCGCTGTTTGCGCGCGAACTCGAACAGTCTTTGCGGCGCGTAAATCCCACGCTTTGCGAGGAGGCGATCGCCGACGCGCTTTACAAACTTTGTCATTTCGAAAACGGCGAACTTGTGCAAAAAAATGCGGTGTTTACCGACTATCTGCAAAACGGCATAGAGGTAACGTTTATGCAAAACGGAGAGCAGAGAGCGGATATAGCATATCTTATAGACTACCGCAACAAAGATAACAATTCGTATATAGTGGCCAATCAATGGACGTTCATTGAGCACAGCAACAAGCGTCCCGATATTATTTTGTTTATCAACGGTTTGCCGCTGGTGCTTATAGAGCTGAAATCGCCTTCGCGCGAAAACACTGACGTATCGGAGGCGTATAGACAACTTCGCAACTATATGCAAGAGATCCCGTTGATGTTTGTGTATAACGCAATTTGCGTTATGAGCGATCACCTAACGAGCAAGGCGGGCACGATCACCTCGGGCGAAGATCGATTTATGGAATGGAAAACCAAAGACGGCCATGGCGAAAATACGCAAGTGGCGCAATTCGACACGTTTTTCGAGGGTATGTTCCAAAAAGCGCGGCTACTCGATATTATCAAAAATTTTATATGCTTTTCGAGCGACGGCACAAAACAACAAAAAATACTTGCGGGGTATCATCAATACTACGCCGTGAAAAAGGCCATCGAGTCGGCCGAGAAAGCCACCGAAACGGACGGCAAAGGCGGTGTATTTTGGCACACGCAAGGCAGCGGCAAATCGCTTTCCATGGTCTTTTTTGCCCATTTGTTGCAAGAGGCGTTGCATAGTCCTACCGTGGTCGTGCTTACCGATCGCAACGATTTAGACAATCAGCTATTCGGGCAGTTTGCCAAATGCAAAGATTTTTTGCGACAAACGCCCGTGCAAGCGGAGAGCCGCGCGCATTTACGATCTTTGCTAAGCGGCCGACAAGCAAACGGCATATTTTTTACCACCATGCAAAAGTTCGAGGAATCGTTCGATTGCCTATCCGAACGGCGCAATATCATAGTGATGGCGGACGAGGCGCACCGCGGGCAATACGGCTTGGAAGAGAAAGTGGACGCGGCAACGGGCGAAATCAAGCTCGGTATGGCGCGGGTCATACGCAACAGCTTGCCCAACGCAACGTATGTGGGTTTTACGGGCACGCCGTTGTCGGCAAAAGATCGCAGCACGCGCGAGGTGTTCGGCAACTATATCGACGTGTACGATATGACGCAAGCGGTGGAAGACGGCGCCACGCGCCCCGTGTATTATGAAAGCCGCGTGATCAAGCTAAAGCTGGACGAAACCGTTTTGCGGCTGATCGATACCGAATACGAGCTGATGGCGCGGTCGGCCGACGCGGACGTGATCGCGAGAAGTAAGCACGAACTCGGACAAATAGACGCGGTGCTCGGCAATCCGCAAACCATCGATTCGTTGGTAACCGATATACTCGATCACTACGAAAACAACCGCGCGCATTTGCTGACGGGCAAAGCCATGATCGTTGCGTATTCTCGCCCCACGGCAATGAAGATATATAAGGCCATACTCGACAAGCGCCCCGATTGGGTGCAAAAAGTTGCGGTGGTCATGACCGAGCGCAACGGCGATCCCGAAGAATGGCGCCCCGTGATAGGCAATAAAAAGAAACGCGACGAACTCGCGGTGGCGTTCAAAGACGACAATGGCCCGCTTAAGATCGCCATAGTGGTGGACATGTGGCTGACGGGTTTCGACGTGCCGTCGTTGGCCACGATGTATGTGTATAAACCGATGGCGGGACATAATCTTATGCAAGCCATTGCGCGCGTTAATCGCGTGTTCGCCGATAAAGAGGGCGGCCTCATTGTAGACTATGTGGGCATCGCGTCGGCGCTTAAACAAGCAATGAACGATTACACGGTGCGCGACAAAAAGAATTACGGCGATCTCGACGTGGGCAAAGTGGCTTTTCCCAAATTTTTGGAAAAGCTTTGCGTGTGCCGCGATCTGTTCTATGGCTATGATTACAGCGCGTTTATGTCGGGCAACAATCTCTCTCGCGCGCGGTGTATCAGCGGCGGCGTCAACTTTATGGTGGGGCGCGACAAGGAAAACGAAAAACAAACATTTATTAAAGAGGCGCTCTTGTTGCACCAAGCATTGTCGCTGTGTTCGTCGCTTGCGGAAGAGGCGTTGCGGATAGAGGCCGCGTTCTTCGAGTCGGTGCGCGTGCTTTTGTTGCGGCTCATGAATGCGGGCGGCGGCAAGAAAATTTCTTTGCCCGAAATGAATGCGCGCATAGGCGAACTTTTGAAACAGAGTATTAAAAGCGACGGCGTAATCGATCTGTTTTCTGATATAAAAGAAGAATTTTCACTGTTCGATCCCAAGTTTCTTGCCGAAGTGGCGCGCATGAAAGAAAAAAATTTGTCGGTGGAATTGCTTAAAAAGCTTATTGCCGATCAAGTGCATATTTACCGCAGAACAAATATCGTAAAGTCCGAAAAGTTCAGCGAGATCATGCATATGGCAATGAATCGGTATCTAAACGGTATGCTGACCAATGAACAAGTGATCGAAGAATTGCTGAGCATTGCGCGGCAAATCGCCGAGGCGAAGAAACAAGGCGATGCGCTGGGGCTGTCGGCCGACGAGCTGGCTTTTTACGATGCGCTCACAAAACCGCAAGCGGTAAAAGATTTTTACGAAAACGACCAACTTGTGGCCATCACAAAAGAACTGACCGAAACGCTCCGAAAAAACAAAACCATCGATTGGCAAAAGCAAGGCCCCGCGCGGGCGCAAATGCGTATGCTTATAAAGCGGTTGTTGCGAAGACACAAATACCCGCCCGAAGGCATGGACGACGCGGTGCAAACGGTGATGACGCAGTGCGAACTGTGGACGGATAACGTGATGGAAACGGAATAGCGCCTGTTCAGTCTGTTTTTTGAGAGGCTAAAAAGGTTTCGCGGATCTTTTCGTACACGGCATTGGGAACGGTGGGATTGCCTTGGGAGTAGGAGGGTTGCAGTGCGTTGCCCGCCGCTTTGGAGTCGGTGCAAGCGCGGTCGAAACGAAACGGTTCGCGTTGGGCGGGATCGCGGAAATCGGGAACGGCCATGGGAATGCCGCCGTTCAGCACCGAGCGGTAGGCCAATAGCCCCGGCAAAAACATGTCGAGCGCCTCGTACACGTCTATGATCTCGGCGTCGGCTTTGCCCGAGATCTTATCTATAAAGTGGCGCATGGTGTAAAAGTCCGCGCCGCCGTGGCCTGCCTTTTCCGCGCGGGCGGACAAGCGGTCTTTGGGCGTGTAGGCGCGTTTGTGCGCGGCATTCTCGCCTTCGTATACGTCGAGATCGCAATATACGTCGTGTTTGCCGTCGGCTGTTTCGCGGCGGCTTTCGGCTGTGCCCAGCGAACCGTAAACGCTGAACCAAACCGAATTTTTGCTGGGGCCTACGCCTTGCAAACATTTGAGCACGGCGCCGTTTTCAAGCGTTATCATGATGACCGAGCCCCAGCCGGCTTTGGCGCCCATACGCGCCATGCGGTTATTAAAAGGCATTTCGAATCCCGTGACTTTTACGGGCTTAAGGCCGCTTATGTGGATAAGCGGGCCGATAGAGTGGGTGCAATAGAAAAACGCCGACATGTTGTTGCGCCAATGCGCGGGGTCGCCGTAGGTTATGCTGTGCCAAGCGGGTTCGCAGTTGTGCAGATATTCGCCCTCGCCGTATTCGAACGCGCCCAGCGCGCCGCTGCGGTATAGGCGGCGCATTTCGCGGGTGGCGGGCAAGTAGCAGTAGTTTTCCGCGTAGTCGTAGATCTTGCCCGATGTTTCCACGGCGTCGGCCAGCGCCACCGCCTCGGCAAAGTTTTGCGCGGGCAACACTTCGCTCAAAACGTGCTTGCCGTGCGTTAGACACTGCACGGCAAACGGCGCGTGCTCGTTGGCGTAGTTGGCCAAAACCACCGCGTCTACGTCGGACGACAGCAAGTCCTCGAAACGGTCGTAAAAGGCAATGGACTCGTCATGCAACGTGTTTTTGGTTTTTTGCAGTTGCTCTTTGTTTTGATCGCACACGGCGGTCAGTTTTACGCGGCGATCGAGTTGGCAATATTGCATCATCGTGCGCCCGCGGTTAACGCCCAAAACGCCCAGTTTGACTGTTTTTTGCATGCTGCTGTGCCTCCTTGTGGTGTTCGTTGGCCGAACACCCACAGTATAGCACGCTCGCGCACTGCGTTACAATGGATTTTTTTATTGTGCATATGGAAAAAAGCGTGTTACGGTTGACAACGCGCGCTATGCGGTTTATACTGTTACATAGCATGCCAAACGATAATATTTGTAAATTCGTACCGTCGGTCAAAAATGCGCCCACCGAAATATGGCCCGTGAATTTCGTGTTGGAAAACACGGGCGTTGCGCAAAACGAAACGATCCGCTCGGTGTACGCCATGCACCTTGTAACACGGGGCAACGGCGAACTTGTGCGCAACAATAAGCGGTATGCAATAGACAAAGGCGACGTATTTTTCACGTTGCCGTCCGACCGCTATGCGATCTTCGGCCAAAACGGGCTCGAATACGCCTACGTTTCGTTTTTGGGCGGCGGGGCGGCGGCGCTTGCAAGGCGCATAATGCCCGACGGCAACGCGCGAATATTCGGCGGCAACGAGCGGCTTATTGCGTTTTGGAAACAAGCGCTCGCGCATGCGCATGCCGATAATATCGACCTTATGGCAAAGAGCGTGCTCGAATATTCGGCGGCTTTGCTGATCGTAACGTTGCCGAGCGACTGCCGCGCCGACGTTTGCGCGGCGGTGGAAGAACACGTCAGAAAGAACTTTACGTCGTCCGACGTGCGGTTGCGCACGGTGGCCGCGCGTTTCGGGTATAGCGAGCAATACCTTTCCAAGCTGTTTTATCGCACCACGGGCACACGGTTTACCGATTATCTTGCCGATCTGCGGGTGAATGCGGCTTGCAAGCTGTTGCGGGAAGGCAACGCGTCGGTCAAAGAAGTGGCGTATGCTTGCGGTTTTTCCGATCCGCTGTATTTTTCCAAGGTGTTTAAGCGCAGAATGGGGGCGGCGCCTTCCGCGTTCGGTCGTGCCGACAAAAAAGTCAATATACTTCTATTATAAGTCAATATTTCTCTATGGGGATGCGGCTGTTATATGATACAATTTTAGGGAATACAGTATATTTGCCGCTTTCGGCTACGGAGTGAACGGGAAAACATGATAGAGAAAATTTTGACGGAAATGCAATATCTTGTGGGCATACTGATCGCCGTTGTGTTGGGGTTTGCCATAGGGTTCGAGCGCAAGTTGCGTTTTAAGGAGGCGGGCATACGCACGCACACGGTGGTGTGTATCGGCGCGGCCCTTCTCATGGTGGTGAGCAAGTATGCGTTTGCGGGGCAGACGGCGGACGCGTCGCGCGTGGCGGCGCAGATCGTTTCGGGCATAGGGTTTCTCGGCGCGGGCATCATCATGTTTCGCGGGCAGAAAATGCACGGTCTGACCACGGCGGCGGGCGTTTGGGCCACGGCGGGCGTGGGCATGGCGGCGGGCGCGGGGTTGTTTGTCGTGGCAACGTGCGCCACCGTAGTGATCATTGCCGTGCAGTGCATTTGCCATATCAATTGCCGACTGTTTCGCACCAAGCGGTATTATCGGGTGAAGATCGTTTTTCGCAATACCGAGAACGAGAGTGCCAAGGTCAAAGAACTGTTTTCGGCCGACCACTTTAACAGCTTGGCTATCACGCGGGACGGGCAAGACACCATGTATCACGCCGTGCTCAGCACGGATAAAGAATACGCGTCGCAAACGTTGAACGACATCATGACCGAAAATCCGTTTATACTTTCGGTGGAGCGTTGCGACGAGGAATAGTAGGCGCAAAGCAAACGGACACGATTTTTATACAAGGGGAAATAGACGGATGCAAGACAAACGAGTTTACGAAACGTATGAAAGGGCGGGCGTGCAACCGCCGCGCAGTTATTATATCCCTTTCGGGGAAGAGCAAGCGTTTTCGTTCGCGCACGGCATATTGGACAGAACGGCAAGCAACCGCTTTGCGTCGCTCGACGGCATGTGGCAGTTTAAGGCGCACGAGGATATAGCAGACGCGGAAGTGGGGGAAGAATTGCCCGACGCCATTCCCGTGCCGAGTTGCGTGCAAATGCACGGATACGACCGTATCCAATACATCAACACGCGCTATCCCTTTCCCGTGGATCCGCCGTATATCCGCGTGAAAAATCCCGCCTTTCATTATCGCCGCACGTTTGCCGTAAAAGACACAACGCAAAAATACTATCTCGATTTCGAGGGCGTGGACAGTTTCTTTTATGTGTATGTGAACGGCAAAGAGGTGGGATACAGTCAAATATCCCACGCCACGAGCGAATGGGATATTACGGCGTATGTCAAAGCGGGCGACAACGTGCTGGACGTTATCGTGCTGAAATGGTGCGCGGGCAGTTATTTGGAGTGCCAAGACAAATTTCGTTTTACGGGCATTTTTCGCAGCGTATATTTGCTTGTTCGGCCTTATGAGCATATCCGCGATTTTAAGATAGAAACAAAACTGTGCGGCCATGGCGGCGTGCTTACCGTTTTCAACGAGAGCGACGTTGCTTTTTCGGTAGCGTTTGACGGACAAGTGCAGACGGTGGCCCCCGCCGATACCGCGCAATTTACGGTGCGCAACGTCACGCCGTGGACGGCGGAAAAACCCGCGCTGTACGACGTGGTGCTGTCGGCCGGCGGCGAAAAGATATTGCAACGCGTAGGTTTTCGAACGAGCGCGGTGGAAAAGGGCGTATACATGTTAAACGGCCGCCTCGTCAAGCTAAAGGGCGTGAACCGCCACGAGTTCAGCCCCACGGGCGGCGCCACCGTTACCATAGAAGAAACGATAGAAGATCTGCAACGGATGAAACAAGCCAACGTGAACGCCATACGCACCAGCCATTATCCCGATTGCCCCGCGTTTTACGATCTGTGCGACAGTATGGGGTTTTATGTGCTCAACGAGGCGGACGTGGAAACGCACGGCATGGCCGAAAAAAATGCGGGCGCGGATGCGTTGCGGCTGTGGCAAGATTTTGCGGACAGCGGCATTGCCGATCGCGGCGTTACGGACAGAGAGATCGCTTTGTACGAACGGGACAAAAACCGCACGTGCGTGGTCATATGGTCGCTCGGCAACGAGGCGAACTACGGCAAGATGTTTCATTGCGGCGCGGACTATATCCACGCGCGCGACAGTCGCCCCATTCATTACGAGAGCGCTTGCTGTATGGCGGATAAGGCCGATTACTACACGCACAGAATAGATATTGCGTCGCGCATGTATCCGCGGTTAGACGAAATGGCCGCCTATTTGCAAGACGAAAAAGAAACGCGCCCCATGCTGTTGTGCGAGTATTCGCACGCCATGGGCAACAGCAACGGCGACCTAAACGACTATTGGCAATGGATCGACAGCAGCCCGCGCTTTGCGGGCGCGTTTGTGTGGGAGTGGCGCGACCACGCCGTAAAGACGCCCGAAGGGTATTTGTACGGCGGAGATTTCGGCGAAACGGAGCACGACGGGAATTTTTGCGTGGACGGTTTGCTCAATCCCGACGGCACGCCCAAAAGCGGGTTTTACGAAATGCAAGCGGTATACGGCGGCAAGCGGCGCGGCGATGGCGCTTTGCCCGCGTGCAAGGCGTTTACAAAACTTTCGCAAGACAAACCGCTTTCGTATGCGCTCGGCGAGAACGGCGAACTGCTTTTTATAGGAAACGTTAAGTTTGCCGCGCCGCTGCAAGTGAATATTTTCCGCGCGTATATCGATAACGACCGCAATATAAAGAGCGAATGGCATAGATACGAGAACGCCCGACAAGTTGCGTATGCCGTACGGCAAAACGGCCATACGGTCACTGTTACGGGCAAAATGTGCAAGCCTTGCTTGGCGCCTATCATGGATTTTACGCTTGCGTACACGTTTTACGATAACGCCGTGGATATAGCGCTATGCTACCGAGTGGCCGACTATGTGTCGTATTTGCCGCGTATCGGCCTAACGTTCGCACTGCCCGAGAGTATGGCGAAAAAGTTTGCCTATAAGGGATACGGCCCGCACGAAAGCTATATAGACAAGCGCTTGGCAAGCGAATACGGCGCATATACGAGCACGGCGGCAAAGGAGTATTTCCGCTATGTAAAGCCGCAAGAAAGCGGCAGTCATTTTGCGAGCACGGAAGTTGTGCTCGACGGCGGCGTAGAGATAACCGCGCAAAAGCCGTTTTCTTTCTCGGTGTTGCCGTATGCGGCGCAAACGCTTGCAAATGCCGCGCACGACTTCGAACTGCGCGAGGACGGCAACGTATATATAAGCCTCGATGTTGCCATGAGCGGCGTGGGCACCAACTCTTGCGGCCCCGATCTGGCCGAAGAATACCGCGCCCCCAAAGAGGGAAACAACACGTTCCGTTTGATCTTTTCCGAGTAGGCGGACGTTGCTTGTCGGCATATGGGTTGACAACGGCGCGCGCGTATTGTATACTGTCGGAAGTCGGGAGAGAAAGGTATGACATCCGAGAAAGAGCTTGCGGGCGCGGCAAAAGAAAATAGTTTGGGCGTTGAAAAAATAGGGCGCCTTTGTCTGAAAATGGGTATACCGTGCGTGTTGGCGCAAGTGGTGAACTTGCTGTACAACATCGTGGATCGGATATACATAGGCAATATGCCCGCAAACGGCAGTGCGGCGTTGGCGGGGCTGGGGCTTTGCGCGCCCGTGCTCACTCTGATCGCGGCCTTTTCTTCGTTTGTGTCGGGCGGCGGCGCGCCGCTCGCTGCCAAAGCATTGGGCGAGGGCAACACGTTGCGGGCGCGCAAGATACTAAACAACGGCTTTGTGTTGCTGCTTGTGTTTTCGGTAACGCTCGGGCTTACGGCCTATTTGGCACGCAAGCCCATTTTGCTGTGTATCGGCGCGGACGAAAACACAACGTATGCGTATGCCGAGCAATATTTGTCGGTGTATTTAACGGGCACGCTGTTTGTGCAACTCAGCGTGGGGCTGAACACTTTTTTAACGGCGCAAGGCAAAAGCGGCATCGCCATGGCGGGCGTGATGATCGGCGCGGGGCTGAACATCGCGCTCGATCCGCTGTTCATTTTCGTGTTCGACGGCGGGATCAAGGGCGCGGCGCTTGCCACGGTGCTCAGCCAGTCGGCGAGTTGCGCGTTCGTAATCGCGGCGCTTTGCGGTAAAAAAATCACCATGCGCCTTTCGGTGCGGCACATGAAACCGAACGCCGCCGTGATCGCCGGTATTTTCGGATTGGGATTGGCGCCCTTTGTGATGGCGGCCACCGAATCGGTGATCGGGTTTGTGTTAAACGGCAGGCTCAAGCACTACGGCGATCTCGTAGGCGAAGGAAACGGCGATCTGCACGTGTCGGTGTTGGCCATACTGCAAAGCGTTATGATGCTCATAACCGTGCCCGTGCAAGGGTTTACGCAAGGCGTTACGCCCATCATTTCGTATAACTTCGGCGCCAAAAAGAAAGAGCGCCTAAAGCGTACGTATTTTATCACGTTGGGCGTGAGTTGGGCATACTGCTGTTTGTCGGCCGTTTTGATGATGAGTGTGCCGCGTTTGTTCGGCCGATTGTTTACGCCCGACGCGCAACTTCTCGCGCTCGTGGAAAAATACTTGCCCGTCTTTGTGTCGGGCATGCTCATCTTCGGAATCCAACGCGCTTGCCAAACCACGTTCGTGGCCGTTACCGAGGCAAAAATCAGTTTGTTTATAGCCATTTTGCGAAAGATCTTGCTGTTGGTGCCCTTTGCGTTTTTGTTCCCGCTCGGCATGGGCGTTTCGGGCGTGTATTGGGCGGAATGCGTGGCCGACTGCACCGCCGCCACGCTTTGTTCGGTTATCTTTTTCTTTCGGTTCCGCATGATATTGCGAAAGTTGGACGAAAACACGCAAGAAAAAGCGGCGGAGTAGTGCTTCGCCGCGGCCGTAGTTATGCAATCGTCAGTTGAGTAGGGCAATAAACAGATTGAGGTAGGCGGCAAACAACAGCCACATTTCGTAGGGCACCAAGAGCGCGCCCGCGGTGGGCGAGGTGCGAAACGCATATACCACGGCGGCCAGATTGACGGCCACCAACGTTATCAGCCACAGCAAGCTGACCGTATACAGTTGCAACCAAAAGAACATAAACGGCCAGATAAGATTGAACGCAAATTGGATCGCCCACAATACGGTGGCCGTCTGTTTGTCGCGCGCCAGCGTTGTAGTGAACGCGGGTTTGCGTCGAATAAAAAACAGCGACAAGCCCATCATGGCGTATAACACCGTCCACACAATGGGGAAAACGCCGTCGGGCGGCGTGGCGGGCGGCAACACGAGCGAGGCATACCCCGCGCGACTGCCCGAAAACAGACCGGCGAGCATGCCGAGCAATACGGTGCCGATCAAACAAGATAAGAACAGGGGCACGCTGGCCCTCTTTTTGAGATGTGCGGTGGTTGCCATGCTATACGATCCTCCGTTATGCGCTTAGTGTGCGCGGCGGGAGCAAAAAGTATGCGCGTTAAAATAAGTGCAATGCGTAGTCGTTTATGAGCAGAAAAACAGACAGCACAAACAAGTACACGGCAAACCCGTCGAGGCTGTGCTTTTTAAGCAGTTTGAGCATGAAAGACACGGCCAATAGACCGCTGACAAACGATGCGATAAACGCCGCAACCAGCGCCGCCGCGCCGATGCCGTATCCCACGCCGTGCATAGCAAGTTCTATAACGCTCGAACCTATGATCACGGGGATGGAGAGAAGAAAGGAAAAGCGCGCCGCTTGCTCGCGGTCGTAGCCTAAAAGCGTGGCCGTGGCAATGGTGGCGCCGCTGCGACTCAGCCCCGGCAACGCGGCAATGCCTTGCGCCGCGCCGATCATGGCGGCGTGACGGTACAAAAGCGGTTTTTGTTGCGCGTGTCGGTCGGCCAGCGAGCAACATAGCAGTAAAATACCCGTAACGAGAAAGCCGTATAATAACAGCGACCCTTCCAAAGCGTCGCGGAAAAACACCGAGATACAACCGGCGATCACGGCCGTGGGGATAGAGGCCACGGCCAAAAGGCGTACGGGGCGGGAGAGCGGATGGCGCAGCAGCGGCCACACGTCGCGGCGCATGCAAAGGCATACGGCCGCCAGCGTGCCCAAGTGGCAGATCAACTCAAAGCCTACGCTTGTTTGTCCCACGCCCAAAAAGCGACCCGTTAAAATGAGATGGCCGCTGCTCGACACGGGCAAAAATTCCGTAAGCCCTTGCACAATACCCAATATGATCGCTTCCCAAACCGTCATGCCGTATGTATATGCGCGGCCGCGCGCGTTCATGCCGCGCCGCGGCGCAAATCTTTTTCGGGCGGCGCGGTCAATTCGATTGTGAAATGCGGCAAAATGCGGTATAATGAAAAGGTAACCGAAAACGCACGCGCACGCGAAAGGAAAAAACATGTTCAAGATTTGGGCAAAAACGATACAAAACCACAAGATCGTGGGTAGCTACGTATATCACAGCGCCGATAAATTCGACGGTGCCGACTTTTTGTATTACCTTACCGACATTTGCCACGAGTTGGATATTCCCACGCCCGTGGTGCTTTCCTCGCACGTGCGCAATTACACGCTGTTCAACGTGGCCAAATTCCGCAAAGAGGACTTTGTGGAAAGCGTGCCGTTCGACACGTTGCAATTGGAAAACGCGGGCGACTGACAAAGCGCGACGCGCGCGGCCGTTTTATTGACAAGTGGCGACAAATGGGTTACAATGATAGGAAAATAAACGCAAACAACGGAGTGAACAGTATGAACATAACCGAAAAGATCATAGCGGCGCACTTGGTGTGCGGCGAACTGAAAGCGGGCAGCGAGATAGGCCTTCGCATCGATCAAACGCTCACGCAAGATTCCACGGGCACCATGGCGTATTTGCAGTTCGAGAGCATGGGCGTGCCCAAAGTGAAAACCGAACTGAGCGTGGCGTATATAGACCACAACACGTTGCAGTCGGGATTCGAAAATGCCGACGATCACGCCTACATACAGTCGGTGGCGTTAAAACACGGCATACGCGTGTCTAAACCGGGCAACGGCATTTGCCACCAAGTGCACTTAGAACGGTTTTCCCGCCCCGGTAAAACGTTGATAGGCTCGGACAGCCACACGCCCACGTGCGGCGGCATGGGCATGCTCGCCATCGGTGCGGGCGGCTTAGACGTGGCGCTCGCCATGGGCGGCGCGCCGCTCTATCTCTCCATGCCGCGCGTTGTCAAAGTGGAGCTAAAAGGAAAGCTCACGCACAATGCGGCGGCCAAAGACGTTATCCTCGAAGTGCTCCGCTTGCTTTCGGTGAAAGGCGGCGTGGGCAAGGTGATGGAATATGCGGGCGAGGGCGTGCGCACGCTGTCGGTGCCCGAACGCGCCACCATTGCCAACATGGGCGCAGAATTGGGCGCCACGGCCTCGGTGTTCCCTTCCGACGAAACCACCCGCGCGTTTTTGAAAGCGCAGGGCAGAGAAGAGGATTTCGTGCCGCTTGCCGCCGATGCGGACGCTTGCTACGACGAATGCGTGACCGTAGACCTTTCGGCGTTGCGGCCGTTGGCGGCGTGTCCGCACAGTCCCGACGCGGTAAAACCCGTGAAAGCATTGGCCGACGTGCGGGTGGATCAAGTGTGTATCGGCAGTTGCACCAATTCCAGCTTGGCGGATATGCTCAAAGTGGCGGCTATCTTAAAAGGCAAGACCATCGCCCCGCACGTCAGTTTAACGGTAAGCCCCGGTTCGCGGCAAGTGCTTACCATGCTCAGCCGTTGCGGCGCGTTGGCCGACATCATCGGCGCGGGCGCGCGCGTGCTCGAATGCGCGTGCGGGCCGTGCATCGGCATGGGGCAGTCGCCCAAAACAAACGCGGTGAGCGTGCGCACGTTCAATCGTAATTTTTACGCGCGCAGCGGCACGGCGTCGGCCGACGTGTATCTCGTCAGCCCCGAAACGGCGGCTTACACCGCATTGTACGGAAAATTGACCGATCCCGCCGACTTCCCGCAAGTAACGGTTTCGTTGCCTCAAACGTTCGAAGTGAACGATAACCTCATTTTGCGCCCCGAAGATCATGCGGATACCGAAGTGGTGCGCGGCCCCAATATAAAGCCGTTCCCCAAAACGCAAAAGCTTACAAAGAACATAACGGGCAAAGTGCTCATTGTGTGCGAAGACAATATAACCACCGATCATATCATGCCGTCCAACAGCAAGCTGTTGCCCTACCGATCCAACATACCCTATTTGGCGGACTACTGCTTGCAACC
Source organism: uncultured Christensenellaceae bacterium (assembly GCA_910587595.1). GTDB lineage: Bacteria > Bacillota > Clostridia > Christensenellales > Pumilibacteraceae > Pumilibacter. The sequence goes on from CAJULQ010000008.1 coordinate 24,572, forward strand.
CGTGGATCCCGCGTTTTCGGCGCGCGCCAAAGAGAACGGCGGCGGGTTTATCGTGGCGGGGCAAAACTACGGGCAAGGGAGCAGTCGCGAGCACGCGGCGCTCGTGCCGTTGTATTTGGGCATTCGCGCCGTTTTGGCCGTTTCGTTCGCCCGTATCCACAAGTCTAACCTAATAAACAACGGCATTCTTCCGTTGGAGTTTATAGATCCGCAAGATAAAAACAAGATACGCGAAGGCGACGAACTGATCATTGCCGATGCGCCATCAGACATCGAAAAAGGCGATACGGTCATTGTCACGAACAAGACCACGGGCGACACGATCGTTACCCGCTTGGTGCTTAGCGAGCGCCTTAAAAAGGTGATGCAAGCGGGCGGTGTGCTGGCGGCGGGCAAAAGCGAATAAAAAGCGCAACACAAGGTAGGTGACCGAAATGAACAAATTGTATGCAGACATCGTTTCCATACTCAAAGAGGACGCGCGCACGAGCGCCGAGCGGTTGGCGGTAATGCTCGACAAACCGGCGGACGAGATCAAAAAGGCGATCGCCGCCATGGAAAAAAGCGGCGTGATCGCCAAATACACGCTTTTGGTAAACGAAGAAAAATTGGGCGGCGAGGGCGTGCAAGCGCTCATCGAAGTGAAAGTAAGCCCGCAGTTTTCGCACGGGTTCGACAGTATCGCCGAAGACATCTACCAATTCGAAGAAGTGAAGAGCGTGTATCTCATGTCGGGCGCCTACGATCTGGCCGTGTTCATCGAGGGCAAGACCTTGCGCGAAGTGGCGGGGTTTGTGAGCGAAAAACTTTCGGTGATGGATAAAGTGCTTTCCACGGCCACGCATTTCATTCTCAAAAAATACAAGGCGGACGGCGTTTTGTTGGAAGACGAACGGCAAAAGCGCTTGGCGGTGAACCCGTGAACTACGACAAATATTTGAGTCGTACGGCGCGCGCCATTCCGCCCAGCGGTATCCGCAAATTTTTCAGCGTGGTAGAGGATATCCCCGACGCCATTTCGCTCGGCGTGGGAGAACCGGACTTTGTCACGCCGTGGCAAATACGCGACGCGGCCATCAAATCGTTGCAAAAAGGATACACGGCCTACACGAGCAACAACGGCTTAAAACGTTTGCGCGAGGAGATCGCGGCGTATGAGCGCGACCGTTTTAACGCTTGTTACGACCCCGACGAAGTGGTCGTAACGATCGGCGCCAGCGAGGCGATAGACATAGCTTTGCGCGCGCTGATAAACGCGGGCGACGAGGTGATCATACCCGATCCGTCGTTTGTCAGTTATGCGCCGCTCGTGTCGTTGGCGGGGGGTGTGCCCGTGCCGTTGCCTTGCAAGGCGGACAACGGGTTCAAACCCACCGCGCAAGCCTTGGAGGGGGCTATAACGCCGCGTACGAAAGCGGTGATCTTGCCCTTTCCCAACAATCCCACGGGAACGGTGCTCGATCGTAGCGAATTGCAAAGCCTTTGCGCGCCCATCATAAAACACGATCTGTTTGCCATTTCGGACGAGATCTATGCCGAACTGACGTATGGCAGCCGCCACGTTTCGGCGGCGGCCGTGGCGGGCATGCGCGAGCGCACCGTTTTGGTGTCCGGCTTTAGCAAAGCGTTTGCCATGACGGGTTGGCGGATAGGGTATTTGTGCGCGCCCAAACCCGTGGTGTCGGTGCTTGTAAAAATTCACCAATACGCTATCATGTGCGCGCCCACCGCGGGGCAATACGCCGCGCTGGCCGCGCTGACTTGCGGCAAGCAAGACGGCTTTGCCGCCGTTACGGAAATGCGCGAAAAATACGACATGCGGCGGCGGTTCGTGGTGAGCGAGTGCAACGCCATGGGATTAACGTGTCCCGCGCCGAGCGGCGCGTTTTACGTGTTCCCCGACGTATCCGTAACGGGTATGACGGGTGAAGAGTTTGCCGAAAATCTACTCAAAGAACAGCATGTGGCGGTGGTGCCCGGCAACGCGTTCGGTTTGGCGGGGCAGTATCACGTGCGGTGCAGTTACGCCACCGGCATGGCGCAACTTACCGAGGCGCTAAAGCGTATCGGCGAATTTACGGCGGCGCATAAATAGGTTTGACAACGGCGCGCGGTTTGCGCTATAATAAACGGGTGCGGCGGCGTAAGCGCGCGCACGAAAAAAGGAGAGAGAAAATGGCAGAAACGATTTTCATGACCGCAGAGGGAAAGAAACAGCTCGAAGAACGCTTGAAAGACTTAAAGGTGAACGGGCGGGCGGAAATGGCGGAAAAGATCCGCGTGGCGCGCGAGTTCGGCGACCTCAGCGAAAACGCGGAATACGACATCGCCAAAGACGAGCAAGCCAAAATGGAGGCGGAGATCATCGAGATCGAGGCCAAACTGCGCAACGTGCAGATCATCGACGAAAAGGTGAAAAGCGATAAAGCGGACGTGGGCAGCAAAGTGGAGATAAAAGAGCTGAAAAGCGGCATGACGTTCGAATATACCATTGTGGGCACGCACGAAAGCAACCCCATGGAGGGCAGAATATCCAACGAATCGCCCATCGGCAAAGCGGTGCTCGGCAAGCGCAAGGGCGACGAAGTGGTGGTGAAAGCGCCGGCGGGCGAGGCTGTTTATAAGATCTTGGGCATTAAATAAGGACACGTATGGAAAACGAAATTCTCACCGAAGAAAACTATAACGAGATCGTAAAAGGGCGCCGCGAAAAGCTCAAGGCGCTCGTGGACGGGGGCAACAACCCGTTTGAAAAAGTGCGGTTCGATTTCACCGCGTATTCCGTCGACGTCGTGAACGATGTGGCGGCATACGAGGGCAAAAGCGTACGGCTTGCCGGCAGACTGATCTCCAAGCGTATCATGGGCAAAGCGAGTTTTGCCCATTTGTTAGACGGCAAAGGCCGTATCCAACTGTATGTGCGCGTGGACGAGCTGGGCGCGGAAGCGTACGACGCGTTCAAAAAAACGGATATAGGCGATATTTTGGGCGTGGAGGGCGAAGTGTTCGTCACGCACAAGGGCGAAGTGTCGGTAAAGGTGAAAACGGCCGAGTTGCTCGGCAAGTCGCTGTTGCCGTTGCCCGAAAAATTCCACGGCTTGAAAGACAACGATTTAAGGTATCGGCAACGGTATGTGGACCTTATCGTCAATCCCGAAGTGAAAGAAGTGTTTTCAGCGCGCAGTAAGATCATTGCCGCCGTGCGCAACACGCTCAACGAGCAAGGGTTCACCGAGGTGGAAACGCCCATACTCAACACCATTGCGGGCGGCGCGTCGGCGCGTCCGTTTATCACGCACCACAACACGCTCAACCTCGATATGTATATGCGTATCGCGCCGGAGTTGTACCTCAAGCGCTTGATCGTGGGCGGATTCGACCGCGTATACGAGATCGGCCGCATGTTCCGCAACGAGGGCATGGACGTAAAACACAATCCCGAATTTACCATGATGGAGTTGTACCAATCGTATGCCGACTACACCGACATGATGGCGCTCACCGAACGCATTTTTGCGGCGGCGGCCAAAGCGGTGGGAAAGGGCGATAAGATCTCCTATCAAGGCACCGAGATCGATTTGGCCACGCCGTGGGAACGGCTCACCATGATCGACGCGGTGAAAAAGTATACCGGTTTGGACTTTAACGAACTCACCGACCAAACGGCGGCGGAGGCCGCCCGAAAGATAGGCGTGCAGATAGACCCCAAAAAAGCGAGTTGGGGCAACGTGCTGTATGAAACGTTCGATCAAAAAGTGGAAGAACAGCTCATACAGCCCGTGTTTATCACCGATTATCCCGTGGAAGTCAGCCCGTTGGCCAAAAAGATCCCGTCCGATCCGCGCCTTACCTACCGTTTCGAATTCTTTATCTATGCGCGCGAAATGGGCAACGCCTACAGCGAGTTGAACGATCCCATCGATCAAAAAGAGCGCTTTATGCGTCAAGCGGCGCTACGGGCGGGCGGCGACGAAGAGGCGCAACCGTCCGACGACGACTTTGTGACGGCGCTCGAATACGGCATGCCGCCCACGGGCGGATTGGGCATAGGCATCGATCGCATGATCATGCTGTTGTGCGATTGCGCGTCTATCCGCGACGTGATATTGTTTCCTACCATGAAACCCAAAAACAACGGGTAAAAACGCCGAGCGAAAATGGATAACAAGATAACCAAAAAGCGCATAAACGATCACCTCGAGTACGATTGGTATAAGTACTTGATTATTTTGGTTGCGGGCATCGTGTTGTTCTATTTTCTGTTTTCGCAGATAAACCGCACGCGCGATTATGAAGACATCACGTTTTTTATCTCGTGCTACGAGGCGGACGACAACGGGTTTTCCGATCGGGTAAAGCGCGATATGGCGTCCGACGATTACAAGCAGAACGGGCAAAAAAAATACGGCGAAAACGTTTTGCGTTCTCTTACATTGGAAACGCAAAACCCGCTCGACAGCAACTACATCACGCTGTTGCAAACGCACGGGCAGATCTCTTCCGACGTGCTCATCGTGGGCAAATCTATTTTGGAAAACGCGGGGCCGAGTTATTTGGAACTTACGGACGAATTGTTGCGCGATTATTTGTTGCCCGACGGCGTGCCAATAGAAGATCTTGACTATTACGCGATCGAGCACGACGGGCGCGCGTATCGCATGGGTATACGGGTGAGCGATTTCAGCCGTTTGCCGTTTGAAACCGATTGGCGCAAGATACAGAGCTATAAAGACAAGTACGGCGAAATGGCGGAAGAAAACCAACCCGACACGGAGTTTTATATGGTGATCAACCGTTCGAGCGTGAACATCGGCCCGTTCGGCAAAAAGTCCAAAGACAAAAACGCGCAGACGCTGTTTGCGGTCAATCGCTTTATAAAGTATTATAACCGCGAAGTGCCCACTGAGGCCGTTTGATATGGGGCGCATATCTGCCGCGATAAACGCTTACGTAGCGCAAAATGCCGACCGTTACCACACCCCCGGACATAAGGGCGTGCTGTGTGTGGGCGATATCACCGAGTTGGGCGTAAGCGGGCAATGGTTTCCCGCCGACGCGCTGACAAAAGCCCAAACGGACACGGCCGCGCTGTACGGCGTGGCATGCATGCACTATCTTACGGGCGGTTCGAGCATGGGCATCAAAGCGGCGCTTTGGTGCTTTCGCAAACAAAAGGTGCTGTATGCGGCGGGCGTGCACCGCGCATTTTTCGAGGGGTGCGAATTGGCGGGTATCGAGGCCGTGCCCGTATCTTCGCGGGGAGAGAGCGACGCAGACGGCAAGGTGTTTACTTGCGGTTGCGACGCGTTGCCACCGCCGCTCGATTTGGCGGCGGCCGAGCAGGCGCTGAATCGCCACCCGGATGCGCGGGCGTTGTTCGTTACGTCGCCCGATTATTTGGGGCGGACGGCCGATCGGCGGATCGCCGCGCTGTGCAAGCAAAGGGGCGTGGCAATATTGGCGGATGCGGCGCACGGCGCGCACTTTGCGTTTGCGCCCGACCTAAACGCGTTGCGTTGGGAAACCGTGGCCGATATGGCCAATATGAGCGCGCACAAAACATTGGGCGCGTACACCCAAACGGCGCTGTTGGCGGTGCAAAATAAAGCATTGGCAAACGAGGCGGCGCATGCGCTCGCCTTGCTGGGCACCACAAGCCCCAACTATCCTATGTTGGCGCAGTTGGAAGACAGCGTGGCCGCGGCGGCGGCACACACGGCGGAGTATGCGCGGTTGCGCGATTTCTCGCAAAACTTGCACGAATGCGCGGATATATTGCCAAACAGCGATTACACGCGTTTGTGCGTTCGACCGCGCAAGTACGACGCGCGCCAAGCGTTTGCGCGATTGGCGGCCGAGGGCATCATGGCCGAGGCGGTCATAGAAGATCGCGTGGTGTTTATCGTAACGCCGTACGACAACGACGAAAAATTGGCGCGGCTACGGCAAGCCTTGCAAACTATTTGAATAACGAACGGGATACACAAAGCATGACGAACGGCAAACAAAAAGGAAAATTCGTGACCGTGGAAGGGTGCGAGGGCGTGGGCAAAAGCACGCAACTGCACTTGTTGCGCGAATATTGCGAGCGCGAGGGCATACGCGCGCTTTTCACGCGCGAGCCGGGCGGGTGCGACATTGCCGAAACGGTGCGCAACGTGATCTTGAACGCAAACAACCGCGACATGACCGACATGACCGAGCTTTTGCTGTATGCCGCGGCGCGCAGTCAGCACACCGAACAAGTGATCATCCCCGCGCTCGAAGAGGGCGTCACCGTGTTTTGCGACCGCTACGCCGATTCCACCGCCGCCTACCAAGGGTATGCGCGCGGCATACCGATGGCCACGGTGAACGCCGTGAACGCCGCCGCCATGTGCGGCGTGCATATCGATTGCACGGTGTTTTTAGACGTTCCGCCCGAAAGAGGATTTGCCCGCAAGGGCGGCGCCCAAGCGGACGACCGCATGGAGCGCGAAACCATGGCTTTTCACCGCAAGGTGTATGAGGGATTCCGAGCGTTGATCCAAGCCGAGCCAAGCCGCTTTATTTGTTTTGCGGCGCAAGGCACCAAATACGAAACGCACGAAGAGATCGTGCAAGCGCTCCGTCGCAGAAATATCATATAGAGGAGAAACCGTGAACCGTCACACCCGATTGATCGCCCAAACCAACGCGTTTTCGCAGTTGCAAAACGACTGCAAAGAAAAGTTGCTAAAACACGCCTACGTGTTCGAGTCGGCCGATTTTGCCGCGCTTGAAACGTTGGCCGCGTTGTTTATTTGTGTGGCGGAAGAGGGGGAAGTGCGCGAACTGACGCTCAGGCGCATTTTCGACGGCGGCTATACCGACGTTGTGCGCTTGCCGCGCGCTCATAAAAACGGCAAGATGGACGTGGAAGAGGCGGGGTATATCACCGACACGGCGTATTATACGCCCACCGAACTGCAAACAAAATACTATATCGTGGCGGCTACAGAACCGCTCACGCCCGCCGTGCAAAACAAGTTGCTCAAAACGCTGGAAGAGCCGCCCGCCTCGGCGCGCTTTATCATCTTTTCGTCGGGCAACGATCTATTGCCCACCGTTTCGTCGCGGTGCGGTAAAGTGCGGTTGGAAGAGTTTTCGGTGGAAACCATCGAGCGGGCGCTTAAAGAAGAAGGATACGACGAAGTGACCGCATTGTTTGCCGCGGCGGCGGCGCGCGGCAATATCGGCACGGCCGAGGCCATAGCGGCCGACAAAGGGTATCGCGCGGCCTATGAGGCGGCCGTGAACTTTTTGTTGCACGTGAAGCGTTCGCCCCAGATCTTACCGTCGGCGGGCGAAATGTTGGCAAATAAAGAGAACTTCGGCGCGGTGCTCGATTATTTCGAACTTTTGTTGCGCGATTGCATGGCGTATAGCGCGTGCGGCGCGCAAGCGGTGGTGTTAAAGCCGGCGCTCGGCGATATACGCATGCTGTCCGCCGAATTTACGCCCGACGTGTGCCTCGAACTCATGCCGCGCATTGCCCGTGCGCGCGACCGTATACGGTTGTACGGCAATGCGGCAAGCTATATAGACGAACTGTTATTTTCCGTATTGGAGGTGAAAGCAAAATGCCTGAAATAGTAGGGGTAAAATTCGATTTCAATCCCAAAGTGTATTATTTTGCGCCGGGGGAAACGTCGCCCGCCGTGGGCGACGACGTTGTGGTGGAAACGTCCCGCGGCATAGATTACGGCACGGTGGTGATGCCCGTGTCCGAAGTGGACGATAAAAAGATTGTGGGCACGCTCATGCCCGTGCAACGTATCGCCACCGAGGAAGACAAAGAAAAGCACAAAAAGCTGATAGAAAAGCGTAAAGCGGCTTACCCGCAAATCGCCGCCAAGATCCGCGAGAGCGGTTTGGAGATGAAGTTGGTGGGCGCCGAGTACACGTTCGACAGCGGCAAACTCTTGGTGTATTTTACCGCCGACGGGCGCGTGGATTTTCGCAATTTGGTGCGCGATCTCGCCTCGACGTTTCACACACGCATCGAACTCAAGCAGATCGGCGCGCGCGACGAGTGCCGCATGTTGGGCGGCGTGGCGCCGTGCGGCCGCGCGTGCTGTTGCAGCGACCATATGTCCGATTACGCCCGCGTCAGCATAAAAATGGCCAAAACGCAAAATCTTTCGCTCAATCCCACCAAAATAAGCGGTCTGTGCGGGCGGCTGATGTGCTGTTTGGCGTATGAAAACGACTACTATGCCGAGGTAAACAAAGAACTGCCCAAAGTGGGTTCTACCGTTACGGCGGGCGGCGAGAGCGGCACGGTGATCGGCGTGAACCAACTGAAGAAAACGGTGCGCGTCAAGGTGGAAAACAAAGACAAAGATTCGGTCACCGTTTCCGACTTTGCGTTGCAAGACATTAAGTTTAAGCCTAAAAACAACCCGCCGCAAAAGGAAAAAACCGAGGATAATGAAGACGACGAATAAGCGTTCGGCGCCATATGAAAAAACCGCCCGATGATACGGACGGTTTTTTGTTACAAGCTTTTGCAAGAAAGATTATTTCTCGCTGATGGCTCCCACGGGGCATTGCCCTTCGCAAGCGCCGCAATCGATGCACTCGTCGGGATTGATCTCATACTTGTCGGCGCCTTCGCTGATGGCTCCCACGGGGCATTGGCCCTCGCAGCTGCCGCACTTAATGCACTCGTTGCTGATAACTCTGGACATTTCGGTCACACTCCTTATAACTTTGTATTGTTTAGATTATAGCACGGCGGGGAAAATTTGTAAATTGTTTTACCGAAAGTTTTGCAAAATAGCGCGAAAATGTTATTGGGCGTTTGTTGAAGAAGTCAATTGGGGCGCAACGTGATCTTGCGGCCGCGCGAATTTAACAAGCCCTCGTCGCGCAGTTTTTTCATTTCCCGCAGCATGGCGCTTCTGTCTACGAAAAGATAGTCGGCGAGATCGGCCAGCGTGAACGGCAGCGTGAACGACGGCGCGTTTTCTTTTTTGGCAAGCTTGCGAAAATAGGTGAGTAGCTTTGTGCGCAACGAACGTTGGCTCAGCACCTCTATGTGTGTGCGCAAGTTTTGCACCTTTTCGGTCATGATACGCAATAGATTGTTTACGAGCGTGCTGTGGTGCGCGCAAGCTTTGGGGCAACGTTTTATCACGTCATCGTAATCCATAAACAGCACTTCGCATTTTCGGTCGCACGTTACGGAAAGTTCTTCGTCGCCGGCCGCCGCCGTTACGGGCGCGCCGAAAATGTCACCCACCGTGAGATGTTCCATGATATTGCGGTAGCCGTCGTAATCGTAGCGCACAAGATCGGCCTCGCCCGCCAGCAATACGCCCAGCGTTTTGTCGGCGTTTATGCGCGCCGAAATGTTGCTGCCGGCGGCGAATTTTTTGCGTTTGGCGCCGAAACATTCCAGCATTTGTTGCCAATCGTTTTCTTCGATATTGTCGAAAATTTTTATTGCGGTCATGCGCCCTCCAAAATACTCCAAAAAACAAGATATTGATATGTTATGAAACAAGAACACAATATATTGTGTTTTTTGAAAATTTTATATCTATTTGCATTATATCACAAAAAAGTTGCAAAAGCAACTTACTGAAAGCAATTTGCTTGTTAAAATAGTCGTGCACTGTTTGAAAAAGGAGCGCACGAAAGGAGGGTCCAATCGGTATGCAGGTAGTAAAGCGCGACGGAAGGTCGGTAGAGTTCGATCGGCAAAAGATCCGTGTTGCCATAGCAAAAGCCAACGCGGAGGTAGCCAAAAAGGAACGGGCGACCGAAAAAGATATCGAGGCGGTCATCGATTATATCGAGGGCGAAAACCGCCGCCGCATTTTGGTGGAAGACATCCAAGACGTGGTGGAGCAAAAGCTGATGGAACGCGGCAAGTTTGCCCTTGCCAAAAAATACATCATTTATCGGTATACCCGCGCGCTGGTGCGTAAGGCCAACACCACCGACGAGTCTATCCTCAGCCTTATCAAAAACAGCAACCGCGACGTGATGGAGGAAAACTCCAATAAAAACGCGGTGGCGGCGGCTACCCAACGCGACCTTATCGCGGGCGAGGTGTCTAAAGATCTGACAAAACGTATCTTGTTGCCCGAAAAGATCAGTAAGGCGCACGAAGAAGGAATTTTGCACTTTCACGACGCCGACTATTTTTTGCAACCCATTTTCAATTGCTGTTTGATCGATATCGGCAACATGCTCGATAACGGCACTGTAATGAACGGCAAGCTCATCGAGCGGCCCAAGAGTTTTCAAGTGGCGTGCACCATCATGACGCAGATCATCGCGGCGGTGGCGTGCAGTCAGTACGGCGGGCAATCGGTGGACATCAAACACTTGGGGCGGTATTTGCGTTTGAGCAAGGACAAGATCCGCAAGCATATCGTGGAAACGTGCCCCGAACTTTCGGAAAGCGAAGTGTCGGCGTTGGCCGCCGACCGTTTGCAAGACGAGCTGAAAAGCGGCGTGCAGACCATACAGTATCAGATCAACACGCTGATGACCACCAACGGGCAGTCGCCCTTTGTTACGCTGTTTTTGAACTTGGACGAAAACAACGAGTTCCTCGAAGAAAACGCTTTGATCGTGGAAGAGGTGCTCCGCCAACGGTTGGAGGGCATCAAGAACGAAAAAGGCGTGTATGTAACGCCCGCGTTCCCCAAACTCGTATATGTGCTATACGAGCACAATAACCTTTCGGGCGGCAAATACGATCATATCACCGAATTGGCGGTGCAGTGTTCGGCCAAGCGCATGTATCCCGATTATATCTCGGCCAAAAAAATGCGCGAAAATTACGAGGGCAACGTGTTCTCGCCCATGGGGTGCCGCAGCTTTCTTTCCACGTGGAAAGACGAAAACGGCAACTATAAATTCGAGGGGCGCTTTAACCAAGGCGTTGTGTCTATCAATCTGCCCCAGATCGGCATTGTGGCCAAGGGCGACGAAAAGGTGTTTTGGCAAGAGTTCGATAAACGCTTGGAACTTTGCTACGAGGCACTCATGTGCCGCCACGAGGCGCTCAAGGGCACCAAGTCGGACGTCAGCCCCATTCATTGGCAATACGGCGCCATTGCGCGCCTGAATAAGGGCGAAACCATCGACAAGCTATTAGAGGGCGGCTATTCCACCATTTCGTTGGGTTACATAGGCTTGTACGAAGTAACCAAACTGATGAAAGGCGTTTCGCACACCCAGCCCGAGGGCGAAGAATTCGCCATCCGCGTGATGCAACGCATGCGCGATAAAGCGGACGAGTGGAAAGAGAGAACGGGCATCGGATTCGGGTTGTACGGCACGCCCGCCGAGTCGCTTTGCTATCGGTTTGCGCGCATCGACAAAAGCCGTTTCGGCACCATAGAGGATATTACCGACAAAGGGTATTACACAAACAGCTACCACGTGGACGTGCGCGAAAATATCGACGGATTCCATAAGTTGGCGTTTGAAAGCAAATTTCAGCAGATCAGCAGCGGCGGTGCGATCTCGTATATCGAGATCCCCAACATGCGCCACAATATTCCCGCGCTCAAAGAAGTGGTGAAATTCATATACGAAAATATCCAGTATGCCGAATTCAACACCAAATCGGACTACTGCCAAGTGTGCGGTTACGACGGCGAGATCGTGATAAACGACGATAACGAGTGGGAATGCCCGCAATGCCATAACAAAGACCACAGCAAGATGAACGTAACGCGCAGAACGTGCGGGTATCTGGGCGAAAACTTCTGGAACGTGGGCAAGACCAAAGAGATCAAAGCGCGCGTTTTGCACTTGTAAGATGCATTACGCTACCATTAAAAAAACGGACGTGGCCAACGGCGAGGGCGTGCGGGTATCGCTGTTCGTGAGCGGTTGCACGCATCGGTGCAAAGGTTGCTTTAACAGCGAGGCGTGGGATTTCTCGTTCGGCGCGCCGTTTACGGACGCCGTGGCGCAAGAGATCGAAAAAGCGTTGGCGCCCGATTATATTGCGGGACTTTCGCTACTTGGCGGCGAGCCCATGGAACCGAGCAACCAGCGCGCGCTGTTGCCGTTTGTGGAGCGTGTGCGCGCGTTGTATCCTAACAAGAACATTTGGTGCTACAGCGGCTACACGTTGGACGCAGACCTCGTGAAAGGCGGTAGGGCGTATACCGAATGCACCGACAGACTGCTTTCTTGTATCGACATATTGGTGGACGGCGAATTCGTGGAAGAAAAGAAAGATCTGAACTTGCGTTTTCGCGGTTCGTCCAACCAGCGCATCATCGATATGAACCAAACGAGAAAAGCCGATAAGATCATACTGTGGAAAGAATAGGAATGCAAAAAGTCAGTGTAAAGAAATTGGACGAAAGGGCGGTGTTGCCCACCTACGGCAGCGACGCGGCGGCGGGCGCCGACCTATACGCGCTGTGTGACGGTGAGATCGCCATCGAGGCGGGGCAAACGGTGCTTGTCCGCACGGGATTGGCTATGGAGATTCCGGAGGGCTACGCGGGGCTTATCTACGCCCGCAGCGGCTTGGCAAGCAAGCGCGGATTGGCGCCCGCCAACAAAGTGGGCGTGATAGACGCCGACTATCGCGGCGAAGTAATGGTGGCGTTACACAACCATTCCGCCGTTACGCAAACGGTGGCCGACGGCGAACGCATCGCACAGCTTGTTATAGCGCCCTTTTTGCGCGCCGACTTTACGCAAGCGGACGAGCTGTCGGGAACCGCACGCGGCGCGGGCGGGTTCGGCTCTACGGGCAAATAAAAAAACAAATCAAAAAGAGCGACCGTGCATGCAAGCGGCCGCTCTTTTTTAATGGCGATATGTTATGCAATATTGTTTAACGCGCGCAGTTTGGCATAGTATTGTTCCGCCTTTTCGTCCGACAGATAATCGAAGTAGAAAATGCGATTGGTGTGACTGATCTTTTCGAGCAGTTTTTTGGCGTTGGCCTCTACCGCCGTCATGGTTTGTTGGTCGGCCGCGGGCGACTTATAACGTATCTTGTTGAGCGAGGTGAAATACAGTTGATCGGTCATAAACACGTCGTAGGCGCGCGAATACAGCACGCTTTCGCGGTCGTCGAACACGCTGTGCCCGTATAACAAGTTGCCGTATGTTTTAATGCCCAATAAATCGTAAACGGTGGGCACGATGTCGGCGGTGCAAGTGAATTTGTCTATTTTTTGCGCGTGCTCGCCGTTGCCTATGCGGATCATAAAGGGCACGCGGAATAAATCGGTGTAGTTGCGTTCCGTATCGTAGCGGCCGTCCGGTATGCCTTTTACGTTGCTCGACAGCGAGGAATAATAGGCGTTGTGGTCGCCGAACAGCACAAGTACCGTTTTCTCGATAAGCGGCGTGCCGTTTTGGTCGGTCGTTTCGCGCAAGTAACGGTTTATCTGTCCGATCGCCTTGTCAAGCTCGCGGCCGGCGGCCGCATACGTGCGGAAGTTGCGCGCCGCGTCGTAGTTGTCGTCGCCCTTTTCGGGCAAAGGGCACAGCATGTATTCGTCTAAAACGTTGTAGTGTTCTTTTAGATTGTCGCGCTCTTCGTATTGGCCGTGCTGCGTGATAGACGTGATGTAGGTGTAAAAGCGCTTGTCGGACGGGAACATCTCTTTGTGGCACGCGTCTATCATCTCGCTGTCGAGGTTGCGTTCGCCCTTGGGGATATAGTCGGTCATGCCTTTGTGCGCCATTTCGTCGGCGGCCGTGAACGAATCGAACCCCAACCCGCGCGTGAGATAGGCGCGGCGGTTGTAAAACGAGGCCGTGCCGTTGTGGAAGGAGTTGGCGGCAATCGCATCGTGGCCGTACAGTTCTTTCATGGTGCGCGCCACCGACGTTACCACCGTATTGTGCGGGTAGTCGTAGTTGATGAATTTGTCGGTAGGGTAGGCGCCCATGGCCGAAAGGTTTTCGGATATGTCCGTTTTCTCGCGCGCATGAAAATTGGTCATGGCGATCGAACTGTCGTACAGCGCATATAAGTTGGGGTATACGGCGCGTAAAACGTCTTGGGTGCACGTAAAGTCAGTGCCCTTTTGCGCGTTGAGCGCTTGGATGGTTTCGTCGGACATGTGGAAACCGCCGGGGAACGCGTTGTCCTCGCCGTCCATATTGTCGCGGAACGTGAACCATTCGAAACTTTCGCCCAAAACGGTGATCACGTTGTAGCCTTGCGCCGCGCCGAACATATCGGTGCCGCCGTAAATATCTTCTTCACTGTATATGAAATTTTCCAACTCGTCGGTGTCGCCCAAACGCACTTTGCTGAAAAACGCGCCTTTATACAGTTCGCTGAAAAAGTTGCCGTAAATGCCTTTGTCGGCGTAAGACGACGTGTCGTTTCGATACAGCTTGCTGACAAGGTCGGCGGGATCGTAGTTGCGGTGCGAGAAATAGGCGAACACACCGTGCAACACGAGCGTGCACGCCATAGCCGCGGCCGTTACGGCAATGGGCAAACGGGTGGGCTTTGCGGGTTTGGGCACGCGCTTTATAAAGTAACGCCCGAAAATGAGGTAGGCGCTCAGCAATAGTCCCGCTACTGCCACATACCAAAAGTTTATGGGCAAGCTTTCTATGATCGCCATGCCGTCTTTGCGCAGTTTGAGCATGGCAAAGTCGAAAATGGTGTCCGTCATCTCGAAGATCACGATAAACACAAGGTCGATCACAAAGTTAAAAAGAAGTAATGCAAACGCAAACCAAAACCGCCCGTTTTGGTTTTTGATGCAATACATAACGCCGCTGTATATGAGCATCAGCGACAGATAGATCCACGGCTGACGAATAAAGAAACTGCCGCCCGTTACCGTCACGGCCGTAAGTTCCATGATCACCGATACGAACCAAAATGCAAAAATCAAATAGTTCGTTTTAAGCATTTGTAAAATTTTCTGTTTCATTGCCATACTCCGATTTTATTTATTATACACCTATTCGTGCCCGATTGCAACAAAATAGAAGATACGGCAAAATATTTTTGAAAAAGCAACTTAAAATCGATTGACATATAATGGGGCATATGGTAGAATGATTATGCTGTAATCAACGGTTACAGTGCCATTGCGGTGACGATATCGTGAGGGTCCCACCCGTTCCCATCCCGAACACGGAAGTTAAGCCTCATGGAGCCGATGGTACTTGCTTGGTCACGAGCCGGGAGAGTAGGAAATTGCCGCATTCCATTAAAAAGCGACTGTGTAACAACACGGTCGCTTTTTGTTTGTATAGACCTCTCCGCTTCGGTCGAGGTGACACATAAGTGGCGGTGATCGAGGTGACATATAAGTGACACTCTATAAAAAAGCGGGTGAGGTGCACCCGCTTGTATCGTTACGCCGTGTCGGCATTCGCCCGCTTGCTATCGCACACAGCATAAAACACACGATGCGCAACGGTCTTTTGTTTTTATGGGTTCTCTTCGTTCGGCGCGGCGATCAGTACGCCGTTTTTTCGTCCAAATATTTTTCCAATTGCGCAATGGGCAAGCGTACTTGCGCCATGCTGTCGCGCTCGCGCACCGTCACGCTGTTATCTTCGAGCGTGTCGAAGTCCACCGTGATGCAATAGGGCGTGCCGATCTCGTCTTGGCGACGATACCGTTTGCCGATCGAGCCGGTGAGGTCGTAGGTGCAAGAAAACTTTTTGGTGAGCGCGCGATACACCTCGTCCGCCTTTTCCGAAAGGTTTTTCTGCAAGGGCAACACCGCCGCTTTGTAGGGCGCGAGGAAGGGGTGCAATTTAAGCACCGTGCGCACGTCGCCGCCCTCGAGCGTTTCTTCATCGTAGGCGTTGGAAAGCACGGCCAAAAACATGCGTTCCACGCCTAGGCTCGGTTCCACCACGTAGGGGATATATTTGGCGTTCGTAACGGGGTCGGTGTATTCCATGTTTTGTCCCGACTTGGTTTGGTGGCATTTCAAATCGTAGTCGGTGCGGTCGGCAATGCCCCAAAGTTCGCCCCAACCGAAGGGGAATTTGAACTCGAAGTCGGTGGTGGCTTTGGAATAGTGGCTCAGTTCTTCTTTTTCGTGCTGGCGCAACCGCAGGTTTTCCTCTTTAAGCCCTAAGCCGAGCAAGAAATCGCGGCAGTATTTTTCCCAATAGGCAAACCATTCGAGGTCGGTGCCCGGCTCGCAGAAAAATTCCATTTCCATCTGCTCGAATTCGCGCACGCGGAAGATGAAATTGCCCGGCGTGATCTCGTTGCGGAACGATTTGCCGATCTGCCCCACGCCGAACGGAATGCGGGCGCGGGTGGTGCGTTGCACGTTCTTGAAGTTCACGAATATGCCTTGCGCCGTTTCGGGACGCAAATATACGGTAGACGCGCTGTCTTCGGTAACGCCTTGAAAAGTTTTGAACATGAGGTTGAACTGTTTTATAGGCGTGAAATCGCATTTGCCGCACACGGGGCACACGATGTTGTTTTGGGCGATATAGGCGGAAAGTTGCTCGTTGCTCCAACCGGCGATCTTAACGTCCTTTTTCTTGCGCGCGATATAGTCTTCAACGAGGTTGTCGGCGCGGTGCCGCGTTTTGCACGATTTGCAGTCCATCAAAGGGTCGGAAAAGCCGCCCACGTGGCCGCTTGCTTCCCACACTTGCGTGTTCATTAAAATGGAGCAGTCAAGCCCCACGTTGGTGGGCGATTCGGAAACGAATTTTTTCCACCATGCTTTTTTGATGTTGTTTTTAAGCTCCACGCCCAGCGGGCCGTAGTCCCAAGTGTTGGCCAAGCCGCCGTAAATCTCGCTGCCCGCAAACACATAGCCGCGCCCTTTGCATAAAGCCACCAATTTGTCCATCGTCAGTGCCATACGTTACTATTCTCCCGATATTTATATACATTAGTAAATATAGTGTTTTTTCTTGTGTTTGTCAAGTCTTTTCTTGCGGCGGGCGGCGAACGGCATAATCGGCAAAAAAAGCCCATACAATACGGTATGGGTTTTTTCAAAGAAATAGCGGAAGTTTTGGGGTATACCGAGGCGCAGTTGGCGCTCGGCTACCACTATATCAATTACAACGGCGCGGCGGTCTACATAGAGGGCGTGAAACGCATTCTCCGCATAGACGGCGAAGAAATGGTCTTTCAGTTGCCGCGCGGCGTTTTGCACGTGGCGGGCAACGGCTTAACGGTGGATAGGCTTTGCGGCGCCGCCGTTTTGTTGCGCGGCGAGATCGAAGAGGTGTTTACCGATGCCGACGCCCGCAAAAAGCGCAAAGATAAGGAGAGCGCGACATGAAAGGTTGGACGTTTGTATCGTTGCGTTGCGAGGGGTTCAATCACGCCAAGCTCATGAGCGCGTTGCAGGCGCAAGCCGTGCACGCGAGCGATTATACGCGCCTTTCGGGGCGCGAATTTACATTTGCGGTGGCCAAAAAAGATTTGCGTAAAACTTTTGCAATTTTGGAGGATATGTGCTATACTTATAGCGTGGCCGACGTTTCGCGCGTTGCGAAAACGGCGCGCACCGCGTTGTGGCGGTTGGGTTTTGCCGTAAGTTTGCTCGTGTTTTCCGTGCTGGTCGCGTTTTCGCGCGGGTATGTTTGGCGATTGGAGATCACCGGCAACCAAGCGGTGCCCGATAAAGTGATAGAAAACGCGTTGGCCGACCACAATATAGCTGTGGGCAAAAAGCTTTCGGCGTTCGATGCGGACGCTCTCTCGGCCGCCGTGCGCGCCGTGGACGGCATCACGCTGGCGTCGGTGCGTCGCGTGGGCACCACCGTGTATGTGGAGGTGTTCGAGAGCGACCCCGCCGCGCCGCCGTTACCGAGCAGTAACAGCGATATCGTGTCGCGCTACGACGCCGTTGTCACGCGCGTGATCGCCCGCCAAGGCACCGCGCTCGTAAAAGCGGGCGACAACGTTTTTGCCGGCACGCCGCTTATCGGCGCTTACCGCAAAAACAGCGAGGAGGGCGCCGAGCCGTTACCCGGCCCCGCGTCGGGCATTGTGTACGGCAAAGTGGCTTTTACCTATTCGCAGACCGTGGCCACCGAATGGTGGGAAAGCGTGCCCAAATCCACCCGTCGCCGCACAAGACTGCGTTTGTTCGGTCTGACCGTCGGCAAAAAGCCCAAAAGCGAAGCGGGCGCGGAAGTGGTGGAAACCGAGCGCAAGTTCAACGTGTTCTTGCCCATATCGGTGATCACGTCGCGCGTTACGGTGTTCGAACGGCAAAAGCGCACCGCCGATATAGAGGATCTGGCGCAAAAAGCGCAAGACGAGGCGCTGGCCGCATTTATTCACGGCGAACAGACGAGCGGCTTTACGGCGCACCGCACCGTGCGCGATTTGGGCGGCGGGCTGTATCGGGTCAACGTGTTTATCGAGGCCGAAATGGTCATAGGCGGCGCGTAAAAAAGTTTGGCCGCCCAAAAGGAGAAAAAGGAATACGGCTACCGTAACCAAAACAGTGGAATACGCGGGCGACTTGAGCGCCTTGTTCGGCGAATTGGACGAGAACGTGCGCCTTATAGAAAAGGCGTTCGGCGTTTCGGTGTTGCAAGACGGCGACGGCCTAAAGGTGCGCGGCGCGCAAGACGCCGTGGATAAGACCGAAAAGCTGGTCGCCGTGCTCGGCGAACTTTCCGCGCGCGGCGAAGAACTTAACAAACAAGTGATAACGCACGCGGCGCATTTGGTGGAAAGCGGACAAGCCGACCGTATCGGAGAAATTTTCGGTTGCGTGGCGGCGGTCAACGCGCACGGCAAAAAGTTGCGTATCCGTTCGGCGGGGCAACTGGCCTATGTGGAGGCCATAAAGCGCAACACCGTGGTCATCGCCATAGGTCCCGCGGGCACGGGCAAAACGTTTTTGGCGGTGGCGCGCGCCGTGAGCGCGTTTCGGGCGGGCGAAGTGCAAAAGATCATTTTAACGCGGCCGGCCATAGAGGCGGGCGAAAAGTTGGGATATTTGCCCGGCGATCTGCAAATGAAAGTAGACCCGTACTTGCGCCCTTTGTACGACGCGCTCGAAGAGTTGATGGGCGAAAGTTATTTGCGCCTTATCGAGCGGGGCGTTTTGGAGATCGCGCCGCTGGCGTATATGCGCGGCCGCACGCTCAAATCGTCGTTCGTGATCTTAGACGAGGCGCAAAACACCACGCCCGAACAGATGAAAATGTTTCTTACGCGTTTGGGCGAGGGCAGCAAGATGGTGGTGGAGGGCGACGTCACGCAGATCGATCTGCCGGCGGGGCGAAAGAGCGGCCTAACGGACGCGGCGCAAGTGTTGGAGGGAATCGATCGGATCGGCGTGGTGCGGTTGCACGGCACCGACGTGGTGCGGCACGAATTGGTGCAAAAGATCGTGCGGGCGTATGAAAACGCGAACAAAGGAGAAGGGACGGACAATGGACAGAACGATAACGGGTAAACATGCGCGGGTATCGAAACAAGCGGCTTTGCGCGCGTTCGGCGTGTATTTTGCCAGCGCCGTTTGCATCATGGCGGCGGTGATCGTTAAGTTTGTGTTTTTGGCCAAGATCAACACGCGGTATTCGGCGGTGGCCTATCTGCTGTTTTCGGTTACCATTGCCGTGATTTTATTGGGGCATCATATCTACGTGGTGTTTTCGCGGGCGGCGCTGGTGCGAAACTTGCGCACGTTGGGCGCCGTGTACACGGCCATGACGCTGTCGGTGATCGCCAACATATTTTTGGAGAGCGTGAGCGCATTTTTAATGCCCGCCATGCTCACGGCGTATATCGCGGCCACCTTTTCCAACGGCCGCGACGCGTTTGTGGCCAATCTGTTTTCCAACGTGCTCGTGTTCTTTATCCTCATGACGCAAAACCATTTTGTGGAAGTGAACTACTACGGCATTGTGGCTAAGTTCGCCCAAGGATTGGCGGCCGGTTCGGTGGTAGCCTATTGGGTAAGCAGCGGCACCAAGCGCCTCATGTTTTTGTGGAAAGGCTTTGTGGTGGGCGTGCTGTCTATCGGCGCGGTGTATGCCATGACGGCGGCCATGGGCGAACGCAACTATCGCTTGACCGACCTTGCGTTTCTCATGACGGGCACGTTCGGGCAAGTGATCGCGGCGGTGATTTTGCAACCCGTATTCGAGGCGGTGTTCAATCTTGTCACCAACACGCGATTGATGGATCTGACCGATCACAACGCGCCGCTCATAAAGCGTTTGCGCGAAGAGGCGCCCGGCACGTTCAACCATTGCTTGGCGGTGGCCAACTTTGCCGAAGTGTGCGCGGCCGCCATCGGCGAAAACCCGTATATGGCGCGCGCTTGCGCCTATTACCACGACGTGGGCAAGCTCAAAAATCCCATCTATTTCAAAGAGAACCAAGCGGACGAAAACCCGCACGACGAGCTGTTGCCCGAAGTGAGCGCGGAGATCATACGCAGTCACACCACGGAAGGCAAAAAGCTGTGCGACGAGCACCGTATTCCGCACGAGATCTCGGACGTAACGGTGCAGCACCACGGCACGTTGCCCATTTATGTGTTTTACAATAAAGCCAAGCAACTCACCGACGGCGAAGTGGACATAACGGAGTACAGCTACCACGGCAAAACGCCCGTATCCAAAGTGGCGGCGATCATCATGCTGTGCGACACGGGCGAGGCCGCCATTCGCGCCATGGACAACCCCGACGCCGAGCGCGTGGACAAGCTGCTCAAAAAATTGATCAACGACCGTATCGCGGCGGGGCAGTTCGACGATTGCGACATAACGCTACGCGACCTCGACACCATTCGCCAAACCATTATGAGCGCCTACGGCGGGCAGTTTCATAAACGCTTGCGCTATCCCGACGGAGGGTCGGCGCGATGAGCGCGCTTTGCGTGGCGGGCGGCAATGCCTTTTACGACCGTATCGCGGCGGCGGCGAGCGAAACGTTGCAACTTACGGGCAACGCGTGTATCGAACTTACCTTTTGCAATGCGGACGAGATCCGCGCGCTCAACCGCGAAATGCGCGGCATAGACAAGGCGACCGACGTGTTGAGCTTTCCGTCGCTTGCCTTGCAAGCGGGGCAATACGAGCCGTTCACGCCGCAACGCTATCCTTTGGATACCGACCCCATAAGCGGCGCCGTACTGCTGGGAAGTATCGTGATATGCGAGCAGATCGCTTGCGAGCAAGCGCGCGAATACGGCCACGGCGAAACGCGGGAAAAGGGGTATCTGTTTTTGCACGGCGTGTTGCACTTGTTGGGGTTCGACCACATAGACGAACAAGACCGCGCGCGCATGCGGGCTACGGAAGAACAAATTTTGCTTGCGCTCGATATACGGCGGGAGGAATAGAAAAATGCTAAGCGGATTTATAGCCATACTCGGCAAACCCAATGTGGGAAAGTCCAGCCTTATGAACGCGTTGGTGGGCGAAAAGGTTTCTATCGTCACGCCCAAAGCGCAAACCACGCGCGATAAGATCTTGGGCATCGTGACCGACGCCGATTCGCAAATGGTGTTTTTGGATACCCCCGGCGTGCACAAGCCGCAATCCAAGCTTGACAGCTATATGGACAAATGCATCCATACGGCGGCCGACGGCGTAGACGCCACGGTCATTGTTTTGGACGCGTCCAAAAAACTCACCGAGTCGGAGATCGCATTTATCGAAAAACACCTCTGCACGCAAAAATCGGTATACGTGGTGATCAACAAAACCGACCTTGTGTCGTACGACAAGATCTACCCCATGTTGGCGCAGTTGGCCTATCTTACGCGCGCCGACGGCAAACGGGGCGCCATTAAAGAGATTATACCAACGTCGTGCTATAAGGGCGACAATATCGAGCTGTTGCGCGGCTACTTAAAGGGCGAATTGGTGGAGGGCGATTGCTACTTCGACCCCGACGAGATCACCGACAAGAGCGAGCGCTACATGATCTGCGAGATCATCCGCGAAAAGGCGTTGCTGTTTTTGCAAGACGAAGTGCCGCACGGCATCGGCGTGTATATCCAAACCATGGAATATAAAGACGGCTTGGCCAACATCGACGTGGACATCATCTGCGAAAAGGACAGCCACAAAGCCATTATCATCGGCGAAAAGGGAAGTAAGCTGAAAACCATCGGCGAACGCGCTCGCGCGGATATAGAAAAGCTTTTGGGGGCGCGCGTGTATCTCAAACTGTTCGTAAAAGTGCGCGCCGATTGGCGCAACAAGCAAAACGTTCTAAACGATATAGGCTACAACGCCAAGAAAAATTTGTAAAAGGCGGGCGGCGTATCGGACGGACGGGCGGCGCATAGACGGCGCAAAGTTCGGGCATGCTAAGGTCGGAGGTGGCATAGCATGAACGGAATAAACGGTACGGAAGACACAACGGGCGCTTTGGGCGCTACGGGCGGCTTGACGGCGGGCAACTTGGCATGGTTGCTGTTTGCGCAAACGGGTATGCCGGGGCTTTACATGCTCTACAGCGACTTGGAGCGAGGCGAAGAAAGAAGTATTTTCGATTAACGGAGAGTAAGGCATGGAAGAACGACAGCTTTGCGGCGTTTGCTTGGGCTCGCGCGCGTGGAAAGAAAGCGACCGCATGCTCAGCGTGTTTTGCCAAGACGGCAACGTGTACGACGTGTTGGCGCGCGGCGCGGCTAAGCCCAAGTATAAATTGAAGTTTGCCGCGCAACTGTTTTCTTACGGCGACTACTTTCTCACCCCGTCCAAAGCGGGGTATTACATACTCGGCGGCGCCGTATTCGGGGAGCTGTCGTTTTTGCATATTGCGCAAGATCCCGACGCGTACGCCGCCGCTTGCTTTGTGTGCGAGGTGGCCAAAACGTGCGTGCGGGCCGAAAACAAACGCATGTACGCCGAAACGGTGGCGGCGCTCGGCGAACTCGCGTCGGACGAAAACGTGCGGTGCGATCTGATCTGTTTGCGCATACTGTTGGCGGCGTTCGCCACGTCGGGCTACGGCTTTACGTTCGGCAACGATCCCAAAGGCAAAGCGTGCGCCGCCGTTTTGAACGCGCCCGCGGGCGCCGTTTCGAGCGCCGAGGCAAACGGCGAACTTGTGCGCGGCATGATCCGCCCGCTGTCCGTTCGGTTTGCCAACCGTTTCGACAAGTTGCAAAGCGTTGGATTTCTTCCGTTTTTATAAGGCGATACGCTTGCGTTTCGGCGGCGACTATAGTATAATTTAAGTACCCGAAAGGAGGGGAAAGCAAAATGTTTTTATACAGTATTTCCAATAATATCGTGATCGGGATCGTGATAGCGGCCGTTGCGTTGCTTGCCATTATCTTGATCATAGCGTGGATCGTTTCGCGCAACAATCTGGTAGCGCTGGATACCGCGTGCGACGAAGCATGGTCTACCATAGACATTTACCTCAAAAAGCGATACGACCTTATCCCCAATTTGGTGGAAACGGTGAAAGGATACACAAAGCACGAGAGCGAAACGCTCGAACGCGTGATCGCCGCCCGCAACGTGGCGGTGTCGGCCACCAACCCCAACGAAAAGATCGCCGCCGACAACGCGCTCACGGGCACGTTGCGGCAAGTGTATTCTCTCAAAGAGAATTACCCCGATCTTAAAGCGAGCACGCAATTCATTTCGTTGCAAAAACAATTGCAAGAGATAGAGAGCGAGCTCAGCCAGTCGCGCAAGTTTTACAACGGCAAATGCAAAGCGTATAACACAAAACTGCGCACTTTCCCGTCCAATTTGGTGGCAAGTTCCATGCATTTGGAAAAGCGTTTCTATTTCGAGTTGGACAGCGAGCAAGAACGGCAAAACGTGAAGGTAAGTTTTTAACAACAAAACAAAGGAGCGGAGCGCGGGAAAGGGCGCTCTGCTTTGGTATTTCGGAGCGGTAACGGTATGAAAAAAACAGGAAAACGTTTGGGCGCATTGTGTATCGTGTTGCTGTGTTTTTTTGCGCTGTTCGGGTGTTCGTCGGGCGATGGCGGGCGTCCCGTGCAGATTCCCGACAATACGTATGTGATCAGCGACTTGCGCGTGGATATAGACGCGAGCAAGGGCGACCGCAGTATGCGCGTTACCGAAAAGTACACGTTCGAATTTAGGTCGCTTGCGCACGGCTTTTATCGCGATATACCGCTAAACAGCGGCGAAAAAGTGCGCGATCTTCGCGTATATAATTTTCACGATTTTTATTCCGACTACGTGGTATCGCGCGAAAACGGCAACGTGTTGCGGGTGCGCGTAGGCAGCGAAGACGCCTATATCAAAGTGGGAAAGCCGTTGGAGTGCACCATTGAATACACGCTGATAACGCCCAAGCACGCCCAATATAAAGACGCGTTGGTGCTCAACGTGATCGGCCAAGGCTGGGCGTGCTCGATAGAGCGCGCCGAGGTGCACGTTAAGTTGCCCGCCGAAACCAACCAAACGCCGGAGTACTATTTCGGCGGGTGGGGGGAAAGCCGCGATCCGTTGCAAGAACAGATCATCGACGCGGCGCCCGAAAGCGGCCGTAGCGAGTATTCGTTTACGGTGAACGGTTTACAGCCGTTTAACGGTTTTACCGTGTATTACTTTTTGCCCGCGGGCGCGCTCAAAACGCATGCGGATGCGCAGATGTGGATTGTGATAGGGTGCGCGGTCGCTTTGGTGGGCGTGGCAGTGCTATTGAAACTCTTGTTTGGGCGCAGTCCCGCTTTGGCGCCCGTCACCAATTTCTATCCGCCCAAGTCGGTGCGCAAAAAAGCCAAGCAGATGCCCATGGATCCCGTGGAGATGGGGTATCTCATAGATAACACGTGCCAAGGGTCGGACGTTACGTCGCTTATCTTCTATTTTGCGAGCAAAGGCTATTTGGAAATCGAGGCGGACGAAGAAAAACGCAAAAGCGATTTCACGTTGCACAAAATGTGCGATCTGCCCGAAGGAGTGCCTTCTTATCAGCGCACGCTGTTCAACAAGATCTTTTCGGACGGCGACACGGTAACGGTGGCCGATCTGACCAACCGCACGTATACGGCGGTGACGAGCGCGCAAAAGCAAATGCAGAAAAGATATGCGGGCAAACTGTATGACGTAAAGCCGCGCTACGCGGCCGTGGGGTTATACGTGCTTACGGCGTTGTTTGTTTTTCTTACGCTGTTTTTCACCGCGCGCGCGGTGAGCAAGGGCTATTCCAACTTTTTGGGATTTGTGGTGATCTTTCCCATTGTGCCGTCGGCGTTGATCGGCGCGTATCTTGTGAACAATTGGCTCAAGCTGGGCGTAGTGAAACGAACGTTACTATTGATAGCGCTTGCCATCGTGGCAACGGTGCCCACTTTGCTGCTATTACCCATAACGGGCAGCGACGTGATCGCAACGCCCGCCGTTATTGCCATGATGGCGGCCGTGGTGGCGTGTTGTTTGATCGCGCCGTTTATAGCGCGCCGCACCAAGTATTACACCGACGAGCTAAACGAGATCCTCGGATTTAAGGACTTTTTGCAAACGGCCGAAAAGGAACGCTTGGAAATGCTGTTGGAAGAAAACCCGCAGTATTACTACGATATTCTGCCGTACGCCAACGTGTTGGGCGTGTCGGATATTTGGCAAGATAAGTTCAAGGGATTAACATTGCAACCGCCTTCATATTATCGCGGCGTTTCGGTGTTCGATCTTATGGTGTTCAACGCGTGCTACCGTTCGAGCTATCGGGCTTACAGCGCGGCGGTGGTATCCCGTCCGTCCTCTTCGTCGCGTAGCGGCGGCGGCTGGTCGGGCGGCGGCGGAGGCGGCGGTTTTTCGGGCGGCGGCTTCGGCGGCGGAGGCGGCGGCAAGTGGTAGAAACGGACAGCAAACAGCAAACCGTGGGCATTGTGGGCTTGGGGCTTATCGGCGCGTCGCTTGCCATGGCGCTCAAAAACAGCTACCGCATAGCGGGCTGTTCGCGCAATAAGGCCACCGAGCAATATGCGTTGCAACACGGCATGATCGACGAGATCCGCCCGCTCGACAAGATGCGCGGCGTGTCGTGCGTGGCGGTGTGCACGCCATTGCACACGCTGTGCGAAACGGTGCGCGACGCATTCGATGCCGTGGGCGATTCGGCGGTGATCACCGACGTGGGCAGCGTGAAAGGCATATTGGAGGGGGCAAAGGGGCGAGTCGTGGGCGGACACCCCATGGCGGGCAACGAGCATAGCGGCATACACGCCGCTCGCGCGCAACTGTTTGCGGGGGCCACGTATTGCGTGGTGCCGTATAAAAACAGCCGCGAAGAGGACGTTGCGTTCGTGGAGCAAATGGCGCGCGCGGCTTCGGCGCAACCGTTGCGGCTTTCGGCGGCCGCGCACGACCGTTTGGCCGCCGCATTCAGTCACATGCCGCACATGGCGGCCTATGCGCTCACGCAGTCGGCCATAGAGAGCGAAGTGAACATTGCGGGCAGCGGCTTTATGGACAGCACGCGCATTGCGGGCAGCGATCCCGCTTTTTGGACGGAGGTATTCCGCCTAAACCGCGACAACGTGTTGCAAGCGTTAGACGGTTACCTAAACGAGTTGCTTTTCTTGCGCGCGTTGTTGGCGCAAGAAAAGCACGACGCTTTGCAAGCGCGGCTTACGCAAGCGCAACAAAAGCGCAAAACATTGGAAAAGAGCAAACGCAAAAAATAACGCGAGGTGTACACATGCAATATTTGACGGCGGGCGAAAGCCACGGAGCGGGTTTAACGGCCATATTGGAAGGGTTCCCTTCCAACGTGCCCCTTTCCGACGCGGACATCAACGCGCAACTCAAGCGACGCCAACAAGGCTACGGCCGCGGCGGCCGCATGAAAATAGAGAGCGACGCCGTGCATATCCTATCGGGCATGTTGGGCGGAAAAACCATAGGCAGTCCCATTGCGCTGTTTATAGAAAACCGCGATTTTGCCAAGTGGAAAGAATACACCCACCCCGTGCACGGAAACCCCGCGCCCAAAGCGCTCACGGCCGTGCGGCCGGGGCATGCCGATCGCACCGGCTGCGTTAAATACGATTTTGCCGACGCGCGTATGGTGTTAGAGCGCGCCAGCGCGCGCGAAACGGCGGCGCGGGTAGCGGTGGGCGCGGTGTGCCGCCGGTTGCTCGAAATGTTGGGCATATGCATTGCCAGCCATGTCACCAATATCGGCGGCGCCAAAAGCGATATGCACCCGCTTACGGCGGCCGACGTGAACGAACAAGCGGATAAAAGCGCTGTGCGCACGCTGTGCGCGCGCGCCGAAAAAGAGATGATCGCCGCCATCGACAGCGCCATACAAACGGGCGATACGGTGGGCGGCGAGGTGGAACTTTTGATAGACGGCGTGCCCGCGGGCGTGGGCAGTTACGTGCACTACGATCGCAAATTAGACGCCGTTTTAGCGGGGCATTTGATGTCCGTGCAAGCGGTGAAAAGCGTTTCGTTCGGCTTGGGCGAGCATGCGGCCTACGTGCGGGGATCGCAAATGCACGACCAAATGTATCCGTTGCCGAGCGGCGGCATAGAGCGGCGCACCAACCGCGCGGGGGGCATAGAGGGCGGCATGAGCAACGGCGAAACCATTGTGTCGCGCATTGTCGTAAAACCCATACCCACGCTCATGCAAGGACTGCAAACGGTGGATATCGCCACGAGGCAAGCGGTCACGGCGCACCCCGAACGCAGCGATTATTGCGCGGTGCCCGCCGCAGGCGTGGTGGCCGAAAACGTGGCGGCGTTCGCCGTGTTGAACGAACTGCTCAAAGTGACGGGCGGCGACGATTTCCACACCGTGGCGCGTCGCGTGGCGGAAATGCGCCAAAGGGCGGTAAAATGAGCGGGATAAAAAAGGACAACGGCAGTATCACGCGAACGTCCGCCAACGAATTGGTGTTTGTGTCGCGTGCCGACGAGGTGGCGAAATGGGTGCGCCGCTTAACGAACGGGCGGCAGACCTTTGCCGTGACCGACGAGAACGTGGCGCGGTTGCACCCCGAAATACTGCCCCGAAACAATGTGGCGGTGTTGCCCGCGGGCGAGGACGCCAAAACGCTGGAAAGCGTGCAAAACGTTTGCCGCGATTTTCTGCAAGCGGGGCTTACGCGCAAAAGCGTTGTCGTGGCGTACGGCGGCGGCGTGGTGGGCGACATCACGGGTTTTGCGGCGTCGGTGTATATGCGGGGCGTGGATTTCATAAACGTTCCCACCACGCTGTTGAGCCAAGTGGACAGCGCCATCGGCGGCAAAACGGGCGTAAATTTAGACGGCTACAAAAACATGATCGGCAGTTTCAAAATGCCGTCGCACATCGTGATCTGCCCCGAAACGTTGGGCACCTTGCCCGACCGCGAGTGGCGTTGCGGCATGGGCGAACTGATCAAAACGGCGGCGCTCGACGAGGCATTGTATGATTTTGTGTGCCGTTACGGCGCGCAGTTGACGGCGCGCGATCCGCAAACGACCGAAAAGGCGGTGGCCATGGCGGCCGCGTTCAAAAAGAACGTTACCGACCAAGACCCCACCGAGCAAGGGCGGCGTGCGATCCTCAATTTGGGGCACACGGTAGGGCACGCGCTCGAAAAGTGCGACAACCACCGCTTGAGCCATGGGGAATACGTCATGCTCGGCATGCGTATCGAAATGATCATGACGGGGCAAGACGCCGACCGTGCGTTTACGGTGCAAATGAACCGACTTCTCGATCTTGCGGGCATGCCCGCCTTGCCTTGCGTTTCGATCGAGGACGTTACGGCGGCGGCCAAAGCGGACAAGAAAAACGGCGCGGGGCAGATCGCCGTGGTCGTTGCGCAAAACGCGGGCGTGTGCGGTGTGCGGCATTTCTCGGCGCAAGATTTTGCCGAGGCCTACCGCGCCGCCGTGCAACAGTTGTAAACAAAGCAACCGAAAACGTGTTATCATAGAAGGAAAAATATTTTGCAAAAGATCGACATATCCCCCATACCCAAGTTTACGCGCACGCTCGTTTGCGCGCCCGACAAAAGCATCACGCACCGCGCTGTTATGTTCAATGCGGCGGCCAAAGGCAAGGCCGAAGTGCGCGGCATGCTGTTGGGGCAGGATTGTCTGTCCACCATCGATTGCATGCGCCGATTGGGCGCAAGTATCGAACAAAAGGGGGACAACGCCGTGATCGCGGGCACGCAAGGTTTTGCGTCCGCCAAGCTCGATTGCGGCAATTCGGGCACCACCATGCGTTTGTTGAGCGGTTTGGCGGCCGCGCGGGCGGGCACGTTCACGCTGTTCGGCGACCAAAGCTTATCGAGCCGCCCCATGCGCCGCGTGATCGATCCGCTGACCGCCATGGGCGCGCAGATAGCGTCGCAAGAGGGCAAAGCGCCGTTATGCATAACGGGGCAACGGTTGCACGGTATCGATTACGTCATGCCCGTGGCGAGCGCGCAAGTAAAAAGCGCGGTGCTGTTAGCGGGGCTGGGCGCCGAGGGTGTTACGCGCGTGACCGAAAAAGAGCGCACGCGCGACCATACCGAAATTTTATTGCGGCACATGGGCGTGCGGATAACGCGCGAGAACGACTGCATAACGTTGGCGGGCGACCAAACGTTGCACGCCGCCGACGTTTGCGTGGCGGGCGATATCTCGTCGGCGGCCTTTCCGTTGGTGTGCGGTCTTATAACGGGCGGCCGCGTGTGCGTGCATAACGTGGGGCTCAATCCCACCCGCACGGGCTTGCTCGAAGTGTTCGACCAAATAGGCGCGGATTACGAAGTGGCCGATATACAATGGAACGGGGGCGAAAAGACGGGCACGGTGTGCGTGCGCGGCTTGGGGCACGGCCGCCCGTTTGCCATCGGGCACGACATGATCCCGCGGCTCGTGGACGAGATCCCCGTGTTGGCGGTGTTGGCTTGCTACTTGTCGGGCGAGAGTGTGGTGACGGGCGCGCAAGAATTGCGCGTGAAAGAGAGCGACCGCATAGCCGCCACCGTGCGGTTGGTGCGCGCGTTCGGCGGCGACGCGCAAGACACGCCCGACGGTTTGATCGTTCGCGGCGTGGGGCAGCTCGCGGGCGGTTGCACGTTCGATCCCGCGCTCGATCACCGCATGGCCATGAGCGCGGCGGTGGCGGCGGCGGCTTGCAAAAAAGGCGGCACGGTGCTTTCGCCCGCGTGCGCGGCGGTCAGTTATCCGCATTTTTGGCGCATGCTGGCGGGCGAGCAATAAGGGAGGGCGCGCGGTTGAAGTTGTGTGTGTTGGGGCACGGTATCGGCTATACGTTAAGTCCGAAGTTGCACGCGTCGTTTGCCCAAACGTTGGGCGAAAATTTTTCGTACGACGTGGCCGACGTGCCACCCGAAGAATTGGAAAGCGCCGTTAAACGGCTTTTCAATGCGTATGACGGTTTTAACGTGACCAAACCGTATAAAGAGCGGGTGGCCGCTATCATGGGCGTGTCTTGCCCCGTGAATACGGTTCGGTGTTGCGACGGCGCAAGCACATCTACCGACGGCGAGGGTTTTTTATGCGATTACACGCGTGCGTTCGGCGCGCCCCAAGGCCGCCTTTTGGTGTTGGGGGCGGGCGGCGCGGCCAAGGCGGTGCTGTCCGTTCTCGGTAAGATCCCGGACGTTAGCGTGCACGTTTACAACCGCACGTACGAAAAAGCGGCGGCGTTGGCGGGCGGCCGTATACAAGCGGTAAAGCACCTTGCCGAGCGTTACGACGCCGTGATAAACGGCACGAGTTTGGGGTTGCACGGCGAGCAGTCCGCCCCCGACGAGCTTATGTGGCAAAACGTGCGCTATGCTTACGATCTTATCTATGCGCCGCCCGTCACGCCCTTTTTGCAACGTGCGCAAGAGGCGGGCGCGCAAACGCAAAACGGCTTGGGTATGCTCATATACCAAGCCATTGCCGCCCAAGAGTTTTGGCGGGGCAAGCCGTTTTCAAAACAACAAAAAGAACAACTGTTTGCTCATGCGCAAACGGCTATACAAAATTCATAAGGAGAGGACGCTATGAAAGACGCAAAAAAAATTTGGATAATAAACGGCCCCAACCTCGATATGTTGGGCGTGCGCGAGCCGCACATCTACGGCGCCGAAACGTTGCAAGATATAAAGGCGCGCGCCGAAAAGGCGGCCAAAGCGCAAGGGTATGACATCGTGTTCGTGCAATACAACGGCGAGGGCGAGATCGTGGACGCGTTGCACAAGGCGTATGCCGAGGCGGCGGCGGTGGTGATCAACGCGGGCGCCTACACGCACTACAGCTACGCCGTGGCCGACGCGGTAAAAATGCTTACGTGCCCCGTGATAGAATTGCATTTAAGCAATATATTTGCGCGCGAAAACTTTCGCCGCGAGTCGGTGATCTCGCCGCATGCCACCGCGGTGCTTTGCGGCGCGGGCGCGTACGGCTACGAATTGGCGGTGGCGGCCGCCGCGCACGCGTTGCAACATGCGTAAACGGAGCATAGCGCTCATCGGCATGCCGGGCGCCGGCAAGTCGGGCGTGGGCAAACGGTTGGCCGAAAAACTCGGCTTGGCGTTTATCGATACCGACGCGTTGGTGGAAAAGAGCGAGGGGATGGCCGTGGCGGACGTGTTCGCACAAAAAGGCGAGGCCTACTTTCGCGCGCGCGAGCGCGAGGCGGTGCAACAGGCGGCCAAGAAATGCGCGGTGATCTCGTGCGGCGGCGGCGTGCCGCTGTGGGAAGAAAACGTGCGCGCGTTGCAACAAAACGGCACGGTGGTATATTTGTATGCCACGGTGCAAACGCTGTGCGCGCATGTGGGCAACGGCGCGGGACGGCCGCTGTTGGCGGGCGACGCGCGCGAGCGGATAGAAAAATTGTTTGCCGAGCGGGCGGCGGCGTATCGGGCGGCGGCCGACGCGGTGATCGTTACCGACGGCAAAAGCGTGGAAGAAGTGGCCGACGAGGCGGCGCGATTGTGGCGCTCGGTATAACGGCGAAAAAGGGAGGA
Organism: uncultured Christensenellaceae bacterium; assembly: GCA_910587595.1. Lineage (GTDB taxonomy): Bacteria > Bacillota > Clostridia > Christensenellales > Pumilibacteraceae > Pumilibacter. The sequence continues at coordinate 56,458 of CAJULQ010000008.1, forward strand.
TACAAAATGGATATTAAAAAGTTGAAAAGCGGTAGCGACGTGCGCGGCGTTTCGAGCGGCGCGGAAGAAGATATACAGCTTACCGACGAAGTGGTGCGTTCTATCGTGAACGCCTATGTGGTGTGGTTGGCCGAAAAGACGGGGCGTCCCGATCTTAAGATCGCCGTAGGGCACGATTCGCGCCTTTCGGCCGATCGGATCACGGCGGCGGTAACGGGCGCGCTCAAAGAGAGCGGTGTGGACGTGTATATTTGCGGGCTTGCGTCTACGCCCGCCATGTTTATGATGACGCGTTTCGACGACGTGCGCGCCGACGGCAGTATCATGGTAACGGCCAGTCATATGCCTTCGGATAAAAACGGCCTCAAATTTTTCACCAAAGAGGGCGGCTTATCGGGCGGTGAGATCGGCGAAATCTTGCAAATGGCGTCCGAGGGCAAGCGGCGGCGGGGGCACACCTCGCGCAGTTACACGCGCGATTTCATGCAGTTGTATTGCGACCACCTCGTTGAGTACGTGCGGCGCAGTACGGGCAACGATTGGCCGCTTTCGGGTTGCAAGATCGTGGTGGACGCGGGCAACGGCGCGGGCGGTTTTTATGCCGACAGAGTGCTCAAACCGCTGGGCGCGGTAACGGCCGGTTCGCAGTTTTTGGAGCCGGACGGGCGCTTTCCCAACCATATCCCCAATCCCGAAAACAAAGAGGCCATGGAAAGCATTTCGCGGTGCGTGGTGCAAAACAAAGCCGATCTCGGCATCATTTTCGATACCGACGTAGACCGCGCGGCCATCGTGAGCGCCGACGGCGCGGAGATCAACCGCAACCGTTTGATCGCACTGGCCGCCGACATCGTTTTGAGCGAACAGCCGGGCGCCGCCATCGTTACCGACAGCGTGACGAGCGACGGGCTGCACGAATTTATAAGCGTGCGGGGCGGCGTGCACCACCGTTTTAAGCGCGGCTACCGCAACGTGATCGACGAGGCCGTGCGGCTCAACAAGTCGGGTAAAAATGCGCCGCTCGCCATGGAAACGAGCGGACACGCCGCCTTTAAGGAAAACTACTTTTTGGACGACGGCGCGTATTTGGCTACCCGCGTGGTAATCAAAATGGCGCAGTTGCGCGCCCGCGGCGGGGATATCTCCGAACTGATCGCCGATCTGGCGCTACCCAAAGAGGAAAGGGAAGTGCGCATACGTTTCTCCATGCCCGATTGGGCGAGTTTCGGCAACATGCTTATCGAAAAGCTGACCGAGTTTTGCACCGATAAAGAAAAAGAAAGCGTGCGTATCGCGCCCGACAACTACGAGGGCGTGCGCGTGAATATCGGCTATGCCGACGGTTGGTTTTTGGCGCGCATGAGCGTGCACGATCCCGTTATGGTCATCAATATGGAAAGCAACGCGTTCGGCGGCGTTTCGCTGTTGGCTCGCTTTCTATATGCGTTCTTCTCTTCGTTTACGGGCGTAGAAGGACTTACCGAACTAAAGGTGATCGCGGGACTGTAAAAAACTTGCCAAAAGATGTCGGATATGCTATACTGACACTGTATGAATTTTTTGTCCGAGGGAGGAGTATTGTATGGACAAGACCACGCAAAATGCTATCAACGCCGCCCGCGTGCTCGCGGTGGAGGCGATCCAAAAAGCCAACAGCGGGCACCCCGGTTTGCCGTTGGGCGCGGCGCCCATGGCGTATACGCTGTTTGCACGGCAAATGAACCATTGCCCCAAAAACCCGTCGTTTTTCAACCGCGACCGCTTTATTCTGAGCGCGGGGCACGGATCGGCGCTTTTGTACAGCTTGTTGCATTTGTTCGGCTACGGCGTTACCAAAGAGGACTTAATGAGTTTTCGCAGTTTGGGCAGTAAAACGCCGGGGCATCCCGAATGCGACAGAACGCCGGGCGTGGAAACGAGCACCGGCCCGCTCGGACAAGGCGTGGCCAACGCGGTAGGCTTTGCTTTGGCCGAAAGCATGTTGGCCGCCCGTTTCAACAAAGACGGGTTGGATCTTGTGGATCACTACACCTTTGCGCTGTGCGGCGACGGGTGTATGGAAGAGGGCATCGAATATGAGGCTGCCTCGCTTGCCGGCACTTGGGGGCTAGGCAAGCTGATCGTGCTGTACGACAGCAACGACATTTCCATCGAGGGCAATGTTTCCATTGCGTTCCGCGACGACGTGGCGCGCCGCCACGAGGCGCAAGGTTGGCAAGTGATCACCGTTCCCAACGGCGAGGATATCGACGCGATCGAGGGCGCCATTCGCTTGGCCAAGGCGGACAAGCAACGCCCTAGCTTGATCGTTGTAAAAACCACGATCGGGTACGGATCGCCCAAGGCGGGCAGTGCGGACGTGCACGGATCGCCGCTCGGCGAGGCGGGCGTGAAAGAAACGAAAAAAGCGCTCGGCTACAATGCCAAGCCGTTCGAAGTGCCCGCCGACGTAAGCAAACACTATGCCGAGATCATAGAAAATCTCAACAAGGGCGAGGCCGAATGGAACAAAACGGTCAAAGCGTATAAGGCGGCTTACCCCGACGAGTATGAACTGTTCAACAAATTCGTGCGCGGCAAAACGCCCGACGAATCCGAGTTCGAAGAACTGTATTCGCTGTTTTCCAAAAAAGCAGACGCCACGCGCAACACGTCGGGCGCGGTGCTCAACAAGTTGGCGGAGATACTGCCTAACTTTGTGGGCGGCAGCGCCGACCTTGCGCCCAGCAACAAAACGTATCTTGCGGGATTGGGCGACTATGGCGCGGAGAACCGCACGGGGCGCAATCTGCACTTCGGTATCCGCGAGCACGCCATGGCGGCCATTTGCAACGGTCTTGTGTTGCACGGCGGGTTCCACGTGTTCTGCGGCACGTTCTTCGTGTTCTCCGACTACATGAAAAACGCCATGCGCATGTCGGCGTTGATGGAACTTAACATGACGTACGTTCTTACGCACGATTCCATCGGCGTGGGCGAAGACGGCCCCACGCACCAACCGGTGGAGCAATTGGCGGGGTTGCGCAGTATTCCCAATCTCAAAGTGTTCCGTCCCGCCGACGGCAGAGAAACGGCGGCGGCGTATATCAGCGCCCTTACGGGTAAAGGCCCCACGTGCGTGGTTTGTTCGCGCCAGAACCTAACGCCTTTTGCCGGCAGCGGCGAAGACGCGCTGTTCGGCGGCTATATCGTGAGCGACAGCGAGAGCGAGTTGCCCGAACTGATCTTGATGGCAAGCGGCAGCGAAGTGGAGCTGGCGCTCAAGGCCAAAGAGGCTATGCAAAACCCCAACGTGCGCGTGGTGAGCATGCCGTGCATGGAGTTGTTCGATAAGCAAACGCAAAAATACCGCGACTACGTGTTGCCCTCTAAGTGCCGCGCCCGTATCGCCATAGAGGCGGCCAGCTCGTCGCCTTGGGGCAAGTATGTGGGCTTAGACGGCGGCTATGTGTGCATGGATACCTTCGGCGCCAGCGCGCCCGCCGAAAAACTGTTTGAGATCTACGGTTTTACGGTGGACAACGTGTTGGCCGTCGCTAAGAAAACGTTGGCTCGCGTGAAAAAGGCCGCTTTGGATCAATAAAACGGTTTGCACACAACATATGAAAGATAAGTTTTTTTCGCTCATCGGGCGCCTACGGTATATAGACCGTTGGAGCCTCATGCGCAACACGCGCAAAGAGAGCGTGGCCGAGCACAGCTACGTTACCGCTTTGGTGGCGCATGCCTTGTGCGTTTTGCACAACGAGCGTTTCGGCGGCCAAGTAAACGCCGAACGCGCGGCGTTGTTGGCGCTGTATCACGAGGCGGCCGAAGTGTTCACGGGCGACATGCCCACGCCCGCCAAATACTACAGCCAAGAGATCCGTTCGGCCTATAAGGCGATCGAGAAAGACGCAGAGCGTAAACTGCTCGGCTTTTTGCCGTGTGATCTGAAAGCGCGATATGCCGATCTGGTGTCGCCCGATACCCAAAGCGAAGAATACAAGTTTGTGAAATATGCGGACAAGATCGCCGCGCTCATCAAATGCGAGGAAGAACTCGCCGCCGGCAATTCGGAATTTGCCGCGGCAAAAAAGAGCACGTTGCAAGCCTTGCATGCCGTGGATCAACCCGCCGTGGAGTGCTTTTTGCAAACGTTTGCCGACTCGTTCGGCCTCAGTTTAGACGAAAGCTTGTAAAAACGTTTCCCACGCATACGACAATAAAAAAACCGTCGCCCCGTAATGCGCACTTCCCATAGGGAATAAAAAAACTAAATTTTTAAGAGTTGCACTTTCAAGCGAGACAAAAGGCTCTCGAACGAGATGTTCGAGAGCCTTTTACTACAAACTATTTAGAAGGATAAATTGAAATTTGTAAATCAAACAATATTCTCACCCAAGATTATTTTGGGCATT
>CAJULQ010000009.1 GCA_910587595.1 uncultured Christensenellaceae bacterium
TACGCCACGTCGACTTTCATATCGTACATAAGCGCCAAATGATGCTCGCAATAGCTGAACACGCTTATGTCTTTTATGATCACTGCGTCGCCGGAATGCGGGTCGGACGGCACTTCGAAAGTCTTTCCGAACATATCCGCAATTTCGCGGTTGGTGTATTTTATACCTTCAAACGCTTCTTCGTACAGTCGCGCCACGCGGGCGGGCGTTTCGCGCAGCCCCTCTCTGTCGGGGTCTTCGCCTATGGCAACCAATAACCCGCGGATGTGTTTTTCTATTTCTTTACTATCCATATTTTCTCCTATACCCCGCGCATATCGGGTTTCCAGATGATTTTATGTAACTGCAATTGCAGGCGTACACCGTTCAGCTTACGCTCTTTCATAAAATCCGTGATTGCTTCGGGTTTGATTTTTCCGAACACGGGGCTGAAATAAACGCGGCACTTTTCCGTAAGTCCGTATGCGTTGATAATCTCTTCCGCCCGCGCCAGATCGCAAATGTCCCCAACCACAAATTTGACCGCGTCCCGTAGCGTAAGGCAAGAAAAGTTTTCTGTCAGCATATATTTTTCCATTTTGCTGGAAGGAAGTTTATAGTCGGCGGTAACGGCGGGACGGGGAGAAAGGGAAACGATATCTTTCAACGGCACGCTGCCGTTGGTTTCTATTTCCACTTCTGCGCCCGACGCGCCCAGCAACACTATAAGCCGTGCAATATCCGCTTGCAAAAGCGGTTCGCCGCCCGTCAAGGTAACGTTTTTTACGCCCGTCGATTTCACGTACGCAACAAGTTCTTCCGCAGAAGCAAGCGCATATTTTACGTCGGCGGTATTTGCCCAGCGCGTGTCGCAGTAGCCGCAATCGAGATTGCAGCCGCAAAACCGCAGAAACACGGCGAGCTCGCCCGCGCGCGGACCTTCGCCGTTTATGCTTACAAACTTTTCGGCAACTTTAAAATAAAACATATCACGCACCGTATTCCGCGCAGTTTTCGGGCGACTCGTACACCGCTACGCTGCAAACGGGCAAGCCCTTTTGGCAAAGGTCGGCGTATATGTGCGCGGCAAAGTTTTCGGCAGTGGGTCTGAAATCGGTTTCAACCAATGAAAACCCTTCTTCTTTAAGAACGGCAACGGTTGTGGGTTTAAGGGTGTTTTTTTGGTAAATAAGCGTATGGTCAAAGCCTTCCGCCAGCTCTTTTACCGTCTTCTTAAAATCGCCGAAGTCCAAAAGCATACCGCGTTTTTCGCCGCTTTGTTGCAATTTGTCGCCGTTTATCTTTACTTCCACAACCCAGTGATGACCGTGGATATTCGCGCACTTGCCGTTGTATCCGTGCAGAAAGTGCGCGCTGTCAAAACATGCCGAAGTTTTTAAATAATACATAACTCTCCTTTTGCAAAAAAATACAGTCGCGACAAAACGACTGCATCAAAAAAGAATATTCTCATTTGGATGCCCTGGTTTTGTTTAACGACAGGATGGCGCAAACGAACTGTCCGTTGAATTGTCTATATAATACCACGCCGCAACGCGTATGTCAACGCTATCGAAGGGGTTGCGCGCCGCGTATTTTCAAAATGACGGTAAAGGCGATAGGTTTATACAAACTCGGACAAGCGCGAAAAGCGGTGCGTTCGGATACAAATTGACAGCAAAGCTCGTATCTGCTATACTGAGAAGATAAAAGATTGCCCAAGCAGCATATAGGGGCGGGAAACCCTACGGAGAAACAAAATGAAAAAAACGGTAAAGATCGTGTGCATCGCGTTGGCGTGCGTGTTCGGTGCGTTCGCGCTGACGGTGGGCGGCTATGTGGCCTATGTGGCGTTGCAGTATTCGCGCATAGCCGACAACAAAACGCTCGACGTGCTGCACGGGCGCGATAGCGAGGTGCGCGTGGGCGAGAGCTACAGCGTGCTGTCGTATAATCTCGGTTTCGGCGCTTATTCGCCCGCCTATTCTTTTTTCATGGATACGGGCGTGATGGACGACGGCGCGTCGGTCAAGGGCAAATACGCCAAGGGCATGAATAGGGCGGACGTGGACAAAAACGTGCGCGGACAGATAGACGTGTTGCTTGCGCAGTCGGCCGATTTTTGCTTTTTGCAAGAGGCGGACGAAAAGGCCGACCGCAGCTACGATATAAATATGGTGTCGCGCATTCGCGAGGCCATGCCCGACTACGGCTCGACTTATGCCGAAAATTTCCACACGGCCTATTTGTTGTATCCGTTCGGCGATCCTATCGGCAAGACCGACGCGGGCATGCTCACGCTGTCGCGTTATAAGGTGGAAAGCGCGGTGCGCCGCTCCTTTCCCGTTACCAAATCGTTTATAGACAAGCTGTTCGATTTAGATAGGTGCTTTTCGGTGCACTATCTGCCCGTGGCGGATTCCGACAAAAAGCTGGTGCTTATCCATCTGCACATGTCGGCTTACGATAAGGGCGGCACCATTCGCGCCAAGCAACTTGCCATGCTCAACGCCGTTTTGAAAGAAGAACGTGACAAAGGAAACTATGTGATCGCGGGCGGCGATTTCAACCACTGTTTGATCGCCGACAAATTCGAAACCGACGAGTTGGCGTTGCAAGCGTTTGCGAGCCGACAGCGCACGCCCGATTGGGTAAAAAACTCGGTGTTGCACGCGTCCGAACTGACCGACGGGTTTTCCATCGCGGCCGACGAGAGCGCGGCCACTTGCCGCGGTGCGGATATCCCGTATACCCGCGGCGTGAACTACACTACGGTGGTAGACGGGTTTTTGGTGTCCGACAACGTGTGCATCGAAGAAGAAAAAACGGTGGACACCGCGTTTGCCTACAGCGATCATAACCCCGTGTTGCTCCGCTTTCGTTTGATCGCGTAATGCCCTGCGGCGCGCCCGTGCCGTATTAGCGGGCGCCCTGCAGTCGAAACGCCCGCCTCTGTGCGGGCTTTTTTATTTCGCAAGCTGTCTATCATGGCGCCACACTGTATATTTATGCGCAAATATGAATAAATATACAGTAAATACATATTGTGGCAAGTTTAGAGGGAAAAGCGGCAAAAAAATGAATAAATATGTAGCGTAAAACAGTTGAAAAATCGAGCGGCTATGTGTTACAATGGTACAAGCGGCGTGCGTATTTCGTTGTTTTACATTTGGGTAAATCGGCAATAATCGGGAATAACGGCGTACGGCGGCGCGTTTTGCATTTACTACGGATATACGGCAAGGAGGACACAAAATGCACGATTACAGCGCAGGCGATATTCGTGTGCTGGAGGGATTGGACGCGGTGCGTCTTCGCCCCGGCATGTACATCGGCACCACGGGTATCAAAGGTCTGCATCATATTCTTTGGGAAATTGTAGACAACTCCATGGACGAGGTGGCCAACGGCTACGGCGACACCATAACCGTAACATTATATACCGACGGCAGCGTGAGCGTGGAAGATAACGGACGCGGCATTCCCGTAGACGTGCACCCTACGCTCGGCGTGTCGGGCGTGGAAGTGGTTTTCACCCAACTGCACGCGGGCGGCAAGTTCGACAACGAAAACTATGCCCACAGCGGCGGCTTGCACGGCGTGGGCGCGTCGGTAACAAACGCGCTCAGCGAATGGCTCACGGTGGAAGTGTATAAAAACGGCAAGATCTTCCGCATGGAATTCGAGTCTAAAGAAATCAACGGCGAAGTGAAGGGCGGCGTACCCAAATATCATTTGATCGACACGGGCATGTCCACCGAAAAGCGCGGCTCGTTCGTGCGCTTTTTGCCCGACAAACGCATTTTCGAAAGCACGCATTTTCAGCTCGAAACCATTTCGCGGCGCTTGAAAGAACTTGCCTTTCTCAACAAGGGCGCGCGTATCGTTTTGATCGACGAGCGGGTGCCTATGGGCAACGCTTGCTTAAAGCGCGAATACTGCTACGAGGGCGGACTGAACGACTTTGTAAAGTATCTCAACGAAACCAAAGTGCCCGCGTTCGAGGAGCCTATCTTTTTGACGGGCGCCAAAGACAATATAGAAATGGAGTTGTCGTTCCAATATACGGACGCGTACACCGAAAATATTTTTTCGTATGTGAACAACATTCCCACCACGGAGGGCGGCACGCACGAAACGGGGTTTAAGGCCGCGCTCACCAAAGTGATGAACGATTTGGCGCGCAAGACGGGCATGCTCAAAGACAAAGACGCCAACCTTTTGGGCGACGATTACCGCGAGGGGCTTACGGCGGTGCTGTCCGTAAAAATGCAAAACGTGCAGTTCGAGGGGCAAACAAAGACCAAGCTCGGCAACCCCGAAGCGCGTATTGCCATAGAGTATATCGTCAACCAAACGCTTGGCGAGTTTTTCGAAAAGGACGAAAAGGGGCTGGCCGAGATCATCCTGAAAAAAGCTCTTTTGGCGGCCAAGGTGCGCGAGGCGGCCCGCAAAGAAAAGGAGATCACCCGCGCCAAAAACAGCTTGGAAAACAACTTCAATCTGGTGGGCAAGCTGAGCAGTTGCACGGGCAAAAAACCCGAAAACAACGAATTGTTTATCGTAGAGGGCGACTCCGCCGGCGGCACGGCCAAACAAGCGCGCAACCGTTCCTTTCAAGCCATTTTGCCGCTTAGGGGCAAACCGTTGAACGCCGAGAAAAAGCGTATCGATCAAGTGCTTGCCAACGAGGAGATCCGCACCATTATTTCGGCGCTCGGTAGCGGTATCGGCGAGGACTTTAACGTGGAAAACCTAAACTACCACAAAGTGATCATACTGTCCGATGCCGACCAAGACGGCGCGCATATCCGCGCGATCCTATTAACTTTCTTTTTCCGCTACATGAAAGACCTTATAAACGAGGGGCACGTGTATATCGGCTTGCCGCCGCTGTACCGCATAGCGAGAAAAGACACGGTGGAATACGTTTACGACGATCCCGCGCTCGAAGAGGCCAAAAAGCGGTTCGGCAAGGGCGCGTCTATACAGCGCTACAAAGGTTTGGGCGAGATGAGCGCCGAGCAGTTGTGGGAAACCACCATGGATCCGTCCCGCCGCACGCTGGTGCAAGTTACCATAGAAGACGCGGCCATGGCGGAAATGTTGGTGTCCACGTTGATGGGCGACGCCATCGAACTTCGCAGGCACTATATCATCGCCAACGCGAACTTTAACAAAGAAGACAATTTCAAGGCGCAGGAGTCTAAGTAGGGAGGAGCGTATGGCAGAACAAAAGACACCGAGTATTATAGCCAAAACCATGGAAGACGTCATGCACGAGTCCATGATGCCGTATTCCGAGTTCGTTATTCTCGACCGCGCGTTGCCGCGCGTGGAAGACGGCTTAAAACCCGTGCAACGGCGCATACTGTATAGCATGTCCGAGCTGGGTAACACCCCCGATAAACCGTACCGTAAGTCGGCGCGTATCGTGGGCGATTGCATGGGTAAATTCCACCCGCACGGCGACAGCTCCATTTACGGCGCCATGGTGCGCATGGCGCAAAACTTCAACATGGGCGCGTGCCTCATAGACGGGCACGGCAACTTCGGGTCGGTGGACGGCGACAGCCCCGCCGCCATGCGTTACACCGAGGCGCGACTCACGCCGTTGGCGCTCGAACTGTTGCGCGACCTCGAAAAGAACACGGTAAAGTGGAGTTGCAACTTCGACGACACGTTGATGGAGCCGGACATGCTCCCCGGCCGTTTCCCCAATTTGTTGGTGAACGGCGCGAGCGGCATTGCGGTGGGTTTGTCCACCAATATCCCGCCGCACAATTTAATGGAAAGTATCGACGGCGTGATCGCCTATATCGACAACCCGCGCATCAAACTTTCCGAAATGATGAAGGTGATAAAAGGCCCCGATTTTCCCACGGGCGGATTTATCATCGGCGGCGACGAACTCGTAAAAGCGTATGAAACGGGCAAGGGCAAGATCATCATGCGCGCCAAACTGCATATCGAAAACGGCGAGAACGACAAAAAACTCATCGTTATCGACGAATTGCCCTACCAAGTGAACAAAGCGCAATTGCTCGAAAGCATATTAAAAGCGCGCGAGGACAAAAAAGGCGTTTTGACGGGCATCACCGAGATCACCGACGAGAGCGACCGCGGCGGTATGCGCGCGGTGATCAAGGTAAAGCGGGACGTAGACCCCAAACCCATCATAGACGCGCTTATGAAATACACCAACCTTTCCACGTCGTTCGCCATCAACATGGTGGCCATTGCCGACGGCAAGCCGCAACAAATGGGGCTGTTGGATATCATAGCCTACTACGTGAACTACCAGCGCGACGTGGTGTTGCGCCGCACGCGCTACGAGTTGGACGCGGCCAAAGAGCGCGAACATATTTTGGAAGGCTTGGTAATCGCCGTTCGCAATATCGACGAGGTGGTCAAGATCATCAAGGCGTCGGCCTCCACGAGCGAGGCGCGCGAAAACTTGCGCAAGCGGTTCGATCTCAGCGAGCGGCAAGCGCAAGCCATTCTCGATCTGCGCTTGGCGCGGCTCACGCACCTCGAAGTGTATAAGTTGGAAAAAGAGTTGGCCGACGTGCGCGCGCTCATCACCCGACTTACCGCCATCGTGGCCAGCAAAAAACTGCAAATGGATCTTGTAAAGGCCGAACTGTCGCAGATCCGCAAGGCGTATCGCGAAAACCGCAAATCGGTGATCTTAAAGGCGACGGCCGACTACACCGTGCCCAGCGAGGACGACGAAAAGCCCATAGAGGATTATATCATTGCGGTGAACGCCAACGGCCAGATAAAACGCATGTTCGTAAAGAACTTTACCATGGCCACCAAAGACTTTACCGAAAATTCTTCGCGCAACGAGATCTGTTCGTGCATCGTAAAAGCCAACAGCTTAGAGCGCGTGTATTGCTTTACTAACCTCGGCAACTGCTACAAAGTGGACGCCGAATCGGTGCCGGAGGGCAAGTGGCGCGAAAAGGGCGCGCCGCTCAAAAAAGTGGTGCCCGAATGTTTGGACGGCGAGAAGATCGTATTTATGCAAACGGTGGACGACGCGTTGCCCAAAGGCAATCTGCTGTTTTATACCCGCACGGGCATGGTTAAGCGCAGCGAGTGGAAAGAATACGGCGTGGTAAAGAGCGCTTTTGCCGCCATCAAACTCAAAGACGACGACGAAGTGATCGGCATAGAGCACGAGAAGAAAAACTGCACATTGCTGTTCGTTACGCGCGCGGGCATGTGCCTGAACGCCGATATGAGCGATATTCCCGTGCAAGGCCGCATTGCGTCGGGCGTGAAAGGCATTCAGCTGTCGGACGGCGACGACTGCATGTTTATCGGGCAGATCAACGGCGACGGCGAAGTGGTGCTCGTTTCCGATCGCGGCTATGCCAAACGCGTGCTCGTTTCGCAGATAGACGTGATGGCGCGCTACCGCAAGGGCGTGAAGATCGTAGACTTTAACAAAAAGGACAACGGCACGGCGTTGGCGTTCGTTTCGTACGTGACCGATCCGTATAAGATCGTGTTGGTGTTCGAGGACGACTATTTGTCCAGCTATTCCACCGAGGCGCTGGGTATAGAAAACCGCACGCATGCGGGGCGCCCCATCATAAAAGGTAAGGCAAAGATCAAAGAGGGGCTTGTTTATAACGACAAACTGACAAATTGACCTATTAAACCGCTTGTTAAAAAGCCGCGACGATTTCGTTGCGGCTTTTTCTGTTGGCAAAAAACATGGACGATATTACTGAAATGCACAAAAATATCGCACAAGCATGGGGCGATATGCTATACTATTCCCAAATAAATTCCTATACTTCGACACAAGGAAAATGACTGATCGGCCGAAAATCTTTTCGGCGTATTTGGGTTTGCGAATGTTTGTCCGTGCGGCGCAACATGCGAGACGGACGCGATATAGGAGGGAAAAAGTGAGAAGTTTCAAAAAGCTTGGCGCGATCGCAATGACCGTTATGCTTGTTTTGGCATTGTGCTCGTGTAGCGCGGCGGGGGCGGGCGCGCCTATCGACACGTCGCAAAACGGGCGTAAGCTTGCCGACGCAAACGGGGAGGAACAAACGGTGACAACGCAGACCGAGCAAACGGCGGCCTATTTATTTGTGCATTTCGTAGGCAGAGAATCGAGCGCCGACGACGAGCAGATCTATTTTTCGGTATCGCAAAACGGCACCGATTGGGAAACGCTCAACTACGGCAAGCCCGTTCTCAAAAGCACGGTGGGCGAGCGCGGCGTGCGCGATCCGCACATTATCCGTTCGCCCGAGGGCGACAAATTCTATTTGATCGCCACCGATCTTTCCATATACAATATAAACGGCAATTGGGGCGCCAGCCAAACGGACGGCAGCAAATCCATTGTGATCTGGGAATCGGAAGATCTTTTGCAATGGAGCGAGCCGCGCCTTAGAGAGATTGCGCGGCAAAACGCCGGTTGCACGTGGGCGCCCGAATCTATCTACGACGAAGAACGAGGCGCGTATATGGTTTTTTGGGCGTCTAAAACGGGCGAGGATTGGACGCACCGCATTTATCGGAGCTACACGACCGACTTCGACACGTTCACGCCGCCCGAAGTATATATGGAAAGCGACGTGTCTTTGATAGACACCACGTTTTTGAAAGAGGGCGACACCTACTACCGTTTTACCAAAAACGAGGCGGCCACGTATGTGTATATGGAAAAGAGCAAATCGCTCAACGGCGATTTCGAAGCGGTGAGCACGTTTACGGTAAACGGTGATTCGGGCACGTCGCTGACGGGATACGAAGGCCCCACGGTGTATAAGCTCAACGGGCAAGACAAGTGGTGCATGCTGTTGGACAATTACGGCACCGGCGCGGGATATAAACCGTTTGTTACCGACGACATCGCCACGGGGCGGTTTGCGTCGGGCACGGCGTTTAATTTCGGCGGCACCACGTTTCGGCACGGCACGGTGATGCCCATAACGCAAGCCGAGTACGACGCGCTCAAAGCGGCGTATGACAAGCCGCTCGATCCGCCGCCCGCGCCCGTGTTCTCTATGGAATTTCCCTCGCGCGGCGTTACGCCCGAACAAGGTGCGGCCACCGCTTCGTCGTCGCTCCTTACATACGATACGGGCGTGAAAGGCGGCGAGGACAAAGCGGCCAAGTTTTCTTCGGGCGCGCTCGGAAAGGCATATATCACGCTCACGGCCGACAAAGACGGCAACAACCCGTTGGCGGGGCGCAGCGAATATACGGTGTCCTTTGCCGTAAAACCCACGGCCGACGGCGCCGCGTGGTGGTTCTATGCCGCGCCCGACGAAACCGCGCCCGTGTATCAGAAAGAAAAGTACATAGGCGTGCGCACCCAAAACGGCAAGGTGTATTGCGAGCGGTACGACAACGACGGCGGTCGTTCGGAAGCTTTAGAGGGCGCTTGCGCCAAAAACGCATGGCAGCACATCACCGTCGTATTGCATGCCGACAAAACGCAACTGTTCGTGAACGGCACGCTTGTTTCCACGGTGGCGTCGTCGGTGGATTCGGCGGCCATGTTGGGCGCCACGCCCGTCATTCAGTTGGGTAAAGCCAATTGGGGCGGCGGCGAGTATGCCGACGGCTGTATCGATTCGGTGCGCATTCACGATCGCGTGCTCACCGAAACCGAGGTGATTTCCAACTATAAAGACGCCATGGGCAAGGCATGAGCGCGGGAGGAAAAAGGACGGTATGAAAAACAAGATCAAACGGCTTTTGACCTATGCGGCGGCCGCCGTTGCGGCGATGGCATGTTTTGCGTGCGGCGACGATAAACCGCATACGCATACCTATGAAAGCGCATGGACGTATAACAGCGAATACCATTGGCACGCGGCCTCGTGCGGGCACGACGGCAAAGCGACAGACAAATCGGCGCATTCGCTCACGGTGCAAGAACATCGCGAGGAGAGTTGCGAGCAAGACGGCTACACGGTGTATGCTTGCGTGTGCGGGTACACAACGCGGGAAGAGTACACGGCTGCGGGGCACACCTACGGCACCGAGGCGTGGGCGCACGACGGCGCCACGCATTGGCGGCCGGCGCTGTGCGGGCATGACGACGCCAAGGGCGATCAAGCCTATCACAGCTACACGCTTGGCAACCGTTGCTTGTGCGGCTACGAATACCAAGAAATGCCCGCCGAATGGTTTGCATTCGAGCGGCGCGGCGGCGGCTATGCCGTTACGGGTTTTTCGGCCGCGGCGCAAGAAAAAACCGAAATTCGCTTGCCCGCGGTTTATAACGGCTTGCCCGTTACGGAGATCGCCGAATACGCGTTTGCCGAGCAAATAGAACTTACCGGCGTGATCTTGCCGTCGGGTATCCAATCGGTGGGGCGAGAGGCCTTTCGCAACTGCACCGAACTTGCGTCCGTTGTTTTGAGCGCGGGGCTTACGCATATTCGCGCGGCGGCGTTCGAGGGGTGCGCCAAACTGCAAAACGTTTTACTGCCCGAAGGCGTGACGGAATTGGGCGCGTATGCGTTCGAGGGGTGTGCCGCGTTGGCAAATTTGTCGTTGCCGACAACGCTTTCTTCGTTGGGCGAACAGGCGTTTGCGTATTGCACCGCTTTGCAGTGTGTATCGTTGCCGCAAGGGGTGCAAACGATAGGCGCCAACACCTTTCTCGGTTGCGCGGCGCTCTCGCAAGTAATGTTGCCCGACGGCATAACGAGTGTGGGCAACCAAGCGTTTGCGCGTTGCACGGCTTTGCAAACGGTGACATTGCCCGATACGGTCACGTTCATCGGCATGAACGCTTTTAAGGGCAGCGGCCTTACCGCCATCGAACTGCCCGATTCGGTAGAGTATCTCGGCGCGTATGCATTCCGCGATTGCGCGTCGCTTGTAAGCGCTACGCTTTCTAAAAAGATAGCTTACACAACGGGCGATTGGTTTTCGGGTTGCGGCGCGTTGCGTTCGCTCACCGTGCCGTTCGTGGGCAACCATACGTCGGACGGCGAGGCCATAGAAACGGCGTTCGGTTTCATATTCGGCACGCAACCGCAAAACGGCGACTTGTTTGCGGCCACCCAACAAAACGGCAATACGTACTATATCCCCAAAACGCTTACGCATGTAACGGTGCTGGGCGGCACGGTGTCCGACAACGCGTTTGCGGGGTGCGACCATATCGAGCGCATCACGTTAACGGCAAACGTGACCGAGACTATGCTGTCGTTTGCGGGGTGCTCGGCGCAGATCGAGCGGCTTTCGTAACAACGCGTAAAGAGGTGAAAAGATGAGAACGAAAATAGCAAGTATAACGAGCAAGCTGTTGCTAATCGCGCTGACGGCGGCGCTGGGCATTTGCGTGGCGGCGTGCGGCAAAGACGATACGGCGGCGCCCGTCGTGTCCGACGTAACGCTTGCCGCCGCGGCGGGCGAAACGTTGGGCGCCGTGGAAAACGAGCATAGGCTCACGTATACCGCCACCGAGGGCAGCGACATAACGGTAACGGTGCAAAAGGACGGCGCGCCCGCAACGGACGCCGAGTATACGTATACGCACAGCACGGGCATCATCGTGTTTCATGTCACGGGCGAATTTACGGTAACGGTGCTTGCCGAAAAAGACGGCAAGAGCGACGAGGGCGCCGTGACGCTTCGTATCGGATCGTATGCCGCCGCGCCGGCGGGCAGCGCGCCCGTGATCACGTTGCGTTGGAGCGACGATACCAACGCGGCCAAAATCGAAGAGGGCAGCGTTTTGCCGCTCACGGCGCGCGTTGCGTTTGCCGCGGGCGATACGCAAACGGCGAGCGATTGGCAAGTGTCGAAGTTCGACGGCGAGCGGTTTGCGCCCGTAGAGCAAGCGGCGGGCGTGTACGAATGGCAACACGGCCATGCCGTGTTCCGTCCGTTGGCGCCGGGGCTGTATCGCATCACGCTGTCGGCGCAAAGCGAAAGCGGATCGTCGCACAAAACGGTGGGCGTGGAGGCGTGCGCCGCGCGGCTTAGTTTGGCGCTTTCCGACGAAGTGGCGCTCACGAACGGCCGCGTGCGTTTGTTGACCGCAACGAGTTCGGGCATAGCGTACACGGTGCGCAATGCCGCGGGCAACGGCGAGGCGTATCTCGGCAATTACGACGTTCGCATAGAAAAAGACGATCCCGCCGTTACGGTGGAAAAAGCGGAGGAAGACACCGTGTTGCGCGTGTCCTCGCAAACGGACAGCACCGCGCTCGTCACGGTAACATACGCGCACAGAACGGTGGCGGATGCGGTGTACAGCCTTTCCGTTCCCGTCGGGTTCGTGTCCGATCTCGAAAACGCGCCCGCGTTCGGCGCCGATCCGTTCGGCGGCACTTGCGACACGCTGTTGCCCAGCACGGGGCTTGTGCTGTATCACAACGTGACTGCGGCCGACGGTCGACCCCTTTCGTATGCCGACGTGCAATATGAGGTTATAGACAGCTCGCTCACGCGCGCCAAACAAACCAACGGACAAAGTACGCTGGCCGCAAAAGTGTATGCCGACGTGCGCGGCAATACAAATTATCCGTTCGTGCTGGTGGAAGACTTTGAAAACAACACGTCGTCGGGCACGGTCACCGTGCGGTTGACCGCCACGTCGAACGGCGTGTCGGCATCGGCCGTAAAGGTGTTTACGGTCACGCCCTTGTCTTCCAACGTTACGGGCAAATTCGACGACGCGGCCGGTCTTAACAATTATATCTCGCAAGTATACGACATCGGCGCCACCGATTACGACGTGATCACGTCGGGCAACAACCGCCAAAACATGGTGGTCGGCAAAGAGGGACTGATCGTCAACCGCGCTTGGGGTGGCGGCGATATCGTGTGCGTGCAACCCAACGGCGCGGACAATTTCCGATTGGATTTTCGCTACACCGTGCTCAACCGTTTGGACGTGAACGCCGACACCAAAAACAAAGCGTCGTTCAGCGTGCACTTCCGCACGGGCAAATTCGAGGGGTGGAACAGCAATCAAACCGCGTTTTACGCCGAGAACAGCGACCAAACGATCACGGCGGGGTATTGGGGCGCGGGCGACACCGTTTGGAGCAACGAAAAACCGGAAGTTCGCATCGGCACGCCGTTGCACGTGCGGCTCACCCACACCGTGACCGACGGCGCCGTGCGCTATTTGTGGCAGTGGTCGTACGACGGCGAAACGTACACCGATTGGATTTCCTATTCCATGGCAACGTCCGGCAACGCCGGCGACATCGGCGCGCCCGTGTATGCGTTGCAGTTTATCCACGAGGCGGGTTGCTACCTCTTGGGCGGCATGACGCTTACGTTGCTGTGACCGATCTCTTAGCCGCATAAAACGAGCGAGAAGATACCCGCGTGCGAACGCGGGTATCTATTTTGTTACCAAAACGCTTGACGCGGGGGGGGGACATGTTAAAATACCAAGCAAGACAACTAAGAAATGCCAAAGGGGCAAAGGGGCGTAAACTCTTGCCAATGTGATAAATGTGTGATATACTGTACGAGCATAACGTATAATAGCGCGTGTTGTATCCGTGCGGCAACAATGGAAGGGAGCGGTATGATTAAAAACAAACGACTGGTATTTGCCATGTCATTGCAACAAAGGATCCGGCTGATTACGAGCGCCGATCTATATAAAAGCAGAACGTTGGAAGGGTATGACTTTCCCCAAATGCATTGGCAAGCCGACCCTTTGCGCGGCTTGGGCGCGCGCGTTACCCGTTTTCCCTCCGACCGCACGTTGGCGTGTTCGTTCGATCCCGCGTTGGTGCAACGGGTGTATGCTTGTATCGGCGCCGAGGCAAAGGCGTGCGCGCCGCTTGCCTATTACACGGTGGACAACCGCCCTTGTAGCGAGGATATTTGCCTCGATGCTTTTATGGTGGGGAAATTTGCCCAAAAGAAAGTGCGCGGCTTAAACGAGAGCGGCGCGTTCGTCAATTACAACGACATGTCGCGATTCGACGATACCGTGCAAGAGCATGTGGAAAGCGGCCTCATTAACGACGCGGTGCTATCGAGCACCGAACCCGATTCGCTGTTGGTGCAACGGAGCGATAAAACCGATCTGTTAAACGGCTACCGCTTGGGCGGTCTTCGATTCGGTTTGGCGGCCGCCAAAGAGGACGTGGCGCGCTATCTGCGCGACGGGTATTCGTTCGTATTTTTGGAAAGCGATTTTACCGACGAGTTGGTGCCCTATCTTACCGCGCTCACGCTCGAATACCGCGAGGCGTTCAACGCGTGCGCCCGCGGTAAGATCACGCCCGAAAAGGTGGAGCTGTGTTGCCGCGAGTTGGTCATGTTGCCCGAAGACCGCATCAACGAGGCGTGCGACAGAGTGATCGACATGCTCGTTGCTTTGCAAAACAACAACGCGGACGCGGTGAACGAGTGCCGCGTGTCGCTGGGCAAAGAGGGGGCGCTGTTTAACGAGCCGTTGCACGACGAGGCGGCGCTCGACGCCGCGCGCGGCTCGGTGGTGCTAATTAAAAACGACGGCGTGTTGCCGTTGCCGCATGAGAAAAAAGTGGCGGTGTTCGGCGAGTACGCCAAAAAAGAGAGCTATCACGATACGGGCAACGACCCCACGGCGCCCTTTTTGCCGTTCGAGGTGATCAACGCATACGATATCCAAACGGTGGGGTTTGCCTACGGCTACCGCGAGGGCGAGCCGGTGCATGCAGATCTATTGAACACGGCGCGTAAATTGGCGGCCAAGGCGGACGCGGCTTTGGTATTCTTGTGCGCCCGCGCGGACGAGCACACGTTGCCCGCCGAGCAACTCGATTTTTTGCGCGAGCTTTCTGCATGCGGCAAAAAGGTGATCGCCGTGGTATCGTGCGACGGCGTTTTGGATATGCACTTTACCGAGCTGTGCCATGCCGTGTTGTTAACGCACCGCGGCGGGCAAAAGTCGGCGCACGCGGTGTTCGAGGCGATCACGGGATTTATCACGCCGTCGGGCAAATTGCCCTATGCCGTGCGCGAGCGCGTGGAAACGGACGGCACGGAGAGCGGGGCGGTGCGCTATCCCGTGGGATACGGGTTGTCTTACACGTCGTTTGCCTATTCGGGCTTTCGCATGACCGACCGCGGCGTGAGCGTTACCGTTACCAATACGGGCGCGTACGACGGCAGCGCCACGGTGTTTTTATACGTGCAACCCAAAGCGACCGAAAACAAACAGGCGGGCGAGCGCGTGTTGCGAGGCTTTGCCAAAGTGCACCTTAAAAAGAACGGCGTGGAAAAAGTGTTTTTGCCTTTCGACGAGGGCACGTTCCGCACCTTTCATTTTTCCAAAGGGCTGTTTTGCATAGAGGGCGGCGAATACATAGTCACGGTGGGCGAAAACGAATCGGACGTGCGCTTGCAAGGCGAGATCACGTTGCAAGCGCACACCTACGAAGAACAGAGCGAGGCCTCTGCGGCAACGCCTATTGCCGATCCGAAAAATGCGCTCGACGCGTTTGCCGACACGCAAGACAAGCGCGGTTTTTACGCGCGCAAACACACCGCGCCCGTGGGCGGGCGTTTTGCGGCGGCCATTCTGCTGGCGGCCTATTTCGATATTGCGGCGGCGCTTTTGTGGCTGTTCGATATATTGCCCGCCGAAACGGCCGCCTATTTGTTGGTGGGCGTGTTCTTGGCATTATTGCATATCGCGGTGATCGTGTATTGCGTGTCGGCTTATCGTAGGCACCGAGCGCTCGAAAAGCTAAACGTGCCCGTGGTGGACGACGTAGTGTCGGCGCTCGGCAACTTTACCGAACTTGCGTGCGTTTCGTATGAAAAGCCCATTGAACCCGACGTGGCCGAACAAGAAGAACAACGTTTGGAAGAGGAGCGAGAAGAGGCCGAACAAGCCCAAGAAGAAGTGCCCGTGTATACCTACGATACCGGTTTTACCGAGGGCGTGCGGCAGCAGATCAAGTTTCGCAACGACGTGACGTTCCCCGAAATTTGCGCCAATTTTCACGACCATGTCGCGGGGTGGGGCGTGGAAGTGGACGCGTCGAGCGTGCGCGCGCTGTTCGCGGCTTTGGCGGCGAGCAAGCTTGTGTTGATAGACGTGAAAAACAAAGAG
Organism: uncultured Christensenellaceae bacterium; assembly: GCA_910587595.1. Classification (GTDB taxonomy): domain Bacteria; phylum Bacillota; class Clostridia; order Christensenellales; family Pumilibacteraceae; genus Pumilibacter. The sequence goes on from CAJULQ010000009.1 coordinate 16,052, forward strand.
GTGTTGCCGAACCTACTCATTGCGCTCGGCAGTTATTTTCAAGGCGCCGACGTGGTGGACGCGCGCCCCGAATGGAACAAGCCCGCCGATCTATATTGGACGTTGGAGGGCGACAAATACACGGCGTCGGGTTTTGTCAACTCGCTGTACGCCGCCGAACGCACGCCCGATAAAAACGCCGTTTGCATTCTAAGCAACGTGTCGCCCTCTTCGCTGCGCGATTGGTTTGCCGACGGTATCCGCTACGCGCTCTTTCCCAGCGAAAAGCACGTGCTCAAATTAAACGATACCACGCAAGCCGTGATGCCGCACAATGTGCATTATCTGTTGTTTACCGATAGCGGCGGCGACGATCTGCCCGCCGATCTGGCGGCGGCGTCGGTGCAAATCGAAATGGTGTGCAACACGGCGTCCGCCATCGGCGATCCGGTGGAAAGCAAGCCGGTGTCTTTGCGCGTGTTCGACGATTTGATCCGCGAGGCGCGGGAAGAACACTTTTTGCCCGAAACCGTTTGGAAAAAGTTGGACGAATTGGTAGAGGCCATCAATGCGGGCGAACGGTTCGGTATCGGCAACAAGAACTTGTTGCAACTCGAACGGTTTTCGTCCGTGTTGCTTGCGTGCGGCGCCGACGAGAGCGAGGCATTTTCGGCCGTGTTCACGGGCAAGATCGCGGCGCTGCTCAAAACATTGCAAGTATATCGGGCGGACAAAGGCGATAAAATGCTGTTCGGCATTATCGAAAAGCTGTTTGCCGACGAAAATCTCACCAAGATACGCAAGGCGCTCATGAAAGCGTCGCGCGGGCAATAAAAACGGAGGACGAAACGATATGCTATTGTTACGGTCGTCTTCCGTAGGCGACGCATTCGAATTATTGTGGAAAGCGCTCACGGGGCAAACGGCGCTTTTGGTCTACGCCGTGCTCGCGTTGGCCGTGATTCTCTTTTTGGTGTTGTACGTGATCGTGCTGGAATATCGGCGCGACCGCGAACGCAAAGCGCGGGTGTCGGGCGAAAAGGCCATGGAACGCGCCACGGCCGAACAGACCATTCGCACGGCTATCGACGAAAATATGCAAAAAAACGCCGGTATCATCGTGACGGGCGGCGGCATTCCCGTGCGCGGGTCGCAAGCAAGCAAAACGGTGGCGCGGCAAAGCGAGGGAACGGGGGAGCAAGAGGAAGAAGGGCCGGAAAACGGATCGCGGTTTTATATGCTGACGGAAATAGACAAAGCATACGAGCACTATACGCGCCCGACATATAACGAAAGCATAAGCCTAAAAGAACTGTGCGAAGTGTTCCGCGAGTATGCGGCGGGGGCGCTGAAACTGTATTACGACATCGAGGACATACGGCGTTTCATAGGGGCGTTGGCGGTAACCAAACTGATCATCTTGCAAGGCATGTCGGGCACGGGCAAAACGAGCTTGGCATATGCGTTCGGAGAGTTTTTAGACAACAAAACGGTGGTAGTGCCCATACAGCCCATGTGGAAAGAGCGCACGGACTTAGTGGGGTATTACAACGAGTTCACGCGACGGTTCAACGAAACGACGCTATTGTATAAAATGTACGAGGCGAACAACAACGAAGAGATATACATAACGGTGTTGGACGAAATGAACATAGCGCGTGTTGAATACTACTTTGCGGAGTTTTTGTCGCTGTTGGAGATCCCCAATCCGGACGGACGGAATTTGGACGTGGTGTCCGATCGGTGGGAGAACGACCCGAAACTGTTGCAACACAACGGGAAGATGCGCTTGCCGACGAACATGTGGTTCGTAGGCACGGCGAACAACGACGACAGCACGTTTTCGATCTCGGATAAAGTGTACGACCGCGCGATGGTGCTGAACCTAGATAAGAAAGCGGTGCCGTTCGAAACGGAGAGAGTGCGGCAGAGCAAGGTGTCTGCCACGCATTTAAGTGAACTGTTTGCGCGGGCGCAACGGGAATACGACCTCTCCGACCGAAACATGCGGCGGATCAAGACGCTGGACGAATACATGATCAAAACGTTTCACATCACGTTCGGCAACCGTATCATGAAACAGATACGGGCGTATGTGCCGGTGCTGGTGGCGTGCGGGGGCACGGAGTTGGAGGCGTTAGACGACATCTTATCTCGAAAGGTGTTTCGGAAGTTGGAATCCAAAAACCCCGTATACGTTAAGCAAATGGCGGACGGGGTGTGCGGGTATCTCGACGAACTGTTCGGCGAAGACAAACTGCCGCTGTGCAAAGAGGCTATACGCCTCATCGAGCAAAATATTTAAGATAGGGGCATAAAGGCGACCAAGAAGGAAAAAGCAGTATGCGGAACTCGGATCTCTACTATCGCGCATTCAAAAATTACCGCGGCTTAACGGAAGAAGACGCGGCTTGCGCGCGCTCTCGCAAAGATCTCACGCGGGCGGGCGCGGATGCCGATAAGTTGGAAACAACCAAATATTTGTGTACGATCCGAGAGGACTGGGTGCAGGCCATCGAGGAAGGTTTGCCGTACGTGGAAAAGGCCGTGGCGGAAGAACGGCAGTTTATCCGCACCAACGGCGAAGTGGTGCCCATAGAAAAAGTCAAACGTATCGGCAAAGACACGGTGGAACACTTGGCTAAACACAGCGATCTCATCACGCACTTGCCCGAAGAAGAGGACGGCGACGTTACGCCCGACAAACTGTATATGGTGGAAAAGTTGAGCGACTATGCCGTGTATGAAAACCGCTTTTTATACATGATGCTGTGTTATCTCAACGATTTTATCAATTTCCGCTTGGAAAAGATCGAGGAGTTGCGGCATACCTACTTGGGCGAACTGCAACTGCAAAAACAAGTCACGGGCAAAAAGCGCAAGCTCACGCTCAAAACGCATTTGATAGACAGCCGTATAGACAACGAATACCCGTTGGCCGACGATACGTCGGCGGCGCTATTGGAGCGTATCAAAAACTGCCGCAGTATCGTGATGTCGCTGTTAGACACCGACCTCATGCAGCAAGTGGCCAAAACGCCCATGTTAAAGCCGCCCATCACCAAAACCAACGTGCTGAAAATGAACAACAATTTTAAGCGTTCGTTGGCGCTCTACGATTTTATCGCAACGTATAAAGGGCTGGGGTATACCTACGAAGAAGTAAAGCATGATCACGCGCCCTTTAACGAGCAAGTGGCCGACGAGATCGCCGAATCGGTCAATTTGATGACCTTTTTGGCATATAAGTACGGCAACGACCTCGAAGACATGCTCTTAACCGCCTATAAAGAAGAGGAACGGCGGCGCAAAGAGGAAGAAGAGAAAAAGCTTATCGAGCGATTAAAGCGGCTGAAAAAGCGGGCGACCGAGTCGGGCAAGACCATGGAAGAATACATGCTGTTGCTCGAAGAGAGAAACCGCGCGCTCGAAAAAGACAGCGAAGAACTGCACACCGTGCGCATAGAGATAGAGGCGCTCAATCGCCGTATCGACGAACTGAACGCCGAAAAGATCGATCTTACCCGCCGTATCGCGTCGTTGCAAGCCGCTTTGGACGAAAAGGAACGGGAGATAGAGCGGCTCAATCAAAAATACATAGAAGATATGGCGGCGTTAAAGCAACAGCACGAGCAAGAAAAGGCCGCTTTAATGCAAGCGTGCGCCAACGAGTTGGCCGAGTTGCGCGCCGCCAACGACCGCAAAACGGAGCAAATGCAAAAGGAATTTGCCGAACAAACGGCGGCCGCCGTGCAAACGTATAAAACGCAAGCGGAAGAACTCGGCGAACAGTTGCACGAAGTACGATCGCAATGGGAGGGCGTGCGCACCGATCTCGAAAACGAGTTGGCGTCGGTCAAGCGCCGCACCGAAAATTTAGACGCCGATCAAAAGAAGTTGACCGACGGTTACGAATTCAAAATACGCGAAATGGAAAGCCGCTACGAGCGAACGCTATCTGAGCGCGCGCGCGCGGCGTCGGCGGAGATAGACGACCGCGACCGAGAGATCCACATGATCCGCGCGGAGTTGGACGGCTTGCGCATAAAAAGCGGCGCGCTCAAGCCGAGCACCGATTATACGTCGCGCGAGCGGTTCGTGGAATTGGAAGAGGAGTTCGAGGCGTTCAAGCGGTTTTTTCGGGGGCAATGGAAACTCACCAAGCGCACCATTCGCCGCGACGTTTTCGCGGCGGGCAAGAACGACGCGCCGCCGCCCGACGATACGGACGACGCCCCGCGCGACGGCGTGTAACAAATAAGGCGCAATACCGTGTAACAAATAAGGCGCAATACAATATACGGAGAAGTTTTTCGATCGAACGGTATGCAAAAACGCGGAAGTAACAACTTCATAAAATGGGTGATCGTATTGCTTGCGATATGCGGTCTTTTCGCGTTGCTCTTTTACACGTTGATCGTGCGCTACCGCGACAACAACGGGCGCGACTTTATTTTGTTGCGTACCCGCGGCAAATACGTGATCTGGGGATTGGCGGCGGCGTTGTTTGCGCTGCTGATCATGCTGATCGTTGCGCTGTGCGCGCGGCCCGATCCCACCGATCTCGTGCCGCCCGACTACTTCGGCATCGACTTTCAAAAGGACGAAAAACGCAAAGAAAAGCTCAAAAGCGTGGAAACGTCCGATCGCGTAGACGCCGCTTTGGCGGCGGCGCGCAATGCCGCTGCCGACCTTTTGGACGCGTCGGGGCGCCCCGTAGAGCCCGAGACGGCATATCGCGGGTCGCAAGCAAGCAAAGCGGTAGCGCGGCAAAGCGAGGGAACGGGTGAGCAAGAGGAAGAAGGGCCGGAAAACGGATCGCGGTTTTATATGCTGACGGAAATAGACAAAGCATACGAGCACTATACGCGCCCGACATATAACGAAAGCATAAGCCTAAAAGAACTGTGCGAAGTGTTCCGCGAGTATGCGGCGGGGGCGCTGAAACTGTATTACGACATCGAGGACATACGGCGTTTCATAGGGGCGTTGGCGGTAACCAAACTGATCATCTTGCAAGGCATGTCGGGCACGGGCAAAACGAGCTTGGCATATGCGTTCGGAGAGTTTTTAGACAACAAAACGGTGGTAGTGCCCATACAGCCCATGTGGAAAGAGCGCACGGACTTAGTGGGGTATTACAACGAGTTCACGCGACGGTTCAACGAAACGACGCTATTGTATAAAATGTACGAGGCGAACAACAACGAAGAGATATACATAACGGTGTTGGACGAAATGAACATAGCGCGTGTTGAATACTACTTTGCGGAGTTTTTGTCGCTGTTGGAGATCCCCAATCCGGACGGACGGAATTTGGACGTGGTGTCCGATCGGTGGGAGAACGACCCGAAACTGTTGCAACACAACGGGAAGATGCGCTTGCCGACGAACATGTGGTTCGTAGGCACGGCGAACAACGACGACAGCACGTTTTCGATCTCGGATAAAGTGTACGACCGCGCGATGGTGCTGAACCTAGATAAGAAAGCGGTGCCGTTCGAAACGGAGAGAGTGCGGCAGAGCAAGGTGTCTGCCACGCATTTAAGTGAACTGTTTGCGCGGGCGCAACGGGAATACGACCTCTCCGACCGAAACATGCGGCGGATCAAGACGCTGGACGAATACATGATCAAAACGTTTCACATCACGTTCGGCAACCGTATCATGAAACAGATACGGGCGTATGTGCCGGTGCTGGTGGCGTGCGGGGGCACGGAGTTGGAGGCGTTAGACGACATCTTATCTCGAAAGGTGTTTCGGAAGTTGGAATCCAAAAACCCCGTATACGTTAAGCAAATGGCGGACGGGGTGTGCGGGTATCTCGACGAACTGTTCGGCGAAGACAAACTGCCGCTGTGCAAAGAGGCTATACGCCTCATCGAGCAAAATATTTAAGAGGCGAAAGAGGCAAAACATATGACCAAATTCAGAACTTCCATTCTCATATGCGGGTGCATCGTCTTGTGCGTGATCGGCGCGCTGGTCGCCTTTTTAACGTTGTCGGCGTCGGGCATGATCGTGTCCGATCCCATCGAGATCTCCGTGCGCGTAGACGATAACCGTAAAGAATACGACGGCACGCCGCTGTCGGCCGAAAGCTACCGCGTGACAAGCGGGGAGCTGTTGAAAGGACACGAACTGCAAATAACGTTTGTTGGGTCGCAGACGGCGGTGGGCGCCTCGGCGGGCACGGCCGACATCAAAGTGACAGACGCAAAGAAACGGGACGTTTCCAAACAATACGTCTTTACCGTAACGCCGTGTTTATTGGAAGTCACGCAACGCACCGTATCGTTTGTGCAAGAAAACGTGACGCGCGAATACACGGGCGGCGGCGTGGCGGGCGGCAACTACTTTTTGGAAAAAGGCACGCTGTGCGCGGGACATCACGTGTTGCGTTCGGGCATAGACGTGGTGGCGGAAGTGGGGCGCGACGTGGAGGACCCCGCCGAGCCGCGCATATACGACGCATTGGGCGCCGACGTTACGGCCAACTATGCCGTGCACTGCACGCGCGGCTTGATCAGCGTGCAACGCCGCGCGCTGACCATTGCGCCCATAGGGGCGACCAAAACATACGACGGCACGCCGCTTTCGCCCGAAGGATACCGTGTTGTGTCGGGGTCGCTTGTGGACGGACACCGCTTGGAAGTGACGTATACGGCCGAGAACGGCGTGGCGTCGGTGGTGGATGCGGAAGAGATCGCGGTACGCATTGCCGAGGCCACGGTGTGGGACGCCGACGGCAAAGACGTGACGAACAATTATTCCATCGATAAAGACGCAACGGCCGTGTTAAAGATCGAGCCGTGCCCCATAACGGTGACGGGCAAGAGCGCGGCGTTTACCTATAACGGCATGGCGCATGCGATCGCAGACGACCACGAGCCGCAAAGCTATGCGGGCGATCTGGCGGGCGCCCAACTGCAAGTGGACTACACCGCCCAACCCATTGCGAACGTGGGCGAAACGGACAACGCGTTTACCGTTACGATACTGCGCGACGGCGAACCCGTCACGCAAAACTATGCGGTGCAAAAGATAACGGGCAAGCTGTCCGTAACGCCTTTGCCCGTGAAACTCACGCTCAAGTCGGGCACGGCGCCGTACACGGGGCTGGTGCATCCTTTGCTTGTCAACACCTTGGTGGGCGTGGGCGGTATCACCGAAAAGCTACAAGAAGAACTGACGGCAAGTATCTCGTTGCAAGCCGATCGCGAAGTGAAGAATGCGGGCGTATATCGCTACACCGTGCAGTGGCAAGGCGCGCAAAACTTTGCGCCTGCGTTGCAAGACGATACGGGCGCCGCCGTTACGGGCGGCGTGTACACGGTAACGCGCGCCGCCGTGGACATACGGTATAACGGCGAGATCGCCAAAGTGTACGACGGCAAGCCGCTGCGGTTGGGCGCGGACTTTTTCTGCAACCAATTTGCGGTAGAAGGCGCGGGATTAGACGGACTGTATATGCAGTCGGCCACGGCGGTGTCCGCCGGGGCAAATGCAAACGCCTACGATATGGACCTTTCCCAAGTGGCGATCGCCAACGCGGCGGGCGAAAACATTACCGCCAATTTGGCGCTCGATATCGTGACCGTGCGCGGAGAGATCAAAAAGCGCAAGATCACCGTGGAGGCGGGCGATATTTATTGGATACTGCAAGAAGGTAACTTGAAAGAACAGTTGGGGCTGTCGGTGGGGTCGTCTTTGGCCGAGGGCGAGGAGATCGATTGGAGCGGCGTTGTGTTGCGGGTGAACGGCAACAAATTGGAATTTGCCGAAAAAGATATTCGGATATATAACGCATATAACGATACGATTGCCACCACCGATAATTACGAGATCGCATATAAAGACGGCACCTACACCTTTGTGGGCGAAAACTGACAAAAAGACGGGAGCGAAACAAAAAAAGAGCGAACATGTTATACGACGCGTATAAAAACAAAATACAAAAAGTGGCGGCCGTGCGGCACTGGTTATGGAAATTCAAGGTGCCCCTTATTATCGCGCTGTCTGTTTTTGTCGCGTCGCTCACTACCTTTTTATGCGTTCGTGGCAAAATCACGCAAAACGTGTCGCTCGCGCAGCAAGAAATTTTTTACGGTGACGAATACCGACTCAACAAAGCCAAGGCGCTACTAAGCAACGTAAAATATTACGAATACAGCGAGGCGGGCTCGGATTCGTGGACTAAGAAAAAACCCACGACGGCCGGTTCGTATTACGTGCGCGCCGTTACGAGCGGCGGCTTTGGCAAAAAGCGAGGCGAGAGCGTGGCCTTTACCATTTTGCCCCGTCCCGCAGAAATGCGCGTTCTATCCAACGTGGACACCCAAACGCCGTATAGCGTGCATTACGGCGACGCGCTGAAAGTGCAGACGCAGTTGGTGCAAGGCGACACGTTGGCGCTCGACACGCTTGCCTTTACGCTCGACGATCCCGCGCAATTGGATACGCAAGCGGACATAGACAAAAATTCGATCAAGGTGCATAACGCGGCGGGCGAGGATGTTACGCGCTGTTATGCGTTCACTACGATAAAAGCGCCCGTTTCGTTTATGCGCAGACCTATCACGGTAACGCCGCAGTCGGCCTCGTGCGAATACGACGGCAAGCCGCACGCGTTTTCCGCCGTGCCCGATGCCGCCACGCGAGCAAACCTTGCCTACGGCGCCGACGTCTTGTTCCAAACCGAGTTTTTGGAAGGGGGTGCGCAGTATGCCGAGCGGGCGGGCGTGTATACGGTGCGCATCGATCCCGAAACGGTGCGTTTTTATGCGCAAGGCAAAGACGTGACCCATTGTTACGAAACGGTTTCTTTGGGGCACGCTCGGTTCACCGTAACGCGTCGCCCGCTTTCGGTGGTCACGGCCGACGCGGAAAAGTTTTACGACGGCACGCCCCTTTCGGCGGGGCAGTTTACGCACGAGGGCGCCGTGAACGGGCACACCGTGTTTTTGCGCTACACCGCACGTCTGCCCGAACAGACAACGGCCGACACGCGCAGCAATAACATTGCGGTCGAACAATTCGGCGTTACCGACGGCGCGACCGACGTGACCGAAAACTACGATATCACGGTGTCGTTCGGCACGCTTACCGTAAAGCAACGTCCCATTGTGGTGACCACCGCCAGCCAACAAAAAGAGTTCGACGGCAGTCCTTTGGTGAATACGAACGCATCAATTGTTTGCACGGTGTCCGATGCGCTAGGTAACCGTTTGCCCGCGGGGCAACAACTTACGCCGACGCAGAGCACGAGTATTACCAACGTTTGGGAAAACGCGCAAAACAACAATAAGGTAGCCTATCGTATCGCCGACGGTTATACACAAAAAGACTATACGAGCAATTACAGTATACGGTATGAATACGGCACGCTGGGTATAACGCCTTGCGCGGTGCGCATTTTTTCGCAACAGCAAGAATTGCTGTACGACGGGCAAGAGCACGACAATGCCGTGGCAACGGCGGTCTATGCGGGCGAGGGCAGCGGCCTCGGCGTTTTAAGCATAGCGCAGTGCCGCATTGCCGACAAAGCAAAGATCGTTTCGCAACGAAACGCGGGCACGTTGCACGATCCGTATGCGTACGACGACTACGGCTTTTACGACGCGATGGGCAACGATATCGGCGCCAACTTTGCGGTGGCGCAATGGCAAGCGGGCTACGTTACGGTGTCGGCGCGGCCGATCGAGGTGCGCCCCGTTGTGTTCGATAAGATGTACGACGGAACGGCCGATATACAGATAGATTGGCAATACGATGGCGAACTGCGGTTTATAGAGGGCGAAAGCCCCGATATAGCGTGGCTTACGAACGTTGCGCCCGTGGACGTTAACGCTTATACGGTGGTTTCGCTCGATCTGTCGCAAAACCGAAATCCGCGCTTTCTTGCGCAAAATTATAACGTTACGTATACGGGCGAGCGCGTACGCTTTTTGGTGTATTCGCGACCGCTTGCCGTGACCACGGCGTCCGATCGAAAAACATACGACGGCGAGCCGCTGTCGTCGCGCGCTTTTACGACCGCGGGCGAGGCGGCGGGGCACTATGTCGTGCTCGAAGACAGCGCGGTCGATATCGGCATTACCGATGTGGGAAGTTGCCTAAACGACTATGCAGTCGGCTATTTTTCGGTGTACGCGGGGCGCGAAGACGTGACGCATAACTATACGATCTCGGTGACGGCGGGCGAACTGACGGTAACGCCCAAAACCATTACCGTAGTCACGGCGTCCGATCAAAAAATATACGACGGTGACCCGCTGTATAAAACGGACGAATACAGTGCGGTGGGATTTGTGGAAAACAAAGGCCACACGCTTGTGTGGGACGAAAAATGGGGGTATGCGTCGCAAACGGCGGTAGGCAGCGTTCGTAACACGTTATACTTTTTCGTGACCGATAGAAACGGCGCGCCGTGTAACAATTACACCATAGATTACGAACATTCTTCGTTCGGCATGCTCACCGTAACGCCGCGCGACCTTGTGTTGCGCGCCAAAGGCAATACGTTCTTATACGATACCGCGGAACACAGCGAAACGGGGTATGAGATCGTGTCGGGCGCGTTGGCGCCTCGGCAGACGCCCGTTGCCGTGGAAAGCACCGTAACAAGGCTGATAAACGCCACCACCGCGGTCGTGAACGGGCAAGAGGATAACGGCGGCGTGGAAAACGGCACCCGCTTTATCATTGTGAACGCAGAGGGGACGGACGTGACGTCTAACTACACGTTGCAACACGAAAAAGGAGGCTTGTTGGTGGTAAGGCGTTACCGTTTGGGCATTACCACGCAAACGGATACGCTTATATACAACGGGGCGCCGCAGTCGCTCACGGGTTGCACGCACACGGGGCTTTTGGCGGGGCACGCGATCGGCGCCGATAGGCAAAACACTACCGCGCGCACCGACGTGGGGCAAGAACCCAATAAAACGCAGTTTGTCATCACCGAAAACGGCGTATCGGTTACCGACAACTACTTTATCGAGTATACGTTCGGCATGCTTACCATAGCGCCGCGTCCGCTTGCGATCGAACGCAAAAGCTTAATAAAGGAATACGACGGCACGCCGCTTGTAGGCAACGAGTATCAAAGCGCCGAGGGATTGCTCACGGAGCGCGGCCATACGTTGCGCGTGAGCAATACGGCCACGAGCATCACCGCGGTGGCGCAATCGGGCGCCGTTATACAAACTACGTTTGCGGTGTGGGCAAACGGCAAAAACGTGAGCGGCAACTACGCGATCGCGTATGTGGGCGACGCCACGCTCACCGTAACGCCGCGCAATTTGGCCGTTTACACCCAAGGCAACACGTGGGAGTACGACGGCAAAGCGCACAGCGAATTGCGATTCGAAGTGATCCACCAAACCTTTAACGAGAGCACGGGCACATGGGAAACCGACGACGCGTTTGCGTTGGTGTCCGACGCCGACATGCCCGAACGCGTGGAAACAGTATTCGTTACCGTGTTGAATGTGGCCGACGGCGCAAAAGACAACGAGTATACTTTCTTACCCAAAGAGAACTACCGGATCGTGCGGCACCTATACGGCAAGATAGCTATAACGCCGCGATCGGTGCATATCCGCCCCAACGACGGCGGCAAAACATACGATGCATCGGGGTACGATCGCGCGGCCGATCTTTCGGCTTGGCAAAACGGCCGCGATTGGTCGTATGTAAACGACACGCGGTTTGTAAGCGGCGAAATGCCGCGGTTTCATTGGCAGTATGCGTCGGACAAATACGAGGCGTCGCTTGCGCCCGAGCATGCGGACACCTATGACGTTGCGCCGTATGCCATAACCGGCGATGCGCCGTTCTTCGTAGATAACTATACAATCGTATGTCACGAGGGCAAGCTCGTTATTGCGTCGTTAAAAGTATACGTTACCATTCAGCCGCAGTGCAAAACATACAACGGCGAGGTATTTTTGCCGGATATCGGCATGTTCGCGTATACGGGCGACGCGCGCTTTTACCAAACGCCGGCGGTGGCTTGGTCGTTTACAGATAGGTTAACGGGCAGCGGCAAGCAGCCCTTGCATGCGGGAACGTATGATATAAACGCTCGATTGCAAGACAACGCGTCTATGTCGTTTACGGCAAGCGACTACGACGCGGTCATCGAAACGGGCGAGTTGATCATCGCGCCACGAAACATAAGCATTGCGATTTCCGATGCGGAAAAAATATACGACGGGCAAGCGTACGACCACGCCGTGGCGGCGAGGCCGTGGGTATACACCTCGCCCGATACGTTTGCGGACGGCGAAATGCCCACGTTTACGTGGCTGTATAACGACGAGCAAAAACGCCCCGTGCGGGCGGGCACCTATGTTTTGGGTGTGGAACTATCAAACAACGAAACTATTTTGCTGAGCGATTATACGGTCACGATCGCCTTTGGCACGCTTACCGTGCACAAGCGCACCGTGTATATTTGCCCCACGGCGCAAAAGCAGTACGACGGCACGGAAATCATCCGCGAAGTGTTGGATATTTACCCCGACGGCATTTCGGACGACAACAAGTTTGTGGAAAATTTCTTGCCCGCGCTTGTGTGGAAGTATACCGAGGCGGGCGCGCATAAAAACGCGGGTGCGTATCCCATTGCGCTGGATACCGACAATACGCCCATGGAAATGGAAAACTATATTCTGCAGCGGGCGGGCGAGGGCGTTCTCACCGTGTTGCCGCGGGAAGTTGCCGTGGTAGCGCACAACGGCCGAAAAGAATACGACGGCTTGCCGTACGATCGCGCGGCCGATCTCTCGGCATGGCAAGACGGCCGCGATTGGTCATATGTAAGCGGTTCGCAAGAGTTCATAGAGATTCCCGTGTTTACATGGCTGTACGACCGCGAGAGCACGCCGCCCAAAAACGCGGGCATGTATCTTGTAACGCCGTACGCGATATACGACGGATCGGGCAACGGGTTTTTGATTACAAACTATCATGTATCTTGGGACGCGAGCATGCTTGTCATCGATCCGCGCAAAGTAACGGTGCAAATAGCGGACGGGCGCAAAGTATACGACGGTTTGCCGTACGACCGCGCGGCCGATCTCTCGGCATGGCAAGACGGCCGCGATTGGACGTATGCGAGCGGCTCGCAAGAGTTTATAGAGATCCCTACGTTTACATGGGTGTATAACGGCACGCTTCACCCGCCCAAAAACGCGGGCAAGTATACCGTGTCGTTAGGCACGTATTCCGACGGGTTGTCGAGTGGATTTATCCAAAGCAACTATGAGATCACCGTGACGGACGGCGCGCTCGTTATTTCGCAACGGGACGTGTACCTTATGATCGAGAATAACGCCAGAGTGTATAACGGGTATGCTTACGACCACAACTTAGAGATAGGATCGCCGTGGGTGTATGCGATAGACGACCCGCTACATTATTTTATCGAAATCCCTTCGTTTGTGTGGACGTATCGATACGGCGACTTTTCTTCGGATACGTCGTTTACCGTCACCGATGCCCCCGTGGCGGCGGGCGAATACCGTATCGTGGCCAAAGCGGCGATCGGCGCGGAAAACTACCGTATCGTGTGGCGCAACCAAGACGGCTACGGCCGGCTGACGATACGGCAACGGGAGATCGTTGTGCGCATAGAAGGCAGTATGATCTACCGCGACGAAGATTCCCGCGTCTATGATTTTTATGTGATCGAAAACAGCCCGTACGGCATCGTGTACGGCGAAACGGCGGCGCTGTCGTACGTGCAGACCGACCGCCCCGTAGGCAATGCGGGCGACTATATCATAACGAGTGTGCAGTGGACGCAAAACGGCGCGTTCGACCCCGCCAACTACGACATAACGGTGGCGGACGGCTGTGTGTTCACCGTGCTTAAGCGCACCGTGTATATCTTGCCGTACGGCGGGAAAACGTACGACGGCACGGGCGACTACCGCAACGAGGACATCTTGTTCACTTACACGGGCGAATCGCAACACGACGATGCCATGCGGTTTTTGGCGGATGAAACGCCGTTGCTTTCTTGGGCGTTGCCCGCGGCGCCCGTAAACGTGACCGAAAACGGCTATGCCGTGTATTTGGCGGACGTGCACGAAAACGGCGCGTTTAATCCCGCCAACTACGAGATCGTGGCCGATACGGGCGCGTTCACGGTGGCGCCGCGTCATGTGCGCTTGGCGTTAGACGGCGACAGTAAAGTGTATGACGCGCGGCCGTACGTGCGGGAAGATACCGCCGAGGGCGTGTATTGGCGCGTAACGGACGGGTCGTTCGTAGACGGCGAGCGGCCGTTGCTTGCTTGGGTGTACACGGCGGGCGACACGGCGGTAACGCCCATAGACGCGGGCACGTATACCGTGCGCGTTGCGCTCAATGACAACGGCGCGTTTTTAACAAGCAATTATGCGTTTACGCAAGAGGAGGCAACGCTCGTTATCTCCAAACGCGCGGTGTCGGTTTGGACGGACGACGTAAGCCTTGTATACGGCGAAGTGTCCGAGCAAAAGCCCGTGGCGTGGACGGTGCACATGTCGGCGCAAGATGAAGAAGTGTTCGACTACATGCGCGAAAACGGCATGGAAATACCCCAACTGCATTGGTTGTTGTCTGCCGTAGACGGCGCCATGTTCCCCGACGCGGGGCGGTATGCGGTGGCATTGGACGAATCGCAAGAATACGACAATTTCGTGTTCGGCAACGATCACGGCAACGCGTTGCTCACCGTAACGCCGCGCGCGATCGTGGTAACGCCGCATATCACGGACAGCGAGCGCCCGTTCGACGGCACCGATGTGTTTGCGCTCACCCCCGCATGCACAGACGGCACGTCGTTTGCGTTCGACGAAAAACCGAGCGTAACGTGGCAGTGGGATACGCCCGCGCACAGCGCCCCCGGCACCTACACCGTTTGGTTCGGCGAGGCGTTCGATAATCCCGCCACCGGCTTTAAGGTGTCTAACTACACGGTCACGGCGGGGGCAAGCATACGCGTGACCGTGCACAACAAGGTGGCGCTCTCGCCCTCGCTCGTAAAAGGGCAGTATACGGCGGCGGCGCATTTGACCGTGGGCGAACAGCTTGCGGGCAAGGTGCACGACGGCAAAAACGCAAACAACGCCATTGCGGGCTTTACGTTCCGCGCCACCGTGCAAAAGTTGGTGCGCGAAAACGACGCGCTCGGCAATTCGGACGGCAAAGAGTATACCAGCGCCGTGAACGCGGGCACGTATTGGGTGTATTATAACGCCGTAACGTTCGACGCGTTGCACGAGTATACGAGCGAGCAATTGGCGGCGCTCGGCTTGGAGATCGTCAACGACATAGAGGGCGGGTATTACCGCTATCGCCTCACGATCACGCCCATAACGTTGCACGTGCGGCCGCAAGAGGCGTCTTTACTCTATCCGGGCGGACGATACATATCGATAGGCGAGCGCGGCGCGGCGGCGGCCGCGGCCGATATCTTCAGCGGCGCCATGGCGGCCGATCACGTATTCGTGATCGAGCAAACCGAGCGTATAGACATCACGGCCGAGTGCGAGCGGCAAATAGGCATACTGTCTTACCGTATCGCGGACGGAAACGGCAATGTTGTGCAAGAGTCTGCCAACAACTACAAGGTGTATTGCGTGGGCAACGGTTATGATCTTGACAGATACCGCGCCAAACTGACGGTGGAAAAGGTGGCGCTCGAAGTGGTGCGCCTACCCATGGCGGGCAACATAGAAGATCGCACGGTGGTGTACAACGGGCAAAAGACCATCGACGTGCCGTTTGCGTCGTGGGGATATACCACCGAGCAGTTGGCGGCGTGCTACGACGACAGCGCGAACGCGCTTGCCGCGCGCGGGCAACGCATAGAGGCGTACGGCGTTGTGCAGTTCTTGCTCAGCTTGATCGCACCGTCGCCGGGGCAAAAGTCCGCTTGGCTGAAAGTGCACGTGATCGGCAACGACGGCGCGGGCGATTATAACGCCTCGCTCGGCTATGCCGTAAAATATACGTATTTATACGAAACGGACGCGAGCGCATCCGCCGATGAAAAAGACTACAGCGTATTGGTGGTGCGGGCGCAAGTAAACATAACGCAAGACGCGGCGGGCAACGTCACGGTAACGTGGGGCAACGGCGAACAAGCGGGGCAGACCGTGTCGCCGTCGGCCGACGGCAGCTATGCGCTGTGCGGCACGCACCGTTTACGTATCACGCAAACGGCCGACGGTTTGCAGATAGAGGCATACGATGCCCTTTCGGGCAAAACGGTGGATATAAACAAGTATTACCAATGCACGGTAACGTCGGTATAGGAGGAAGGATTGTGAATCGCGGATTTTTCGAGTATTTTTCCAAGGGGTTACGCACCTCGGCAAGCTTGCTGTTAAAAGGCGGCAAGTATGTGCGCTACTATCTCTATTATTTTATGAGCGTATTGGGGCGTTGCATTCCCGTGGTGGGTTCCGTTTTTTGGGTAGCGGACGTGCGCCGCGCCAAAATCGCCTTGCGCGAAAAGGAGCTTACCGTGTTGCGCCCGTTGGAAAGCGTGGACACGGGGCGGTCGTTCGGCACCGCGGTGCTGTCGTTTTGGTGGCAGTCGCTCGTGTTTTTGGGCGGCCTTATAGCCATAGGGCTACTTGGCGCGTTGCTTTTTTTGTGCGGTAGGTGGATCGCGTGGAACTTGGAACTGCAAACGCTGTGGGTGTTGCCCGTGGTGTTCCTATTGCCCGCGATCATCGCGGCGGCGGGATACATGCTATCGATGTTTTTGTTGTTTGCGCCCACGGCTTACCTGATAGACAGCGGGTCGAAAGCGGGCGCGTCGGGCATGTTGGCCGCGTCGGTGGAAACTATGCGCCGCGCCGGCAAAGGCACCTATTTTTTGAACGTTCTCGTGCCGCAGTTGTGCAAAGCGGCCTACGGCGGAATTGCCGGTCTTGTGTTCTATTTGCTGTCGGGGCTTGGTTCTGCGGCGTCGAATGCTGTGGCGAGCGCCGTGGCGGGCACGGTGTGGGCGATCGTGGCGATAGGGCTGTATATCGTGTTTGCGCCCGTGTTGGATTTGGCTTCGTCGATCGCCAACGTGCAATTGTTCGACGATATTGCCATAGACGCCGAAACCATGAACGACCGCGTAAAGGGATTGTTTGTAAAGCGTTGCGCGGTAGGCAATGCGCTGGCCGACAAAGGGCGCGACGAAAGCTTGGAATCGCTGTTTGCCAAAACGCCGACCGAGCGCACCGATCCGCCCGATACGCGTTATGTGCCGCCCACCGATTGGGCGGACAAAATGAAAACGTTTGCCGACGATGACGAGAGCGGCGCGACCGACGAAAACGGCGCGCAGCAGAGCGCGCAATCGAACGATACGGAAGGGGAACAAGCATGACGGTTTTGTGTTGGAGAATTTTGTGCGGCGTGTCGGCGGGCGCGTTCGTGGGCGTGTCGGTGCTGCTACTGTGCTTGCACTTACTGAAAAACCGCTACTACCACAACTATCACGACGACGAGCTGATAAAAACCGAGCGTACCGACAATTCGTTGAACACGCTGTATTTCACGCACGGCGAAACGCGCAAATATATCAAGAAATACGTGATCTGCAAAACGGTGTACGATAAGTTCCTTGTTTGCAATTTTGCGGACAAGTGCGCGCATATCCTTTACTATGTGTTGCAGTATAACAGCCGCAAACGCCCCATAGCGGTGTTGCGCGTGGAGGAAGACATAACGGGCGATTCGTCTAAAGTGATCGCTCTCGACCGCCGTTGCGCCTTTGTGAACGTGGTGGCGGGCACGGCCGACGGCGTGGCGCTGAACACCGACGTGATCCGTCCGCTGTCCGTCAACCGCATACGGCTACACGCGTTTTTGAAAAGCTTTGCGCTGTTTTTGGGGCTGTTTGTGTTGCGTCACGTGCTGATCGAATTGATTGCGGGCAACATGTTTTTGCGGCAGTATCTTACCCATCTATTTAATTATATCGCCGTGGGCGGCAGTTTCGTGTTGGCGGTGTTGCACTACTTTATCACGGTGCAGTGCTTGCGCGGCAAAAACGGCAAACGACTGAGCGGAGGGAATTTAACGTATGACTTCTTATAAGAACGTAATGAAATACGATTATACGCAAACCCCCGCCGACGTGGTGGCGCTATGCGAATACATGCTGTTCGACGACGGCAAAGAAAACGGCAAATACGCCGTGCTCAAGTTTTCAAACAACCTCGACCAAAAGTTGTATGCCATACAGTTCGAAGTGTTGCAATACAACGATGACGGCGGTCTGATCGCCAAAAAGCTCATTGTGTACGACCGTTTCACCGCCGACCCCGGCGAAACGTTCGTGCCCAAAGCCAAGCTGGCGCTCAGCGCGCAATGCGCCCGTATCTCGATTAAACTGCTGTCGGCGCGGTTCGATCGCGTGCGTTGGGAAAAGGGGAGTTTTTCTGCCGATGCGTATTCCTTTCGCCGGTATGTGCGCGACGAGGGGCTTGTAAACGCCAAAGCCGCGGCGCCGGACAAAGCGGCCGCGGCGGCGAAAGAGCCGCCCCAAAAGAAAAGCTATGCCAAAACGGCGGCGTTTCGTTGTTCGAACATCTACCGCGAGAACATGGCGGTGTTCCCCCAAGTGTTCGCCGTTTTTATGGTGCTCGTTGTGTTGGGGTTTGCGGTGGGCACGGGTATTTGGTTGCGCCGCACGTCGTCCGAATTTTCCATCGGCGAGTTTGACGTGATCAAGCTGACCGACGAAACGGTGAGCGTGGTGGGGTATGACGGCAAAGACAAGCATGTGACCATTCCCGCCAAAATAGGCGATTACAAAGTTACCAAGATCGGCAAAGGCGCGTTCAAAAAATCGGATATCCTATCGGTTACCATAGAGGGCGAATACGTGATCGTTTCGGCGCGCGCGTTCGATCGGTGCAAGCGTCTTACCGCCGTGTACAGCGGCAGTGTGGGCACGGTGCAAGTTTTGGCGCATGCGTTTGAAAATTGCACGGCCATAAAAGAGATCGTTATGCGCAACGCGGTGGTGGCGGCCGACGGGTTTTACGGCTCGCATAACGTTGTCACGTTGCGTATCGGTCGCACCACGGCAGACAATGTGCAAGATATTTTCGGCGAAAAAGAAGTGTAGCAAGGCGTTCGCCCCAAAAAGGGGTGAAATAGAGGAAACGGCATGATCGGAGCTTTACAAATCAATTTACGGTTTATGAAGTGGGAGCTGGTAATCGCGGCATTCCTGCTTTTGGTCGCCGTTTTTATAGCGTGTCGCAAAGGCGTAAAACGCGCGCTCGTCTTTTTGCTCATAACGGTGGCGGCGCTCGCGTTGGCGTTCGGCGTGAAATGCATGGTGTATTTGTCCGCCGACGATCCCGCGGCGGCGGTGCGGTTGGGCGTTGCGTGGGGGCCTACCGTGGAGTTTGCGTATATCCTTTTTGTGTACACGCTGTTCGGCGTGTGGCGCGGGTTTCGCAAGAGCACGCTTTTATTGGTGCACGCCGTTTGCGCGGCGGCGGTGTGTTTGGGTCTGTTTTTCTTCTTCACGCGCAGCGCGGCGTTCGACCGCTTTTTATTGCAGACCGTAAACAAAGTGTTGGGCGGCGGCGGATTGCCCGCCAAGCTCGGCGTGAGCGAGGAATGCGCCACTTTGCGCGAAGTGTTTGCCGAGTGGATACCCTCCAAATTGAACTTCGGCACCGAAGTGTCTATTGTGCTACGCGAGAACGGCGCCTATCTGCAAACGTTGGCCGACATGGCCATGCGGGTGGTGTTTGCTTGGGTGTGTTATCTTTTGTATCTGTTTATCGTGTTCGTGCTGTATATCGTGTATCACGCGGCTTATTCCGAACGCAAATACAAACGGCGCAAAGAGATCGCCGTGCGCGAAAACCGCACCGACAGCCGCTATAAAAAGCACGCGCTGGCGGGCGGCATCGTGGGATTGGTGCGCGGCTTTGCGGCGGGCGTTTTGTCGCTGTCTTTGATGGGCGCTGTGCTTTTCATGGTGGCGGACGTGGGCAAAAACAAGATACGCGACCTTACGTTCGAAAACGAAAACATGGATTTTGCCTATTCGGCCATACAAGCGTTGGAGGAATACGGCGATCACGGCATTTTCCGCTTTCTCAACGGCTTGCGCGACGGCGACGATTCGCCCTATTATCTGTTTGCCGCCGATCTGATCTTTTCGGGGCGCTTGCAAGACGACGCCAACAACGTCAGCGGCAATATCAAGTTCCGCAAAGAGATTGCGGCCTATACGAAATTTGCGCGGCGCACCGCCGACCTTATGTGGCAATACGGCAACGACGATCTGCGCGCCATGCTTTCGAATAAAACGGTAGATAACAAAAAAGACGCCGTTTTGAACGTGTTGCAAAACGCGCAATTTCAAACCGAATTCGAAAATCTGATCGACGAGTTCGAGGCGCAGACCTATCTCATCAACTTTGCGTTGGCGGGCGTCAATTCGCTGTTGTGCCATATCGACGAAACGCGGTTTGCCTCGTCTATGAGCGAGCGCACGCGCGAGTTGATGAAAGTTGTTTTTAAGGCGGGGCATTTAAGTGAAGTTATCCCCGACGAGCGCGACCAGCTCGCAAGCGGCAAAACGCAAGGCGCGCAACCGTATATCAACGTGGGGCAAGTGTTCAATAAAGAGGACGCCAAAGTGTTGTTCCGCATGGCCACCGCCTTTTTGGAGGCCGACAGCGGCGAGCAAAAGGACGACACGCTGGCATTGGTTCGCAAGCTGTTGCCCCAAATGGAGCAACTGTCGGTGCTTTCCGATGAACGCGCCGACAGCCTCAACGGCGTGTACGGGCGGCTGTATTGCTACGTGGCCAACGCCTATTTGAGCGGCGGGGAAGAAAACGGCGTATATTACCGCGATGTGGTGAACGCCAAGGTATCTTGGACGCAAGAGATCCGCTCGCTTGTAACGGTGGCCGAGGACGGCATCGACCTATACGACGCGGTAAAAGCCGACCAAAGCGAATCGAACATGGACAAAGTGCTTTCGCTGTTCGACGAGAGCGCCCCCGACTACGCGCAAAAAACCGAAAAGTACGATCGCGTGGCGCAAACCGTTTCGGAAAGCAAACTGTTGGGGCAAGTGTTGCAAACAGACTATATAAACGGCAAACTGCGCGGCGTGTTTTCGTCGGTGAGCGAGAACATGTATATGCCCGCGAACGTCACCTACGAAAACACCGCCCAAAGCAAGGGCGAGTTGCATAACCTTTTATACGGTTTCAAACTGTTGGGGAGCGCCGAAAACAGAAAGCTGTTGCAAGCGGTCATCGACGCGGGTGACGACGTTGCGCTCGACGACGTGTTCGCATTGCTGGGCGGCGCCACCGAACACGCCGACGCGTTCGGGCAAACGCTTTCCGATTATATGGTAAATTCGGCGTATTTGCGTTCGATGATCTCGGTGGTGATGATAGAAAAGAGCGGCGATGCTTTATACGTGCCCGATGTGGCGCTAGAGCAAGACGTGATGCACAACGCGGTGCCTTTTATTCGCAAAGACACGTTGGCGCAAATGTTCGAGGCGTGCAAAGACGCCGAGGCGCGCAACGCCATTCGCGACTTTTTGCAAAGCGAGGAGCAAGAGGGGAGCACCGTGGCCGACGTGGCAACGCTTATCAAAAACGCCGCGGTGGCAAACGTGCTCGATATGGGCAACCCCATTATTGAAGGCAGCGTTGCATTGCAGTTGGGGCAAGCGTTGCAAGACAACGGTAAAATCACCGTGCCGCGCTCGCTGTATGTAGACGGCGGCATCGTGCCCGACGCATGGTTTACGCGGGGGAACGTGGCGGGCGAACTGCGCCGCATGGTGGCCGCGTTGCGATTAGACGACGGCGGCGAGATCATCGACAAAATGCTGGAGGAAGGCTCGCTTACGCAAACCGACCTAAAAGCTTTGTTGCAAAAGTCGCCGTCTGCCGCCGACACGCTGCTATCGTCCGAGGTCATCTATTACACCGTTTCGCGGTCGGTAACGGACGGCAAAGTGCAACTGAGTAAAGCGGTGCTGGTGGTGCCCGCCACCGTGACAGAGCGGTTGCCCGACGACGGCAAGCTCATCAAAAAAGGCGAGCTGTCTGCCCTAATGGCGCTTTTGCAGTCGTTCGACATCACCCCGTCTATGACGGTGCGGCAAACGCTCAAAGAGATGGCCAACCACAAAGAACAGATCGGAAACAGCGATATCTTGTGTTCTTCGGTTGCGCACTATATCCTCACCGAACAAGAGGTGGCGAACAAGATATACGTGCCGATCGCGTACCGAAAGCCGAACGGCTACGCCACGCAAAAAGAGTGGCTGGAGCAAAGCGAAACGGCCGCGGTGCTGTGGCGGCGCGAAGTAACGGCGCTTGCCGTGGCCGCCGATCTGCTGTTCGATCTGGACAACGAGGAAAACGAACTGACGGTGCGCAGCGAGCGACTGCGGCAGATAGAGCAAAACGGCCAGATCGACACCGTGCTTTCTTCGGCGTTGTTGGTGGGTACCATGTCGGACAGCGTGTTGAAAAACGAAACGCTTGTCGTGCCGCACACCGTGCTGGCCGATAACGACTTGATCGCCATGGCCGAGTTGCGCGCGTTGATCGGCGCCTTTACCGCGTACACCGCATTCATGGGGCAAGACGGCGACATCGAACAGTGGAATCCCGATTGGAAAGTGCCCGACGGCGAAACGGCCGCTGCGATCGTGCACAGCGCCGTGATCCGCGCCACCTTGACCGTGGAGATCCGATCGGTGAACAAAACGAACGGCAACGCAGACGTGCACGTGTTGGTATCCAACACCGAAACGGCCACGTGGGTGCGCAAGACGGCGGACGAAACAACGAACGGCAACTACGAATTGAGCGCGTACGGCAACATAACGGTGTTGCAGGAGGAGCAAATGCTTGCCATGTTCACGGCGTTACGCGCCGTTTACCAGCAAGGGGAGAGCACGTTCGTGATCCCCGAAGTGGACCGAGAAATGTTGCTTGCGCTCGCGGCCGACCGCGATAACGCGGCCGCGTTCGCCGCTTGCGACGCGCTCCGTTGGCGTATCGGCAAAGAACTCGACCGCATGGCGGCGTTGTTGCCGCCCACCCATTCGTTGGTGCAAACGGTGAACGCGAGCAAAGAAGAGGGACTTTGGCTGACACTGTCGAACACCGACGAAACGCTGACGGAAAACGTGTTGGCGGCCGATAAATTAGACGATTGCTTGGACGCGTTGCAAGAATTTACGATCTGACGGCGCGATCGCCGTAAAAAAGAAAAACGTCTTTTTCGAAAAGGGAAAGGCGTTTTTGTATAGGCGCAACATATTTTTTGCGGGACGGGTGCACACTACCCGTATGAAAAGAGCGCAAGACATATTGCAATCGTTTGAAAAGCCCGACACGGTGTTTCGGCGCGATTTCACGGTGGGCAAACAAAAAGGGATCATGCTGTTTCATCCCGACATGACGGAGGCAATGGTGTTGCGTTCGGTGTTGCGGGCGTGCACGCAAGCCGAAAAGGGCGCCGATCTAATTAAACTGCTCGAAAGCATCTTGCCGGTGAGCGAGGCGGAGATCTCGCCCGACACAAAAGCGGCGGCGGCCGTTTTAGACGGCGATGCGGTGCTGTTTTTAGACGGCGTGCCAAACTGTATCGTGGTAAACGCCCGCTGTTGGGAAAAGCGCGCCGTGACCGAGCCGCCCACCGAAACGGTGGTGCGCGGGCCGCGCGAAGGATTTATCGAAGATTTCAAAACCAATATAACGCTCATAGAAAAGCGTTTGCGCTCCAAAAATTTGGCGGTGGAAAAGTTCAAAGTGGGGCGGGAGAGCAACACGGCCGTGGCGGTGCTGTATTTGGGAAACATCGTAAAAAAAGAGTTGGTAAACGAGGTGATCTCCCGCATTAAAAGTTTGGATATAGACGCGCTGAGCGACAGCCACTATTTGGTGCCTTGTTTGGAAGAGCGCCCGCATTCCGTGTTCCCGCAAGTGGGCACGGCGGAAAAGCCGGACGTGGTGGCGTCTAAACTGCTCGAAGGGCGTGTGGCCGTGATCGTGGACGGCTCGCCTATTGCGCTCACCGTTCCGTACCTCTTGATAGAAGATTTTCATTCGGGCGAAGATTACTACGAACGCAGCAGTTTTGCCACGTTCTTGCGCGTGTTGCGCTTGATTGCGTTGGCGTTGGCTATCTTTTTGCCGGGACTTTACGTGGCCGACCTTACCTATCATTACGAGGTGGTGCCGCTCAAATTGCTTATCACCGTGTTGAACGCGCTGAAAGGCATACCGTTACCGCCCATGTGGGAAATTTTATTTATACTGCTGTTATTCGAGATCATTCGGGAGGCAAGCGTGCGCATGCCCAAAAGCGTGGGCATGGCTATGAGTATCGTGGGCGCGTTGGTGCTGGGCGACACCGCCGTGAAAGCGGGCATCATCTCGTCGCCCGGCGTGATGATCATTGCGCTTTCGAGTATTGCGCTGTATACCGCGCCCTCGCTTGTGGGCACCACGGGGCTTTTGCGCATGCTGTTCACCGTGGTGGGCGGCTTGGGCGGCCTATACGGATTGATCTTGGCAAGCGTTGCTTTGGTGCACTATCTTTGTTCGCTCAACAGCTTGGGCACACCCAGCTTGGCGCCTTTTGCGCCGCTTGTTACGAGCGATCTCAAAGACGGCGTGGTGCGTGCGCCGCTGTATGCCATGAAATCCCGCCCGCAGTCTATCGGCACGCCCAACAAAAGGAGAATACAATGGTCGCAACCGAACGAAGAATAAGCACGGCGCAACTTTTTACCGTCGTGTTCATATTGGGCATGAGCCTTAAAATGCTCATGTTGCCCGTGCTGATGCTCAAAGCGGTGGGCAGAGATTCCGTTTTGGGCATGGCCGTGGTGCTTGGCAGTGAATTTATATGCTTGGCGGCCATGATCGCCGCCGTGGTGCTGTCGCCCCAAAAAAGCTTTACCGAGCTGTTAGAGCAGTGCGTGGGGAAGATCGCGGCCAAGATCGTATTTTGCCTTCTTGCGCTCTTCTTTTTTTGCAAACTGCTTTTGTTAAGCGGCGAAGTGCGCATTTTCTTTTCCGAGAACTTGTTCGGGGAAAGTCCGTGGTCGTTGTATTCGTTGCCCTTTTTCGGCATTTGCGTGGTGATGGGCATGGGCTCGTTGCGTACATTGGGACGGAGCGTGCAATTTTTGTTTCCCTTTATCGTGGGCGCCACGGTGGTGATGTTCGCTCTTATCGGCACGGGCGTGGAGTTCAGCGAAGTATTGCCCATCGGCGAATTCGGGTGGCGCAATGTGTCGCGCGCCGCCTATCGGCACGCCATGTGGTACGGCGACCATTCGGTGCTCATCGTGTGTTTGGGGGCGGTGAAACGCACCAAAAAAACGGCTGCGATCACGGCGGTAGCGGGCGTGCTGTCCGCTTGCGTGGTGTTGTTTTTTATGTTCGGCCTTACCGCCACGTTTTCCAACGTGTGCTATTTGATTCGCTACGGGCAGAACGTAACGGGCATGTCGCACTATGCTTTGGGCAACGTGATGCAAGGGCGTTTCGATCTCATGCTGTTTTGCGTGTGGATGTTTTCCGTCTTTCTCAAAGCGGGGTTTTTCATGTACGCGGTGGTGTTTTTCGTGCGCGCCGTGGTGCCGGTGAACAACGCTTGGCCCTCTTTGATAACGGGCGCGCTGTTATACGGTATCACGCTGATGATCACGTCGGCCACGGGGCTGCACACGTTCATGATCCGCTATGCCGCCGCGCCGGCGCTTGCGTTTCAGTTTGCCGTGCCCGCCGTGATGCTATTGGTGGCTTTGGCGGGGCGAAGCAAACAAAAGCGAAAAGAAAACGCGCAACCGCACGTTGCGGCAAAAGACCAAAGCGCCCCGACCAAATCGGAAACGCAAGGAGCAAACCATGAAACGGAGTAAAAAAATACTGATCTATAAGATCTGTTGCGTTGCGTTCGGCGCCATTTTGTTGTTTGTGCCCCAGCGCGGCACGCCCTATGCCGATATTCGCGTGTTGGCCACGGTTCTCGGCGTAGACGGCACGGACGGCAACGTGACGGTGTCGGCGCAGTTGGCCGTGCCGGTGGCGCAAGGCAGCGACGGCAAGGCGAGCACGGTGGCCAAAGCCACGGGCGGCAGTATCGGCGAGGCATTGGAAAATTTGGAGATAGGCCTTGGGCGGCGTATCGACTTCGGGCATCTTTCCACCGTGGCCATCGGGCAAGACGTGTTGTTGCAAGATCTGCGGCTCTTTACGGGCTACTTGATGTCGTCGGGCAAAGCGGGGCCGGGCACGTATTTGGTGCACTGTCCGCAAAGCACCGCCGCCGACTTTTTGAACGGCGCGCAAGACATGGGGGAAAGCTCGGATGCCGAATTAGACAGCTTTATCGCTTTCAGTAAAAACGGCAACCATGTTTCCACCACCACGTTGTTGCGCTTTTTGCAAGCGCTCAATTCCACCTCGCACGCCACCTATTTGCCTTGCGTGGCGCTCGAAAACGAAAGCGCGCAAAACAGCGGCGTAACGGGCGCGGGCGAGGGCAACGGCATGAAAAACGAACAGCGGCAAGAGATCAACGACCGCCAACAAGAGCAGTCTGCGGAAAAAGAAGGGCAAGAGAATAAACAGCAAGGGAACAAGCAACAAGACAAGCAAGACCAGAACGAAAAACAAGAAGAGGGCAAACAGCAAGAGAAGGGATCGAGCGGCGGACAGTCGAAAGGCGGCGAAAAGGGCGGACAATCGCAGAACGACCAAAAACAGAGCGGCGGACAAAGCGGCGGGCAAGACGGCCACCAAAAGAAAAGATTGGTAGCCGCCAACCAAGTGGCGGTATACGGCGGCGAGACGCCCGAGGCGCTCGTGCTCGACCCTATGGTGACGCGGGGCGTTGTATGGCAAGACAAACATTCCGATTTCGGCTTGGTGGAACTGCGCAACATGCAAATGAACGGCACGGATATCGCTTCGGTGTCGGCGCGGCTGATGGGCAAAAAAGTGCGGGTGTCGGCCGACGTGAAAAACGGCGAAAACGTGTTGAATTACACCATAAAACTCAAGCTGCGGTTAGACGATTCGCAAATTTGCGGCAACCCGCTGTTTTACACGCAATGGAAAAACGCCCTCGAAAAAGCATACGAGAGCGAAGTGCGGGAAAACGTGTTGCGTACCGTGCAAGCGTGCAAAGAACATAACGTAGACTTTTTGGGCTTTCGGGAGTATTTCCACAAGTTCAGCAAAAAAGGGTTTAAGTCTTTCGATTTAAGCACGCTCGTAGTGCACGTGCACGTAAAAGCGGATATTATCACGTAAACGCGTTAAAGGTTTATTTTGTGATTTACTGTGCCGATGACCCTATGCGCGTAAAAACGGACGGCATGGAAAAGCGCCCGTTAAAAGTGTTCGTTGTCGTCCAACACCCGTTCGGTGGCTTTGTTGCTCAGTCGTTTGGTGTCGGTGTAGGTGCCGGCGATCACCAAGATATCTTCGGGCAACAGTTCGCATTGCGCGTCGGGCGTTACGATAATGTCTTTGCCGCGCTTTATGAGCACAATGGTAACTTTTTCGGTGTTGCGCAAATTAAGTTGCGCCGGCGTTTTGTGTTGCCACTTGGCGGGCGTTTTGATCTCCACCATGCGGAAATCGTCGGAAAGCGACATGATCTCTATCATGTTGGGTTTTACGAGGTTGGCGGCCAACTTGGCGCCCATTTCCTCTTCGGGCACCAATACGATGTCGGCGCCTATCTTTTTGAGCACGTGGCGGTGCCGTTCGTTTTGCGCTTTGGCGATCACTTGGGGCACGCCCAATTGCTTGCACGTCAGCGTGATGAATATGCTCGATTCGATGTCGCCCGCAATGCAGACCACCACCACGTCGAGGTTGCGAATGCCTATCTTTTCGAGCACCGCTTCGTCGGTGGCGTCTACGCAAACGGCTTGCGTGCAATACGGCTCTATGTCGTTCACTCTGTCTTGGTCGCTGTCTATCGCCAATACGTCGGCGCCCTCGGCGTGCAGTCCGCGCACCAACGCGGTGCCGAACCGTCCCAATCCGATCACGGCGTATTGTTTTTTCATGATTTTTGCCATAACGTTTCCTCTCTGCTTTTTTCGTAGCGATTGTATTTGCGCGGCTAACCCACCATGATGTTGGCTTCGGGATAGCCGATGCGGTCGTCGATGCCTTTTTTGTGTAAGAACATAAGGCCTATGGTTACCATGCCCACCCGTCCGAAAAACATAAGTAGGCTCAAAACGATCTTTCCGGGCACGGAAAGCGTGGCCGTGATGCCGCAACTGAGGCCGGCGGTCGTGTAGGCCGAAATGGTTTCGAACAGCACGTTTTCCAACGTGAGCGTTTGGGGCGCGGCGTGGCCTTTTTCCGTGCACAACAAGATCACGGTGGATAAGAGCACCACGGCCAAACTGCTGATAAACACGCCCGACGCTTTGCGGGTCACGTGCGGGTCGATCTTGCGGCGGCGTACCGTTACGTCGTCGTTGCCGCGAATGCCCGCGATCATCACCAATAGAAGAACGGCGAACGTGGCCGTGCGGATACCGCCGCCCGTCGAGCCGGGGGAGGCGCCCACAAACATGAGAAACATGGTAACGAATTTGCTGGCGGGCCTAAGTTCGCTTTGTTCCACGGTGGCAAAGCCGGTGCTGCGCGGCGTAACGGATTGAAAGAGGGAAGATAGGAGCTTATCGCCCAAAGTCTTGTTGCCCATGGTGCGCACGTTGGAATATTCCGCGCCGAAATAGAATACCCACCCAAACAGTATGAGCGCAAACGAAGTGATCAAAACGATCTTTGTGTGGAACGA
The DNA here is from genome assembly GCA_910587595.1 of uncultured Christensenellaceae bacterium. Taxonomy (GTDB): domain Bacteria; phylum Bacillota; class Clostridia; order Christensenellales; family Pumilibacteraceae; genus Pumilibacter. The sequence continues at coordinate 44,900 of CAJULQ010000009.1, forward strand.
AAGTTTGCGGAAATTGCATTTGTTGCTGCCCAGATCCATCAAAACGGTAAAGCCGAGGCCGCCCAAAATGATGAGGAAGGAAACGGACAAGTTCACCATCACGTTGCCCGCAAACCCCATGAGCGAGGTGCCCGCGCCTTGCGTTACGCCCATCACGTCGAATCCCGCGTTGCAAAAAGCGGATACCGAAGTGAAAAAAGCTTGCCAAACGCCGATACCGCCGTTGCGAGAAACAAAGGGGTATAACAACAGTAAAAAGCCTATGCTTTCTATGCCCAGCGTTACTACCATGATATTGCGCCCCAAGCGCACCATGCCGCGGTTTTCGTTTTGGTTGAATTCCGCGCGCATCACCAAACGGTCGCGTATGGTGATCTTGCGGCGCAACAACAGCATAAAAAGCGTTGTTATGCACATGAAACCCACGCCGCCGAATTGAATGAGTATTAATAGCACCGCTTGCCCGAACGCGCTGAAGTGGCAAGCCGTGTCGCCCACCACCGACAGACCCGTGGTAGACACCGCGCTGGTGGCCGTGAATATCGCGTCCAAAAAGTTGAGCCACTGTCTGTTTTTGGCGCTGATAGGCAAGCACAGCAAAAACGCGCCGAAAAGAATAACGCCCAAAAATCCCAGCACGATGATGTGCGCCGAGTTGAGGCGAATGCGCCGCTTTCGTAAAAATTTATGGTGTCGCTCGGATGTTGTCATGTTTTCTTACTTCGAATTATGTTGTGGATCGTATGTGAGTAAACAGCTTGCGCCGGCCGCCATGCCTTTTTCTTCGCCCACGATACCGAGATGTTCGGCAGTGGTGGCCGAAACGTTCACGCGGCTTTCGTCCGTTTGCAAAACGTTACAAAGCGACCGCCGTATGGCGCCGATGTGGGGCATAAGTTTGGGCTTTTGCGCCAACACCACCGCCGACACGTTGCCCACCGTGTAGCCGAGGTCGGACACGCGGCGGCATACGTCTTGCAATAACAGCAAACTGTCGATGCCTTCGGTTGCGGGGTCGGTGTCGGGGAAGAGCACGCCGATATCGGGCAGATCGGCCGCCGATAAAATCGCGTCCGTCACGGCATGCGTGAGAACGTCGGCGTCGCTGTGCCCTTGCAAGCCTTTGTCGTGCGGGATATGCACGCCGCCCAAAATAAGCTCGCGCCCCGCGCACAGCGGGTGCACGTCGAACCCCGTGCCGATCTTGGTGTAGGCGGGCGCGCCTACTACGAGGTCGGCGGGCGTGGTGATCTTTTTGTTTTCGTATTCCCCCGTCACAATATGCGGGGTGTAGCCGGCCGCCGCAAACAGCTCGGCGTCGTCGGTGAACGTGCCGTCCGTTTTGGCGTAGGCGTCGCACAACTGCGCGTACGAAAAGGTTTGCGGCGTTTGCATGCACCAGAGTTTGTCGCGGCACAGCGATTTGGTGATCACGCCGTTTTCCGCCTCTTTCACGGTGTCTACCGCGGGCACGGCCGCAATGCCGCTGCCGAACGCCTTGGCCGCGCGCACCGTATCGTCGATCAGTCGGGGGGTAACGAACGGGCGGGCGCCGTCGTGAATGACCACGATGTCGCACCCCGCGGCCGCTTGCAACCCGTTTTGCACAGAACGCGTGCGCGTGTCGCCGCCCGCCACCACGCACACGTTTTCGTAAGACGCCGCCAGCGCTTGCACCGCGCGGCGGTCGGCCTCGTTGGCCGCTATCACCACGCGGGACACGCAACTTTTGGCGAACGCGTCCAAAACATATTCGAGCAACGTTTTGTGCCCGATGGCATACAATACCTTATTATAAGAAAGCCCCGTGCGCGATCCCGTGCCGCCGCACAGCACCACGGCGCAAACGTCGTTGCCGTCAGATGATCTCATACAGTTGCGACGCTTCCTCCTTGCTCGCTTTTTCGTTGAGCGATTTGACCACAAACCGCAGTTCGCCCGCCGAAAAGCGTACGCGCACCACGTCGCCCACTTTGAGGCGATACGAGGGTTTGACCGCCTTGTCGCCCACATAAACGTTGCCGCCCGCGCAAGCATCGTTGGCCACGCCGCGCCGTTTGAGAATGCGCGACACTTTTAAGAACTTGTCCATTCGCATATCTAACAGTATAGCACTTTCTTCGGCGGAACGCAAACAATTTGCGGGTGTGCGTTTTGCGCGGTTTTGGACGGCCGCCGACACAAAATGCTTTGACAAACCCGACGAAATCGTGCTACCATACTTTTGAAACCATTGCAAGCAAAGGGAGAAAAGACAAATGGCGCACGAACAAGAAAATTGGCTTTGCCGCACCGAGCGTTTGTTCGGCAAAGCGGCCGTTGCGCGGTTGGCGTCGTGCCGCGTGGCGGTGTTCGGTTTAGGCGGCGTGGGCGGCTATGCGGCCGAGGCTTTGGCGCGCTCCGGCATAGGCGCGCTCGATCTTATCGATAACGACACGGTGCATATTTCCAACCTCAACCGCCAACTGTACGCCACGCACAAAACGTTGGGGCGCTACAAAGCGGACGTGGCCGCCGAACGGATCGCCGAGATAAACCCCGCGGCCGAGGTGCGCGTGCATAAGCTGTTTTATCTGCCCGACCAAGACGCGTTTTTCGATTTCAAACAATACGACTATATAATAGATGCCGTGGACACGGTAACGGCCAAGATCGGATTGGCGGTGCAAGCGGCCAAAGCGGGCACGCCCATTCTATCGTGTATGGGCACGGGCAACAAGACAAACCCCGCGGCATTCGAAGTGGCGGATATTTTTGATACCTCGGTGTGTCCGCTGGCGCGCGTGATGCGCTCGGAACTCAAGCGGCGGGGTGTGCCCGCGCTCAAAGTGGTGTATAGCAAAGAGCCGCCCGTTCGCACGAACGAAGGGGGCGAGGAAGACGCGCGCGTGCCGGCCAGCAATGCCTTTGTGCCCGCGGCGGCCGGTTTTATTATGGCGGGCGAGGCCGTTAAAGATCTTATGGGCGCGGAGATCGCGCGCCAATAAAAACGCTCCCGTAAAAGATGTTTGCGTTTGTGCCGAAAAAGCAAAAAAAATACAAAAAGTTTTTATAAATCGTTTGACATTTCCGAATAGATATGATAATATATAAAAGCTGTCTGTTTTAGGGCGGCTAAGCGATGCACATTGA
>CAJULQ010000010.1 GCA_910587595.1 uncultured Christensenellaceae bacterium
AAGTGCAACTCTTATAAAATTTTAGTTCTTTTATTCCCTATGGGAAGTGCGCTTTTGCGGTCGTCGCTTTTGCTTTCTTTCAAAAAAGACATTTTAATAGTTTTTCTCTTCGAGCATGAAAAAGCTTTTGGCATGGGCGCACACGGGGCAAACCTCCGGCGCTTTTTCGCCGGTGTGCAAATGTCCGCAATTGCGGCACACCCAAACCACCGCCTCTTTGCGCTCGAACACGTTGCCGTTTTGAATGTTGGCCACCAACTGCAAATATCTCTGCTCGTGGCTCTTTTCGATCTCGGCCACCAAAGAAAACAACTTGGCGATGGCATCGAACCCCTCTTCTTGCGCCTCTTTGGCAAAGCGCGCGTACATATCCGTCCACTCGAAGTTCTCGCCGTTGGCGGCGTCTACCAGATTGGTCTGGGTGTCGGCAATGCCGCTGTGCAACAGCTTGAACCAAATTTTGGCGTGCTCTTTCTCGTTGAGCGCCGTTTCGCGGAAAAACGCCGCGATCTGCTCGTAGCCGTCTTTGGCCGCTTTGCTCGCGTAGTAATCATACTTGTTGCGCGCCATGCTTTCACCGGCAAACGCCTCCATCAAATTGGCTTCGGTCTTACTTCCTTTTAACGGTTTCATTCAGCACCTCACTGCTTATTTATTCTTTATATATATGCAATTTTCGGGCGGATTATACGGTCACGTCCGCCGCGAAAAAGTTACATCACAATCGATGCGGCGCCCAAAATGCCCGCGTCGTTTCCGAGTGCCGCCACCAAGATTTCGGGCAGACAAACGTTGCCGAAACACAACGCATGCACTTTTTTTTGCAACGGCGCGGTGAGATATGCGCCTTGCGCGCACACGCCGCCGCCCAAGATCACCGCTTGGCTACGGAACACGTTGACAACGTTGGCGATGCCTTCGGCCAAGTAACCTATGTAAGCGTCCACCACCGTTTGCGCGGTGGCGTCGCCCTTTTTGGCGCACTCGAAAGAGGTGCGGCCGTCCGCTTTGTTGAGATCGCCGCCCACGAACTCCCACATGGCGCTGTTGCGGTCGGTCTGCATGGCATACACCGTGTCGCGGATAAGCGCGGTGGCCGAAGCGTACGCCTCGAAACAGCCTTTGCGACCGCACGTGCACGGCGCGCCGTTTAAGCGGATCACCGTATGCCCTATCTCGGCGCCCATGCCGCGGAACCCTTCGAACAGTTTGCCGTTTGCCACCAAACCGCCGCCCACGCCGGTGCCCAAAGTAATGAGCGCGGTGTCGGTGTAGTTTTTACCCGCGCCGAACTTGGTTTCGCCCAATGCGGCGGCGTTGGCGTCGTTACACACGCGGACGCGTTCGCCCGTGGCCGCTTGCAATTTTTGCGCCAACGGCGCATCGTGCCAATACAAGTTGTTGCTGTAAATAATGTTGCCGTCGGCGCTGTCTACCATGCCGGGGCAACCTATGCCCACGCCCTCGATCTTGTCGCCTTCGCGCAATCCCGCGATCTGCGCGGCAATATCTTCGGCAACCTTTTCAAACGGACGGGTGGCCAACGTGGGTATGGTACTGCGCCGCAATATGCAGCCGTTCTCGTCTACTACCGCCGCTTTCACGGTGGTGCCGCCGATATCGACGCCTATATACTTTTTCATGTTTACCTCGCTTATTTCATGATGATGGTGTTGAGAGATCCGGCCAATTCTTCTTTTTCCCGTTCGCGCTTGCTGTTGAGATAATCGTTGAATACCGTAGCGGCGTTGCGCCGATTGATGATGATATACTTGCGGGTGAGCGGCAAACTGTTCTTTTCCGCCACCACCTCTTTGTGCGGGGCAACGGGCGGTTTTATCGGCGTTTGGCTTTTGGCAACGCCCGCAGTACGCGACGCGGCCGTCTTTACGGACGCGCTCGCTTTGGCCGACGCGGGCGCCTCTTCCCGCTCTTCCGCGCGTTTAGCGGGCGGACGGCGAATAATGGTGCGCACGCGGGTGCGCATGTATACGTCGCCGTATTCGAATACGGGCGGGCGTTTTTCTTCTTGCACGCTTTCGGGCGCTACGGAGATCACCTTTTTGTCGGACAGCGTTGTGCGTTCGGGCACGATCTCCACGTTGTGCTCTATGGGCGCGTCTAAATATTCTTCCTCGGTCGCGTCATTATCTTCTTGCTCTTCTATGCTTTCAACGGGCTGTTGCGTTTCAAACAAAACGTCTTGCTCTTCTTCGGCCGACGACGTTTTCGTAACGGTTTGCTCGTCCCGTTCGGGCAAGGTCTCTTGCTCGCTCTCGTCCTCGATGGGTTGCTTGGCAAGTTCTTCGCGCGGTATTTCGTCTGTTTGTTCTTCGGCCGCTTGCTCTTCGTCCGACGCGTTTTCGGGCGTTTCGTTGACGAGCGCATACCCCTCGGAAATGGCGCACTTTAATTGCGCGGCGATCTCGTCGTCCTCGCGGGCGGCGCCGCCGTCTACCAACGCGCCGATCTCTTCCACGATGCGCATGGCGGCATCCGTTTCGAGCGGCTTTTCTTCGGGCGGCGGCAACTCGCCCTCGGCGCCCGTATCCAACGCGACGGCGGACGGCGCGTCTTGTATGTATGTTTGTTCTTCGATGGACGCGTCCTCTACGGGCACGCTCGTTTCTTGTTGTGCTTTTTCTTTTTTACGGCGCGCGGGACGCGTTTTTACGCCCACCGCAATGGCCGTGAGCAAAAACAAAATACACAGCGCAAAAGGCACGATAACGCCCGAAAGCCCCAACCGTTCGAACAGCCCCACCGCTTTGCCTAAAGCGGGCACGGCAAACAGTTGCTTGCCGTCATACAAAAAGGCCAATTTGCCGCCCGCGTCCGCTACCGCCGTTTTGAGCGGCGCATAATAGCCGACCACGGCGAACGCGCCCACCACGAGCGCCGCCGCCATACACAGCGCCAACAGCACGATGCAAAGCACGTCGCCGCCGTGCCGCCGCCGCTTTTTGCGCAAAAGCATACAGAAAAACAGCACGGCCGCCAAAAGGGCAAGCCCCGCCGATACGGCATAAAAGACGATAGACGACGTTTGGATCACAGATAACATTATGTTTATTATAGCAACGGCTACGTCGTTTTGTCAACCGTAAATCAATTTTTTTCGAAAATGCGGGCGCACAGCACGGTGGCGTCGTCTTTGAGTTTGCCCCGTTGCGCCGCCATAGCGCATTCGAGAATGTTTTTGGCCTCCGCTTGCGGATCGGCGCACGACTGCATGGCGGCGGCGGACACGAACTGCTCGGTAGAGCCGAGCGCGTCGGTGATGCCGTCGGTGGCCATGATGATTTCGTCGCCCGTCTGTAGGCGCAGACTTGTGTGTCCGCACGTAACGTTTTCGAACACGCCCATGGGCAAAGCGGCGCCCGACACCGCGCGCACGCCGTCTCGCCCTTTCACCACGGTGGCGGGCGACGACAGCTTGATGATCTCGGCGTCGCCCGATTCTAGGTCTATCACCGTAACGTCCAGCGTAGAAAAACGCTCGCACTCGTTGAGCGCCAAAAAGCGGTTGACGCACTCCACCGCGCTCATGGAATCCAACCCCGCGCGGAAAAAGCTTTCCACCAACTCTATGGCCGTTTCGCTGGCGCGCTCGGCTTGCTCGCCGCTACCCATGCCGTCGCACAACGCCATCATGAACCGATCGCCGCCCAAGTGGATAAACGAGTGGTTGTCGCCGCTGCGTTCCTCTTTGGCGCTGGCCGCCACCGAAAACGCCACGTCGTAGCGCGGTGCGCGGGCAAACAGCAACATCGTGTATCCCGGCAATACGTCGGCGCTCCCCCGCACGAAACGGTAGGGCGCGCGCATGGCCTTGCTTACCGCCGCCGCCACGTCCGACTCCGACAGCGTTTCGCTATACAGCACCACCGACACCGTGTCGTCGGTCACGATCACTTCGGGCACCGCCGCGCCGCGGTACGACAGTTCGTCGGCGATGCGCTTTTCTTTTACGGCGTCGAACCGCACGGGCGTTTTGACTTGCTCGCCCATTTGCCGCAACACGCCCGACATCAGTCCCAACTGTTGCGCCACGATCTTGCGCCCTTCCTTTTTGGCCTCGCGCAACAGTATCTGCTCGTGCCTTGCCTGCGCCGAGGCCGACGCCGCGCCCACCAACGCCGAAAGGTTGTTGCACGCCGACAACAGCGCGGGGATCTCCGAAACGCTTGCTCTGCCCTTGGTGGCCGACGAGCGTTCCATGGCGGCCAGCGCCGCGCGATACCCCCGCTTTGCCGAGCACTCGGCGTAAGACGCGCACCGCGCGCACACGTTGCGCTCCAAATCGCCCGCCGCCTCTTCTCCCTCCGGCACTTGTTGCATGGCCAACTGCATATCGGTAAATATGCGGGACGCGCCGATCAAGCGGTTGCCCGTTTCTTGCGCCGACCGCCCGATGATCCCGCGCGCGGCCGTGGCGGTGGCGGGCGTGAACAATGCGTCGCGCACCGCGCGCAACCGCGCGGGCGACACAAAGCAAAACGCGATAGCGCCCACGGCAAAGCATACCGTTTGTTGCCATAACGGCGGCGCGGCAAACAGATAGGCCACGAGCACATAGGCGGCCGTTGCCGACAGCGAGGCCAGCGGTCGGGGCGCCGACGCAAACAGCGACGTGACAAGCGCCACAAAGGCCATAAAGGCGATGGGCGCGGGGTGCATGTCATATAGCGCTATGCCCGCGCCGAAACACATGCCCACCGCCACGCCGCCCGAAAGCGACCCCACCGCCACCGTAAAGGGTATGCAAAAGGCGGCGATGAGATAGCAAAGATCGAACCCGCGCACCCGCATGCCGCTTAGTCCCAGCGCGGCGCAAATGAGCAAAACGCCGCCGCACGCCAGCTCGGTCTCCAAAAATTTGAACTTGCAACGCTTGACGAGAACGGGGTGCAAAAAGCACACCGACGCCACGAACACGCCCAAAGAGAGAATGCCCCACACGGGCATGAGCAAATACCCGATCTGCGAATGTTTTAATAATAGCGCCGTTTGCGCCGCGGCCGTAAACAGCGTGAACAACAGCCGCTTGGCTTTGCGAAAACGCAACGATAGTAGCGCCGCCGCAAACGAGGCGACGCACACCGAAAGCGCGTACACGGCCGAGGACAGCGAAAAATCGAACAGCAACGAAAAAGCCAAATAGGCGGGCAACACCACCACGGCGGGCATGCCGCCGTACAACAGCGCGGCGGTATATCCCGCCCCGCAAGGACGCAACCCCGCAAACGTGGCGCCGCACAAACAGCACAACGAAAACAAGATGCCTATGTATTTACAAAGCGTTCGTTTCACCAAGAAAAAACCCCGACCTTTTTTATCGTGTCGGGGTACAGTGTAGCATACGGATCTTGTCGGTTTTTATACGAACGCGTCGGCTTTTGCTTTGTTATGCCGTGTACACAAAGAGAGCGCGAACGTTATGCGTTTTTGGCGCCGTTGGTCTTGTACTCGGTGCGCTCCAATGCCATTCCCGTTTCGTTGCGCCGCCAATATTGGTAACGGTCGGTGTATTCGTATACATACAGCGACGGATCGCGCCGCATACGGTACACGAGCGGCTGTTCGTCGGGCACGTCGGCGCCCGAAAGCCGCCGCCACAGTTCGTCGGCGCCCAAGCGATCGTCCGCCTCGCGCTCTTGCGTGCGCGTGATGGTCTTTCCGTAAGAAAGCGGCATCACGTCGGCGTCGAACGACGCGGTGCGTTCATAGCGCGCGGGTTGCGGCTCGGCGGCCGCAAAATATTTTTGTTCCCATTCGCGCGTGGTCATTGCGGGTTGGGGCGCGGGCGCAGGCGGCACGGGCGGCGCATACGGCGCGCTCGCGGGCATTTGCGCCGCTTGCACGGGTTGTTGCATAGGTTGTTGCATGGGCGGCACGGGTTGTTGCATGGCTTGCATGGTTTGTACGGGCGGTTGCGCGGGCATGGCATACGAATTTTGCGGCATGCCGTTGGGAAAATATACGCCTTGGCTTTGCATGGGCATATACGGATAATATCCTTGTTGAGGTTGCGCCGCCTCTTCCAAGCGCTTACGACGGCTCTTGGGCGCCGCCACCGACTGTTTGGCCAATTCGGCCGACGCATGCGCCGCGGCTTTGGCCGCCGCCTTGCGTTTGCGCTTGCCGCGCGTATACAAAGCCGTTGCCAACCCAAGCATCACGCTGAAACCGAGGCCGCCCCAAAACACGGCCGACACCATGCCTTTGAATTCCACGTCCAACAAGCCGAGGCAAACAAAGAATCCTATGGAAAACAAGATCGGCAACCACAAGCCGAGCGACACGAACAAAAATGACAATGCTCGCGCGATGCCGCCAATTAGTTTACGAATAGCTTTTATAATGGTTCCCATGGATCGCTCTTCCTTTACCGATCGGAATTGTTACCCTTCTTGCCTTAATTATACGCCCGTTATTTTGTCCGTGCCCATATACGGACGCAACGCTTGGGGCACGGTGACCGTACCGTCGGCGTTTTGGAAATTTTCCAAAATAGCCGCCGTGGTGCGCCCCACCGCCAGACCGCTGCCGTTGAGCGTGTGCAACAGCGCCGTTTTGCCGTTTTCTTTGTACTTTATATTCATTCTTCTCGCTTGGTAATCCTCGAAATCGGAGCAAGACGAGATCTCTACATAGCGGCCGTAGCTGGGCATCCACACTTCGATGTCGTACGTTTTGGCGGACGAAAAGCCGAGATCGCCGCTGCACAAGCACACCACGCGATACGGCAGACCCAACTTCTGCAAGATCAGTTCGGCCTCGGCCGTTAAGCTTTCGAGTTCCTCGTAGCTGTTTTCGGGCGCGCAAAATTTAACAAGCTCCACTTTGTTGAATTGGTGCAAGCGGATAAGGCCGCGCGTATCTCTGCCCGCGCTGCCCGCCTCGGCGCGAAAGCACGCCGTGTAGGCGCAATAGCGAATGGGCAACTTGGCTTTATCGATCACTTCGCCGCGGTGCATGTTGGTCACGGGCACCTCGGCCGTGGGCACCAAAAAGTATCCGTTGTTCTTCACGGCGAAAGCGTCCTCTTCGAACTTAGGGAGTTGCCCCGTGCCGTACATACTGTCGCGGTTTACCATAAAGGGCGGGAACACTTCGGTATAGCCGTTTTGCGTGTGCGTGTCCAACATAAAGTTGGTGATCGCGCGTTCCAAACGCGCGCCCGCGCCGCGATAGATCATAAAGCGCGCGCCCGATATTTTGGCCGCGGTGGCGGGATCGAGAATATCGAGATCGGCGCCGAGATCCCAATGCGCTTTGGGCGCGAAATCGAATTTGGTGGGTTCGCCCCACTTGCGCACTTCTTTGTTTTGCGAATCGTCTTTGCCCACGGGCACGCTTCGGTGCGGCACGTTGGGAATGCTCATCACCGCCATTTTCAGCTCGGCCTCTACCGCCGTCAGCTCTTCGTCCAACTTTTTGATGCCCTCGTTGTCTTTTTTCATGGCGGCGATTTTATCGTCGGCGTTTTGCTTGTTCTTTTTGAGCGCGGCGATCTCGTCCGACACGCGGTTGCGCTCGGCTTTCATTTTTTCCACTTGCGCAATGATCTCTTTGCGGCGGGCGTTGAGCGCGAGCACCTTGTCCACGTCGTAAACGCCGCTGCGCGTTGCCATGGCGTTTTTCACAAGCTCGGCATTTTCGGTAATGAATTTTACATCCAGCATACGTTTTTATCCTCTCTTCGTTAAACCAACGTTTTGAATACCAGCACGCCCGATTGCTCCATAAGCTTGACGGCCGTCATATTGAACAAATCGGCGTTATGCGTGGGGCTGTCGTACGTGTCTACCGCGTCGGTGAACACCACCACGTTGCCCGCGCCGTTGAATTCGGAGATATAGGCGCGCAACGAAAGCGCCAACTGCATCACGCAGATATCGGTGCACACGCCCGTCAGCAAAATGTTGTCGTACCCCAACAGGTTATTATTGGCGGCCAGCAACTGCACGAACGCGTCGGTGGAGTTTTTCTTCACCTCTTTGCCTTTTATGCACTGCAGTTCGGATATCACTTCGCTCTCTTTGCCTATGCAATGGGGCGGAAAGTATTTCAGCTCGGCCGACTGCTCGGTGTGACAATCGCGTATGAAAACTTTTTCGGCGTCGGGCAGCAACGCGGCAATGCGTTTTATTTCGGGCGCAACGGCTTTCAGACGCGGGTCGCTCAAGGCGCCCGACACGCAAAAGCCTTTCACCATATCCACGATCACCAGCATGGTTTTGGTGCCCGCCAACGTTTTGCGCATCAGCGTGGGCTTGTTGTTCACTTCGATCTGCCCGCACAAAAGCGCGCCCGCCAATTCTCTTTCGTCAAACGCAATTTTCATACCCTTGCTCCCTACCCTACAGTATACCGCAATGCGCGCGAAAAAGCAAGTTTTTTTGCCTATTTTACCAACGGCGCGATACGACCTTTGTCAGCCGCGCGCTTTGGCTTTTTTGCGGGTACGGCGGCGCAAACAAAAATACAGCGCGATAAGATCGAGCACGCAAGCCAACGCATAAAATATGTCGGTGGCCGCCACGAATCCGTAAGCGCCCAAACGGGGCAACAGCACGAACAGCAAGCTTTCTTTGACTACGGCGGCGATCAATAAATGCACGGCGGGCAGATAGGCTTTGCCCGCGCCTTGCAACACCGCCGACGCCGTTTGCATCACCGCAATGCTCAAAACGGCCACGCCGGCCGTGCGCAACAAGCGTGTTACCGTAACCATGGGAACGCCCAATGTGTTGCCGTATAAAATGCGCAGCGCGGGCGAGGCAAATAATACGATGCCTACGCAAAACACCGCACCCGCCGCAAAAGCGAACAGCAAAACGCGCGCCGCCGTTTTGCGCACGCTTTCGCCCCGCTTGACAAGTTGGGACACTTTAGGGAGCAGCGAGCCGCACAATCCCACCGTGAGCACGGCGGGCATATTGACGAGCGCGTTTATAGGCCCCGTTACCAATCCGTACAGCGCGGTGGCATACGCGCGCGCCGCGCCGTGTTTCACCAAAAGGTTGACCACGATAAAGCTGTCGGCCACTTGGCACAGCGGCAAAACGAGCATGCCGAGCATAACGGGCAAAGACACCGCCAGCAAGCGGCGCGCTACGGGCGCGTTTTGCGCGCGGGCGGCCGTTACGACGGCGGGCGCCGGCACCAATTCTTCGGATACTTCGGTGAGCGCATCAAGTCCCGCAAACACGCTGCCGTCCGCCGCGGCGTTCAGAGCAGGCGGCAACGGCAACCCCGCCCCGCCCGCGGCATGCCGCTTATACCGCCAATAGAAAAAGCAAAACATCACCCCTTCCGACGCGGTGACGCCCGCCGCGCACCCCGCCACCGCCGCCGTAAGCGACACACGCGAAAAAGCGAACGCCAGCGAAATACCCACCGCAAACTTGGCCGCTTGCTCCACGCACTGCCCCACCGCCGAAGGCACCATGTTGCCCATGCCTTGAAAGTATCCGCGAAAAGCGGCGCACACGGCGGACACGGGCACGGCGGGCAACAGCACGCACAGCGCGAGTGCCGCGGCGGGCGCGCCCGCCGCCGCCGCGATCAAACGGCACAGCAAAGCCGCCGCGGCAACGAGCGGCAACGAAACGACGAGCGCCGCCTTGAGCGCGGTGTGCAAAGCCGCCCGCCCTTCGCTTTCGGCCGTCAGCTTGCTCACCGCCGCCGTAAGCCCGCCGCCGCACACCGTTACGAGCAAGGCGTATAGCGGGAACACCGACTGAAACATGCCCATGCCTTGCGCGCCCAACACGCGCGTGAGCGGTATACGGTACAGCGCGCCCAAGCATTTGCCCGCGATGGCCGCCGCCGTAAGCACGCCCGCGCCGCCCAAGATATTGTATTTTTTTATTCTTTCTTTCCACACACGCGTAGTATGCGCAAAAAGATCGCGATAGTTGCACGAGAAAATGCGCCCAAAAGAGTTGCCAACGGGCGAGTTTTTTGGTATACTGACTATGCTGTACTATGTGGGGAGCCAGCGGTGCCCTGTACTCGCAATCCGCTACAGCGAGGCAGAAAGCCGCCCTCGGCGTACCGTATGGGAGGTCAGTACCCGTTCGTGGAATGATGATCCCGGGGTCTTGTGCAATGTTATACTATGAACCGTGTCAGGGCTTGACGGCAGCAGCACTAAGTAGACCATAATGTGTGCCACAAGGTAGCTTCGGCGGAGTTTACCGGCGGGCAAGCGCTTCGGTGCGATACGACAAAGGCGGATGTACAGCATTTTTTGTTGGATACGGGCAACCTCGGGAATTTTTTTCTTGGGGTTACCTTTTTACAATATAGGGAGGTGTAGCGCAAACCATGGAAAAGCAAGACAACCGGTGCGGTCGCCCGTTGCGCGGCGCGGAGATCATCGTGCAATGCCTTATCGAGCAAGGCGTGCGGCACGTGTTCGGATACCCCGGCGGATACATCATAGACACGTTCGACGCGCTATGGCTATACCGCGATAAGATCACGCACGTTCTCACCGCCCACGAACAAGGCGCTTGCCACGCGGCCGACGGATATGCGCGCGCCACGGGGCGCACGGGCGTTGTGATGTCTACCTCCGGCCCCGGCGCCACCAACCTCGTTACGGGCATTGCCACCGCCTATATGGATAGCGTGCCCTTAGTGGCCGTTACGGGCAACGTGCCGCTCGCGTCTTTGGGACGCGACAGTTTTCAAGAAGTGGATATAACGGGCGTTACCATGCCCGTCACCAAACACAACTTTATCGTGAAAGACGTGCGCGATCTGGCGCCCACCATGCGCGAGGCGTTTGCCATTGCCGCGAGCGGCCGCCCCGGCCCCGTATTGGTAGATGTGCCCAAAAACGTGCAACAAGCCGTTTGCCCGTACACGCCCGCCGCGCCCGCACCGCGCAGTGTGGGGCATTTTACGCCCGACGCGCGCGCCCGCAAAGCGGCCGACGTTCTCTCGGCGGCAAAGCGCCCGCTCGTTTTGGCGGGCGGCGGCGTGATCCGCTCGGACGCGTGCGACGATCTGCGCGCGTTTGCCGAGCGTCACCGTTTGCCCGTGGCAAGCACCATGATGGGATTGGGGTGCATGCCCGCCGATCACCCGTTGTATATGGGCATGATCGGCATGCACGGTTCGGCGGCGGTGGCCAAAGCGCTCAACGAGTGCGACGTGTTGTTAGCCGTAGGCACGCGCTTTTCCGACCGCGTGGCGGGCAATCCGCAAAAGTTTGCCGCGCAAGCCTCCATCGTGCACGTGGATATAGACACCGCCGAGATCGACAAGGTGGTGCACAGCGCCGCCCACATCATGGGCGACGCGGGACAAGTGCTGCGCTATCTCGACAACGCCGTAACGGTATCGCCCGACGCCGCTTGGACAGAGCGGTGCCGCGCGCTCAAAAACGATTTTGCCTACGCGTTCTCCTCTCTGCCGCTTTGCCCGCGCAAGATTTTGCACGGCATCGCCGCCGCAACACCGGCCGACAAACTCGTGGCCACCGACGTAGGCCAACACCAAATGTGGACGGCGCAGTCCTACCCCGTTTCGCACCCGCGCACGCTACTTACAAGCGGCGGCTTGGGCACCATGGGCTACGGATTGGGCGCGGCCATCGGCGCGGCCACGGCCACCGATAAGCCCGTGGCGCTCATCACGGGCGACGGTTCGTTCCACATGAACCTAAACGAACTGTCCACTTGCGTGAAAAACAAACTGAACGTAAAAGTGTTTGTGTTCAACAACAACGTGCTGGGCATGGTGCGCCAATGGCAAACGCTGTTTTACCAAAAGCACTATTCGGCCACCACGCTGAACAGCCCTACCGATTACGTGCTGTTGGCCAAAGCGTTCGGCGCCACCGGTCTTTCGCTGCGTAAAAACGAGGACATAAACGCGGTGGTGCAAAAGGCGTTCGACACCGAGGGCACCGTGGTGGTAGACTGCCGCATCGGGCAAGACGAATTCGTGCTCCCCATGATCCCGCCCGGCAAATCGGCCGCCGACATCATCACCGCCATAGAGGAGAAAACGGAATGAAACAGTATATCGTAACGGCGTTGGTTGCCAACAAAAGCGGCGTGCTCACGCGCGTTTCGGGACTGTTTGCCCGCCGCGGCTACAACATAAACAGTTTGGCCGTTTGCGCTACCGAAACGCCCGCGTTTTCGCGCATGACCATTGTGGCGGAGGCGGACGACGCCACGATCAAGCAGATCACCCGCCAACTCGACAAACTGGTCGACGTGAAAAAAGTGGCGCTGCTATCGCCCGATAAAGCGGTGTGCCGCGAACTTCTCATCGTAAAGCTTACGTTAGACCCCGCGCAACGCCCCGAAATCGAGAGCACGTGCAACATTTACAAAGCCAAAATGATCGACCTTTCGCCCGCCTCGCTCATCGTAGAGCTTACCGGCGAGCCAAACAAGATCGACGCGTTCATTCAAGTGGTGACGCACTACGGAATCATCGAACTGGTGCGCACCGGTCTTACCGCCCTTTCGCGCGGCGCCGATAACATCAACGACTTAACGGACTACAACGACTTGTTTTGAGGCGAAGAGCGCCGACGCTCGTTTTTTACCGTTTTTGCGCGCATTTTTGCAAAGAAAGGCGCCCAACGCACGGCAAATCGGCTTTACAAAAGCGGCTTTGATTGCTATAATAATAAAGAATACAAAAAAGCGAGGATTGAAACGTGTCTAAAGAGTTGAGTGCGGGCATCGAAAAAGCGCCGCAACGCGCGCTGTACAAAGCGTTGGGATTGACCGACGAAGAGATCGCCAAACCCATCATTGCCATTATCTCGGCCAAAAGCGAGATCGTTCCCGGCCATATGCATCTCGATACGCTCACCGACGCGGTGAAAGCGGGCGTTTATGCGGCGGGCGGCACGCCCGTGGTGGTGCCCGCCATCGGCATATGTGACGGCATCGCCATGGGGCACGACGGCATGCGCTATTCCCTCCCCAGCCGCGAACTGATCGCCGACGGCGTGGAAAGCATGCTGATAGGACATGCATTCGACGGCGCGGTGCTCGTGCCCAACTGCGATAAGATCGTGCCCGGCATGCTCATGGGCGCGGCGCGCGTCAATCTGCCCGCCGTGCTCGTTTCGGGCGGCCCCATGCAAAGCGGACTTTATCGCGGGCAAAAGGTGGGGCTTTCCACCATGTTCGAATCGGTGGGCAAAGTGAAAGCGGGCGATATGTCGCTCAGCGAGCTTTCGGAATTGGAAAACTGCGCTTGCCCTGGTTGCGGCAGTTGTTGCGGCATGTACACCGCCAACAGTTTGAACTGTTTGTGCGAGGCTTTGGGCATCGCATTGCCCGGCAACGGCACCGTTCCCGCCGTGCAAGCCGAACGTTTGCGTCTGGCCAAAGCGGCGGGCGCGGCGGTGATGAAATTGGTGCAAAACGACATTCGCCCCCGCATGATCCTCACCAAAGACGCGTTTATGAACGCACTGGCGGTGGATATGGCCGTGGGCGCGTCTACCAACACGGTGTTGCACCTCTTTGCCGTAGCCGCCGAATGCGGTCTTACGCTCTCGCTCGACGACGTGCAACGCATTTCGGACAACACCCCCAACCTTTGCAAACTCAGCCCCGCGTCCGACCGCGACATGGAAGACCTCGGCCGCAGCGGCGGCGTGATGGCGGTGCTCCATGAGTTATCCAAACGCAATCTTATAAAGGGCGATGCGCTCACGGTAACGGGCAAATCGCTTAGCCGCTCGTATAAAAACGCCGAGATCACGGGCGACGCCATTCACCCCGTAGACGCGCCCCTATCGCCGTGCGGCGGTATCGCGGTGTTGCGCGGCAACATCTGCGAAGACGGCGCGGTAGTAAAGCGCAGCGCCGTTTCCCCCAAAATGCTGTCGTTCGTGGGAAAAGCCAAATGTTTCGACAGCGAAGAAGATTGCGTGCTCGCCATTATGAGCGGCAAGATCCAAAAGGGCGACGCGGTGGTCATTCGGTACGAAGGCCCCAAAGGCGGCCCCGGCATGCGGGAAATGCTCTCGCCCACCTCGGCGCTTTGCGGCATGGGACTGGACGAGGACGTGGCGCTCATCACCGACGGACGCTTTTCGGGCGCCACGCGCGGCGCGGCCATCGGGCACGTATGCCCCGAAGCGGCGGCGGGCGGCAAGATCGCGCTTATCAAAGACGGCGACAAGATCAAGATAGATATTCAAAACGGCCAGCTCAATGTGGACATCAACGCCAAAGAAATGGCGGCGCGCGCCAAAAAGTATCGACCCAAAGACGGCGAACCGTCGGGTTGGTTGCTCCGCTATAAATACCTTGTAACGAGCGCGGCGCAAGGCGCGGTGCTCAAAAAGAAATTTTAAGGAAACAAAAAACGTATGGGAATGACGCTCTCGCAAAAAATATTGGCCGACAAAGCGGGCCTGCCCCAAGTATCGGCGGGGCAGCTTATCACCGCCAAGCTCGATTTGGTGCTGGGCAACGATATCACCTCGCCCGTGGCCATCGACGAACTGGAAAAGGCGGGCAAAACGGGGGTGTTCGATAAAAGCAAAGTGGCGCTCGTTATGGATCACTTTGCGCCCAACAAAGACATCAAATCGGCGCAACAATGCAAAAAGTGCAGAACATTTGCCTACGGCAACGGCATCGAACACTTTTACGACGTGGGCGAAATGGGCATAGAGCACGCGCTCTTGCCCGAAAAGGGTCTAATCAGCGCGGGCGACCTTATCATAGGCGCCGACTCGCACACATGTACTTACGGCGCATTGGGCGCGTTTGCCACCGGCGTGGGGTCTACCGATATGGCCTACGGCATGCACAGCGGCACCGCGTGGTTCAAAGTGCCCTCGGCCATTCGCGTGGTTTTACGCGGCAAAAAGGCGCCCAACATTTGCGGCAAAGACGTGATCTTGCATCTTATAGGCCGTATCGGCGTGTGCGGCGCGCTGTATAAGTCGTTGGAATTTACGGGCGACGGTTGCCGCGACCTCGATATAGACGACCGCTTTACCATATGCAATATGGCCATAGAGGCAGGCGCCAAAAACGGCATTTTCGCCGCCGACGAAGTAACCGCCGCGTATCTGCGCGGCCGCACGACGCGCCGCGGCAAAACGTATGTTGCCGATGACGACGCGATATACGACAGCGAGGTGGAAATAGACCTATCCACCCTAAAACCCACCGTAGCGTTCCCCCACTTGCCCGAAAATACGCGCACGATCGACCAAGCGGGCAATATCCCCATCGACCAAGTGGTGATCGGGTCGTGCACCAACGGGCACATTTCCGATTTAAGAGCGGCCGCAGCGGTCTTTAACGGCCGACACGTGGCCAAAGGCGTACGCGCCATCATTATTCCCGCCACCAACGAGATCTATTTGCAAGCCATTCGGGAAGGATTGGTGCAAACGTTCATACAAGCGGGCGCCGTTGTGTCCACCCCCACTTGCGGGCCGTGTTTGGGCGGCTACATGGGGATATTGGCCGAAAACGAACGGTGCGTGGCCACCACCAACCGCAACTTTGTGGGACGCATGGGGCACACAACCAGCGAAATATACCTCGCCTCGCCGTATGTGGCGGCGTGCAGCGCGGTGCTCGGCAAACTCGGTTGCCTTTGATACTTCGAGGAGAACGCTCATGACAGGAATAGTACATCTTTACGGCGACAACGTGGACACCGACGTGATCATTCCCGCGCGCTATCTCAATTCTTCCAAAGCCGACGAACTGGCCGCGCACTGCATGGAAGATATAGACAAAGACTTTGCCGCGCGCGTGCGTAAGGGCGACATGATCGTGGCGGGCGAAAACTTCGGTTGCGGATCCAGCCGCGAACACGCGCCGCTCGCCGTCAAAGCATCGGGCGTTGCGTGCGTGATCGCCAAAAGCTTTGCGCGCATTTTCTTTCGCAACGCCATCAATATCGGGTTGCCCATTCTCGAATGCCCCGACGCCGCGACCGACGCGCTAAACGGCGACCGCCTCACGGTGGACTTAGAACAAGGCAAGATCGTGAACACTCGTTTACAAAAGGAATACGGCGTGCCCCCTTTCCCCGCGGAGATCCGAGCGATCATTGCCCGCGGCGGTCTGTTAAGGTAGCATTGCTCCAAGGAGGACTATCGGTATGGAAAGCAATATCGCAGTGATCCGCGGCGACGGGATCGGCCCCGAGATCATCGACGCGGCCATCGGCTGTTTAGACGCCGTGGCCGAACGGTTCGGCCACACGTTTCACTACACGTTCCCGCTAATGGGCGGCGCGGCCATCGATACCACGGGCGTGCCCTTGCCGCAAGAAACCATCGACACGTGCTTGCAAAGCGACGCGGTGTTGCTCGGCGCGGTGGGCGGCCCCAAATGGGACAATCTGGCGGGACACTTGCGCCCCGAAAAAGGACTGTTGGGACTTCGCAGCGCGCTCGGCCTATACGCCAACGTGCGCCCCGCCCTACTGTATGATCAGTTGCGCAACGATTCGCCGCTCAAAGCCTCTATCACCAAAAAGGGCATCAACTTGATGGTGGTGCGCGAACTGACGGGCGGCATTTACTTCGGCCCGCGCGGATTCCGTCAAGGCAAAAACGGCCAAGAGGCGTTCGACACCGAGGTATACTCCATCAACGAGATCGAGCGCATAGCCAAACTCGCGTTCGAGATCGCCATGGGGCGGCGCAAAAAGGTGACCAGCGTAGACAAAGCCAACGTGCTCGACTCCGGTCGACTGTGGCGCGCCACCGTGAGCCGCGTGGCCGAAAGCTACCCCGAAGTGCGCTTAGAGCACATGCTGGTAGACAATTGCGCCATGCAGATCGTGCGCGATCCCTCGCAGTTCGACGTGCTGTTGTGCCCCAACATGTTCGGCGATATCCTCTCGGACGAGGCCGCCATGATCACAGGTTCCATAGGGTTGTTGCCGAGCAGCAGCTTGGGCACCACCAAACCGGGGTTATACGAACCCATTCACGGCTCGGCGCCCGACATTGCCGGCACCGACACCGCCAACCCCATTGCCACCGTTTTGGCGGCCGCCATGATGCTCTCGTCGTCGCTCGGCTTAACGCAAGAAACGGCGACTATCGAAAAGGCCATCAACGCCGTTTTAGACAAAGGCTATCGCACGCCCGACATTTGGTCGAACGGTTGCAAAAAAGTTTCGTGCAGTAAAATGGGCGAACTGATTGCGCTGGAAATATTAAAAACAAAATAAGGAGAATACAAACATGTTTGAAAGAGTGGCCGAAATGCTCGGCAAGTATCTGAAAGTTTCCCCCGATACCATCACCCGCGACACCGACGTGCGCAAAGATCTCAATGCCGATTCGTTGCTTATCGTGGAAATGCTGTTTACGCTTGAAGAAGAAACGGGCATAACCATACCCGACGAAAAAGTGGAAGAACTCACCCGCGTAGGCGCGCTCGTCGATTTCATCGAAGCGGAAATGAAAAAATAACCGTTTTTCGCCCCTTTTACTTATAAATCAAAAACACGAAAACGCCGTTCGGATAACGTTGGTAAGGGTAAATGCCTTTCGCCGCGTCCATTCGAAAATCGGCGTTTGTTTTTTTATACGCCTCTTCTATCTGCAAAGCGTATGCGTCCGCACGGGAAAGGTTGCTCTCGTCGTAGTCGGTAAACGCAAGCTTTAGCTCCAACCGCCCGATCTTGCCGTTTTGCTTTTTTATGCGGGTGAAAATATCGTTGAGCGCCGCTTGGTCGGTCACTTCCATGGCGTGATCGCCTATCCCCAGCCGCTCGTTTTTGTGGTATTCGTAATTTTTCGGGCAAGCGTAGTTGGGCGTGTTTATGCCGTTGTCGTTGTCGCTCTCGTGCGCCCAGTGCCGCCCCGTCACGCTGTCTTCGAGCGCCGCGTCCGACACCAAAAAGTAGCCGTGATTGAAAATATCCACGCGCGTGGACGCGTCGGTATACACGTGCCAATTGTCCATGGTGGTATCCACGTTATACCACACGCCATCCAATTCCACCTTATTCCACGCGTGGTTGATCTCTTCCCCTTCATACAGATAGGTGCCCGTGATACGAATGCACCGTATGCCCTCTATCCCGCACAGCAAGCTCATGGCTTTGGCAAAGCCGTCGCACACCGCCGTGCGTTGCAAAAAAACGCCCTCCAACCCGAACGACGCGTGGTTGGGGTTGGCGCTGTCGCCTTGCTCGGCCAACGCAAAGTCGTAGGCTATCGAATAGGCCAGCCAATCGTGCATGGCGTGTATGCGTTCGAACGGGGTAAAATCGTTGCGAATGTAGCGATCGAGCACGGCCACCGCCTCGTCGTATACCCGTTTTACGGGCGACGACGCAGGCAACGTCGAAAAATCAGGACGGCGCCCGCTGTACAGTATTTGCAACAGTTCTTCCGCTTGCCCCTTTTGCGTGGACGCCGTAAAGCCTTGCGTGGCGGCAAACGAATCGACGGGGCGCACGGGGTCGGTTTCGGCTTGCGACAGCGGGATCAAATGCGGCAACAGTTCGCCGCTCTTTTCACGCGTCAACGAACAGCCCGACAACACGGCCGTCATCAGCAAACAGAACGCAACGATACCTACGATGTTTCCGCTTTTTTTCAACAAATACTCTCTCCCGTTTATTGTCCGTAAGCCAAGCGCTTGCATTCGTACGTGATCTCCACCGTTTGCCCGTCGCGCGATAACTGCAATACGAGCGGTTCGCCCGTTTGCGTATCCTCGCCCGTGGTGTCGCGGTAGCGCAAACACTGCGCAAATACCGCATGCAACTCGGTTTGCGCCGTGACCGCAAGTCCGCCGATACGGGTGATGCGGTCGCCCGCGCGAAGTTCGCCGCCGCGCACGTCGGGCGCCACGGGATTCACCCAATCGATACGCAATCCCTCGCTATCGAATGCCGCGCGAAAATACAATCCCGTGCACTCGATCCCTATATTGCGGTAGCCGCTGTCCGTTCGCCCCGTCACTTCTATTTTTTCTATCTGTCCGCCCGTCCCGTCGTGCAATATGCGTTGCGCGATCAGCTCGGCTATCGCCGCGGGCACAATGTAGCTCGTACCGTCGACGGGGCGCGTGCCGCTTTCCACCGTGTTGGTTTGATACGTGTTGATCCCCGCCAGCTTGCCGTCTAAGGTGAACGCGCCGCCACCCGACATGCCCGCGTTCACGGGGCACGTCACGGCAAAAACGGGCACGTTTTTATCTTTGTCTTTCACATACAACATGCGGTCGGTGCGCGAAACGATGCCCTCGAACGCCGCGATTCCGTAACCGAGATTGTTGCCCAAAGCCAACACGCGTTGCCCCGCGGCGGGCGTGTCGCCTATCTCTGCGGGCGTGCCGAACGCGCCCGTCACCGCCAACAGCGCAATGTCGTGGTAGGCGTCAAAGCCCACTACGGCGCCCTCGCGTGCCTCTTCGCGCTCGCCGAACCGCACGTCGGCCATGGCGGCGTTTTCCACCACGTGGTGGTTGGTGATCACATACGTTACGCCGCCGCGAATGGCATACACCACGCCGCTGCCCGCTTTGCCGTCGCACGACACAACGGCCACCGACGGACGCGCCGCCGCAAACGCCGTGCGGTACGCCTCCCCGTCCGCCGTTTGCTCTTTGGGGCGGGCGGCGCGGCAAGCGCACACCGTTGCCAATACCGCGCACAGCAACGCCGCGATCAACGCGGCCGCGATCGGCCACGCTCTGCGGCGCGCGGACGGCGCGGGGTTTTCGGGCGGCGTTTCGCCGTATAATTTGTTATGCTCGTAAATTTCCATGCTCTACACGCGGGTGATGCGCCCGCCTCCGCTCCTGTCGTAATAGCCGCCCAAGCCGCCGTCTACGTTGGCCCAATCGATGGGCGCCATGCCGTTTTGCTCCAAAAACGCGTTTGCTTTGGAAAAGTGCTTGCAACCGAAAAATCCGCGGTGCGCCGAAAGCGGGCTGGGGTGCGGCGACGTGAGCACCAAATGCCGCGCGGCGATCAAACTTTGCTTGGCGCCCGCGCCCGCGCCCCATAAAATGAACACCATTGGCTTTTCGCGCGCGCTGAGCGTCTTTGTCACCGCGTCGGTAAAGCGTTGCCACCCCAATTGCGAATGGGACTGCGGCGTGGCTTTGCGCACGGTGAGCGTGGCGTTCAATAGTAGCACGCCTTGTTCTTCCCAACCGAGCAACGTGCCCGTGGCGGGCATTTTCACGCCGAGATCGGACTCGATCTCTTTATAGATATTGACGAGCGACGGCGGCAACGGAATGCCGTTGTTTACCGCGAACGCAATGCCGTTGGCTTGCCCCTCGCCGTGGTAGGGATCTTGCCCCAAAATCACCACTTTCACCTTATCGTAGTCGGCCATTTGCAACGCGCGGAAAATAAGGTCGTGCGGCGGAAACACCGTTTGCGTGCGGTACTCCTCCTCCACCTTTTCCCGTAACGCCTCGAAATAGGGCGCACGGAACTCGTTTTTCAGTACGTCGTCCCAAGAATTTCCTATTGTTTGCATATCGTTCTTTCTCCGCTTGTATTGTAACACACGCGTAGAAAAAAAGCAAGCGTCGCGCTTGCTCCGCTCGTATTTCTTTATGTAGCCCGCCTTCCCGCCGGCAAAAGGGCAACCCGTGCGGAAAGGCTTTCTCTTTGGTACAACACTACTTTGCGCCGTTTCGCCGCATTTTATGCACGGCGCGCGCAAAAAACGCCTTTATATTGTTACGAAACAAAGTTTACCGCTTTGAGCATAATGTCCAATAGCTGTTCGTCTTTCAAGGCATAAAAAGCGATCTTGCCTTGCCGCCGCACTTTTACCGCGCCGATCGCCTTAAGGTTTTTTAATTGGTGCGATACGGTGGTTTGGTTTATGTGCAAACTGCGGCTGAGATCGGTCACGCACATCTCCGAGATAGACAGCGCCGAAATGATCTTTAGGCGCGTGCCGTCGCCCAGCATGGAAAAAAAGTCGGACATGGCGCTCAGCGCGTCTTCCTTGGGCACGAATTCGCGCACCAGCTCCAGCGTGCGGCAGTCTATGAGCAATCGTTCGGTTTCGTTCATACTTTCACCCTCCCATGCATATATTCTAATACATACATACAAGGCGGCGCAAGAAAAGCTCGCACGCTTTTTTTGTGACAAAAGCACGAAATGGAGAGAGAAACCATGAACCAAGACGATATCTACAATTTGCTATTGCTTTTACTGTTGATGAGCAACGAGCGCGACGGCAACGACAACTCGTCTTGCCGCTGCAACGGGCAATCCACGCGCGGCTCGCTAAACGAGCTGATCATTGCGTCCATGCTCATGAGCAACTGCAACGGACGCGACGCCGCCGCCACGGCCGAACTTGCAAACAGCGTTTGCAACGGCGCGTGCAACAACCGAAACACCACCTTTTAACGGGGCGCGCCCAATAAAAGCCGACACACGGCGCGGGCGTTGTTGGCCGCCGCCGTATGTAAAAATTCGTAAAAACTCGTTACGGCGTTATCGCCGCCGTCATCCGATATGGCGCGCAACGCCGCAAACGGAACGCCGAACAGCGCGCATACCTGCGCCGCCGCCGCGCTTTCCATCTCGCACGCCGTAGCGCCGAACTCGCGCGCCAAACGCGCCGCTTCTTCTTTGGAAGCGATAAACCGATCGCCGCTTGCAATGATCCCTTTGCAATAGGCGATCTTTTCTTGTTGCAACGCATTTTCCAAATCGCGCACCAACTGTTCGTCCGCCTTGAAAAATACGTCGTCGAAATCGGGCACCTGCCCTTTTTGCAATCCGTCGGGCGTGCAGTCCATGTCGTGTTGCACCGTTTTAACGCCGAGCACCACGTCGCCGCGCCGCACGTTGCCCACGCCGCCCGCCACGCCGGTGTTTATCACCCGCGCCGCTTGCGGAAATGCGGTGAGCACCGCCGCCGTGGCCGCCGCCGCGTTCGCTTTGCCCACGCCGCATCGGCACAGCAACAATTCATGGTTGCCCATGCGGCCGCGCCATACGGGAAATGCGCCCGCTTTTTGTTCTTTTACGTCTTGCATGGCGGCGCGTATGCCGTCGATCTCTTCGTCTAACGCGCCCAATATAAAGGTGTACATTCGCCTTTTTCCTTACATTTTTTTCACGGCAAGTTTTTTGCACCGACCGCGCATCACGCGTTGCGTTTTTTCTTTGAGAACGTCTTGCGGAACGGTGGGATAGATAGGCTCGGCCACGTCGATGACAAAATGAGGGTGTCTGAATTTTTTGCCGTTTTTGTCGGCGTCTTCGAACCGAAGAGTTACGGGCACGAGCGGCACGCGGTTTTCGAACGCGAAACGAAACGCGCCGTCCTTAAACGGGCGGATATCTTCGCACATAGAAACCAAACTGCCTTCGGGGCAAATGTGCAACAAGCCGCCGTCGTGCAACACTTGGCGCATTTCGGCAAAACATTTCTTTTTCAAGTCGTGGTCTTCGGGAATGGGCACCCCGCCGCTGTTGCGGATAAAAAAGCGCACCGACAGATCCATGTTGCGTTGCAGCGTGAGCCAATGCACGGGACGCATGCCGAACACGAACAGCGAGATCATTTGGATATCGAGCGGATGGATATGGTTGGAAACCACCACCGCGCCGCTCTTTTTGAGCGCGGCCACGTTCTCTTTACCGATCACTTTTACGCGGTGCACGCACTTTAAGTACGCACGCAAAAAGATGTTCGCCACACCGCGGTGCAAGAACTTGAGAAACCGAAACCCCTTATCTTTATTGTAAAATTTATATTGGGAATAATCCAACGTTTTCTTTTTGGTCTTTAATCGGCAAACGTATTCTTCGCCTTCGTTCGCCGCCGTTACAACTTCGGACGTTTCCGAATGGTCCATATTTTCGCCCCTTCCTATGTTACTGTATGGGTCATGGGTACAGTATACCATGCTTTCCTCCCTTTTGCAATCGAATGCGCGAGATTTTCATGCAATTTTCATAAACTCCCTTTACACACGCCCCCGTTATGCGCTATACTATATGTAGTATGGAGCCAAAGCGCAAAAAACATGTGATAGTCCTATGGTGCACGGCGGGCGGCCTCGCGGTCTTACTGTTGCTTTTGCTGTGGGTGCGCACGCTGTCGGCCCGTCTTGCCGAGTTCGTAAGCCGTTACATCGCGCGGCCTTGGGTGTATTTTATCGGGCATTTGCATTCGGCGTTGCCCTTTTCTCTGTTTGAGTTTTTCGTGGTGGCGGCCGTTTTGGGCGGCGTGGCGCTTATCGTGCTTGCGATCGTCGGCCTATGTCGCAAGCGCGGCGGCACGGTTTTGAAGGGATTGGCCGTTGTCACGGTGTGCGCGCTGCTATTCGGCAACTTTTACACGCTCACCGCCGGGTTTGCCTACTACCGCCCAGCCGCGCCCGTGCCGCAAAGCCAAACGGCGTTTTCCTCTACAGACGTTACCGCCATGATACGTTATTTCGCCGACGATTACAATGCGTTGGCCAACAAATGGGAACGCGACCGAAACGGCAACGCGATATCGCCCTATTCTTTTAACGAACTGAGCGAAAAACTGCAGCAAGAATACAAGCGGCTGGATAACAACTATTATTACGGCTACACCCCGCGCGCCAAAGGCGTGCTCAACAGCTGGTTTTTAACGCTCAACAATATAACGGGCGTTACCTTTGTGCCGTTCGGCGAACCCACCGTGAACCGCGACACGCCCGCCTCCGATATCCCGCAAGTGATGGCGCATGAAATGGCGCACGCCAAAGGCGTGGCGCGCGAGGGCGACGCAAACTTTGTGGCCTATTACGTGTTGCTATCCTCGCAAGACGACTACCTTCGCTACTGCGGCTATTTTGCCACGTTCGGCGCCGCGCTCTCGGCCGTGAACGCAGATTCGAGCATCAAAGACGATCGTTTGGAGATCGCCGAAAACATCGACCCCAAGATCACCGCCGAACAGCAAAACGCCGCGCGGTTTTGGAGCGAAAAATCCAAACAACCGGGGCTGGCCGGCGCGCTCAACCGCCTATTCGAAAAGGTGGGCGATTTTGTCAACGACCTCTTTCTCAAAAGCAACGGCGCCCAAAACGGCAGCGGCAGTTATTCCGACAAAGTGGGTGACGGCGCGATCGACAATCCCGTAATAAATCCCGACACCGGCGAGATTATATATGACGTTACCTACTCAAGTGTGCAAAAAATGTATTTTGCCGTATACGAAAATTTATTTGCGTAAAAAAAGCGGGACGCATGCAACAGCGTTCCGCTTTTGTATTTTGCCGTTATTCGGGTTTGGTTTCGAGCGACAACGGATAGTCGCCCAACTTTTGCACGCGAAATCCGTTTTGCCGAAAGGTTTGGTAATCGAACGCTTCCAATTCGTCGATAGCCAATTTGTGAAACTCGTAAAAGTTGTGCCACCACTCGTAACCGCTGCCCAATCGGGCGTTTAGGTAGGCGTCGGCAATGTCGCACCCCATAGCGGGCGCCACGTAAAACGCGCCCATGGCAAGCACGTTCACGCCGTTGCCCGTAATGGCGCGGAGCGCCGCGGGCACGCTTTCCACCACGCCCGCGTGCACGTGCGGGCATTTGCTGGCCGCAATGTGTATGCCCATGCCCGTGCCGCAAAACAGCAACGCGCGCTCGTATTCTCCCTCGCTTATCTTGGCGCCCACGCGCAGTCCTACGCGATGGAACATATTGTCGGTATCGTTGGGGTCGCTGTCCTTTCGCACGCCCAGATCTTCTATTTTCCAACCTTTTTTGCGCAAATGATCACACACTGCCTCTTTCAGCGGAAAACCCGCAAAGTCGGCGCCCACCACCAAATATTTGTCTTGTACCGTTTTCATGTTTGCCTATCTCCTTTTTATTTTCGGGCTTTTTTTGCCCGTGCGTATTGCGTTAAGGCGCGCCCCTATACCGTAAGATCGTAAACGCCCTCGGTGCACACCATTGTTTTGCCGCCCACCGTAACGGTGGCCGTAACGCCCGCGGGGATCTCGATATGATGCCGTATCTTGCCGCCTTTGCGTTCCCAATCGCTCACCACTTTGCCGCGCACCGTATCGAACGAACAACGCACGAACGAAAGAGAAGGCGGGCAATGGGGCGCAACGATCATTTTGTCGCAACCGCATGCGTCGTCGCACACGCCGATACCGCCCAGATAGCGGTAAAAAAAGGCGTCGTAAGAACCGAACATGGGGTGATCGAACGAATCCATTTCCACGTCCATTTCGCGCTCCCAGCGCTCCCACACGCTCGTAGCGCCGTTGGCCAACATAAAGCCCCAACCGGGATATTCGGGGTTTGTAAGCACGCGCAAGACCGCGTCGGCGTGCCCCCATTCGCCCAACGCATAAAACAAATGCCGATACCCCACGTTGCCGCAAGTGGAATGGTAGTTGTGCGCCGCCACGTTTTCATACAGCGCTTGCGCCACGGCCGCGCGGTTTTGTTCGGGCACGATATGCAACGTGAGCGCAATGGCGTTCTCGGCTTGCGACGCACGCGAATAGCTGTTTGTGTCCGCGTGGAAAAACACCGTGTTGATGCGCGCACGGCACATTTCGGCGTGCGCGGCATACAGTTTGCGGTCTTCGGCATGCCCCGTGATCTCGGCCAAACGCACCAAAAGTTGCAAGTGCCAATACAGATACATGGAAGAAATGCACAAGCCGTCGGCGCTTTCGTTTTTATAGCAATCGGGGTACACCCAATCGCCGTAATAGCTATACGTCATGATGTGATCGTCGGCGCGCGACAGCAAGCATTGCACCCACTTTTTCACGTTGTCGTACTCTTCGCGGGCAAGGCGGTCGTCGCCGTAGTACATGTAGTTCCACACGGGCATCAATAGGTACGCCACGCACACGGGATCGGCGGGACGGCCGCCCGTATTGAACGGCGCGGTGTCGCCGATGCCGCCCTCTTCGGTTTGCGTGTCGGTAACGTCGCGCATCGTCTTGGCAAAAAAGCGCGCCATGCCGCGGTTATACACCGTTTGAAAAAAGCGCGACCCCCAATCGTTGAGCCAACCGAATCGCTCGTCGCGTTGCGGACAATCGGTGAGCACGCTGTGTTGGTTGTTGCATTCGGTGCGCACCGCGATCTCGTGCAGTTTGTTGACCGTTTGGTCCGAGCACGCAAACGCACCCGTTTGGTTTGTGGCCGTATGCACGTGTTCGCCCACAAGCGACAGTATTTCCGCGCGGCCGCTGATATGCGCTTGCACGTATTGAAAACCGTGGTAGGTAAAACGCGGCGCAAACTCTTCTTCGCCGTCGCCCCGCAAAATATACACATCGGTGGCCGCGGCCGTGCGCAAATTTATGCGGTTCACATAGTCGTTATCATCCAGCCGTTCGCCGAACAGGAGCGTGACCGAACTGCCCCGCTCGCCCCGCACGCGAATGCGCGCCCAACCCGCAATGTTGGCGCCCACGTCGTATACAAACACGTTGTCCGCCTTTTTTTGCACCGACACCGCGGGGCGCACGTCGCACACTTTGATATCTTCCATGGGTTGGGGCAACAGTCGTCCTTGGGGCGCGGGCGAAAAGATGGTGAACATCCAGCCCGTGCTCCACTGCGGCTCAAAAGCGGTGGTCGCCCAATTTTTGGGTACCGTGTCCTCTTTGCGCGCGTCGTACGTTTCGCCGCCGTACACGCTGTTGTCCACGGTGGGACTGCCGCCCACCCACCAACCGCTGTTGGTAAACGAGTGAAATTCGTCGGTTTCGCCGTTTTCGTAATCGATATAAAATTGCGCCAACACCTTTTTACTGCCCAGCCAACCGTGCCCCACTTCTATGCCGAAAACGTTGTCGCCCGCTTGCAACAGCGGCGCGATATCGTAGGTGTTGTAATACAATGTTTTAGAATAGTCGGACACGGCGGGCGATAATACCGCATCGCCCGCTTTGCGTCCGTTGACAAACAGCTCGTGATATCCCAAGCCGCACACATAGGCGCGCGCCCGCGTCACGCGGCTGTTTTGCAACGCAACGCGCTTGCGGAACAGCGCCGTGCCGCCTTGGTTGTTTACGGGCATGGCCATCCACGTCCCCAAAAAATCGGCGGGCGCGGGCGCCGTTTCGAACCAAGCCGTTTGGCTCGTAACGCTTTCGTCGCCCGCATACACCGTAACGCGCCAATAGCACAGCGCGCGCGGCGGCAACGGGCGGCCGCCGTACGGCACGTTCACCGATCGCGCAGAGCTTACTTTACCCGAATCGAACAAATCGCCCTCGCCCTTTTCGGCCTTTTCCCGCGAGGACGAAACGGCCAATCGATAGGCGGTTTGCCCCGCGCCGCCCGTGCGGTATTTCCAACAAAAGCGCGGCGTTCCGCTAACGGCAAGCGTTTGCCCGTATTCGGTCGTAACATCGTAAATCTGCAACATAGTATCGCTCCATACGCAATTTTTTTAGTATCGTTCCCCGTGCCCATAGGCGGCTCGCTCCGCTCGACCGAAACGAAAGAGGCATTTTTAGGCTTTTTTCTTTTTGTTGCGGCAAACGAGCACCGCCGAAAGGGCCACGGCCAAACCGCCCAATCCCAAACCGGATGCCGCCACAGACGAACCGCAGCCGCAACCGCCCTCTTTTTTCACCGTTACCGTAAACGTGCCGCGCTTGACAACGCCGTCTACGGTGACCATCACCACATAGGTGCTTTCGCCCAAAACCGACGTATCCACCTCTTCGGCTTGCACGCGCTCGTCGCTCAACGCGATCTCCTCAGTTGTGCCGTCGGTATACGTTACGGTGATCTTGTTATTATCCAAATCGAACGCCTTGCCCTTTTTCACGGTAAAGCTGCCCGATACGCTGCGAATGCCGTTTTCCACCGTTACCGTGACCACTTTGGTGATGGGATCTTTTACATAGCCGGATGCTTGCGTGGGCATGAGCGTGATGGTAACGTGCGCGGTGCCTTTGCCCACGCCCACCAAATTGCCTTTGTCGCTCACCGTTACAATACTCGTGTCGTTCGACCGATAAGTAAAGTATCCCACCGTGGCGTCCATCGGCTCGGTGAGCGCGCCCAACGCACCGACGCCTTCCACCGTGATGGTGATGCTGTCTTTTACCGAGGCATGAATGCCTTCATACGGTATATATTGCACCCACAGACTTTTGTCGCTGTCTTGTTCGTAGCAAAAATAGGTGTACGTATCGTCTAAATAGCCGATCACATACATGCACCCCGTGCCCTCTTTGATCTTGTTGGGGTTTTGGGGATCGTCGGGATCTTGCGGCACGATCTCGCCGCTCCAACCGTATAGCGGCATGCCTTTTTCAAACACGATCTTATCGCCCAGCATATAGCCGTTTTCGGGTTGTCCCGTAAAGCCCTTGCCGTTCACGCTGATCAAAATGGTGCTGCCGAGCAGCCACATACCCAGCTTTTGATTGGCAAACGTATATTCTTCGCCGCGCACGGTGGTATACTTCATGTAGCCGAGCATTTCTTCCAATTGATCGCCGCCTTTTATGTTGGCGCGGCTGGAAGAATAGTTGTTTGCCGTGATCAAAAAGTTGCCGTTGAATTGCTGACCGGGAATGTTGCGGTCGTCGCCGTAGCCGTCCACGCCGATCGCTTTCCAAGCGCCGATCGCTATTGGCTCATACACGTGCACGGTCACCGTGTCGGTAAATCCGTCTACCGTAACCGTTAATTCGCGGTCGCCCGTTTGGGTGTAATCGAAGGCGCCGAGGTGCGCGGCCGTAACTTTTTCGGACGGGCCGCGTCCGTCTTCATACACAACGTGATACGTAAGTTCGAACCCTTGCCCCAAAAGCGACGTGGGCTTGTCGGGCGTGGATACGGGCACGTAATAAGCGGGGATCTTGTCTTCGATCTCTATACCCGTGGCAACCGGTTCGTCGGTCACGGTAAACGTGATCGAATCGGAAAGATCTTTGTAGCGCACCGTTACGGTCACGCTCGGCACCGACTGATCGGTCAGCTTATGCGGCGTGATCACCCCCGTGGCCGCGTCTACCGACGCATAGGCGGCGTTGCTGCTTTCAAACGTCAATATGCCGTTGGCGTTGTCCGGTTGCGTGGTAACTTGCAAAGCATGCGTTACGCCTTGAAACAGCGTGGTCTTTTTATTGGTTATAACGATTTGCGTAGGTTCGATCAACCGCACCCATTGCGCGCCGTCGTACACAAAGCTGATGTCAGCCGCCAAACGTTCGGTCGTCAAAATGGGAAAACCTTTTTTGAGCGTAACGGTGTCGCCGCGGGTGTGCGTTGCGGCTCCTTGGCCGCCCGGTTGCCAATACAAGTTCACCGTTCTTTTACCCGCTTCGGGCGAATAGTTGGCTTGCATGGCAAGTTGCAGATTGTTTGCCGTATCGGTGGCCAACGTGGCTTGCACATACGGACGCATGCTGTTCAACATGGCCTCCGCTTCGGGAGAGAGCGAATCGCCCGCATTCATGGTGAGCGTAGCTTTACTGCCCGAAAACATCACCCACAGCACGTTGCCGCCGCTGCCGCCGCTGTTAACAAACGTTAAAACGTCGGCCTTTTTCACAACAACGGGAACAGAGGCGGTGAACGTGTCTTTTTTTACCGTTACGGTATAGTTGCCCGCGGTGTCGGTCTGCACGGCATCCCAGCCCGAGAGCATAGACGCCTCCACCGTGAACGTGTCCGACGTGCCGTCCGAATAGCGGAGTTGCCCCGTAAGCGCGGAAAAGTCGGTTTGCTCGGACAGCTCCGTAATGTTCGCATACTGACAGATCGTGAGCGAACCGTCCACCGAAATGCTTTGCACGGTAGGCGGCGTTTTCACCGTAATGCTCACCGTTTTTTCCACATTGCCCGCCGCGATCTTTACTTGCGACGTGCCCACGGTATTGCCCGTAACCAAACCGGCGGAAGAAACGGACACGCCGCTATCTAAGGCCGTATACGTTATAACGTCGTCGGCGTCGGCGGGCGTAAGCGAAACTTGCAACTGCAACGCGGCGCCCTTGTTCACCGTTAACGCGTTCTCGTTCTCTACCGTGATGGCCGTGGCGGGCACATAGTCGGCGATCCACATGGCGCCGCTATACGTCCATTCCATCCCCTCCGTGCACACAAACCGCGCGCCGCCTATCGAGAAAGCAAAACCGGATTGTATCACGAATACGTCGCCCGCTTGCGGCGCGTTCGAAAGATAGCCGCTGTTGTTAAAATAAACGGACAGTTTGTTCCAAGTGTAAACGTGCGACGAGGCAAACGTGCTTTCTCCGCGGCGCACATACACTTTGGCCAACATTTCCGTTGCCTCCGCCTGATCGGTGGGGCCTTGGCCGCAACTTTGCAGCTCCGGCACGGGAATGTTAAAACAGCTATTCGACGCGTCATGCGCAAACGACGCGGGCATGGTCAGCTCCGTTTCGTTCGCCGCTTTGGCCGACGTGCGCGCTCCCGAAAAGGCAAACGCCGCGGCGCACAGCACAAGGCTCAACATAACAGCCGCAACAGCCAAATGCTTATTTTTTGCTTTGCTCATTTTCCTCTACCTCTCCTTTTGATACATAGGATGTGTGTATACGCGCGGCGGTTTTTGTCCGCCGTTATCGCCTTTATTTGCCGTAGGCATACCCGAATCGCCCGATGGGCGCGCAATCGCCCGTTACATAGTAGTCGAGTATATCATCCTCGTTTTGCACGTTGTCGGCCAGCTTGAACGAAAAACGCACGTTGTCGGCCGAAAGCCCCAAAGCGGCCAGCGGGATCTTGTATACCATTTTGTTGCCGCTGTAATATATTTGCGCTTGCCCCGCGTCTTGCCATGCGTAGCCGCCCGTGCTCTTTTCCACGCTCGTAAGCCCGTTTGCGCGCGGCTTGCGGTTGATCACGTAGTTAAACCCCGCAAAGCTTTTTTGCGTGTCGCCCGCCGAAATAAACAAATTCATCCAATTGGTGTCGGCGTTGTCGGCAGGCGGCTCGATATCTTCGAGCGTTTGGGCATAGAGGTAAATATACGCGTCGTCGTGCGTTACTTTCATGGAAACGAAATCGTTGCGAGCGGACGTATCCACATACGAGTGCGGCACGTTGGCGGCGTTTTCGCCGTCGCGCGCGATCGCGTCGCCCGCAAAGTCGGCGTATTGCACGAACACGTTGTCCCACGCCGAAAAGTCGGTGATGTCGGCAATGGTCTTGGTACGCATTTTGTAAGACTGCGCCTCTTTCATCTTGAACGCGCGGGTGTTGCGCACCAATTGCAAGTAGAAATTATCGCCGTACACTTTGCTCAACTCCACGTCGCGCGAATACTCGGCGTTGTAATCGTCTACCATATAAAACTCTTTGTGCACGCCCGACGCGTCGGCGTGCGCGCTGGCGTCCCATGGGATGCCCGCCCAGCTTTGCCCCGTTTGCGCGTGGTATTTGGTTGCCGGCATTTTTATGGCCGTCCATTCGTTCCAACCGGTGACGAATACGTTTTTGACCATGTCGCTCGCCTTGTAGGCGAACGCTTCGTCCCATTGCCATTGAAAGTTGGCGCCCTTTTTCCAATCGTCGGTCAGCACGCTGCCGTTGTATCCGCGCGACGAAGAAGGCAGTTGATCGGAATAAAACACACTGCCGTTGCCGTGTTGCGCCACCGAAACGGACGCGTTGCCGTTGTTGTGCGGCATGGGCATGCCCCATTGCATCCACGGAAAGCCTTTTTCTTGGTCTTTATACGCGCCCGACGGCCATTGCGATTCGTAAAAGTTAAAGTAGTTATACACGGGATGGGCGGCGTCGAGCACCAATTGCGACCCCATAGACATATCTTGGTCGGTCGAGCCGACGTTGTTGCTGCTCACGCCCACGATCACGGGGCGGTCGTCGCCCTTAAATCGGAACCACAGATCATCGTATTCGCCCGACGCGTAAAACTCGTTATACAAGCCGCGCTCCATGCCGCCCGATCCCAAGATCACTTTGGCCGAATACGAATTGGTGTAAAATCCCACGCCCGGCACTTTCCAACCTTGCTCTTTGAATTTGCGGAACGTTTGCAACACGAGTCTTGCCACGTCGTTATACTGCACCGCATTGGTGTAATCGAACAGCACGTAATCCAGCCCCGCCATGGTGAACAGCTCGGCATGCCGCGTGATCACCCACGGGTCTTTCATGGAATAGTAGCCATACAGCGGTTCGCTCGTGAAATGGAACTGCCACGGGGGACTTTTGCCCGTATCGTCCACGGGATCGTACAGTGCGTCGCGGTCGGTCTTTTCCAACTTATCCACGTCGTATATGCCCGTCATGTTCTGACTGCCCAGCCAAGCAAAATAGAACATGCCCACATACGTATCTTCACCCGACGGGTCGGCAATGGTCACCGTGCGGCCGTAGTCGTCCACCGCCGTGAGATTGGCAATGCTGTATTCTTGCGGCGTTAAATTGCGCGTGTCCGTTTTGAGCGCGGGCGGCGCCGGGTCTTGCTCTTTGGTGCACGCCGCGGCCGAAAGGGCCATGATAAGCGACAGAGCCGCGCATAAAATTTGCGTTTTGTATTTCATCATCTCTCTCCTATCCTTTTAATCCGTCCATGGCAACGCCTTCTATCAGTTGCTTTTGGAACACAAAAAACAACGCGGCGGGCACAACGCTCATGATAACGCCGGCCGCCATGCGGATATGCACCGAATCGTTGGCGACCGCGCTGTTTTGCAACAGATAAAACACCTTGTAAGCAACGGTCGTGGGGAACGATTCGTCTATCCGCCACACAAGCGGGCCGTAATAATCGCCCCACGCGCTGGTGAACACATTGATGATTATGTAAATAATGATTGGCTTGCAAAGCGGCAACGCAATGCGGAAAAATCGCCGCAACGCGCCCGCGCCGTCTATCTTGGCCGCGCTGTCGATATCGGCGGGCAAACTTTGAATGAACGAACGCGCCAAAAAGATGTATAATGCGCCGCCGCCCGTCAGATTGGGAATGGTGAGCGGCAACAGCGTGTTGAGCCAACCGATCTCGGAATACAGCACGTACAGCGGGATCTGGGTGATCACGGCGGGCAACATCATGGTAGACAGCATGAACGCAAACAAAAACTTTTTGCCCAAAAACTTGCACCGCGCGAATCCGAACGCCACAAACGTGGCCGAAAGCGGCACGGCAACGGCGTTGAACACAATGATCTCCATGGTATGCAACAGCGCTTTGCCGTAGCCGCTGTCGCGGAATATCTGCATATAGTTGCCCCATTGCGGCTTTGCGGGAAACAGCCGTATCTCCAACGACAGCGCCTCGGCCGACGTCATCAAGCTTTTGCTCACCATGTAAAAGTACGGAAATATGAGTATAAGCGCCAGCAACGTCATCACCGCGAGCATGGCCGCGCGGAAAGCTTTTTCTTTGGGCGGAAGAGATCTTCGCTTAAGCAAACCGTATTGCATTGTCAGCTCTCCTCCCATGTAAACACTTTTTTGCGGATATAAAACATAACGGCCGTGACCATACCCACAAACAGCAACAATACCCAACTGAGCGCGCTGGCGTAGCCGTATTTACTGCTCACGAACGCCTCGTTGTATATCTTTACGGCAAACATATACAGCGCGTTTTCTTCGCCTTTGCCGCCCGCCGCAAACACCATGGTGCCGTTATACTGCAACGTGCCGATGAGCATGGTGATCACGTTAAAAAAGATCATGGGCATAGACATGGGAATGGTAACGTGAAAAAACTGTTGCACTCTGCCCGCGCCGTCGATCTTGGCCGCCTCGTACAGTTGCGACGGTATGGCCTTGAATGCAGACAGCCACAAGATCATGCCGCCGCCCACGCCGAACAAGTTCATCAAAAAGATGGATCCTATGGCCACAACGGGATCGGGGCTGTCGAAAAATTTGCTGTGCAGTCCCGCCTTGCCGAGCAGTTGGTTGAAAAGCCCGTTAAAGGAGAAAATGTCTTTCCACAACAAGCCCGAAACCACGCCGGGGATCACCACGGGCAGATAATACAGCACGCGGAACACGCCCACGCCTTTGATCTTTTGATTGACGAGCACCGCCAAAAGATAGCTCGCCACGAGCACCAACGGCACCGACACAAACGCGTAAAAGGCCGTATTGCCCAGCACACGCCAAAAAGTGGTGTCCGCGGTAAATATAGCGATGTAGTTGCCAAGCCCCACGCGGTAATACAGTCTGCTGCCCGTGTAGTTGTAAAACGACCAAATAAACGACTGCACCATGGGATACACGGTGAATATGCCGAGGCCGATCACAAGCGGCAATACAAACATCCAACCGGCGCGGTTGCGGCGCCAAAAACGCTTTACGCACTCGCGTTTAGACGTGCGCCCGCCGTGGCGTTCTATTAAAAGTGTACGATCGTTTTGCACCCCGTTGTTCTCCGCCGTTTCCTTACACCACCACGCTTGCAAACACTTCTTTTATCTTGTCGCCGAACATTTTATACGCTTCGGCCGCCTCGCGCTCTTTGGCGTATTTGCCTACGTAACTGTTGAGCGCGTCTATCACGTCGGCCGAAAATTCGGGCGCCACGTTGCCCAAAAAGCCGAGTTCGGTTTTATACTGCGACCCGAACGTATATGCTTCCACGTTGAACGAATCGCCGTAGGTCTTGTGCCATTCGGCGTCTTGTTCGTTGATGGAAAGATCGGTGCGAATGCTGGGCAGTGCCAAGCCGCCGTCTTTGGCCAACTTTTGTTGCCCCTCGCGGCTCATCAGATACGCCATAAAGGCGCACGCGGCGTTCAGCTTTTGTTGGTCTTCCAACAGCATTTTGTTGAGCGAGTAGCCGGCAAAACCGTAACCTATCGCCGAGTTTTCGCCGTTTATGAGCGGGAAAGACACCACGTCGAACTTATTGCGCGTGCCTTGCGTTTCTTGGTATTGGTCGATAGACGTGGATTGAAACAGCATGGCGCCCGTGCCCGTTTCGAAGTTGCTGGCGCTGTCGTTATTGACGGGTACATACCGCTTATCGGTCAGATTTTTGACAAGCGCCGACACTTTCGCGTTGGCCTCTTCGGAAAGCGCAAACGCGCCGTTTTCGTCGAGCACGCTGCCGCCCAACGACTTGATAATGGGATACGCCACCGATTCCCAATTGAGGTTGGCGTCTATGGGATAATAGTTGGTGTGTTTTTGCGCGGGCGAATCATAGTATACGCGCACCTTTTCGCACACTTCCAAAAAGTCGTCCCACGTCCAACCGTTTTTTACTTTGGTGGTGGCGGGGTTGAGATCCACGCCCGCCGCCGCCAATATCTCTTTGTTGTAAAAAGTTACCACCGAGTCGGCGCTGCGCGGCATGGCAAACGTGAGTTCGCCGTACTTGGCCATGTTGCGAAAATCTGCCGAAAAGTCGTTTTCGTAATCAAACACGCGCGCTTTGTCGGCTTGCTCGTAAAAGGGATCGAGATTGAGCGCAATGCCGTTGCTTACCAAAAAGTAATATTTGCTCGAATCCGTCCAGATAATATCGGCCAAACGCCCCGCTTTGAATTGGCGCATCATGATCTCGTTGTAATCTTTGATCACCAGCGGCCGCTTGGTGATCGTGATATTGGGGTATTTCTCGTTGAACCCCTCTATGGCCGCTTGCAATATCTTGCTCTCGTACTCGCGATCGGGCGCGATTACCGAAAGTTCGGCCGTGTAGGAAACGGGCAAGTCGAATTGCACGTCAAACTCCACCCGCGTTATCGCGCCGCCGCGTCTTTCTTCGCCCCCGCACCCTACGGCCGTAAACGCAAACAGCGTCGCCATAACAAACACCGTGATCGCAGTAAATGCTTTTTTCATTGTTCTCTCCTTTCCCGTTGCACGGGGTCGTTACTTGCTTTTGTAATCGTACAACGCCGTCATGATACTGCCGGCATACACGCGGTGCATAAAATCGTTGGGGTGGTTCACGTTGCTGGAAGAGATCTCGCAATATTTTTTGGTCTGCAACATGTGCTCGCCCACTTTGTGCATGTCTACCACCGCCACTCTGTCGGGATCGGCGGCGGCTATCGCGTTCATCTTGCGCAAGTATTTATCGTACATGCCCGTTTTTTGTTCCACCAATGGATTGCACGGAAACGCGTTTACCAAAATAAATTCGCAATCGGGCGACACGGCGCGCATCTCCCGCATGGCTCGCTCGATGTTGGCGGCAAACTCCGCCTCGTCGTTTACGGCCACGTCGTTGGTGCCGTACGCTATCACGCAAAGATCGGGTTGCAACCGCTTGGCTTTGTCGTACGCTTGCATGGTCTTGGGGCCTACGGCGCTCGCGGCGCTGAAAAGATCGCCGCTGTTGGAGCCGCCCACGCCCGCATTCTCGAACATAACGTCCACGTCGTATACCCGCTCGATCTCCTCTTTGAGTTGGCGTGCATAGCACGGCGTGTCAGGCGCCACGGTGTGCCCCAACACTTGCGAGATCATCTCGGTAGACGAGCACCCCTCGGTGATACTGTCGCCCAACATTGCCAAACGAATGTTTTGTCCGCTTTTGAGTTTGCTGCGCACGCCGTTCAGTTTCCACTTATCGTGCGTATGATACATATCTTGCGGCAGATCGGCCACGTCGTAGGCATAGGTAACAGACAAATACTTGCCGTAAAACACGGGGCTTTCGGCGTAAACGCTTTGCCCCTTGCCCGCGGGATCCCATATCACGTAATCGTCCACCCAATCCATGGCGTTCCAACTACCCGCATCGTTGAACTCGGCGGGCATGTTCTTGCCCAACTCGATCCCGTCGCGCCATGTGGGAATAGCGGACGTTTGCGGAATGACGAGGCGCTTGCTTGCCTTGTCCACCGTGTAATCTTCGCCCTCTCGATATTCCGTTTGCAACGTTTGGTCGCGCACCGAGATCACTTTTTCGGGCGTGTACAGCAACTTGGCGTAACACTGCCCGTTATCGTACAAAACGGGCAAAGCGATCTCGTTATAGATCACGTTGCCCAGCCAAAACGGTTGGGTGATACGCTGTGCGTATTCGTCGGCAACATACGTGCGCGACGCATAGTCGGGATCGTACAGCGGAAACGCCGACAGATCGGGCCCCGCGGGAGCAGGCGAATCCTTCCCGCTGCAACCCGTCAGCAATAGTGTGGCCGCCAACGCAATGGCGGTGATAATCCTGTTTTTGCTCATACATTCTCCTATTTGCCGACGCTTGCGTGGTTTTGTCGGCGTCACGGTGCCTACGCTTTTACTCTACCTTTACAGTATAAAACGCCAACCTTTGCTTTTCAAGAAAGAAAGCTTTGATAAAATTGCACAAAACACGGATTATTGCCCTAATATTGGACAAAATGATTGCACTATGTTATACTGTGGCTATGAAAAACGAACGTTACGGATTTTTGGGGAAAGACGCGCCGCCCAATCCTTTTATGCAAACCGCGGTTAAGATCGAAGAGGCCGATGTGAGCAAGGTGGATAGATCGTGGAACCAATTCGTCGCCTTCTTTCCCTATTACCGCTTATACTATATACTAAGCGGCCACGCGCGCATGTTTTTGCAAAACGGCGAGATCGATTTGCACCCCGGCAACATCTATTTTATTCCCGCCTTTTCGGTGGTGGACGCCAAGTGCGAAGCGTCGTTGGAGCACATTTGGTTCCATTTTCGGCTGGATCTTACCACCGCCAACTATCTCACCGTGTTAAAGCCGCGATATGCCGCGCCCGAACAAAAGGGTGACGAGGAGATCTTCCGCACCATCGTGTCCACCTTTAACAGCCCCGCGCACGATTCGCCCGCGGCCACACTCAAAACCGACGGCCTATGCCGCTACTTGATGTCCCGCTTTTTGGACTCTTCCGAACATGCCGAAAACTTAAGCGAAGCGGCGCGCTTTATCCCCGTGTTGCAATATATAGACGAGCACATCGCCCGCCCCATCTCCAACGCCGAATTGGCGGGGCTTTTGTATCTTTCCACCACCTATTTTGCCAACCTCTTTACAAAACAGTTCGGCATGCCGCCCCGCCAATACGTGCTCAACAAACGCATGAGCGCGGCGGCCGCCATGCTCTTAGAACGCGACATGACGGTAAAAGAAATAGCCTTCGCGCTCGGATTCGAGAACGAAAGCTACTTTAACCGACTGTTTCGCAAGTTTACGGGTATGCCGCCCAATGCCTACCGCAAATTAAACGTCCCCCCCCCCGCAAAACGCCGCGCGCAAAAAACGCACTTCTTTATAAACAAACCGCGCCCCGAGCGCACAAAAAAACGCGACAAAAAACGTCGCGTTTTTTTAATGCACTTTGGTGCCGTCTTCGTTTTCCAACCCCACCAAATAATCGGTAGTCACTTCGAAATAGACGGCTATTTTTTTGAGCATCTGCAAAGACGGCTCGTTTCGCCCCGTTTCCCAAAAGCTGATCACGCCTTTACTGACGCCCAACGCTTCCGCCAAAGCAACTTGCCCGATGCCCCTATCTTTTCGCAACTGCTTAAATATATCTTGAAACTCCATGTTCTTATTATATACAAATGTAAGAATTTTTGTTGACTTTCTTACATATGTAAGATATAATAATTTTACACTATTGTAGGAGTAAAAAATATGCACACAAATTATGCAGAGGTATGCAAAGAACTAGGCCGAAAATTACGCGAACTTCGAATAACGCGCGGGTGGACGCAAAAACAAGCCGCCGAACGCTTACACGTTACCGAACGCACCTACCGCGCTTGGGAACACGGCACGGGAGAACTCTATATCCATGATCTGTTTTTATTCGCACGGTGCTATGATATACGTGTGGCCGATCTTTTTTCCGACAGTCCTATGGCGTAGCCCCCCTACATTGTCATTTCGCTCAGCCGAGCGCTTAGCGCGAACGCCACGAGCCGTAGGCGAGTACCGTAGTGAGCAACAGCGAACGGAGCGGAGAAATCTGCCCCCTTCTTTCGCTAC
>CAJULQ010000011.1 GCA_910587595.1 uncultured Christensenellaceae bacterium
ACGAGATGATGAGACGTGACTGGAGTTCAGACGTGTGCTCTTCCGATCTGGGTGAGATAGGCCCCACCGGTCCTACGGGTCCTATCGGTCCCGCGGGCGCTACGGGTGCCACGGGCGCAACGGGTGCTACGGGTGCGGTAGGTCCCACCGGTCCTACGGGTCCTATCGGTCCCGCGGGTGCCACGGGCGCAACGGGTGCGGTAGGTCCCACCGGTCCTACGGGCCCCGCGGCTACCATTACACCGGCGGCCGCCGTTCCCGATGTGGCAGGTACACCCACCCCCGATGAAGTGGGCGCCACGCTCAACCAATTACTTGCCTCGCTGCGGGCGGCCGGATTTCTTGCCACCTAACGCATAATACTTTGTGAACCGAAACAAAAAAAGGCTTTTGCAGACGTGCACCTGCAAGAGCCTTTTTTGTGCGGCATATACCGTTCAAACGCCGAAAAACAGATCGTTTGCATCGATATCGAACGCGCACATAATATTATAATAATCGAATATGCTCGGCTCGCGTCTGCCTTGCTCCCAATTGGCATACGTGCTTATGGGCACGGCAAGCTTTAGCGCCGTTTGTTTTTGCGTCAGCCCGCGCGCGTCGCGCCATTCTTTCAGATTATCGGCAAACAATTTGGCCAATGCGCCCGTAGGGAAAGCCTTTTCTTGTTGCAACAATCGAGTGATCTTTTCGTTCATGCTTTCAGTATACAGACAAGTAGTCAGTTTGACTTTTGTATGGTCGTTTCGACTATAAAAAACGCGTGAATTTCGGCTTATGGCAAAAGCAATCGCTATGCGGTTGTATACCGAATGAACGGTTGCCTTTTGGCGGGCGGTTGTGCTATACTTTAGATATGATCGTAAAGCGTTGCGAACTGAGCGACTACCGCAACTATACCAAAGCGAGCGTAGCGTTCGAAAACGGCATCAACGTTTTGTGCGGCGACAACGCGCAAGGCAAGACCAACCTTTTAGAGGCGGTCTGTCTTTGCAGTGTGGGGCGTTCGCCGCGCACGCCGCGCGACAAGGAATTGATAAAAAAAGGTTGCGAACGCGGCAAAGTGAAATGCACAACGACCGATCGCGGCGGCCAAAACACGGTAGAGATCTGGCTGGATCGCACCGAAAACAAACGGGTGGCCGTCAACGGCATGCCCATATCGCGCATGGGCGAACTGATGGGGGTGGTGGCCGCCGTTTATTTCTCGCCCGACGAAATGCGCATCATAAAAGACGCGCCCGGCGATCGACGGCGGTTCATGGATATTGCGCTGTGCCGCATGAGCAAGGCCTATTTTTATTTGTTGGGGCGGTATAACAAAATACTGTCGCAACGCAATCGATTGTTAAAGAGCGGCAAGGCTACCGACGACGTGTTGGACGTGTGGGACGCGCAATTGGCGGCCGAGGGGGCAAAGATCGCCAACACGCGGCGCGGCTTTGTGGAAAAGCTTTGCGGGTATGCGCGCGAGGCGCACGAATATCTCACCGACGGCAAAGAGAGTTTGTGCTTGCAGTACGAAGGCATAGAGGGCTTGGGCGCGGACGAGATAGGCCGCAACTTTGCGGCCGAGTTGCAACGCAACCGCATGCGCGACAAAACGTTGTGTTTCACGTCTTGCGGCGTGCAAAAAGACGACATCGCGGTGAAAGTGGGCGACACCGACGTGCGCGCCTACGGCTCGCAAGGGCAACAGCGCACGGCGGCGTTGGCGTTCAAGCTGGCCGAAATGGCGTTGCACCACGCCCAGAGCGGGGAATACCCCGTATTGTTGTTAGACGACGTGTTGAGCGAACTCGACCCCTACCGTCAGCGCAAACTGATCGAGCGGAGCAAGGGTTTTCAAACCATCGTAACGTGCACGCACTTGCCCGCCGAGATCTCGGCCGCCTTGGGCGATCACGCGTTGTTTACGGTGCGCGCGGGCGAGGTAACCGCGGCGTCGCGCTAAAGAAACGCGTTTTGTTTGACAAGAAAGGGCGGGCGTGCTATACTGATTGCACCAAAACGGAGGGCGGCGAAATGCAGTATAAGAAAGACTGCGTG
Organism: uncultured Christensenellaceae bacterium; assembly: GCA_910587595.1. Taxonomy (GTDB): domain Bacteria; phylum Bacillota; class Clostridia; order Christensenellales; family Pumilibacteraceae; genus Pumilibacter. The sequence goes on from CAJULQ010000011.1 coordinate 2,050, forward strand.
CGCGAGCGTATCTTGCAAGCGGCGCGCAAAGAATATCTTGCGCGCGGATTTCGCGGCGCCAATATCTCGGCCATTGCCGAAAACGCGCAAGTGCCCGTGGGCAATCTGTATCGGTATTTCGAGGGCAAAGCGGGGGTGCTAGACGCCATCGTACGCCCCGCCTACGAGGCGTTGCCGCGGCTCATGGAACAGTTGCAGCAAGTGGAGATCATCGATTCGGCAACGCTGGGGCAAACCATGCCGCTGCTTAGCGGCGGACTGTTGCGCTTTTTTAACGCGTTCGGCGACGATATGCTCATTTTGATGGACTGTTGCGACGGCACGCGCTACGAGGATTTTTCCAAAGAGTTATTTAAGCAAGTGTCGCGCATTTTCAAACGCAAACTGTATCCCGACGGCGCGGACAAGCAAGAAGAACGGCTCACGGAGATCGTGAGCAAAGCGTTTTGCAATTCGCTGTTCGACGTATTGCGCGACGGCTTGGGGTATGAAGAAAAGCAAGCGCTGCTAGAGCGGTTGCTCAAATTCTATTTTTACGAGATCGACAAGCGAAAATAAACGGGCGCGCCCATGCGCGGCGGCAAAAAGGAAACACAGAGCATGTTGCGTGCAAAAGAGTTATGGGACAAAATGCTCACGAGTTTGGAAACGGAGTTCAGTGCGGTAACGTACGACGTGTTTATCAAAACGTTGGAGCCTATCAGCGTGATAGACGGCAGACTGGTGCTCATGGCGCCGGGCAGTCGTCAGTTTGTGGTAGACAAGTTTGCCGAGCGGCTCACCGAGGCCATGCGCGAGGCCGACCCTTCCATGACCTCTTTGTTGGTGATCGAAAAGGAAGACGCCGAGATCTACCGCGTGAAAGAGGATAACTACGCGGTGGAAGAGCAAGAAGAGATCCCCAAAGTGGAAGCCAACGTCATAAACCCCAAATACAATTTCGAAAACTTCGTGGTGGGCAAGTCCAACCAATTCATGTACGCGGCGGCGCGCGCGGTGGCCGACGAGCCGGGGTCGCGCTACAATCCGCTGTTTATTTACGGCGGCGCGGGCTTAGGTAAAACGCATATAATGCACGCCATCGGCAACAGCGTGCGGCTCAGCCACCCGCACTTGAAAGTGTTATACGCCTCCAGCGAAAAATTCGTAAACGAGTTTATCGCGTCTATTCGCACCACCAAAGGCAAGAGCACCAATTTTCGCGACAAATACCGCAACGTGGACGTTTTGATGATAGACGATATTCAGTTTATCGCCGACAAAGCGGGCACGCAAGAGGAAATGTTCCACACCTTTAACGACTTGTACCAAAACAACAAGCAGATCGTGCTGACGAGCGACCGTCCGCCCAAAGAGATCTCGCCGCTCGAAGAACGGTTGCGTTCGCGTTTCGAGTGGGGACTGATTGCCGACGTGCAACCGCCCGACCTCGAAACGCGCATAGCCATTTTGCAAAAAAAAGCGCAAGCCGAAAAATGCAATCTTTCTTTCGAAGTGCTTTCGTACATGGCCGAGAAGATGTCCAGCAATATCCGCGACATGGAGAGCTTACTCAACAAGGTGGTGTTTCTCAGCCGACTGTATAACGCGCAACCGGGCATCGAGTTGGTGCAAGAGGCGCTCAAAGATTACAACGACAAAACGGAAGAGAGCGTGTCGGCCGAGCGTATCATAGAATGCGTGTGCCGCTATTTTAACGTGAGTAAAGAAGAGCTGGTGGGAAAGAAGAAAACCAAAGAGGTGGTAGAGCCGCGCCAGATCTGCATATATTTGATCACCGACATGTTGGCGTTGCCGTTAGCCACCATCGGCGGCATGTTCGGCGGGCGCGATCACACCACCGTTATGCACGCGCGCGACAAAGTGGCCGAACGGTTGCCCGTGCAACAAAAGCTCAAAGTGGCCGTGAGCGATATAAAAGACATGGTGCTCAAGAAATAGCGCTAAACCGCTTGACATAACGTTTGGGTAGTGCTAAAATAGATAGGCTAAGGTTTTTATGCGAGATCTGCGCAAACGACGCGCGGAGAAACACTGAAAAAGGAGAAAGACGCGGAATGAAAGAGAATATACATCCCGATTACCACGAAGTAACCATGGAATGCGCTTGCGGCGCCAAGTTCGTTACCGGTTCCACCAAAAAGGGCGACGTGGTGAAAGTGGACGTTTGCAGCCAGTGCCATCCTTTCTATACGGGCAAGCAAAAGCACGTGGATACCGGCGGACGTATCGATAAATTCAACAAACGCTACAACAAGAAGTAGAGATTTTTCAACGAGCCGAGAAGAGACCGTGTTTGCGCAAGGGTCTCTTTTTGTTTTCGAGGCGCGCGGGCAAGGACAGGCAAGAGGATATTTCGTTGGCAAAGAAAGAAAAAGAAAAAAAAGCGCGGCGCACCATGATCGGCGGACAAGCGCTCATGGAAGGCGTGATGATGCGCGGGCAACACAGCATGGCCATGGCGGTGCGTACGCCCGACGGCGGCATAGAGCTGGAAACGCAACGGCTGTCGGGCGGCAAATGGTATCGCAAAGTGCCCGTGGTGCGCGGCGTGGTCAGTTTTGTGTCCAGCCTAATTACGGGTATGCGCACGCTCATGCGCAGCGCCGAGGTGTCCTCGCCCGACGAGGAAACGCCCGGCAAAGGCTGGATGGCGTTTGCCGTTGTTTTGGGCGTGCTGTTGGCGGTGGGGCTGTTCATTTTGTTGCCCGGCTTTCTCAACGATCTTATTTTGGGCAAAGCGGTGGGGCTTGACGGCCGCGTGGGGCACAAAACCGCCATATTGCTCGAAAGCCTTTTCGAGGGCGTGCTGCGTATCGTGATATTTGTGTTATATCTGTTTATCGTTTCGCGCATGAAAGACATTCGCCGCACGTTCATGTATCACGGCGCCGAACACCGCACTATCAACTGTTATGAAAAAGGCTGGGAGATGACGGTGGAAAACGTGCAAAAATGTTCCACGCGGCACAACCGTTGCGGCACCACCTTTTTGTTTTTCGTGATGGTGGTGTCTATCTTGGTGTTTGCATTGGCGCGTTGGGCGCTGGGCTATATCCCGCTGGGCAGTAAGACGTGGGCGGACAACCGCTTGATCTTAACGGGCGCGCGTTTGGTGCTGTTGCCCGTGGTGGCCGGTCTCAGTTTCGAGTTGTTGCGCGGCCTCGCGCTTTTACCCGACAACGCCTTTACCACCGTGTTGCGCGCCCCCGGTTTGGCGCTACAGCGGCTCACCACCTATCCGCCGCAAGACGACATGGCCGAAGTGGCGTTAAAGAGCTTTTTGGCGGTGCTTGCCATGGACGCCGACCCTTCGATACCGCCCGTCAAGTTCGGCGAACATCGCATGGCGGACGTGCGCAAAGAGGGCGAAACGGCCTTGCGTGCCTACGGCCTTGATGAGCGCGAGGCGGCGGCGGAAACCGATTGGATGCTGTGCCACACGCTCACGGTGCGGCGCAACGAACTGCGCGGCGTGCAAACGGTGTATGCGGGGCATTACAAACGTTTTACCGATTTGCTCACGCGGCGCATAGCGGGCGAACCGCTCGACTACATTTTGGGCGAAAGCGAATTTTTCGGGCACAAACTCAAGGTGAACGAAAGCGTGTTGGTGCCGCGTATGGAAACCGAACTGTTGGCCGAAGAAACGATTAAAGAGATCGGCGAGCGGGAGGCGCGCGTGCTCGATCTGTGCACGGGTAGCGGTTGCGTGGCGTTGGCGGTGGCAAAGGCCACGCGGGCGCACGTGGTGGCCGCCGATATTTCCGAAAAAGCTTTGGAAGTGGCGCGCGACAATTTGCGCGGGCAAAACGCGCAAACGGTGCTAAGCGATATGTTTGCCTCGATAGAGGGCACGTTCGACGTCATCGTGTGCAATCCGCCCTATATCCGCACCGCCGATATCCAAAACCTCTCGCCCGAAGTGCGGCGTCAGCCCATGACGGCGTTGGACGGCGGCGACGACGGGTTGGCGTTTTACCGCCGCATACAACAAGACTACCGCGAAAAGCTCAATGCGGGCGGCGTGCTTTTGTTAGAGATAGGATACGACCAAGCGGAGGCCGTGCGCGCCTTGTTCGGCGCCGAGCGCACGCGCATAGTAAAAGATCTGGACGGCAACGATCGCGTGGCCGTTATAAAGGAATAAAACCATGAACACCGATAAATTGCAAAGCATCAAACAAAAATACGAGGCGCTCGGCGAGCAGATCGTGCGCCCCGAAGTGATCGCCGACAACAAGGAATGGACGCGGCTTGTCAAAGAGCATTCGTCGCTCGAACCGTTGGTTGTCACGTACGAGCGTCTGTTGCGTATCCAAGCGGACATAAACGGCGCCAAAGAAATGTTGGCGGCCGAGAGCGACCCCGAACTGTTGGCGCTGGCCAAAGAGGAATGGGAGGACAAAAAACAGCAGTACGAGCAAACGGAAGAAGAGCTCAAGATCTTGCTGTTGCCCACCGATCCCAACGACGAGAAAAACGTGATCGTGGAGATCCGCGGCGGCGCGGGCGGCGAAGAGGCCAACTTGTTTGCGGCCGAGTTGGTGCGCATGTATAAGATGTGGGCGGCGGCGCACCGCTACAAAGTGGAAGACATAGACGTGAACGAAACCGAGTTGGGCGGTATCAAAGAGGCCGTTTTTCAAATATCGGGCAACAGCGTGTACCGATTGTTAAAGTTCGAAAGCGGCGCGCACCGCGTGCAACGCGTGCCCGAAACGGAAACGCAAGGGCGCATACACACCTCTACCGCCACGGTGGCGGTACTGCCCGAGGCGGAAGACGTAACGGTGGAGATCAACGAGAAAGACCTTAAAATAGACACCTACCGTTCGGGCGGTGCGGGCGGTCAGCACGTGAACAAGACCGATTCGGCGGTGCGCATGACGCATTTGCCCACGGGCATCGTGGTGCAGTGCCAAGACGAGCGCAGTCAGATCAAAAACCGCGAGAAAGCCATGCGCGTGCTAAAGAGCAAACTATACGATTACTACCAATCGCAAGCCGACGCCGAATACAGCGAAAACCGCCGCACGCAAGTGGGCACGGGCGATCGCAGCGAGCGCATACGCACCTACAATTTCCCGCAAGGTCGCGTAACCGATCATCGGATCAATCTGACCACCTACAATATCGGCGCGTTTATGGACGGCGCCATCGACGATATGCTGGAGGCGTTGCGGCTGGCCGATCAGACCGCCAAACTCAACGCGCAAGCATAAAAGGGGGAGGATATGCAATATCCCGATTATAACAGACAGATGAACGCCATTCGGCGGGTGGGGCAAAAGGTGTTGCTGCACGTTTGTTGCGCGCCTTGTACGCTGGGCGTGATGCCGCGGCTCATGGGCTTTACGGTGTATCCCTTTTATTACAACCCCAATATAGACACCAAAAAAGAATACGACCTCCGCGCCGCGCAGTTTTTGAAAATGGGCATGCAACCCTTTATATGCGAATATGACCATTCGTTGTTTTTGCGGCTGTCCGAAGATTGGGAGCGCGAGCCGGAGGGCGGCAGACGTTGTCGCGCGTGTATCGCCATGCGTTTGGAGCGCACGGCGCGGCAAGCCAAAATGATCGGCGCCGATTATTTTTGTTCCACGCTGAGCGTAAGCCCGCACAAAGACGTCAACTTTATCAACGAGATGGGGCAGGTGTTGGCGGCCAAATACGGCGTGGCTTTCTTGCCCAACGATTTCAAAAAAGAAAACGGTTTTGTGTTGTCTGCCATACGCAGTAAAGACGCGGGGCTGTATCGCCAAAACTATTGCGGGTGCGAGTTCTCTCGCCCGTAAAGGAATTTATATGGCCGATAAAAGCGAGCTGTTGCGCGAAAAAATACGATCGTTGCCCGAAAACCCCGGCGTGTATATCATGAAAAACGCGGCGGGGGAAATTATCTATATCGGTAAAGCGGTGGTGCTTCGCAACCGCGTGCGGCAGTATTTCAACAATTCCCCCAAACTGCCCAAAGTGCAAGCAATGGTGGATCATATCGCCGATTTCGAATACGTGATCACGCTGACCGAAAAAGACGCGCTCACGCTCGAGGCCAACCTTGTCAAAAAGCACAAACCCAAATACAACATTCTCTTAAAAGACGATAAACACAGCCCGTATCTCAAGATCGATACGTCGCTTGCTTTCCCCACGTTGGAGATCACGCGCAAAACCAAAAAGGACGGCGCGCGCTATTTCGGCCCCTATTTTAACGGCATCAACGTGCGCGACGTGGTGAATATCATAAAGTCGGCCTACGGCATGCGCACGTGCGCCGCCCGCATGCGCCCCTTAAAGGGGCAACGCGAGTGCCTCGATTATTTTATCGGGCTGTGCAAAGCGCCGTGCACGGGGCGCGTCACGCAAGAAGAATATGCGCAAACGGTGCAAAAAGTGATCGCGTTTTTGTCGGGCAAAGACGATACCGCCGAACGGATCGTGCAAGAAAAAATGGAGCGGGCGGCGCAGTGCGAGGACTTCGAACGCGCCATATCGTATCGCAACCAGTTAGACGTTCTCAAAAAACTGAACGAACGCACGGTGGCCAATTTGGGCGGTATCACCGATCTCGACTTGTTCGGCTATACGTCGGACGGCGCGGGCGCGGCGGTGAGCGTTTGCTTGGTGCGCGGCGGCAAGATGATGGGCGTGAAAAACTTTTATATGACCGACGCCGGCTTGGGGTATGCCGACACCATCGCGGGATTTTTGGGGCAGTATTACCGCAAAGATTCGTTTGTGCCCGCCGAGATATGCCTGCCCGAACAGATAGACGCGGCGGCGGCGCTCGGCGAGTCGCTGTCGTCGTTGGGCGGGCGAAAAGTGGAAATCACTTTCCCCAAGATCGGCGCCAAAAAATCGCTGTTGGTGTGCGCTGAAAAAAACGCTATAGACTTTTTGTCTAAGTCGGCGGCCGAAAGCAAGCGAAAATCCGACCAAACGCAAGGCGCGTGCGAGCGTTTGGCAAGCATTTTGGGCATCCAATCGGCGCGGCGCATGGAGTGCTACGATATCAGTAATATCAGCGGGGTGGACAAAGTATCCAGCCAAGTGGTGTTTATCGGCGGCGCGCCCAGCAAGGCGGACTATCGCAAATACAAGATCAAAACGGTGGAGGGCGCCAACGACTTTGCCAGCATGGAAGAAACGCTCAAGCGTCGGTTTGCGCGCGCCAAAGCGGGCGACGAAAAGTTTGCCGAACTGCCCGATCTTATCGTGATAGACGGCGGCAAAGGTCAACTTTCGTTTGCGCACGCCGCCATGCAGTCGCTCGGCTATGATATCCCCATGGTGGGGCTAGCCAAACGGGAAGAGGAGATCTTCACGGTGGGCAACAGCCAACCCATTTTGCTGTCTAAATCGGACAACGCGCTCAAGCTGTTGCAACGCATCCGCGACGAGGCGCACCGCTTTGCGATCACCTATCACCGCACCTTGCGCAAAAACCGTTACGTTTCGCAATTGGAAAAGATCCCGTCGGTAGGCCCCGTGAAAGCCAAGATATTATTGGCGGCATTTGAGAATTTCAACGATATAAAAGAGGCGGACGAGGCCGCGCTTTGCGCCATCGACGGCATCGACAAGGGCGCGGCGCGCAGTGTATACCGCTATTTTCACGAAAGGGAAGAATAACAAATGATCGGCAACGGACTGAAAAACTTTTTTCGCAATCTCAAATACATATTCACGCCGTTGGGTGTGTTGGCGCTTGGCGTGGTGATGGGATTTTGCGTGCTGGGGCCGGCTTGTTCGGCGGCGGTGCGCGGATTGGTGGCGGACGTTAAAACCATTGCCGACAGCGTGAGCGTGGATTTTCCCGCGCTCAAAGACGCCGTTGTGGCGGCGGTGCGCGCCCTCGATTGGAGCCAACCGATCGAGGCTGTTTCCACCGTGCTCCGCAAAGAATGGCTCACAAAAACACTCAACGGTTGCGTGCAATCGATGTTGCCGGGCAGCGAATCGGTGTCCGATAAGATCGTGACGGCGGTGGATACGGCGGCCGCGCACGTGGTGGCGGGCATGGCGGTGTTTATTTTCTTTGTGTTGCTGTCGTTGGCGGGCGGGTATATGCTCACCAAATTTTTGGTGCGACGCGACGTTGCGCGGCGCGGGATCGGCAAGTTCTTTTTAGCGGCTTGTATCGATTCGTTGCTTTCCACGGCGTTCATCGTGGCGCTGACGCTGTTGCACGCGCTGTGGGCGCCCGGCGCGGTCATTCTCGGCGTGGCGGCCGTTTTATTGGCGGGCGCGGCCGCGCTTTTAGAGGCGTATTTACTGCATGCGCGCCGCAGTATCCCGCTCAAAAAAGTGGTGAACGGCAAAAACGTGGCGCTTTTGTACGCAAGCGGCCTTATCATATGTTGCATTGCCGTGGCGTTTTTCTTGTTGCTATGTGCCGTATGCAACGCCGTTGTGGCCATATTTCTAGGCATACCGTTGGCGGAGATCACGCTTACCGTGTTGGGGCTGAACGCCGAATCGTATGTGTTAGACGTTGTGCGCAAAGCGCAAGTAACACCCGCGGAGGCATGAACAGTTATTCGATGGTGATATGCACATGCAGACAAGCGACGGGAAAATCGCGAGTTTGTTGACAACGGCGCGGAAAGATAGTATACTTGCCTTATGCGATACGATTTGGTAGTGAGTGATTTCGACGGCACGTTGCGCCGAAACGACGATACGATCTCGGCGCGCACCGTGGCGGCGGTGCGGGCATTTACGGAAAAGGGCGGCACGTTTGCCGTATCCACGGGGCGGGGCTACCGGTCCATTGCAAAGCGTTTGGGCGAATTGGGCATAGTAGACGACGTGCCCGTGCTGAGCTGTCACGGCGCATTGATGCGCGGGGCGAAGAGCGGCCAAACATGGCACGAGATAGGTATGCCCGCCGAGAGCGCCGCGGCGTTTTTGCGAAGGGCGGAAAGCTTAGGGCTTACTTGTCAATATTACACCGCCGACAATATTTACGCACCCGCACCCAACGATGTCAACGCTTTTTATTTCGAGCGCGTGCGCACACAGCCCGTGTGGACGCATTGCAAAGCGAGCGAGTCGGTGCAAAGCGCCACCGCGCCCGTGTTGAAAGTGCTGTGCTTTATAGAGCCGTCGGCGCGTGCGGACATGTTGCGGGCGTTTCAAAGTTTGCCGCACGTAAAAACGTTTGCGTCGCATCCGCGGTTAATAGAGGCGGTGAGCGAAAACGCGGGCAAGGGCAACGGGCTGATACGGGCGTGCGAGCATTTGGGCATCGCGGCGGCGCGCAGCGCGGCCGTGGGCGACGAGCTGAACGACATAGAAATGTTGCAAGCGGCCGGCCTTGGCGTGGCCATGGGCAACGCGGTGGCCGAAGTAAAAGCGGCGGCCGACTATATCACCGAAGATTGCGACGCCGACGGCGTGGCGGTACTGTTGGAAAAAATCATGCGCGAGCAATTGTAAGGAGAAAAGAATACCATGTCTAAGATCATCAAAATGACCAAGATTTCGCACCGCGAGGTGGAAGAAAACGCAATGGATCTGCCCGTGGAGGAGTTTTGCCGCCAGATGGGGTTGGAGGTGTTGCACAACGGCAACAAGAGCGTCATTCACTTTTCCACGTTCAACATTAACCGCCCCGGTTTGCAGTTGGCCGATTACTACGAGCACTTCGGCTACGAGCGCGTGCAAATTTTGGGCGAGCAAGAAACGGCCTATCTCAAAAGCATGGACGCCGCGCATCGCAAAAAAGCGTGCGACCGTTTGTTGAGTTACGACGTGCCTTGCCTTGTGATTTGTTCGCATTTAGAGCCGTGCGCCGAACTGATAGAGAGCGCGCAAAAATACGGTCGCGTGGTGCTGCGGAGCAAACAGCGCACCACCATGTTTATCAACGAACTGAGCATTTTTCTCAACAAGTTATTGGCTCCTACGCAAACGTCGCACGGCGTGTTGCTCGATCTTTACGGCGTGGGCGTTCTCATCATAGGCAAATCGAGCATCGGCAAATCGGAAACGGCGCTCGAACTTATCCAACGCGGCCACCGTTTGGTGGCGGACGACGCCGTGTGCATAAAGCGCGTGTCCGACCGCTTGATCGGCGCGGCGCCCAACGTGATCCGCTATTTTATGGAATTGCGCGGCGTGGGTATCGTGGATATCAAACGCATGTACGGCGCGGGCGCCGTAAAACTTACCACGTCTATCGATCTGGTGATCAAGTTGGAAACGTGGGACGAAGAAAAAGAATACGACCGCTTGGGCAACGTGCAAGAAACGTATAACATTTTGGAAGTGGAACTGCCCATGCACACGATCCCCGTAAAGCCGGGGCGCAACTTGGCCGTGATCATGGAGGCGGCGGCCCGTAACTACCGCCTTAAGAGCATGGGCGTGGATACGTTGGCCGAATTGGATACCCGCATGAAAAACCACGACCAAAAAGAGGACATCGATCTCTTTTTGGAATCGTGATATTTTGCATGCGCCGCGGCGCATAGGGGCGTTTTTCTCTCTCGGTGTGCGAAAAAGGCGCACATGCGCATACGCACACGTGTTTATTTGTGCAAGACAGGCGCAATATATGTGCAGTCTGCGCGCCGTAAAAGCATTTGACAACCACGGCTTTGCAATGCTATTATAATAGCATAAAAGGCACCGAACAAAAAACAGACTGCGGGAAAGGGCGGGACTATGGCGGAAAAAAGCAAAAACGGACATTACGGACGCGAGGACGTGGCGCAACGCGCCGGCGTATCGGGCGCTACGGTGTCGTATGTGTTTTCGCGTAAGCGCTACGTTTCGCCCGATCTCGTAAAAAGAGTTATGCGCGCGGCCGAAGAGCTAAACTATCAGCCCGATATGGTGGCCGCGTCGTTGCGCAAAAACAGTTCGGATACCATAGCGGTGCTCACCGACGATATCACCAGCCCGTTGCAAATGGAAATTATCCGCGCCATACAAGAAACGGCCATGCAAAACGGCTACTTTACGCACATTTGCGGCGGCGTGCATCGGTTGGAAAGTTATGTGGACAATTTCATCAGCCGCAAAGTGGACGGCGTGTTCCTCTCGGTGGATCCGTCCGCCGTGGACAACTCGCACATTTCCCGCATGTTGGAGCGGGGCATCAGCGTGATCATCACGTCGCTGCGCGGCTTTTCGGACGCGCGCGTGTGCGGCCTTGCGCTGGACTTTGCCGCCGGCATTCGCATGCTCGTGGAGCATTTGCGTTTGTTGGGACACAAAAAGATCGCTTTTTTAAGTTGTTTCGACGACGGCTTCGAGTTCGATAAACGATTGCCCGCTTTCCGCGACGCCATGCGCGAACAGTTGGGCGAGAACGAGCCGATCGCGATAACGGGCGCCCGTCCGTATGAGAGCACCATAGAAAAAGGCTACGAATTGGCGGTACGGCTGTTGCAAAGCGGGCAACCGTTTACGGCGGTGATGTGCACCAACGATCTCATGGCGCTGGGCGCCATGCGCGCGTTGCGTGAAAACGGGCTGTCGGTGCCCGAAGACGTTTCGGTGGCGGGCATGGACGACATCTTGTTTGCCCGTTCGTCCTATCCCGCGCTCACCACCATAAGCCACCGCGCCCAAGAGTACGGCCGCCGCATTTTCGATATCTTAAAACAGAATATCGACAACAAAAGCGTGGTGTTGCGCCAAAAGATCACGCCCGAACTTGTGGTGCGCGCATCCACTTGCGCGTGCAAAGTTTGAACTTTTTTGCCGGAACGTCTTGACGAATGCTTGAAATACATGTATAATAGAATTGTCGGTACACGTGTACACGAAAAAGGAGAAAAAAGAGAAATGATGGATACGAGATTGCGCGAGGACGTTTTCCCCGTTCGAATTGTGGAGAGCGCGGGCGAAGTGAACGAGGCGCAAAAACTTTTGGAGCCCGTCGATCTGCAGATCGGCACCAGCGAAACGCATTTGGTGCATGTGAAAGGCAAAGCGCACATGATTCTGGACTTCGGCAAAGAATACAACGGCGGCGTTCGCTTGCTCACATTGCAAGCGGGCGGCGGTTTGCGGGTGCGTATCCGTTGCGGCGAGTCGGTTTCGGAAACGTGCGCCGAGATAGGCGAAAAAGGATGCGGCAATCACCACACGGTGCGCGACGCCGAGGTGGATTTGCTCGACTATTCCGACATGACTTTTATGGAAACGGGATTCCGTTTCGCGCGCATCGATTTTCCCGCGGGTGGCGAATGTTACATAAAGGCGATCACGTGCGTGTACGTGCACCGCGATCTTTCGCCCGTGGGCGGTTTTGTGTGTAACGACGAGCGCGTAAACGAAATTTTTTCGGTGGCGTCGCGCACGCTCACGCTGAACATGCAACGCTATATTTGGGACGGCATCAAACGCGACCGTTTGGTATGGGTGGGCGACATGCACCCCGAAACGTTGGGCATTGTCAGCTTGTTCGGCGACGATCCCTCGGTGCTTGCCTCGCTCGAATACGCCCGCGCGCACACGCCCTTGCCCGGTTGGATGAACGGCATTCCCACGTATTCCATGTGGTGGGTGATCATTTTGGCCGATTACTATAGGCAAAACGGCAACGCGACCTATCTTACCGAACAGCGTGCGTATATCGACGGCGTGGTGCGGCAGATCGCCTCTTTGGTGCGCGACGACGGCACGCTCGACGTGGGCGGCGACAGTTTGTTCGATTGGCCCAGCCATGAAACGCCCGATGAGATCATCGGGATCACGGCGCTGGCGTATTTGGCGGCGCAACGCGCCAAAGAATTGTTCCGCGTGTTGGGGCTGGATCTTTCCGTTTGCGATAACATGCTTGCGAAACTGGAAGGTTTTTCGAAAAAGTCGGCGGAATGCAAGCAGTGCGAGGCCATGAAAGTGTATGCGGGACTGTGCGCGCCCAAAGAGGCGGCTGCCTTTTTAACGGACGGCGGCGCGCGCGGCATGAGCACTTTTATGAGCTATTACATTCTCGACTCGGTGGCCGCTGCGGGGCAAGCCGACCAAGCGCTCGAGATCATGAAAACGTATTACGGCGCCATGCTCGACAAAGGCGCCACCACGTTTTGGGAAAACTTCGATATGGATTGGGCGGACGGCACGTCGCGTATCGATGAAAGACCGCAAGCGGGACAAAAGGATATTCACGGCGATTTCGGCGATTATTGCTATGTGGGATTTCGGCATTCGCTGTGCCACGGATGGTCTTGCGGGCCGGTGCCCTTTTTGATCCGCACGCTCGGCGGCATTCGCCCCGTAGAGGCGGGTTGCAAAAGCGTGTATGTGTCGCCCGTGTCGGGCGGCTTAACGTCGTATACCTTGCAATACCCCACGCCGTACGGCACCATAGACGTGGTTTTGCAAAACGGCGCGTTTACGGTAACCTATCCCAAAAAGATCAAGTTGGCGGTGCCGCAAGACCGCGCGGACGTCAAGTGCAAGAAAAAGAAATAACAAACCGCAATTTGTAAGGGCGGCGAAAACGGCCGCCCGCGAACGGGAACAACAACGGAAAAAGTCGAAAAGTGCGAGTAGTATGCACCTTTCGACTTTTTTTGCATAGTCGAAAAAAGCGAGTAGTATGCGTGTTTCGACAACAGTCGCTACGACTTGTCGGAAAGATCTTTGATCAGTTCGGACACGCGCACGGTGAGCGCGGCCAATGCGCGTTGCACGTCTTTGAGTTCGCGCAATATCTCCGTTTCCGTACGCGTTGCTTTTTGTGGTTCGGCCGTTGCTTTTTCGAGCGGTTGTTTTTCGCCCGTCGGTTTATCGGGCAACGGCGGACGCGCCGCAACGGGCGCGGGCACGGCTACGCGGTTGCGCCGTTCGGCGGCGGCGATCTCTTCGTGTCCGCTTTTGGCGGGCGCGGTTATGGTCTTGCGGGGCGCTTTCTCTTTTTCGGCGGGCGCTTTTTCGGGCAGTTGCCGCGCGGGTGCGGGCACGGTGCGCGCGCGCCGTTTTTTGGGCGGTTCTTCGCGTTGGTAGCTTAGGCATTTTACAAGCAAGGTGAATAGCGGTTGGGGATCGTCGGAGGCAAACGCCGTTGTTTCGGAGGCCGTCAGTTCCTTTTTGCTCACCGCCGCATAGTTGAGCAAAAAGCCGCGTTGCATGCAAAAATTTTGCAAGTAGGCGCGCCGCGCCGCGTCGTTGCCGTAGGTGAAAGGGGAAAGTATGAGAAGTTCGCGCAAGTAGCAGCAGAGGTTGGCGGCAAAATCCGTTTTGCTTGCGGCGGGGGCGCCTTGCACTTGTTCGAGCTTGGCCAACACGTTTTTGAGCGAGCCGCGCAAAAGGTTGGGCGGGGTGCAACTGCCGCCCGTCAGCGTAAGCTCGCCGCTGCGCAGTTCGCCGCACTTGGCTTTGGGTTCGTATAGCGCTTTGTGCACGGCGCAAAAGGATTCGGCGGTGCACTCTTGCGCGTTCCCGTCGGCCACGGCGATCAAGCGGGCGTACAGCGGACTTTTGGCGCTCTTTTTGACAAACGCCGCTTTGTCGGTCTTGCCCGTCAGATAGGCCACGGCGGCCGATACCGCCGCTTTGGAGGGCGCCGTCGTTTCGCACGCCGCGTTGGCCGCCGCGCCGAGCGCGACGATTTTTGCCTCATTTTGCAACATATTGTCATTATAGCAAATTTGCTTGCCGATGTCAAGACGCTTGTCCTTTTTCGGCGGCGGCGAATAACGCGCAAAAGCCCCGCGGGCGGGAACGTTTGCGCCTTTTCGCGCATACAAAAAGATACGGCGTTTGCCCTTACAACGCAAACAAAAAAATGCAACGGCGATTTTGTGCGAAACCCTTGCAAAAAATCGCCGTATGGAGTAGAATAAATATGATACAATATATTGCGGACGCGCCGTTGTGGCGATACTGCACCTTTTTGACGGGCGGCCCCGCGCGGCGGTTGGGCATAGCGTATAACGCGCACGATCTGGCGCAAGCCGCTATAAACGGCGCGCTCGTTTTGGGTCGGGGCAGCAACGTGTTGATCGGCGACGGCGGATACGACGGCGACGTGGTGATAAACCGCGCCGAAAGATACGAGATATCGGGCGATAGGTGCACGTGCGACAGCGGCGTGCCCGTGAGCGTGTTGGCGCGCGCCTATGCCGAGGCGGGGCGCGCGGGGCTTGCGTGGGCGTACGGAATGCCGGGGAGCGCCGGCGGCGCGGCGGTGGGCAACGCGGGCGCGTTCGGCGGTTGCATGGCGGACGCGGTGCAAAGCGTTACGGTGCTTGTAAACGGCCGATGCCAAACGCTGTCGGCCGAAGAATGCGGGTTTGTGTATCGCGGCAGTGCGCTGAAAGGCACGGTGCTTTCGCTCACGCTCAAAGCGCCCGCAGGCGACAAAGACGCCGAACGCGCCCGCGGACGGGAGAACTTGCTTTTGCGGCGGCAAACACAGCCGCAAGGCGCCAGCGCGGGCAGTGTATTTAAGGGCACGGAGCAAGGCGCGGCGGGCAAGTGGATAGAAAAGGCCGGTCTAAAAGGCTTAACGGCGGGCGGCGCCGAAATCTCTTGCAAACACGCCAACTTTATCGTCAATCGCGGCGGCGCCACGAGCGGCGACATACTGCAACTGATGAACACGGCGCAAGCGGTCGTATTCGACCGTTTCGGCATAAGGCTTACGCGCGAGATCAAACTATTGGGAGATTTTTTTGGATGACCGAACGGACGAAAACCGCGAACACGCAAACAACCGAGTTTTACGGCGACTACCACACGCACACGGTGTACAGCCACGGCAAGGGCAGTATCGAGGACAGCGTGCTCAAGGCGGCGCGTTTGGGACTGAAAGAAATAGCCGTTACCGATCACGGCTTTCGGCACATGGTGTATAACGTGCGGCGGGGCGAGATCGCCCGCATGCGCGCGGAAATAGACGGTTTGGCCGTAAAATACCCGCAAGTCAAGGTGTTGCTGGGCGTGGAGGCCAATATACTGTCGCGGCGCGGGGACATCGACGTGTTGCCGTCGGACAAGCAGACGCTGGACATCGTGGTGTGCGGCTATCACAAACTTGTGTGGCACTCGCCCGCGGCGGCCGCGTATTTTTGGGCCAACAACACGGGGCGAAATTCGGCCGCTACGGTGGCGCGCAACACCGACGCCTATCTCGGCGCGATCGAAAAAAACGACATCGACATCCTTTCGCACCCCGGCAACGGTTGTCCGTGCGAGATCCGCGAAGTGGCGCGCGCTTGCAAGTTTTTCGGCACGCTGTTCGAGCTGAACGGCAAACGGATCGCGCTGAACGACCGCGCGTTGGAAGAGGCGGCAAACGAGGGGTGCACGTTTATTTGCAGCAGCGACGCGCATAATCCTATGGATATCGGTAATTTCGCGTTGCCGCTCGCGCGCTTGCAAAAGCTGGGCGTGCCGCTCGAACAGATCGCAAACTACGGCAAGCGCCCCGCGTTTCGGAGCGAGAGAGGAAGAGAGGATTGAACCGGACAGACAACCGCAAAGAAAACGCCGCCGCGCAGAACACGTTTGCGTTCACGCTGTGCAAAGACAGCAAAGAGGAGATCGCGGGCAAGCCGCTGTTTTCGCGCAAAGACAAATTGGCGTTTATGTCGGCATTGCTTTTTTCGTCGGGGTCGCTGCTCATTCACGACGGGCGCGTGGCGGTTACCGTGTCCACGCAAAACCGCACCATTTTGCAAGCGGTGCAAGCCACGGCCGAAAGCTTGACGGGGCGGGCGTGCACGGTGCACATGCGCGGCAAAACGAGCGAATTGGTGCTCGACAACGCGCTGTCGTTTTTGATCGCTTGCCGCGTGTTAGACGGCGAGGGCGGCCGCGTGAACGAGCATATAGCGCCCGAATTTGTCGAGGACCAGAGCGCGGCGGCGGCCTATGTGCGCGGCGCGTATTTGGGATCGGGCAATCTCAACGCGCGCAAATATCACTTGGAGTTTTCGTTCGGAAAAAAGACCATTGCCGACGATTTCGCGCAATTGCTCGCGCGGTCGGGCATTGCGGCCAAAGTGGCGGTGCGCGCCGCGCGGGCGGTGGTGTATTGCAAGTCGGGCGCGGGCATTTGCGATTGCCTTGCCCTTATGGGGGCGGCAAAGGCGGTTTTACGGCTCAATTCCATTTTGGTGGACAGACAAATGGCCGAGCATCTAAACCGCCAGCAGAACTGCGATTTATACAATATAGACAAACAGATAGACACGGGGCTTAGGCAGTGCGCGCACATTCGGTCGTTGCCGCTCGACACGCTCACGCCCGCGCTCAAAGACACGGCGGCGGCAAGACTGCAACACCCCGACTACAGCTACGAACAGTTGGCCGCGGCGCTCGGCATCTCCAAGAGCGGATTGAAAAACAGACTGCGGCGTTTGGAACAAATGCACGCAACCGAAAGGGAGGAAGGGAAAATGGTTTTTAAGGAAACGACGGTAGGCAGACAGTTTGTGAACACCGACGCGCAAAAGCTCGTGATGAGCGGCATGCGGTTCGACAGCGAGATCACGCTGGAAATGGGCACCAAAAAGATCAACGCCAAAAGTTTGATGGGCGTGATAAGCTTGGCGCTCCGCGCGGGCGATGCGGTCACCGTGATCGCCAAGGGCGACGACCAAGAAGCGGCGCTCGACGCGGTGATCAAACTGTTGCACGCAAGCGCCCTATAAGGAAACATCATGGAACAACGGCAAGAAGAACAAAAGCAACATGAACGATTCGTGCACTTGCACGTGCACACCGAATACAGTTTGTTAGACGGCGCCACGCGCATAGGCAAGCTGTTTTCGGCGTGCGACGCGTTGAACATGCCGGCGGTGGCCATCACCGACCACGGCAACATGTACGGCGTTTTGGAGTTTGTGAAAGCGGCGGTAAAGCACACCGACCCCAAAGCGGATTTTTACGAGTTCATGGCCGAAAAGCGCCCCTATAAGGTCAAACCCATCATAGGGTGCGAGCTGTATATGTGCGAGGACATGCAAGTAAAAAGCACGCAAGGCGGCAAAATGCCCAAATACAACCATTTGGTGCTGTTGGCCAAAAACGAAAAAGGGTATAAAAACCTCGTAAAGCTTGTGTCGCGCTCGTACACCGAAGGACTTTACTACAAGCCGCGTATCGATATGCAACTGTTGCGCCGATATACCGAGGGGCTTATTTGTTTGTCGGCGTGTATCGCGGGCGTTATCCCGCAAGCGATATTGGCGGGCGATATGGACAAAGCGGATGCGTGCGTCAAAGAGTTCAAAAGTTTGTTCGGCGAAGATTTCTACATAGAGATCCAAGACCACAATATAAAAGACCAAAAAACGGTGTTGCCCCACTTGGTGCGTTTGGCGCGCGAAAACGGCGTGAAGATCGTGGCTACCAACGACGTGCACTATCTCACCAAGGCCGATTCGGCCATGCAAAAAGTGTTGCAGTGCATTTCCTTTCGCACCACCATGGTGTATAACGAAGACGAACTTAAGCAAGACACGGGCATGACCGACGACGGCATCACCGACGACGGCTATTTCCCCACCAAAGAATTTTATTTGAAAAGCTACGACGAAATGTTGTCGCTCTTTCCGTCGTTGCCCGAAAGCTTGGAAGTAACGCGCGAGATCGCCGACAAGTGCGACGGTTGCTACTATTTTCACAAGGAGCCGCTGTTGCCGTCTTACTATCCGGACGACGGGAGCGAGCCGTACGAGTATTTGCGCAAACTCACCTTCGACGGCTTGCAAAAAAAGTACGGCGAGATCACCGAACAGATCGAAAAGCGCGCCGAATACGAGTTGGGCGTTATCTACCGTTTGGGGTTTGTGGACTACTTCTTGATCGTGTGGGATTTTATCCATTGGTCGGAAACGCACGACGTGCCCGTAGGGCCGGGGCGGGGCAGCGGCGTGGGCAGTATCGTGGCGTACGCCATCGGTATCACCAAGGTAGACCCCTTGAAATACCAACTCATTTTCGAGCGGTTCCTAAACGCCGAGCGCGTCAGCAACCCCGACTTCGATATAGACTTTTGCGTGGATAAGCGCGAACTTGTTATTCAGTACGTTACCGAAAAATACGGCGCGCCCAACGTATCGCAGATCGTAACGTTCGGCACCATGGCGGCCAAAGCGGCGGTGAAAGATGTGGGGCGGGTATACAACTACCCCTATTCCGAAGTGGAAAAGATCACAAAGCTGATTCCCGCCATGATGGGCAAAAAGCATTTGCCGCATATCCTCGGCTTGCAAAAGTGGAAAGACAACGAGCCGAGCCCCGTGATCGGCGAGCTGAAAGATATGTACGAAAACAACGAGATGGCGCGCATCATCTTGGATATGGCCATGAAGATAGAGGGCATGCCGCGCCAAACGGGCATGCACGCCGCGGGCGTCATCATTTGCCGCGACCCCATCTCCGACCACGTGCCCATGGCCAAAAACGGCGACGGTATCGTTACCACCGAGTTCAATATGATCGAGTGCGAAGAACTCGGCCTATTGAAAATGGACTTTTTGGGGCTTAGAACGCTCACCGATATCAAAAAGGCCATAGACATCATAAAAGTGACCCAAGGGGTGACGCTGGACTTTTACGGCAAAGAAGGCGGCTACGACGACGACGGCGTATTCAAGCTGATCGGCGAGGGCGACACGCACGCGGTGTTCCAGCTCGAATCGGAAGGCATGAAAAAGTTCATGCGCGACCTAAAGCCGAGCAGTTTGGAAGATATCATCGCCGGTATTTCGCTGTACCGTCCCGGCCCCATGGACAAGATCGACGAGTACGTGTTCAACAAGAAAAACCCCGACAAGATCAAATACGATCACCCGCTTTGCAAACCCATTTTGGAAGTAAGCTACGGCATCATGGTGTACCAAGAGCAAGTTATGCAAATGGTGCAAGCTTTGGGCGGCTACACGCTGGGGCGCGCCGACAACGTGCGCCGCATGATGAGCAAGAAAAAGGTGGACGCCATGGAAAAGGAACGGGAAGTGTTCGTGAACGGCACGGTGGATCACGGCACGGTCATACCCGGCTGTGTGAAGAACGGCGTGCCCGAAGACGTGGCCAACAAGATATACGACGATATGATCGCGTTTGCCTCTTATGCCTTCAATAAGAGCCATGCCGCCGCCTATGCGTATTTGGCCTACCAAACGGCGTACTTAAAACGGTATTACCCCGTGGAGTTTATCACGGCAGTGCTCAACAACCGTATCACGAGCATAGACGAGATCCGCAACTATTTGTCTTATCTCAAAGAGCGCAACGTAACGGTGTTGCCGCCCTCTATCAACAAATCGTTTGCCGAATTCACGGTGGAAAACGGCGCGGTGCGCACGGGGTTGGTGGCTGTGAAAAACGTGGGGCGCGCGGTGATCGACGAGATCATACGCGAGCGCGAAAAGGGAGGCGATTTTACCGATTTCGTGCAGTTTGTAAAGCGCACCGACGAAGCGCAGATCAACAAGCGCTGCCTCGAAAGCCTTATTTATGCGGGCGCGTTCGATTGCCTCGGCAAAACGCGCAGCCAATATATCGCGGTGTACGAAAGCATCATCGATCGCGTGAACAAAGACCGTGCCGCGCGCTTGAAAGGGCAGTTTTCTTTCTTCGATATGGCGGACGGCGGCGACACGCTGGACACGTTCGAGTATCCCGATATGCGCGAGTATCCGCTTTCATTAAAGCTTGCCAAAGAGAAAGAGGTGACGGGCGTGTATCTTACGGGGCACCCTTTGGAAGAATACACGGGGCACTTAAAGCAATACGCGCACAACTCCGCCAATATCGGCAAGACCGAGAACGAGGAGGGCGAGTTGCAAGGCTTGCCCGACGACACGCCCGTGCGGTTGGGCGGTATGCTCATAGAGGCCGAAAAAAAGATCACCAAAATGGGCAAGGAATTGGGCGTGGGCAAGCTGGAGGACTTATACGGCACCGTAGAACTCATGCTCACGGGTTACACGTATAAAAAACTCAAAAACTTTTTCGTGAAAGACAGCATGGTCACCGTGAGCGGCAAAATAAAGAGCCGCGACGACAGCGTGACCGTCTGGGTGGATTCCATAGAGCCGTGGCGCGATCTGGCGCCCGAAGTGCCGCCCAAAATGATCTGCTTTTATCTGTCTTTTCAAAACAGCCACCCGTCGGTGATGGACAACTTGCAAGATATTTTGGCCGCCTATCCCGGCCGCGACGAAACGTATTGCAAAAATCTGGACGACGGCAAACTGTATCCGCTCAATATAGGCGTGCGCATAGACGACACGCTGCTTTGCGAGGCCAAAGGCCTGTTGGGCGACGCCAACGTCAAAGTGGCCGCCAAAAAAGCGTAAACGGTTTTACGCGTGCCGCGCCTCGAAACTGCGCAACAGTTCGGTGAGCGCGGCTTTTTGTTGCATGCGAAAAAAAGCGAATATTTTACATGCCGAAAACAGTTGTATTTTGTATCGTTTTTTGCTACAATAGTATCGGTGCATTTTGCGCCCGTGTTTTGTATGATTTGCCCGCGGGCGGGCGTGTTATTTCGGGAGGGTTAGGCATATGAAGAAAATTGCGGTTTTAACTTCGGGCGGCGACGCGCCCGGCATGAACGCGGCCATCCGCGCGGTGGTGCGTTACGGCATTTTCGCCGGCATGGAAGTGATGGGCGTGGAGCGCGGCTATGCGGGCTTATTGGAAGGCAAGCTCACCAACATGAACATGCGCAGCGTTTCGGATATCATCCAACGCGGCGGCACCATTTTGCGTACGGCGCGCTGTTTGGAAATGAAAGAAAAAGCGGGGCAAGAAAAAGCGCTCGCGCAATTGGTGGCCCACGGCGTGGAGGGGCTTATCGTGATCGGCGGCGACGGTTCGTTTATGGGCGCCAAAGCGCTCAGCGAATTGGGCTTTCCGTCTATCGGCATTCCCGGCACGATCGACAACGACTTGGCGTACACCGATTACACGTTGGGATTCGACACGGCGTGCAACACCATATTGGACGCTATCAATAAAATCCGCGATACGATGTCCAGCCACGATCGCGTGTCTATCGTGGAAGTGATGGGGCGCAACTGCGGCGATCTGGCGTTATACGCCGGCTTGGGTGGCGGCGCCGAAGTGATCATCGTGCCCGAACACAAGATCGATATAGACAGAGTGTGCGAGCGGTTGGAGGCGAGCAAACAGCGCGGCAAGCACAGCGGCATCGTGTTGCTGGCCGAGGGGGCGGGCAGCGCCGCCGATTGGGCGGAGCAGATCGGCAAACGCACGGGGCTGAGCGTGCGTTCCACCGTGTTGGGGCATTTGCAACGCGGCGGCAGTCCCAGCATGAAAGACCGCTTTTTGGGCACGTCGATGGGCGTGTACGCCGTGAAACTATTAGAGCGCGGCGTGAGCAACCGCGTGGTGGGCATACGCGACAACAAGCTGTACGACGAGGACATCGTAACGGCGTGCCGCATGAAAAAGAAATTCGACGTGGAACTTTACAATATGGCGGCGGTTGTGGCGCGCTAAAGCACATAAAGCCGTGCGCGGACGGGAAGAACAAGGTCGTAACCTTACGGAACGGTCATGAAGAAAGAAGACAAAGACGAAAAGACAAAGATCAACGTGCTCAAAATGAACACAACGGCCACGCGTGTGGTATATTGGTTGTTCGAGCTTGCGATCGTGGCCACCATGATATACTCTATCGTGTTCATCATTGTGGACCGCAACGACAAGGTGAACCAAGCGGTACACATCGCGCATACCATGCTGTGCGTTTTGGCGCTTATCCTCTACAATATCCCCAGCTTTGTGCAGTGGAAATTCCGCATTTACATTCCCTCGGCCATTCATATCTTCGTGTTGGTGTTTATTGCGGCGCACTTTATTTTGGGCGAGGTGCAAGGCATTTACACCCAGAGTTTGGCGTTTGACAAAATATTGCACGCAACGAGCGGGTTTGCCATTGCGTTGGGCGGATTTTCGCTTGTGAATATCCTCAACAAATCGCACAACACGCACCTAAAACTCAGTCCGTTTTTCGTGGCGCTGTTCTCCTTTTGTTTCGCTTTGGCCATTGCGCTTTTGTGGGAGATCTTGGAGTTTGCGTCCGATACGTTTTTAGGCACCAACATGCAACGGTATATCCCGCCCGAAGGGATCGATCCCAAGTGGGCCAAGCAAGGCTACGGATTGGTGGACACCATGGGCGACGTGATCGTTTCCACCGGTTCGGCGCTTATAGTGTGCATTTTGGGCTATATCGCTTTGCGCAAAAAGAAAAGCTATCTCAATCACTTTTTGTTGCGTAAGATCCCCGATTACGACACGGCCATAGAGGAAGCGCTCGAAGCGGGCGACGTAAAGTTGGCCGAATCGCTCAAAAAGGCCAAAGAAGAGGCGCTGGCCCAGATCATGGCCGATCCGCACACCGCGCCGCCCAAACAAGAAGTATCGGCAGACGAAGGCGCCGCGCAAGAAAGCGTGCCGCCAAGCGAGGAAGAGCAAGACGAGGCGCCGCGGGAAGAAACGCCCGACGAGCCAAAAGACGCGCCTATATCCGAGCCGTCGCAAGAGCAAGCGGACGATAGCGGCGTAACGACGTAAAACGAGTATGATAAAAGGACGGATCGGCATAGCGTTCCGTCCTTTTTACAATGTGCTTATTCGTCGCGGTCGTATTCTATGGTGTAGCCTATTTCCACGGCGTAGTCGCCCAAATTTTTGCCGAACAGCGCAAAGCCGTCGGGCGAAGAGAGCGTAAACGTTTTGAGATCGCGTAGTCGCGCCAACGTTACTTCGGAGATCTTCACGCCGTCCCAAAAACTGCCGCGCGCGTTCACGGCCAGCGTTTTCATACTGCCGTATTGGGGAAACACCGCATCATACCAATCGGGGCCGAGCGCGCCCTTGCGGTCGCGGTTTTCGGCGGGCAAGGTGGCGGCGCCGAGCGCCACGTCGTCGATAAAAAAGGAGATTTGACCGGGCAACGTTTCGCCGTGCGACGAAACGGCGCTGATCTCGAAATGAAAGCGGACTTCCGAGATCACCGATCCCGCGCTTTGCGGCGTGGGCAACGTGTAGGTGAGTTTGCCGTCGGTCATCCACAGCCCCAAACAGTCGGCGTGTTCGGGGTAGGTGAAATAGCGCGGATCGTCCGTTTCTCCGATAAATCCTTTGGCGCCGATCAACGCGCAACGCTTGCTCGTTTGCGCCGAACGGTATTGCCCTACGGGCAGTTGAAAGGACTGCGTTTTTTCGGGCAGAAAAGAGGCCACGTCTATGAGGATCTTGTCGAGCGCGATGGAACACACCTTGGCAGTGCCGCGTTTGCCCGATTGTTCGGTGATGCGGATAAGCCCCGTGCTTTCCAATTTTTTCACGTGCGACGTGAGCGCGCCGTTGGTCAGGTGCAGATTGCGCGCCAGATCGGTGAGCGTTACGGCGCGGTGTTCGAGGATCTGCGACAAAATATCCATGCGAACGGGACTGCCGATGGCCTCGCACAGCGAATATGCGTCTTTCAGAGCGGTAAAATGCTTCATATAAACAGTATACCACAACAATTGCTTATTAGCAAGCGCTGTCAGTATCTTGACAGTAATGGCGGGGTGTGGTATCATATACACTATGATAGACGTGGTAGGCAAGATCGGCTCGATGGCTCTTGTAGACAGCCGTCACAACAACGTGGACTACAACAAATTCGCACGGCTCGGTCGGCAACTTCGCCCCGGTATGGTGTGGGTTTCGAGCGGCGCAACCGAGATCGGGCGGCTGGATTACATGCAACGCAACGGCAAGGAATTGGAAGGCAACGCCGACGAAGTGAAAATGGACTATGCGGCGCAAGGGCAAGCCGTTCTCATGCAGACCTACCGCAACTTTATCGACCCGCGCTATTCGGTGCGGCAAGTGCTTGTGGAGCACGGGCATTTCAACGACGCCGCCAAGCGCGAAAACATTCGGCAAATGCTGTTGCGCGCGTCCGAGCAAAACGCCGTGCCTATAGTCAACTACAACGACGCGGTGTCTTGCGAAGAAAACCGCAAAATGGAAATTCGCCGTTTGCGCGACCGTCGCGAAGCGGTGGTGGAGCTTGTGGACAACGACGAAACGGCGGCGCAGATCGCTTGTTTGGTGCGGGCGAAGGCGCTACTGATATTTTCCACGCTCAACGGCATTTACAGCGACGTGCGCGACCCCGCCACGCTCATTGGGGAGATAAGCGCGCCCACGGCGGCCGAAGTGCTCGAAAAGATAGATAAGGCCAAAGCGCTGTGCGAGGGCGCGTCGCGGGCGGGTGCCAACGGCGCCAAAGCCAAGCTCGAATACATCAAGCCGTGCATAGAGGCGGGCGTGAACGTTTGGATCGCCGGCGCCGATTACGATATAGACGAAGTGCTGGGCGGCAAAGCGCCGTGCACGCGTATACACATAGGATAGAGAGGAAGTATGGTCACAAAAAAGCAAATGCAAGCCGCCGAAACGGAGCGCGCGCTGATCGCCGAAAAAAAATCTACCGCCAAAGATTGGCTTGTTCTCATAGCGGGTATATTGGTGGCGGGTCTACTGCGCGCCGTGTCCATTTATTCGTTCGTGGTGCCTAACAATTTTGCGCCGGGCGGCGTTACGGGTATCGCGTCTATGCTCGAATATAAACTGCATATAAACGCGGGTTATTTTCTGTTAGGCATCAACGTGCCCCTTTTGATCATTGCGTTTATTTTTATCGGCAAGCGGTTTGCCATCACGTCCGGCATAGCCATCGTGCTGTCGTCCACTTTGATGGTATTGTTCGAAAAAGTGGATTTTTACACCTTTTCCACCGCAAATACGGGCGCCGATCAGCTGTTGGCGGCCATTGCGGGCGGCATATTGGGCGGCGCGGGCATTGCCATTTTGCTCAAATTGGGGGGTAGCAGCGGCGGCACCGATATCTTGGCGGTGCTTATCCAAAAGAAACATTCGGGCACCAACGTGGCGTGGTTCATTTTTATGATCGACAGTATCGTGGTGTTTGCCTCCGCGTTTATTTACGATAACCCCATCGTGCCCATCTTGCTGTCGCTTGTGGAAATGTTCGTGTCCAGCAAGGTGAACGAAACCATTTTGCAAGGCTTTAAGTCGGCTATCAAATTCGAGATCGTGACGGGGGCGGAAAGCGCCGACGAGTTGGCCAAAGACATCATGCAAAAACTGCACCGCGGCGTTACCATGTTGCCCGCCAAGGGCATGTATACGGGGGTGGATCGCGCCATGTTGGTGTGCATTTTGCGCAAGCGGCAAATGTCCAACTTCCGCGATATCTTAAAAAAATACCCCAACACGTTCGCATATGTTTCGGGCACCAGCGAAGTGGTGGGGCAAGGTTTTAAGAATTAGGTGGCGTTTTATCTTCTTCGGTTGGCGGATCCGCTCGTTTTTCGGGCGGGTCTTTTGCTTTTTCGAACGGGACGACGTGATAGCCGAACACCGCCACCGTTAAAGCGACAGCCACAAGCGCCAACACGATCACTTGCACTTGGCTGGGCGTAAGGCCGGGGATAAGGGCGCCGCGGTCGTCGCCGCGCAAAAATTCGATGCAAAAGCGAAATACGGCATAGCCTATGCCGTACAGCGGCAACAGCAGTTTATACGCCGCGCGCTTAGGGGTATCGAACTTAAGCAGCAAAACGAGCATAACGGCCAATAATACGGCCAAGAAAAGCGCCTCGAACAGTTGGGTGGGATACGCCCGCCCGCCCGTGGCCGCGTATGCGGGATACGATCCCGCATAGTCGCGTAGATCGGGGAATACAACACCCAATTTGCTGTGGGTGGGTTTGCCGTAGCAACAGCCGGCGCAAAAACAACCCAACCGTCCGAAGATATGCCCGAGCACGATGCAAGGCGCGGCATACGACGCGCAACGGAAAAAGTCGCGTTTTACTTTGCCTTTGGCAAAAAAGAGCGTGCCCAATACAAAGGTGAGAACGCCCGCTACCAAACCGCCCATAAAGGTGAGGCCGCCGCCCTCGAATTTGCCGATCTTGCCCGCTTGCAACCACGCGATCCAATCGTAAAACAGTTGAAAGAGCGCGGCGCCGCCCATGCCGATCGCAATGCTTATCACGGCCAACAGCGAGTAAAAGGTATAGGTTTTATCGTCTACCTTTTTTATGTTGCACAACAGCTTGAACAATACAACGGCGGCCAATAACCCCACGGCGAGGAGTATGCCGTACATGGAAAGAAATTCTTTGCCCAATAAATATGGATACATGCTTATAGCATAGCACAGCGGGTCATGATTTGTCAAGGTGCCGCCGATAAGTTGACTACGGCGCGGTAAAATAGTATACTGGTAGAAAATTCTCGGGCGGAGCGTGCGGCATGACAAAACAAAAGATCGCGGTGATAGACTACGGCGCGGGCAATCTGCATTCGGTGATGGGGGCGTTGCATCGCGCCCGTGCGAACGCGGCGGTGGTTTCGTCGCCCGCCGAACTGCACGGTTGCGGCGGCATCGTGTTGCCGGGGGTGGGCGCGTTCGGCTATGCGGCGAACGCCTTGCAAGAAAGCGGATTTTTCGCTGCCTTGCGTTCGGCCGCGGCAGACGGCGTGCCGCTGCTCGGCATTTGCCTCGGCATGCAGTTGCTGTTTGCCGAAAGCGAAGAGAGCGCGGGCGCGCAAGGTCTGCACGTATTGCCCGGCAAAGTTACCCGCTTGCGCACCGACGGGCTGAAAACGCCGCACATGGGTTGGAGCAGTTTGCACGGGTGCCGCGGCCGCTTGCTGTCGGGCATAGAGGAGGACGCGTTCGTGTATTTCGTGCATTCGTTCGGCGTGCACAGCGAGGGCTGCACGGCGGCAACGGCTTGCTACGGCGAAACATTCGACGCGGCCGTCGAGCGCGGCAACGTGTTCGGCACGCAGTTTCACCCCGAAAAAAGTTCGGCGGTGGGCGCGCGTATCCTCGATAATTTTTTATCGTGCGTGGGATAGAAGAAAACACGGTATCGCAACGATTCGTGTGCGGGCATATGCTTGCGATCACGCAAAAACAAACTCGCTAATACGTTGCAAAAAGAGTACGCGGTTTCTATAGAAAAACACGGTATCGCAACGATTCGTGCGCGGGCATATACTTGCGATTACGCAAAAACAAACTCGCTAATACGTTGCAAAAAGAGTACGCGGTTTCTATAGAAAAACACGGTATCGCAACGATTCGTGTGCGGGCATATACTTGCGATCACGCAAAAATAAACTCGGTGGGACGATAAAAAAATGACGGCAAAAAGAATCATTCCTTGCTTGGACGTAAAAGACGGTCGCGTGGTAAAAGGCGTGAATTTCGTGGATCTGACCGATGCGGGCGACCCCGCCGAAGTGGCGCAAGCGTATGAAAAAGCGGGCGCCGACGAGATCGTGTTTTTGGATATCACGGCGTCGGTGCGCGGTACCGAAACGGTAGCCGCCACGGTGTCGCGCGTGGCCGAACGATTGGCCATACCGCTCTGCGTGGGCGGCGGGATTCGCACGGTGGAGGACGCCACCGCCGTGTTGCGCGCGGGCGCCGATAAAGTGTCGGTGAATACGGCCGCTATCCGCGACCCCGACTTGATCGCCCGACTGGCGGATAAGTTCGGTTGCCAATGCGTAACGGTGGCGATAGACGCCAAAAAACACCGCGAGGGCTACCGTGTGTATTCGCAAGGCGGCCGAAAAGAAGAACCCCTCGACGCCCTTTGTTGGGCGCGAGAGGCGCAAATGCGGGGCGCAGGCGAGATATTGCTCACCAGCATCGACCGCGACGGTACCAATATAGGGTATGAATGCGACTTGACGCGCTTGGTGTCCGAGAACGTGAATATTCCCGTGATCGCCAGCGGCGGCGCGGGCAATAGACAGCATTTTGCCGACGCGTTTTTGGCGGCACAAGCCGACGCGGCGTTGGCCGCCTCGGTGTTCCATTTTCACAAAATAGACATAGCCGACCTAAAGCGGTTTTTGGCGCAGTGCGGCGTTTGCGTGCGGCAGTAGCGCCCGCGATCACACGATAAGATTGAGCAGTCTGCCTTTTACGTAGATCGCTTTTTTCACGGCGGCGCCCTTTACCGCCTCAGCCACGTTTGCGTCCGCCAACGCGATAGCTTGCGCTTGCGCGGTGTCGGCATCGTTGGGCACGAGTATGCGGCCGCGCATTTTGCTGTTCACTTGCACGGCGATCTCCACTTGGTCTTTTACGAGCGCGGCGGGATCGCACACGGGATATTTGGCTTGGAATACGGAGCCTTTGCCGCCCGAAACTTGGTGCAGTTCTTCGGCCACGTGCGGGCAAAACGGCGCGAGCAGTTTGATCAGTTCGTCGGCTACATAGAGAAGATATCGGCTGTCGCACGCGGGGTCGCTCTCGTATTTGTACATGGCGTTCACCAATTCCATCAGCCGCGCAATGGCGGTGTTGAAAGAAAAGTTTTCGAAGTCGTCGGTCACGGCTTTTATCGTGTAGTTGAGCGCGTAGGCCAATTCTTTGTCGGCGGGGGATATCGCCTTGTTGCGGCTCTTGTCGGCCGTTTCATGCGCTTTTACCACGATGCGTTCGATACGGTCGAGGAACTTGGCAATGGGTTTTATGCCGTCGTCGCTCCACGCGCCGCCTTCGGTGAAAGCGAATCGGAACATTAAGAACATGCGGAAAACGTCCGAGCCGTATTGCGAAACATACACGTCGGGATTGATCACGTTGCCGCGGTTTTTGCTCATCTTATAGCCGTCGGGGCCGAGGATAAGACCTTGGTGCACCAGCGAAGTGAACGGCTCGTCAAAGTGCAGATAGCCCATGTCGCGCAACGCTTTGGTGATAAAGCGCGCGTATAATAAGTGCATGCACGCATGTTCGGCGCCGCCGATGTATTTGTCTACCGGCAACATCTTGTCGATGAACGCCGTGTCGAACGGCGCGCTTTCGTTGCGGTTGTCGGGATAGCGCAAAAAATACCAGCTCGAACATACAAAGGTGTCTAACGTGTCGGGGTCGCGTCGTGCCGGCTTGCCGCACACGGGGCACACCGTTTGCATATAGCTTTCGCTTTTGCGTAGCGGCGACGCGCCGTCGGGCGTAAAGTTCACGTTGTCGGGCAAGCATACGGGCAGTTGGCTTTCGGGCACGGGTACCGCGCCGTGTTCGGGGCAGTACACAACGGGTATGGGCGTGCCCCAATACCGTTGCCGCGATACCGACCAGTCGCGCAAACGGTAGTTCACTTTCACGCCGCCTTTGCCCTCTTTGTGCAAGTGCTCTTGGATGGCCTTGGTGGCGTCTTTTGTGGTCAGTCCGTCAAACGGCGCGCTGTTCACGGTAACGCCGTGCTCGCAGTAGGGCAGTCGGTCGTTTTGTCCGTCGGCCGCTCGAATAACGCGGTTTACGGGCAATCCGTATTTTTTCGCAAACGCAAAGTCGCGTTCGTCGTGCGCGGGCACGCCCATCACCGCGCCCGTGCCGTAGGTGCCGAGGCAGTAGTCGGCGATCCATACGGGCACTTTTTGCCCCGTTACGGGGTGGATGCAGTAGGCGCCCGTAAACACGCCCGTCTTTTCGCGCGCGGACGACAGTCTGTCGATGTCGCTGGCTTTGGCCGTTTCTTCGCGGTAGGCGTTCACCGCCGCTCTTTGTTGCGGCGCGGTTATCTCTTGCACAATGGCTTTTTCGGGCGCTACCACCACGTACGACACGCCCATCAGCGTGTCCGCGCGGGTGGTGAACACCGTGATGCCGTCGTCGCGGTCGGGTAAGGCAAACGTTATTTCGGTGCCCTCGCTCCGCCCGATCCAATTGCGTTGCATGGTCTTGGTTTTTTCGGGCCAGTCGATCTTGTCGAGATCGCGCAGCAGTTCGTCGGCGTAGTCGGTGATCTTAAAGAACCATTGCGTCATTTCTTTGCGCACCACCGCCGTGCCGCACCGCTCGCAACAACCGTCTACCACTTGTTCGTTGGCGATCACCGTGTTGCACGATTCGCACCAGTTTACGGGCGCGAGTTTTTGGTAGGCCAACCCCTTTTTATACAGTTGCAAAAACAGCCATTGCGTCCAACGGTAGTATTCGGGCAAGCAAGTGCTCACCTCGTGGTCCCAATCGTAGGTGGCGCCTATCTCGTGCAGTTGGCGCTCCATGGTCTTTATGTTTTTGAGCGTGTTGTCTTTGGGGTGCGTGCCCGTTTTGATGGCAAAGTTTTCGGCCGGCAATCCGAACGCGTCAAATCCCATGGGGTGGAACAGCTCGTACCCTTGCATTTTCTTGAACCGCGCGAACGTGTCGGCGGGCGCAAAGTTGAACCAGTGCCCGAGGTGCAGATTGGCGCCCGACGGATACGGCCACATTTCGAGCGAATAGTATTTGTTATCCGCATTCTTTCTCTCAAAGTGGTGGCAGTGGTTGTTCTCCCAGTAGGCGTTCCATTTTTCGTCGATCTTTTTATAGTCCATGCTGTTCTCTCCGTTTTGATATATACCTTTACAGTATAGCACTTTTTTGCGGCATAAGTCAAAAGATTTTGCTATTGACTTATGCGTCCGAAAAGTGTATACTGAATAAAGAGGGAGAGGCGATCCATGCGTAAAGGAACGGGAAAATACGGGCGGCAACGGTGCGTTGCTTGTTTGGCGGCGCTTATTGCGTGCGTTGCGCTGTGCGCGCCCCAAGGGGTTGCCGCGCGCGCCAATTCGGCGCCCATGTATTGGGAAGGCGTGACGGGCGCGGGCACGCAAGTGTTAACGGATACATGCCCCGTGCTTGTAGAGCGCGAACGGCTTGTGTTCTCGGTGCCCGATTTTCCCCTAACGGAAGTTGCGCAGCCGTCCGCCTATGCCGCTTGCGTTTCGGCCGCGTATACGCTGTATAATCCCAAAGACTATACGGTGAACGTGCGCTTGGCCTTTCCGTTCGGCGTCGTGCCGCCGTACTACGAGTTCGAGCATGCGTTTGCCGACGGCGGCTACAGCGTTACGGTCGACGGGCAAGAGGTGCAAGCCGTGTTGCGCCACACGTATGCATACGGCGAATTTTCCACCCAAACGGACACGGCGCGTTTGCAAGACGACTACGAAATAGATGCGTTTTATGCGCCCGATACGACCGTAACGGCATATGAATACACGTTTGAAAATATAGTCGACGGCAACAAGCGTGACTATGCGCCCTATGCGTCTTTTTATATAGCGCCTTGCGAGGATCGAACGCGTGTGGCTGCCTCGCAGTGCAATGGATTCTCCACCCAAAAAGAGGGCGTAAAAGTGGGCGCGTTCGTGCAAAACGGCCAAACGGCAACGGTGTACGCCATAGGACAACCGCTCGCCGCGCCGCCGCAATGGACGGTGTATCGCAACGGCGGCGAAAAAGAAAAGATCGACGGCAACGCCGCGTTGACAAGCGTGCGCACGTGTTCTTTCGAGGCGTTCGCACTGCAAAACTACGATCCCGACGGCGAGGTATCGGCGGTGGATTGGTACAACGCCGTGGTGGAAAGCGCTCGCTTGCACAGCGATGTGGGCGGCTACGCGCGGTTCGACCTTGCGCCCACGAACAATTTGATGCGTTGGTATGATTACACGCTTTCGTTGGCCGCTTTGTCGCGGTGCGAACACGTGGTCACGGCGCCGCTGTATCCGCTGATCGACGGCGGCTATAACCCTTTTAAGTATGTTTACACCTATCTGCTTTCGCCCGCCAAAGGGTGGCACTCGTTCGGCGCGTTGGATATTCGGGTGCAAACGCCTTATTATATGTTGGAAAGCGACGGTTTCGATTTCCAAGCGGACGAGGGCGGCTTTTCGCTTTCGTTGCAAACGTTGCCGGACGGCGAACTTTCGTTTACGCTGTGCGCGTCGCAACAGCCCCAAGCGGTGCGGCGCAAGGAGAGTAGGTGGTGGGTAGTCGGGATCGTGCTGTGCATCGGCGTTTTGTTGGCGGCGGCGGGCGGGTTTGGCGTGCTCGGCTATGCTATTTACCGCGCGGCAAAAGACAGTCGGCGGTGAATTTCCTTGCATGCGTCCGAATATTGTGCTATACTGAAATCGTATGAAAAAGATTTTGATGATCGCAACGGGCGGCACGATCGCCTCTAAAAACAACGGCGAGGGTTTTACGCCCGCGCTGACTTCGCAAGAATTGTTGGCGTGCGTGCCGGAGATCGCCGAATTTTGCCGCGTGACCACCGTGCAACCTTTTAATCTCGACAGTACCAATCTTTGCCCCGCGCACTGGTTGGAATTGGAGCGTATCATCGAAGAAAACTATGCCGCATACGACGGGTTCGTGTTGACGCACGGCACCGATACCATGGCGTATACGGCGGCGGCGCTGTCCTATTTGGTGCAACATTCGCCCAAGCCCATCGTGCTGACCGGCTCGCAAAAGTCGGCGTATTTGCGCGACAGCGACGCGCGCCGCAATCTGGCGGACGCTTTTGCCTTTTGCGCCGACGACAACGCGTTCGGCGTGCACATCGTGTTCGACGGCAACGTGATCTTGGGCACGCGTGCCAAAAAAACGCGCACGCGCAGTTTTAACGCCTTTTCCAGCGTGGACTATCCCAACACCGCCATCATGCGCGACGGCAAACCCTTTTATTACGTTCGAGGGCAAGAAAAACAAGAACCCACGTTTTATCGCGCGCTCAACGACAGCGTGTTTGTGTTGAAAATGATTCCCGGCATGCGAGCGGATATATTCGATTGGTTGGAAAAAAATTGCCAAGGTCTTATTGTGGAATCGTTCGGCACGGGCGGCTTGCCCGATTACGGCGACAGCGCGCTGTTGCACGGGTTGGAACGCTTTTTGGCCGCGGGCAAAACGGTGGTGTTCACCACGCAAGTAGAGAGGGAGGGCAGTTCGCTCACCACCTACGAAGTGGGGCGCAAACTGCTAAAGTGCGGCCGCGTGCTCGAAGCGCATTGCATGACGCTCGAATCCATTGCGGCCAAGCTCATGTGGCTGTTGGCCTTTGCTAAAGGGGAGGACATCGAAAAACTGTTTTATACCCCCGTGGGCACGGATATATTCTAACGCGCCATGCGCCCGCCCGCGGCGTTAAAATCTTGACAATCGCCTTGCGAGTATAGTACAATATATTCGCCTTTGTTTCCGTAGTTAAATGGATATAACGACGCCCTCCTAAGGCGTAATTTCGGGTTCGACTCCCGGCGGGAACACCACCAAGACACACGCAAAAGGAATGTGCGAAACTTCGTTGTGTGTGTCTTTATCTATGCAAAAACGCCTTTTTAAGGCGTTTTTCGATTGCTTATCCTTACAAGCGGACGCTTGTCTGCTTTTTATTATCTGTTGTCGATTTTTTCGGGATACATATCGTGGTGCGAAAGTCTATGCCAAGCTACTTGTTCCCACTTGGTCCCTTCTTTGCCGTAGTTGCAATAAGGGTCTATGGAAATTCCGCCGCGGGGCAGAAATTTGCCCCATACTTCGATATACGCGGGGTCCATCAAATCGATAAGGTCGTTCATTATTATATTCACGCAGTCTTCGTGAAAATCGCCGCGATTTCTGAACCCGAAAAGATAAAGTTTCAAAGACTTGCTTTCAACCATCTTTTCGCGCGGTACGTACGAAATGTAGACCGTGGCAAAATCGGGCTGCCCCGTAATAGGGCAAAGGCTTGTGAATTCGGGGCAGTTGAACTTTACGAAATAGTCCCTTTCGGGGTGTTTGTTTGCAAACGTTTCCAAAACGGACGGGTCGTATGTCTGCGGATATTTCGTGTTGTTGTTCCCGAGTAGGGTAATACCTTCGTTCTGTTTTTCTCTCGGCATATTATTCTCCTTTTATGGCGGGGTCTTTTATTCCGTTGGCTTTAAACGCGGCGGCGCGGTCGCGGCAGGTTGCGCATACGCCGCAAGGCTTTTTGCCGCCCGTATAACAGCTCCATGTATATTCATACGGAACGCCGAGCGCAAGTCCCTTTTTTACAATTTGCGATTTGTTTAAGTTGACAAAGGGCGCAAGAATTTTAAGCTGACCGCCGCTGCCCGTATAAACGGCTTCGTTCATAGCGGAATGAAACTTTTCGCTGCAATCGGGATAGGCGTTGCCCGCCGCGTCGTCGCCATGCGCGCCGTAATATATGACTTCGCACCCGTGCGACAGCGCCACGCTTGCCGCCGCCGAAAGAAACAGCCCGTTCCTAAAGGGGACGTAGGTTGAAACGGGTTTACCGCCCGTTACGGAAAGCTGTTCGGCATAGCTTTGCAAGGGGATATCGTCGGGCGACTCTGCCAAGAGCGAACAGTCCGAACCTTCGAACACGACCGAAAGATCGAGGCGTTTCAAAACAACGCCGTAAAAGTCGGCAATTTTTTGCGCGGCGTTAAGTTCTTTGCTGTGGGTCTGCCCGTAGTAAACGGAAAGGGCGGAAACTTCCGCCGCGCCGTATGTTTGAACCGCCAGTCCGAGACAGGTTGCGCTGTCTACGCCGCCGCTTAATAAAACGAGTGCTTTCATATTCTGTCTCCCAAAAGATTTTGTAAGGAAGCGCTGTCTTTGAACGCGCCGATGTAATGTTTGGTAACCGTTTTTGCCGAAGCGTTTTTTATGCCGCGCGAAGTCATACAGCTGTGGCAACCCTCTATCCTTACGCCGACATCGGGCGATAAGGCCGCAAGCGATATTATCTCGGCAATATCCCGTCCCAGACGCTCTTGCAATTGCAACCGTTTTGCCGCCATATCGCAGATACGTGCAATTTTGCTCAATCCCAGAACTCTTCCGCGCGGGACATACGCCACGTCGACTTTCATATCGTACATAAGCGCCAAATGATGCTCGCAATAGC
>CAJULQ010000012.1 GCA_910587595.1 uncultured Christensenellaceae bacterium
GCCTGGAATCGCAAATTCGGCATTTCAACGAAGTTATGGATACGACTCCGCATATATAACCCTTTCCAAAGGCACCGGAGCTGCGTGGTAAGTGCAAATATCCACGCCCAAGAAACCACAGGGAACAGCCGCCCTATATGTCAGCCTGCATACAGATTTATCTGGTGGAGTGGAAAGGGAATTAGAAATAAAAGCCGTGGTAAGAGGATTAAGTACCCCTTATCACGGCTAGAAATTTATAGTTACATTTTCGTTCTTCCAATAATGAAATCCACAGTGCAACCGAAACCATCTGCTAGAAAAATTATGCAGTCTAGGGTTGGTGTGCGTTTACCATTCTTCCACTCATAAAAGCGAGAACTTGAAATGTGCGCGGTTTTGTAGAAATTCCACCAAGGGCAGTTAAAGTGTTTTTTCAACACAATTAGCTGTTCAGAAAAAGGTGGACACGGCTTGAATACAGTGGGATAATTTTCCGTTTCGCGCCCCAATAGGTAATCAGTAGTGCATTGAAAATAGTCCGCCAGCTTCACGAGATTTTCTACGGACGGCGTCATTAAAGCGCGAAAGTAACGGCTCAAGGTTGCTTTTTCGATACCTACTTCATTGGCAAGTTGCGTAAGGTTTAATTCGCGCTCGAACATCAGTGAATCGAGCATTTCAGAGAGTTTCGACAAATTATCCATAAACTAGTCCTTTTTCTACATTTTATTCTCTCCCATTTACGCAATTTTCTGTTGCGTGTTACGCCGATGGGAGAGTATAATAGAAGTACACTTGAAGCGCGCAAAAAAAGTGAATAAAATTAAGGAGTTAAAGGATATGGAAGGAAAACCTAACATTCACACCGAAGAAGACAACGAGCAGTTTGAGACAGCGATGGGAGGTACTAAAATCAATGGTTTTGATTTAGCAATGCAGATTTATCTGTTGTTGGATGACTATTTTTGCGGCACTTTTGCGAAGAACACAAAGGGTGTTTTGATGAGAATGGAAAACGGGCAAGTGTTCCAGCTCACTGTCACAGAAGTTGTGTAGCGTTCGATAACAGCAAAAAAGCCGCCAAAAGAGTAATGACGGCGGGAGAAGATACTGATTGTAATAATTATATCAAAATGCGATAGTTTCAGAAAGGGAAAGAATATCGAACCCTGACTGTTTTTATCGAAAATGGAGTATCACAAATGGTAAAAGTAAAAAATGGTAAATTGGTGGCATCAAACATCTCGTTTGCGTTGCCCGAAGATTTTTACCTTACTCTTCAGCCTACGGGTTGTGGAGCGCATCTGCTAGAGTTTAAGTCGGGTAAGCGGGTAGTAAAAGGTGGAATTATTTATATCGATATAGAATTTGAAAATGCCGAGTTGACCGCAAAGGAAGCAATGGAGGAATTTGCAGGAGATTGCGATTTACATATAAAAGGCGATTTCAAACCTGTTACTCGCGGAAAGGGTACTGCGTTATCGGCACATTATTATGGTGGCGCATACAGCGATATGTATGAAGAGCGGTACGACTTTCCTCGCAACAAACTCAACCAAAACCAAGTGTCTGTCAGCGTTCAGTTGATGGCAAACAGGAAAGGAAGTTTTTCTAAAACTATCTTTGAGGTTTTAGAAATGCCAAACGTTAAGGAGTTCTTGGGCAGCATCGAATACTATTAATGTCATACATAAAGTTGGAGAAGGGGTCGACAGAAATGCCGACTCCTTTGACGTTTACTTTTTTACATTTTGAAAAATATGGCACATACCCCTTGACGGATTATGTCGAGTTTGATATAATGAAAATACAGAGAAGGCATTGCGACATAAATAGTTGGATGTAAAGCATATTGGATTTGTGACCTGTTATGCAAGTGACTGGAACCAAGGACGAGTGATTTATATAACACCATTTATCGAGTGGATGCCTGGCGATGCTACAAGGGCGTAGTCTATATTTCGTCAGGCTCTTTCTATGCCCTCTGTGAAAAAACACAGGAGGTATTTTTATTATGAAGGCTGAACAGTACGATGAAGTTGAATCACAAATCGGGTACGAGTTCAAAAACAGATTGTTGTTGCAGCAAGCGTTTACGCGGAAAAGTTATACGCAAGAAACGCACGATGGCGAAAACAATGAAGTGTTGGAGTTTATAGGCGATAAGGTTCTCGACTTGGTAATCGTTAAGGTTTTGACGGAGTATTACGGCGAAATCAACAATGACAAAGAATACGAGTGTGAACACAATGAGGGGAAGCTCACGGAGTTCAAGAAGCACCTTGTGGAAAGTAAGATGTTGGCAGAACGCATTGACGAGATGGGTTTTGCAGATTATTTGATAATGGGCAAGGGGGACATAAAAAATAATGTCCAAAACGAAACCCATGTAAAAGAGGACTTGTTTGAAGCCATACTCGGCGCAGTTGCCCTTGACAGCGATTGGGAGATGGATTCAATGCAAGATGCGGTGGAAATGATGCTCCACCTTGATTGTTACTTGGAAAATGGCTTCGGTACAGACAAGGATTATGTTTCCATTATTCAGCAGTGGCAACAGAAGCGTGTAGGAGAGTTGCCGTTTTATAAATTCTATAATTCAAGGTATGAATATCACTGCAATATGCGCTCTATACAAGTTGGAACTAGAAGGCGTATGGAGCAAGGCGAAGGGGATATCGTTTGTGAATTACGCATAGATAATGGTGCGCCGTTTGTTGGCTTTGGGTATTCCAAGAGCCTGGCAAGAATGGCTGCGGCAGAGCTTGCGTATGATTACTTGGACGAGCAAGGCTTGCTTCGGACAATGGAAGATGAAATTGACGAACCCACTCTCGAGAAGGCAGTGAGTCAGCTTCAGGAGCTTGCGCAGAAGGGTTACTTTTCTTTCCCTTATTATGAGTTTAATGAAGACCACGATGACGATGGGAATCCCGTCTGGACTTGCGAATGCCACATTGAAGAATACGAAGATTACTATTACGATGAAGCAAGCTCAAAAAAGGAAGCCAAACGACTAGCCGCATATCATATGCTTCTCTCAATTCTTAATCACGAGAATGGGAGGACTGACTGATGCGGGTAGTTTCTACAAAGTTCAAAATGGTCGATGCCTTTTCCGAGAATGAGTTTTTTGCGCTTATAGAAAAATGGCTGCAAGCGGCGGGGCCTTGTAAGATGGTGGCTGAACAGCTCGAAGCGTGTGCCGAGAAAATCGGTGTACATCTGGAAGCGGAATATTGTATGGCGGATACTTTCCGTATAGAAAAAGAAAGTAAGGTGTTCACGCTGTTCAAAATTGCACAGGTTTTCCACGAGCAGACATGGATTACGGAGATTATCCTCGAATGCAGTCCCGTTGGAAAGATAGTTTATTTCCACATTGACTGTTCCCGTGATGCTACTCGTTTTGACGAAGCTCCCGAGATGCGCACGGATGTTATACGCACCTTCGTTGATAGCGGCTTCCTTAAACAGCCGAAAGTACCTATAACTTCAAAACCCATTGAGCCTACGAATGAGCTGATAGACTGGATAGCGGGAGCAATACGGGAAGAATATGACGATGAGCTTCCGTTGGTTTTAGCTACTACATACTTCGATACACGGGCAACGGAAATAGAGGAATATACGCTGTCAAAGAAACTTGCGGGGTTTGCGTATGTGGTGGTTTGCGATAACGAATACACTCGGCTTTTGAAAGATAGGGCAGACCACGCAACACCCTTCAATGGTGCAGTTTGTATTTACACCAAGGGCGGAAGACCTAGACAGTTTCGGAAGCGGAATGCATACCTGGGTGCGCCCCTTGATAAGCAGATAGCAAATGAAGTTCAGCGTTTTGTAACTTCTGCCGTGGATGCGGATGCGCCTACATGGGAAGCATTACACGCCGAGCAAGTTCGAAAGGAAGCGAAAGAGAGTGCAGCCTTGGCAGAAGAAGCACTTGGTGATAACGAAAACCTAGATGAAAAATTAAAAAGGGCGGAGGCGAGAATTGCTGCCTTGGTTCAAGAAAATATGTCTTTAACCGCAAAGTGCAACAGTCTCCAAACTGCGCTCACAAAAAGCGAAGCGGTGCAGACGATAATAGAACCTTCATCCATTCCAGAGTTCTTTGACGGGGAACAGCACGATTTGCTTGTGTCGATTTTGCAGAAGGCACTGTTGAACTGTGGCTCAAAAGAAACTCGGCAGAAAGAGCTTATAACTGACTTGTTGGCGCATAATAAAATAATAGGAAACGGCAAGGAAATGCTCGAAGTCGTAAAGTCCGTCTTTGCGGATGGCGAGGAACTTTCCGCAAAAGAGCTGGCTGAATTAAAGCGAGTAGGGTTTGAAATTACGAGCGATAATACCCATTACAAACTGGTTTATAAAGGCAGTAAATATTGGTTCAGCTTGGCTAAAACATCGAGCGATAAAAAGAGAAGTGGCAAGAACCTAACTTCCGATATTACGAAAACTCTTTCTGTTTATAAGAAATAAAACACATTTTGGGCTGTCCTTTGGACAGCCTTTTTTGTTTTTTCTAGACTTTTATGGGGTGTGAGATACCCGTTTTTACCTTTATCTATCGCCCTTATTTCTGTTTAGACTTCTCACAGGTCAAGCGCGCGATATTCCCGCCGATTGGCAAGACTGTTTGTCGATCGATCCGGGACTCAACAATCCGCTTTCCTGCCACTGGTATGCGTGCGATTACGACGGCAACGTGTATGTGGTGGCGGAGCACTTCGAGGCGGGGCGGGACGTGAAATATCATTGCGACGCCATTCGGCGCATAAGCGACGGCTTGCATTGGAAACGCACGCGAGGCGGCGACATTTACGCGCTCATCGACAGCGCGGCCAACCAAAGAACGTTGGCGGCGAGCAAGAGCGTGACCGAGCTGTTTTGCGAGAACGGCGTGGCCGTAAATCCCAAGGTGGACAAAAACTTGTTTGCGGGCATCAACCGCGTGAAGAACTATTTGATCGGCGAAAAGGGCGCGCCGCGTTTGTATATCTTTTCTACTTGCGTGCATTTGATCCGCGAGTTGAAAGCGTATGTATACGGCGCCGACGATACGCCCGTAAAGCGGGACGATCACGCGCTGGACGAATTGCGGTATTATTTGATGACCAAGCCGCACAACGCTATGCCCGCCAAGCAAAAGGGAGAACTGTTGCGCTTTAAGGAAAAGCTGCTTTGCGCGCGGCGACGGCGGTGATCGGAGGAAAACGAGTGGACGAAAACGCAAAAAAGAAATGGCTGGAGAGCGTGGCCAAAAAGGCGGTGGGGTACCGCGCGAGCGAAACGCAAGAGGAATACGCGCTCGTAGAGGGTGTTATGACGCTTGTAAAGCGCAAGATCATTCGCAAGGATATTCCGCCCGACACGGCGGCGCTCCGTCTGCTATTGGGCGACGAGCCGCCCGAAACGGTGAGCATAGAGGAGATCGAGCGCGAGCGCGCCGAACTCACGGCGCAATTTTTCGAGCGATTCGGGCGGGGCAACGGCGGGCGCAAACGGGCGGCCGCGGCGCGAAAAAAGCAAAAATCGGACAGGGAGGAACAAGATGGAACTGACGGACAACAAGTATAAGATACGGTGCGAGATGGGCGCGTGCAAGAACATGGCGACCAAAACGGTGAAGTTGCGACGGGTGGGCGTGAAGAGCAATTTGCATGTTTGCGAGCAGTGCTTGCGCGAACTGTACGGCTTGATCGGCGAAACGCTGGTGCCGAAGTCGATTGAAACGGCGGCCAAAAAGGGGAAGAGAAAGTGAGCGATAAGACCTTGTGGGAAGAAGAAAAGGCGGCCGAGGTGCAGAGCGATTTTGCGCGGCGCGCCGAAATGCGGCGGGCGTTCGAGGCGCAATGGCAACTGAACTGCAATTTCGTGCTGGGCAATCAATACGTGTATGCGCGCGGCGACGGGCGTGTGGAGGCGGAGGACCGCGACTATTATTGGCAAGAGCGCGAATGCTTTAACCACATCGCGCCGCTTGTGGAAACGCGTTTGGCCAAGCTGCAACGCGTGCGTCCCAAAATGAGCGTGCGCCCCGCGAGCGGCGACGAGGACGACCGCTTGAGCGCCAAAGCGGCGGCCAAGATCTTGGCGTCGGCGTGCGCCAAGTTGGAAATAGACGACGTTTTAAGTCGCGGCGCGGTGTGGAGCGAGATATGCGGCAGTGTGTTTTATAAGGTGGTGTGGAACGGCGCCGCCGGCAAAAAGGTGGGCAAGCGGGGCAACAAATCGGTGTTCGAGGGGGACGTGAGCGTGCAAGTGTGCCCGCCGTTCGAGATCTACCCAGACGCGCTCGGTCACGAGCGCATTGCCGATTGCGAGAGCATATTGCAAGCGCGCGCCGTGCCCATAGAAGAGATCGAGCGGCAATACGGCGTGACGGTGGCGCCCGAAAACACCGACGTGGTGGCCGATGCGAACAAGTGTTTGTCGGGCGGATTGGACGGGCGCAGCACGTCGCCCCTATTCGGGCGGTCGCGCGCGGAAAACTGTTGCGTGCTCATCGAGCGATACACGCGCCCTACGGCGGACAACGAAGAGGGCGAATACGTGGCGGTGGCGGGCGGCAAGCTTTTGGCGGCGGGCGGGTTGCCCTATCGCTGCGGCCCCGATCGCATGCCCGATTTGCCGTTTGTCAAACAAGACTGTATCGTGCGGGCGGGTTGCTTTTACGGTACCGGCGTTGTGGAGCGGTGCATTCCCATTCAGCGCGCGTTCAACGCGGTGAAAAATCGCAAGCACGAATTTATGAACCGCATAGCCATGGGCGTGTTGGCGGTGGAGGACGGCAGCGTAGACACCGACAATTTGGAAACCGAAGGGCTTAGCCCCGGCAAGATCTTGGTGTATCGGCAAGGCAGTAATCCGCCCGTGCTACTCGATCCCGGTCGCGTGCCCGCCGATTTTCACAACGAGGAGGACAGACTGCTCAATGAGTTTATCACCGTAACGGGCGTTAGCGAGATCATGCGGTCGTCGAGCGTGCCGAGCGGCATGACGAGCGGCGTGGCTTTGCAATTGCTGGTAGAGCAAGACGACACCCGTCTTTCGCTGACCGCCGAGCAAGTGCGCAGCGCGGTGCGCAGTATGGCCAAGATCATATTGCGGCTATATAAGCAGTTTGCCGCGCGGCCGCGGTTGGTGCGGTTCGTGGGCGAGGACGGCGACGTGGAGTTGGTGCGCTTTACCGCATCGGACATAGGGTGCGACGACGTGGTGTTCGAAACGGAAAACGAGTTGACGAGCACGCCCGCCCAGCGC
The DNA here is from genome assembly GCA_910587595.1 of uncultured Christensenellaceae bacterium. GTDB lineage: Bacteria > Bacillota > Clostridia > Christensenellales > Pumilibacteraceae > Pumilibacter. The sequence continues at coordinate 7,255 of CAJULQ010000012.1, forward strand.
CAGAGCATGCTGTTCGATCTCTTGCATTTGGGGCTGTTGTCCGACGAGAATGGCAAGCTGAGCGGCGCCATGCGCAACCGCATATTGGATGCGGTGGGATACGGCGGCTGGGAGGACGCGCGCGAAACGAGCGCGTTGCAAACGGCCAACGCGCGGCGGGAAAACATGCGGTGCCACGCAAGCGATTTGGCGGTGCGGGAGATCGACGACGACGAACTGCACGAGGCCGAACACGTGCGGTTTATGCTCACGAGCGAATTCAACCGCCTTTGCGACGAGCAAAAGGGGTTGCACGAAAAGATGCTGGCGCACGTGCGGGCGCACAAAAAGCAAAAACGATTGAAAGAGGAGGCGACGTCTGCGCATGCGCAAGGAGAACAATGACGCGGAGAAGAACGAAGCGGCGGGCGCTGTGCCGAGCGGTGCGGCGACGGGCGCGGAAGAATTGACGGACGAACGGATCAAAGAGGCGTTGCGCGACAGCGCGCGGCGAGAGCGGGTGCTGTTTGCCGACGAAACGCTTGTGAACGAAGTGATCGGGCGGTATCTCGAAGAATTGGCGGCGGCGGCGAGCGTGCCGGTGGTGCGCGGATTTTCGGCGCTTCGTCCCGTGCGAAAGCCGCGCACGCTGGCGGAAGCCAAAGAGATCGTAGACGGCGGCTAAAGACGATATCGGGCGGGACGGCGGGCTGACATAACAAATACAAGCAAAAAGAATAAAAGGAGAAAAGGTAAATTATGGTAACGCTCAGTAATGCGGAAAACGCACTGAAATCGGTATATCTCGGCGCGGTGACCGAGTTGTTGAACACAAAAACCAATCCGTTGCTTTCCAAGATCGAGCAGACGAGCAGCGACGTGTGGGGCAAAGAGATACGAAAAGCGGCCAGCTACGGCATAAACGGCGGCGTGGGCGCGGGCGACGAGGACGGCGCTTTGCCGAGCGCCAAGAGCACCAACTATTTGCAGTTTGTGACCACGCTCAAAAATTTGTACGGCCAAATAGAGATCTCCGACAAGGCCATTCGCGCGAGTGCGGACGGACGCGGCGCTTTCACCGATCTACTCAACAACGAGTTGCAAGGCTTGTTGGACGCGTCCAAATTCAATCTCGGCCGCATGCTGTACGGCGACGGGTCGGGGTTGCTTTCTTCGGTGAAACCGGCCGCGTCGGGCGGTACGGCCTATCCCGTGGGCAGTCCGCAAAACCTTATCGAGGGGCTTATGGTAGACGTGTATAACAACGCGGGCACCAAGATAGGCACCGCGAGCATAACGTATGTGGACCGCGACGGCAAAACGGTGACGTTTGCCTCGGCACCTTCGGGCATCGACGAGGGGAGCGCGATGTACGTGCAAGGCAGTAAAGACAAAGAGATCACGGGGCTGGGGGCGCTGTTTCAAACGGGCGGCACGCTGTACGGCGTTTCGCGCGACGCGCACCCTTGCATGCGTCCGTATCAAAAAAGCAACGTGGGCGTGCTGGACGAGATCGTGATGCAAGAGGCCATCGATCGGTTGGAGATGACGGCGGGCAGCACGGTGGACTTTATCGCCGTGTCGGCCGACGTGAAATACGCCTACCAAGAATACATGGCGCAGTATAAGCGCAATATCGACGTGATGGAGTTGAACGGCGGATTTAAGACGCTTTCGTATAACGGCATACCGCTTGTCTACGATCGCTTTATTGCCGACGGCACCATGTATTTACTCAACACCAAGGCGTTTAAACTGCATCAGCTTTGCGATTGGCAGTATTTGGAAACGGAGAACGGCAAGATACTGCGCCAGACGCAAGGCAAGCCCACCTACACGGCTACGCTGGTCAAATACTGCGATCTGGTGTGCGACCGTCCCAACGGGCAAGCGTGCCTAAGCGGCATTACGCGTTCGTAACATGCAAAGCGCGGTGATCGTGGAAAACGACTTGTTTGGCATCGCCGCGCGTTTGCGGTCGATAGACGACGGATATTTTGTGGTGTACGATAAGCGCAAACATGCGTTCGAAGTGCACAACAGCCGACAGCGCGGCAACACGTTCGCGCTGTCGGTGCCGTATCCGTGTTTGGACGTGCGCACCGAACGGTTGGTGCGCCGCACGCGCGTGGAAAACGCCAAACGGCTGTTAGAGGAAATGGAACGGGAAAACCGCCGATGCGAGCAAGCGTTGCGGCGGGAGCAAATGCAAAAAATATACAAGGAGTTGCCATGAAAATAGCGGATGCCATATATACCGCCGCCGTGTTTTTACAGTTAGACGAGCTGTGCGACGGCATGAACGCGGCCGACTTTTCGGTGCAGTCGCCCATGGAAACGTTGGGCGAAGAGCAAGGGCGCGAGCTTGACATGCTGTTGCGTTGTTGCCGATTGGTGTTGCGGGAACTGAGCGCAAGCGATTTTCCGTTGCGCGGCAAGACCACCGTGCACACCGACGGCGACATCGTGTATGCCCGACTGCCGCGTGGTTTGACGCACGTGTGCGGCATAGAAAAAGGGGGCAAGCGCGTGCCGTTTACCGAGTGGTTCGACCGTATCACGGTGCGGGCGAAAGGGGAAGTTACGGTGCTATATGAAGAGGCGCCGCCCGACGTGACGCTGGCGGACGTGTCGCCCTATCCTACCGACACGCCGAGCGCCCGTTTATTGGCCTACGGCATAGCGCGCGAATACTGTTTGATCGGCGGCATGACCGACGAGGCGAGCATTTGGGACGGGCGGTTTGTGACGTGCGCGCGCGAAGAGGGCGCGCCGCGCGCCGAAAAACGGGTGCGCGCGCGGGCGTGGAGGTGAAAGGTGCGAAAAGCAATGCGGATCCCCGCGCGCCGATATGCGCGGGTCACGGCGTCCGATCTTTCGGGCGGCATGAACAGTTTTACCGACGGGCGCGTGTTGCCCTTTGCGCGCGGCGAGGCGGCTTTTAACGTGACGGTGGCGTCGGGCGCTTTGAAAAGCGGCTACGGCGTGGCGGCCACAACGGTGCCGTCGGCGCGGCACAAAGTGTTTTGCTATAAAGTGTTCGACGAAACGGACAACAAGGCAAAGTATTATTACATTGCGCACGACGCGATCACGGGCAACGTGTGGGGCGGCGGGGGCGCGCCCGACGAGTGGCGGGAAATAGCGGGCGTGCATTTTGCCTGCACGCCCGTGGGCACCAACTATCGCTTATACGGCGAGGACGTGTTTTTGTTGTGCGGCGAAGAGGGCATGGCGGTGATCGACGCGCGGTTGCACGCGGTGACAGTGGCGGCGGCGCCGTGTATCACAAGCCTTGCCATGCACAACGAGCGCATGTTCGTGACCATCGGCGGGCGTAAAAACGCGGTATGGTTCAGCGACGATCTGGACCCCACCAACTGGAATCCCGAACTGGACGAGGGCGGGTTCATCGAGTTGGAGGGCGAGAGCGGGCGGCTCAACCGCGCGGTGGCGTTCGGCGGCTATGTGTACGTGTTTCGCGATTACGGCATATCGCGGCTGTCGGCCTACGGCGCGCAGAGCGATTTTTCGGTGACCAATTTATTTGTTTCGAGCGGCAAGATCTTTGCCGATACGGTGGCGGTGTGCGGCGACCGTATCCTCTTTTTGGCGGCCGACGGGCTGTATTCGTTCGACGGGCTTTCCACCGTGCGCATCGCGCGGCATCTCGACGGACTGATCGTGCCTAACGACGGCGCCACGGCGTGCTACAGCGGCGGCGTGTATTGGCTGGCGGCGGCGCGGGAAAAGCAAGGTGACAACGAACTTTTGGTTGCCATAGATCCGCGCGCCAAAGTTACGTCGGTGGGAAAGGGCGTGCGGGTGCAAACTTTTTCGCCGCTCATGCGCGAAGAGGGAGAAACGCTGTGGGTATGTTCGCCCGCGCAAGAGTTATTGGGCGAAGTGCGTTTGGGGGCCGACTATTACGGCGAGCCGCTAAAGAAAACGTGGCGCAGCGGGTTCGGCGATCTGGGCGCGCCCGATCGGCGCAAACTGATCACCGACGTGTTTCTCGATACCGCGCACGATTGCACGGTGTGCGTGCGCACCGAGCGGAGCAAGCGCACGTTCGTGTTTCGCGGCAAACGCGAAGTGCAACGTAAGCGGGTGCATTTGGCGGGCACCAAAGTGCAGTTGGAGATAACGGCCGCGGGCGATATGGATATAGCGCGCCCTACGCTTCGGTACACGGTGTTATCGTAAGAGGAGAGTAAAGTGGATTGGGGACGACTTGCCTATGTAAAGGCGGAAGAGTTGGAAACGTTGTGGAAAAAGACGGCGCGCGCCGCCGAGAAACGGACGAGCGCGTGCGCCTCTTTTTATCCGCGGGCGGCGGCCGAGGCGGGATATGCGCCGTGCGCGGTGGAAGGTAAGGGCAACGTGGGGTTGAGCGTTTGGGTGCGCGTGTCGGCGCCGCAAGGCGCGTCGGGCATCAAGCTGTGGCTGTATTTGGGCGATAAGGCGGCGGCGTATACGGCGATCACTTTGCCGGAGGGCGGCGAGGGCAGCTACACGCTGTTCGCGTCGGTGTATCCGTCCGCGCGGGAAAAATTGCGGCTTTGCGCCGACCGAGAGGGGCTGATCATAGAGGAGATGCGCGTGCTGGCCGAAGGGGGCGACGCCGCGCTCACCGCGGGGCAAGAGGGGTATCGGTGCGACTGCTTGCACAACGAGATCTATATGGCGCGCGAGCAAAACGGCACGCTGTATTTGCAAAAGTACGGCAACGAGCAAAAAACGGACGTTTGTCACGCATCGGTGTTCGACATGCTGGCCGACGACAACGGCATTGCCGTTTTGTGCAGCGACGACGACGGCAACCTATGGGGCGTGAAGTATGCGCCCGATCTGACCGAACGTTGCCGCGTGCGGTTGGGCGACGGCTTTTCGTGCGTGGCGATAGGGCGCAATCCGACGGGGTATACGTTGGCGGCGGTCAAAGACCGCGCGGTGCGGTTGGCGCGTTGCGCCGACGATTTTTCGGGGCTGACCGCGTGGGAGGCGGCCGATTTTTCCACCGAGGCGGACGAAGTGTATTTTTGCAAGCAGACGCTTTGTCCGTTGCTGTTTTTGCGGCGGGACGGCCAACTGTTTGCCAAGTTGCCCATGGGCGAGCTGGGCGGCAAAGAAACGTTGCGCGTGGCGATCTCGTTGCAAACCGAATAGAGGAGATAAGAAAACGATATGGAACTGCATAATTCGTATACGGTGCGCGGCAGATCGGGCGGGTGCACGGCGTTTAACAACATGGCCGACGATTTTTGGCAAAAGGCGGCTATAAAGGTGCGGTGGGCCAAGTATTTGGCGCTCACCGCCGAGGACGGCGAGCGGGTGAGCGTGCCTGCCACGCTGTCGTTTATCAATGCCGATCCCGCGCACGGCGGCGTTTTGCGGGCGCAGTACACCGCCGCGGCGCTGTGCGCGTTCGGCAAGCGGTATGTTTCGGTGGCGCTGTGTTGCGAAAACGATGCGGGCAGCGAGATGAGCGTGGCGGCCATAGATTATACGGGCGACGGCGAAGAGGCGGCGATCACGGCTTTGATCTGTTTGGAAACGGCAACGGACGGCAGTATTTGGTTTTGCGCGGGCGACAATCCGTTGGTGCGGCGGCTGTTGGGTTGCGGCGAACAGATCGATCTGCGGATAGGGTGGGGCACGTGCACCTATCCCGCCCGCGTGTGCGCGCGCACCACGCACCTGATCCAAGAATTTTTGCCGGCAACGGTAACGCCGCAAGATAACGGCGTGGCTATCTCGTCGCAAGGCAATACGCGCGGGTACGAGCTGGTGCTGTTTTCGGGCGAAAAAGCGTTGTTGCGGGCGTTGCGGCCATACACCTATGCGGTGTATGCCAAATATTTCACCGTGACGGGCGCCAACTCGGTGCTGTTTGACGAAAACTTGCCCGAAGAGGTGTTTAACGTGCGGCTGGGCGATACGAGCATGTTGCGTTTGGACGTGTGCCGCGTGGCGGAGGCGGCGGTGCCCGTGTATGCGGACAGCGTGCGGCACTTGGGCGCGGCGGGGCAAGTGCTGTCCGATCCCGCGGGCAAATACGTGGCCGTGGTTACGGCAAGCAGTGTGGAAGTATACGAAGTGGATTCGTTGGAACTTACGAGCAAACTGCGTTTGCCGCATGCGGGCGAGAGTGTTTTTATGTGTCGCGGCGGCGCGGTGGCGCTGTGGTCGGACACAAAGCTAACTATTTACGAGCAAGACGACAACGGGGTGTATTCGTCGTTTGAAGAAAACGTGCCGCGCGGTAACGCGTGTATCGTGTTGCGCGAGGGGGCGCGCTACCATTGCGCGTATCGGCGTTCCGCCTCGTTTTATCGGTTTTGGACGGCGCGCGGCAGCGGTATGACGCAGTGCGAACAAGTAAGGGTGACCACCTCGCGGTTTGTGTTGGGGCGTTGCGGCGACGCTATCTTGTTCGGCGACAATACGTTGCGCGTGCGCATGATCGACGTGGATCTGTCCGACGAATACGGCGGCGACCCTTTGCAGATCAATGCGGTCACGCGCACGCAGATGGGCGTGGGCGACTGTTTTTCGGCGTGTAGGGAATCGGAGAAAACGACCATCTACGACTACGTGCACAACGAGTATATGAAATTGGAAGGGGTGTATACCGCCAACGGTCGATTGCTGTATAACGAGCAAGGCGCGTATGTGTACGATTATTACAACGGGGCGTATAAGTTAGAGGGCGAATACGACATGACGGGCGTGACGGGCGCGTGTTTGGCGGGCGACGGGTTGTTCGTGGTGGCCGACAACAAGCTGTATACCTATTACGTGAGCGGCGCCAAGCTCGTGTTGCGCGTGCCGGGCAGAAACGGCGGCAAAACGCTTTCTTGCAACGTGCGGGTAAAAGTGCCCACGGGGCTGAATAAACCGGTGCGGTTTTTGTTGCGTCCCGCCCCATGAGACGTGCGGCGGTTGGGTGGGTAGAGAGAAAAAAAGGAGTGGCTATGTGGGAGGAAATTCTCAAAACGGCATTGGAGAGCGGGCTTTGGGCGGTGCTCTTTTGCGTGCTGCTATTGTATCAGTTGCGCGACGGACGGACGCGCGAATGCAAATACCGCCAAACGGTAGACACGCTTTTGCACCGTTTGGGTACGTTGGAAAACGAGGTGGCGGCGGGCGTTGACGAAACGTTGCGCCTATTGAAACGGAAAGAGAAGAAAAAGAGCGAAAGCGAAACGGCGCGGGCGAGCGTTGGCGTTCCCGCGGGCGCGGAGGCGTTGCATGTATAAAAAGGCGCTTGTTTCGTTGGGCGCGGGCGAACTGTGCCAAGCGTCGGCATCGGGTGCGGGCGTTGTGGCGGTGGTGCGGGAAAACGGGCGCATGGTGCGGCGGCAGTTGCTGTTGCCGGGCGGCAAGTCGTTCGGCGCGCGGGTAGTCAGCTATGCCGACGCCTATTTCGAATTTCCGTTTGCCGCGTTGGAGATATTGGGGGAGGAAATTTTATATGCGGACAAAGCAAGCGTTGGCGCGTAAAATACGGCGCAAACTTGCCGACTTGGATGTGAAAAGGAGGAGCGAAAAACATGGCGAATGAAGCGGCGGAATATATCCGCGAGGTTTGGGACTCGTTGGTGCACGGCAAAACCAACAAGAAGAAAAAGGACGAGGCGCTTAAGGACATAAACGATTTTTTGGGCGGGTATGCCGACAGCAAGGTGCCGCAAAAACCCACTTTGCCCGACGCGCCCGTGTATTCGCGTTGGGAGTACGACGCGCCCGACGACCAAAAACTGCACGCCGACGCGCAAAAGGAATTGGCGTCGTATAAGGCGCAAGGCGAAAAGGGGATAGAAAAAGAGATCGAGGCGTTGCGGGAAAAATACGGCGCGCAAGCGGAGGAGGCCGAACGCTCGCACGAGCAAGCCAAGCAAGAAACAACAAAAAGTTATGCCTCGGCCAAGCAAAGCACAAACGACGATATGCTTAAGCGCGGGTTGGCGCGCTCGAGCATTGCGGCCAACAAGCAAGCGGCGCTCGGGCAAAGCGAGGCGTCGGCTTTGGCCTCGTTGGCGGCCGATTATTCGCGCCAAGTGGGCGAGTTGAGCGAAAAGATCAACGGGTTGCAAGCGAAACGGCAAGAAGCGCTCAACGATTTCGACCTCTCTTATGCGGCTAAGCTAAGTGAGCGCGTAAACGAGCTGAAAAAGGAGCGCGACGATAAAATGTCCGAAGTGCTCAAATACAACAATACGCTCACCCAAAAAGAATACGAGGCGCAAGTGGACAAAACCATGAAAGAGAGCGATTTATACGGCGAGGCGCTTTCACAACGCGAAAAAGAGGACGCGCTCAAAAAAACGGGGTCGGGCGACTATGGTGCCATTTATGCCGCCGTGGCCGAGCGGTTGCGCTCTATCAATAAAAACGACGCGCGCGACATCGTGTTAAATAACCCCAACGTGCGCGCGAGTTTGGACGCCGCCTACTACTATAAGCTGTACGACGAGTTTTGCCGATGAGTAAGTGGACGGATAAACTGCGCACCAAAAGTTTTTGGGTGTCGGTGGCGGGCGCGGTCGCTTGGTTGGCGGCAAAGCTTTGGGGCGCGGATATATCGGCGGCCGTGGGCGAAGCGGTGGAAAGCATAGCGGGGCTGTTGTTGCTGGGCGGCGCAATCGCCTCGCCCGCCGCGCCGCCTAAAGAGAGCGCGGCGCAAAACAGCAACGGTGCGGACGAAAAAACGGGCGCGCAAAATAAAACGGATATAAAAAGCGAAACGATCGATACGGACGGGGAAAGCCGACCGTAGGCAACAAAACAAAAAGCGACGGCGAAATGTACTTTCGCCGTCGCTTTTGTTTTTTATTTGCGCCGTTTGCCGAACAGACGTTCGAGCAATGTGAGTTTGCGTTCGCGGGTGAGCGTGAGATCGTTGGGTTCGGGCGCGGGCGCCGCGGGCGGCGGCGTTTGCCGCACGGGACGGGCGGCGGGCGCTTGGGGCGCGATCGGCTTGTTGGCCGCTATGCTCGGCGCGGGCTTTTGCGCGATCGTTGTTTTGGTTGTCGGTGTTGCGGATTTTTGGGCGGCCGCGGTTTGCGTTGCGGGCTTTTGCGCGGGCGCGCTTTTTTCGGCGGTCGGCTTGGCGGCCGCTTGCGTTGCGCGCGTTGTTTGCGCGGTTCGCGCTTGTTGCTGTGTTTGCGCCTTGCGGGCGGCCAATTCGGCGGCGGCACGGGCGGCGGCGCCGCGACGCGCACCGTATAGCCCCGTGATCATTTGCGTCACGTCTTGGTAACGGTGCCGCGCGTAAACGGCCAACGATTTCATGAGCGCCGATTCTTGCGTGGGCGAGATGACGGCGCCCTTTTCGCTGGGGCGCATAATGGTGTCTTTATACAGCCGCTGTATGCTTTCGGGCGGCAACGCGCCCGTTACGGCGTAGTAAATGGTAACGCCCAAGGCGTATATATCCGTCCACGGGCCTTGTTCGCCGTGCGTGCGGTACTGTTCTTCGGGGGCAAAACCTTGCTTTAGCACAATGGATAGGCTCTTGCCGTCTAAATTGCTTTGTTTGGCCGCGCCGAAGTCGATGAGTTTGACCTCGTTGTTTTTGGTGATGATGATATTGTCGGGCGAGATGTCGCGGTGGATCAGCCCCAGCTTGTGCACCGACACTAATGAATCCATCACGGGGCGCAATATGGTAAGGATCTCGTCGCACGGCACCTTGCCGCCCTTACGTTGCAAATACTTTTTGAGCGAGATGCCGTCTAAATATTCCATCACGATATAGGCGGTGCCGTTGGCCGAGAAGAAATCGCGCACCGATACGATACCGGGCAGATTTTTGATCTTGGCAAGCGTTTTCGCCTCGTCGATAAATCGCTTTAAGCCGCGGTTGCTCGCCGCTTGGTTTTGTTTGGCGTTAATGATCACTTGGTTGGAGCGCGGCATGCGGTTCACATACCCCGACGGGTAGTATTCCTTGATAGCCACTTTCAGCCCGCAACTCACGTCCCACGCGAGATAGGTGATGCCGAAACCGCCTTCGCCCAACGATTTATAGATAAGGTAGCGGTCGGAGAGCATGGTGCGTTGGGGCAGGTGGTGGGGCGGCGCGGGCGAATCGTCCGCGCGTTTATGACATGACAAACACACGCGGTTGTTGTCCAGCGTGCCGAAACAAAACAGGCATACGTTTTTACTCGTTCGTATTCTGGCCATATCCGCTCGCCTCAGTTTTTGGATACAAACGCCACGATGGCGGAATAGTTGTCGTTGAATTTATTCACGCGCGACAGTAGGCGCGTTTCCATGCGGATGAGCGCCTCTTCGGGGGTGGCGGAGTCGGCAATGTCTTGCTCCATTTCTTCTTCGAACACATACTCCCAAAAACCGTCGGTGCATAAAATGATCGCGTCGCCCGCCGCGAGGGCGTCGTGCGTGACTTCGCAATCGGGCTCTATGTAATAGTCGTTGCCCAATACGCGCGTGAGTTTGTTTTGGTCTTTGTGCGTGCGGATGTCGCGCAAAGAGATCTGCCCCATTTCCACCGCCACTTGGCTGAGCGAATGGTCGCGCGTTTGAAACACCAGCTTGCCTTTGCGGAACAGATAAATGCGCGTGTCGCCAATGTGGCTCATCACCGAGGTGTTGCCGTCGGTAACAAAGCACGCCACCGTGGTGCAACTCGATTTTATTTCGGGATTGTTCTCTTTGTAGTCGGCCACGTAATTGTGCGCCGAGAGAACATACGATTGCACCGTTTCGGGCAAGAACGCGCGGTCGTGGCTTTGCGCGTGCGTCTTTTCGAACGCGTCGATGATCTTGGTGGCGCACAGTCGGCTGGCCACTTCGCTGCCTACATAGCTGCCCAACCCGTCGCACACCACCAAACACGCTTCGTTTTCGAGCACCGTGCCCGCCACAAAGTCTTGGTTGTATTCCCGTCCGCCTTGCTTGCAAATGCTTGCTACCGTTATTTTCATAAAAATCCGCCGTTTTCGTAGATTTTGTGTTACATAGTATAGTGTACTATGGATCGCCGAAAAAAGCAAGTAAAAAATGCGGCAAACGCTTGCCGCGGGCGGTGAACATGCGCGGCTGTTTTTTTTAACGGAACGGTGCGCCGAGAATGCGAACATTGCGCGTAAAAGACTTGCGCTTTGGTCGTGTTTGTGTTACAATATCTGCGTATGAAACAATAGGGAGCATTTGCAATGAAAGTAGGCGTTGTAATGGGCAGTAAATCCGATCTCGAAGTGGTAAAACCGTGTTTGACGGCGCTGAAAAAGTTCGGCGTGCAAGCCGAAGTGCGGGTGATAAGCGCGCACCGCACGCCCGACGAGGCGCACGAGTATGCGGCCACGGCGGCGTCGCGCGGCATAGAGGTGCTTGTGGGCGTGGCGGGCAAAGCCGCGCACTTAGCCGGCGTGTTGGCGGCGAGCACGGTGTTGCCCGTGATCGCATTGCCCGTGCAAACCTCTTTCATGGGCGGGCTGGACAGCTTATTGAGCATGGCGCAAATGCCGTCGGGCATTCCCGTGGCAACGGTGGGCGTGAACGGCGGCGAAAACGCGGGGCTGTTGGCCGTGCAAATGCTGTCGCTCAAATACCCCGATCTGCAAAAGAAGTTGGCGGCATTCAAAGAGGAAATGCGTTGCAAGATAAACGCGGACGACGCGGAACTGCAAAAGCAATTGTAAAACAAAAAACGTATACACACATAGCGGCGGCAAACCGCCCAAAGGAGATAAACAAAACATGAACGTGCAAAAAGGCGAACAGCTGTATGAAGGTAAGGCGAAAAAGGTTTTCGCCACGTCCGATCCCGACGTTGTGCTCGTTGCGTATAAAGACGACGCCACCGCATTCAACGGGCTGAAAAAAGGCACCATTGTGGGCAAAGGCGTTGTGAACAACCGCATGAGCAACCATATGTTTCGCCAACTCGAAAAGGCGGGCGTGCCCACGCACTATATAGAAGAGCTGTCGGAGCGCGAAACGCTTGTAAAAAAAGTGAGCATCGTGCCGCTCGAAGTGATCATCCGCAACATTGCGGCGGGCAGCATGAGCAAGCGCCTCGGCATAGAAGAGGGCACCGCTTTGCAATGCCCCGTGATCGAGTTTTCGTATAAAAACGACGATTTGGGCGATCCCATGATCAACGATTACCACGCCATGGGCATGGGGCTTGCCACGCGCGAAGAGATTGACACCATTACCGATCTGGCGTTTAAGGTAAACGCGTTTATGATCGACTACTTCAAAAAGCTGAACATCGATTTAGTGGACTTTAAGTTGGAGTTCGGCAAATTCCACGGCAAGATCATATTGGCGGACGAAATAAGCCCCGACACTTGCCGCTTTTGGGACAGTACCACCAAAGAAAAGCTGGATAAAGACCGTTTCCGCCGCGACATGGGCGGGGTGGAAGAGGCGTATGCGGAAATGATGAAACGCCTCGGTCTGCAGTAAATAAGGAGCAAAACAAATGGATTACAAAGAGGCGGGCGTAGACGTTACGGCGGGCTACAAGGCCGTGGAACTGATGAAAAAGCACGTAAAATCCACGTTTGACAAAAACGTTATGGGCGATCTCGGATCGTTCGGCGGGTTTTACGCGATCGGCGACTATGTGGGCGGCGAACCCGTATTGGTGGCGGGCACCGACGGCGTGGGCACCAAATTAAAGTATGCGTTTATTGCCGACAAGCACGACACGGTGGGCATCGATTGCGTTGCCATGTGCGTGAACGACGTGATCTGCCAAGGCGCCAAGCCGTTGTTGTTCCTCGATTATATGGCGGTGGGCAAGCTGTTTCCCGAACAAGCCGAGCAGATCGTGTCGGGCGTTGCCGAAGGGTGCCGCCAAGCGGGTTGTGCGCTCATCGGCGGCGAAACGGCGGAAATGCCCGGTTTTTACACGGTGGGCGAATACGACTTGGCCGGCTTTTGCGTGGGTATCGTAGACAAGCGCAAAGCCATAACGGGCGCGAACATCGCCGAGGGCGACGCGTTGGTGGGATTGGCGAGCAGCGGCATACACAGCAACGGTTTTTCGTTGGTGCGCAAGCTGTTCGGCGAGGACAAAGCTGCGTTGGAAAAAATGCAACCGCGGTTACATAAAACGCTTTTGGAAGAAGTGCTCACGCCCACGCGTATCTATGTGAAAACGGCGCTCGAACTGATTGCCCGCTATCAAATAAAGGGCATTGCGCATATTACGGGCGGCGGCTTTATCGAGAACGTGCCGCGCATGTTCCCCAAGGGGATAGGTTGCGAGATCGATATAAACGCATACGATCGGTTGCCCGTGTTCGATCTTCTCAAAGAAAAGTCGGGTCTACCGGACAGCAAGCTGTATAACACGTTCAACATGGGTATCGGCCTTATGCTGTGCGTGCCCCAAAGCGAGGCGGCCGCGGTGGTCAAAGCCGCCGAGGCGTTGGGCGAAAAGGCATATATTCTCGGCAAGACCGTGGCGGGCGAGGGCGTTCGCTTGCTCGGCATAGATAAATAAACGGCTTATGGAAAAACGCAAGAAAAATCTCGTAGTGCTCGTGTCGGGCGGCGGCAGCAATATGGCGGCTATTTTGGAGAGCATAGACCGCGGCGAAATTTGCGGCGAAGTGAAAGCGGTGATCTCGTCGAACGCCCAAGCCTACGCGCTCACGCGGGCGCGCGAGCGGGGCATTCCCGCCTATGTATGCGCGCGCGCCGATTTCGAAAGCAACGAGGCGCGCGACGCCGAGATCTTGCGTATTTGTCGCCGCGCCGATGCGGACTATGTTTTATTGGCGGGGTATCTCGGCATACTGTCGCCCGCTATCATAGAGGCCTACCCGTATAGACTGATAAACATTCACCCCGCGCTGTTACCCAAATTCGGCGGCAAGGGGTTTTTCGGCATTCACGTGCACGAGGCTGTGCTCAAAGCGGGCGAGCGGGAAAGCGGCGCCACCGTGCACTTTGTGGCAAACGAGATAGACACGGGGCTTATCATTGCGCAAGGCAAAGTGCAGGTGCAAGAAAACGACACGCCCCACTCGTTGCAAGAGCGCGTTTTAGACAACGTGGAGCACAAGCTGTTCCCCCAAGTGGTGGGGTGGCTGTGCGACGATAAAGTGCGCGTGCAAAACGGGCGCGTGGAAATAGGGTAAACGCCGCGCTTTAATAGCGTGCGGCGCGGTTTTAAGAACATTCGGACGATAAGAGAAAAAGCGAAAGGAGCAGATATGAAAAAGAGAGCTTTACTAAGCGTAAGCGACAAAACGGGCGCGGTGGAATTTGCCAAGCAGTTGACGGAATTGGGGTATGAGATCATATCCACCGGCGGCACGGCCAAGGCGTTGACCGCGGCGGGCGTGCACAATATAGGCATCAGCGATATTACGGGTTTTCCCGAATGCTTGGACGGCCGGGTAAAAACGTTGCATCCGGCGGTGCACGCGGGACTGTTGGCGCGTCGCGACGTGCCCGAACACATGGCGCAACTGCAAAAATTGGGTATCAACACCATCGATATCGTGGCCGTTAATTTATACCCGTTTAAGCAGACCATTCTCAAAGAAGGCACCACGCTCGAAGAGGCCATCGAAAACATCGACATCGGCGGCCCCACCATGTTGCGCAGCGCCGCCAAAAATTACCGCGACGTGTGCGTGGTGGTAGATCCCGCCGACTACGGCGAGGTGATCGCACGGCTGAAAAACAACACGTTGGACGAAACGTTCAAATTCGGTCTTATGTATAAGGTGTTCCAGCATACCGCGGTATACGACACCATGATCTCCACGTATATGCGCGAAAAGTTGGGCATTCGGTTCCCCGAACAGATCACCTTTGCTTACGAGAAAAAGCAAGGCATGCGCTACGGCGAAAACCCCCAGCAAAACGCCGCGTTTTACGCCGAGGCGTTGCCGGTGGCGGGCAGTTTGGCGGCGGCCGAGCAGTTGCAAGGCAAAGAGTTGAGCTACAACAACATCAACGACGCCAACGGCGCGCTCGATTTATTGCACGAGTTCCAAGACACGGCAGCGGTGGCCTGTAAGCACGCCAACCCGTGCGGCGTAGGCATAGGCAAAACGGTGTGCGAGGCCTATACAACGGCGTACGCGTGCGATCCCGTATCCATCTTCGGCGGGATCGTGGCGGTAAACGGCACGGTAGACGCGGCCACCGCGGAAGAAATGACCAAGATATTTTTGGAGATCGTGATAGCGCCCGATTTCACGGCCGAAGCCGTGGAGATCTTTAAGCGCAAACCGAACTTGCGCGTTCTAAAGCTGTCGAGCATTGTCGCGCCGCGCATGCAAAACGCCTACGACATGAAAAAAGTGTACGGCGGCTTGTTGTTGCAAGACCGCGACACCACGCTTTTCGATAAAGAGGACGTAAAAGTCGTAACAAAACGCAAACCCACCAAGGATGAAATGCGTTCGCTCGAATTTGCCTACAAAGTGGTAAAGCACGCCAAAAGCAATGCCATTTCGCTCGTAAACGGCAACGCGGCCGTGGGCGTGGGCGGCGGCCAAACCAACCGCATATGGGCGGCCGAACAAGCCATTGAGCATGCGGGCGACCGCGCCAAAGGCGCCGTGCTCGGCTCCGACGCGTTTTTCCCGTTCTCCGATTGCGTGGAGGCGGCGGCCAAAGCGGGTATTACGGCTATCATACAACCGGGCGGCTCGGTGCGCGATCAAGAGAGTATCGACGCGTGCGACAAGTACGGCATCGCCATGGTGTTTGTGGGGCAACGTCACTTTAAGCACTGAAAATAGGGCGCATACAAAGCGCGGAAAAAGGTTGCGTGCGGCGCGCGCCGCCGTGACCCATTGCCGCGTTTGTATGCGTCGCTTTGTTTTTAACGGGTAAACGCGTAAGGAGTTTGTATGATAAACAATAGCACAGTCCATAATGTATTGGTGATAGGCGGCGGCGGCCGCGAGCACGCCATCGTGCACGCGCTTTCGCGCAGTCCGCAAGTGGGCAAACTGTACTGTATCCCCGGCAACGCGGGGATCGCGCAGATCGCCGAGTGTCACCCCGAGATAAAAGCGACCGATCTCGACAAGATCGTGGCGTTTGTAGACGCGCACGACGACATCGAACTTACGGTGGTGGCGCCCGACGATCCGTTGGCGCTCGGCCTTGTGGATAGGTTGCAAGCCAAAGGCCACCGCGCGTTCGGTCCCAACGCCAACGCCGCCGTGATCGAGGCGAGCAAGGTGTTTTCCAAAAACTTGATGAAAAAGTACGGCATACCCACCGCCGCTTACCAAACGTTTAGCTCGTACGACGAGGCGCGCGCCTATGTGGAAACGTGCCCCGTGCCCACCGTGATCAAAGCGGACGGGTTGGCGCTCGGCAAAGGCGTGATCATTGCCGAAACGCGCGAGCAAGCGCAAGCCGGCCTTAAAGAGATCATGCTGGATAAAGCGTTCGGCGCGGCGGGCGCGAGCGTTGTGATCGAAGAGTTTTTGACGGGGTTCGAGGTGAGCGTGTTGGCGTTCACCGACGGCAAAACGGTGCTGCCTATGGCGAGCAGTCAAGACCACAAACGGGCGCACGACGGCGACGAGGGGCTGAACACGGGCGGCATGGGCACGTTCAGCCCGCAAGACGCATATACCCCCGCCATGGCGGACACGGCTATGCAAACGGTGTTTTTGCCTACCGTGCGCGCGTTGGAAAAAGAGGGGCGGCCGTTTAAGGGCGTGCTGTATTTCGGGCTGATGATCACGCCCGCGGGCGAAGTGAAAGTGCTCGAATACAATGCGCGTTTCGGCGATCCCGAAGCGCAAGTTATTTTGCCGCGTTTGCAAAACGACGTGTTCGACGTGTTCAACGCTTGTATCGACGGCACGCTCGACCGCATAACGCTGTCGTGGGACGAACGCGCCGCCGTATGCGTGGTGGCGGCGTCGGGCGGCTATCCCGAAAAATACGAGAAAGGCAAAAAAATAACTTTCGGCGACATCGACCCCGACGTTTTGGTGTTCCATGCGGGCACGGCGTTGTGCGCCGAATGCGGCGAGATCGTGACAAACGGCGGCCGCGTGCTGGGCGTTACCGCGCTTGGCAAAACGCTGTCGGAGGCCAAGAAAAAAGCGTATGACAACGTGCGCAAAATTTCTTTCGACGGCATGTTTTACCGCAACGATATCTGTAAAAACCATTAACGCGCCACGGCTGCGACAACCGTCACCCCGAGCGAACGACTATGCCCGCGACAATCGTCACCCCGAGCGAACGGCTATGCCCGCGACAATCGTCACCCCGAGCGAACGACTATGCCCGCGACAATCGTCACCCCGAGCGAACGACTATGCCCGCGACAACCGTCACCCCGAGCGTAGCCGAGGGGTCTATATCGTTTCGAGCGAGCCGCCTGCGGCGCCCGTCATTTCGAGCGAAGTCGAGAAATCTTGAAAAAAAACAATAGAAAGGATCAAAGTATGATAAAGCGTATTTACGTAGAGAAGAAAGAAGGACTGCGCCACAGCGCCGACAAGATCCGTTCGGACGTGGAGGGCGTGCTCGGCATAAAAGCAAGCTTTGTGCGCGTGTTTTTGCGGTACGACATCGAAGGATTGGAGGGCGATGATTTTGCCCGTGCGGTGGCGTCGGTGTTTTCCGAACCGCCCGTAGACACGGTGTATTACGAGGACTTGCCGCAAGTAGACGGCGCCGAGTGGATCCTTTCCGAATATCTGCCGGGGCAGTACGACCAACGCGCCGACAGCGCGGCGCAATGCGTGCAAATGCTCACGCTGCACGAGCGGCCGCTCATTCGTTGCGCCACGGTATACGCCTTCGGCGGGGTCACGGCGGCGCAAAAGGAAAAGATCGCGTCTTATCTCATAAACCCCGTGGAGGCGCGGCAAGCTTGCCCCGAAAAGCCGCAAACGCTGCAAGAAACGTTCGACGCGCCCGCGCCGCCCGCCTTGGTGGAGCGGTTCGTAGACTTTAGCGAAGAGGAGATCAAAGCGTATCACGCGCAGTGCGGTTTTGCCATGAGCGTGGCCGATCTGTTGTTTGTGCAAGCGCACTTTCAGTCGCAAATGCGTAACCCCACCGAAACGGAATTAAAGGTGATAGACACCTATTGGTCGGACCATTGCCGTCACACCACTTTCATGACGCATTTGCAGTCGGTAAAGATCAAGAGCGAAAATCCCGCTTTGCAAGCGGCCTACGAAGAATATTTGCGGCTGTTTAACGAGCACCACAAGGGTAGGGCGGACAAGTACCCCAGCCTTATGGATATTGCCACGATAGGCGTGCGCGAACTCAAAAAGCAAGGCAAGCTCGAAAATCTCGACGCCAGCGAGGAGATCAACGCGTGTTCTATTAAGGTCACGGCCGAAGTGGACGGCAAGCCCGAAGAGTGGCTTGTGATGTTCAAAAACGAAACGCACAATCATCCCACCGAGATCGAGCCGTTCGGCGGCGCGGCCACGTGTTTGGGCGGCGCTATCCGCGATCCGTTGTCGGGCAGAGTATACGTGTATCAAGCCATGCGCGTGACGGGCGCGGCCGATATCACCGAGCCGTATGAAAAAACGCTCAAGGGAAAATTGCCCCAGCGCGTGATCTCCAAAACGGCGGCGGCGGGTTTTTCCAGCTACGGCAACCAGATAGGCTTGGCTACGGGGGGCGTGCACGAGGTGTATCACCCCGGCTATGTGGCCAAACGGTTGGAAACGGGTTTTGTGGTGGGCGCGGCGCCCGCCGAAAACGTGGTGCGCTCTACGCCCGAAAAGGGCGACGTCGTGCTGTTGATCGGCGGCGCCACGGGCAGAGACGGTTGCGGCGGCGCCACCGGTTCGAGCAAAGCGCACACGATGCAAAGTTTGGATACGTGCGGCGCCGAAGTGCAAAAGGGCAACCCGCTCACCGAACGCAAGATCCAAAGACTGTTCCGTAACGGCGAAGTTACCCGCCTTATCAAGCGTTGCAACGATTTCGGCGCGGGCGGCGTAAGCGTGGCTATCGGCGAGCTTAGCCCCGGACTGGACATCGACCTCGACGCAGTGCCCAAAAAGTACCAAGGTTTGAGCGCCACCGAATTGGCGATCAGCGAGAGCCAAGAGCGTATGGCGGTGGTGGTGCGCGCGTCCGACGAAAAGAAAATGGCGGCGCTGTGCGCCAAAGAGAACCTTACGGCCACCCGTGTGGCCACGGTCACCGATCTTGCGCGTATGCGCATGTATTGCGGCGGCAGTTTGGTGGTGGATCTGCCGCGCAAATTCCTCGACAGTAACGGTGTGCGCCAACACACCGACGTGGTGATCAAAGAAAACGGCGTACAGTATTTCGACACGTTGCCCAAAGAGGTGGAAACGGCCGTGAAAAAGGGCGACATGGCGGCGGCGGTAACGCACATGCTTTCCGACCTCAACGTGTGTTCGCAAAAAGGCTTGGGCGAAACGTTCGATTCGTCTATAGGCGCGGGCACGGTGCTCATGCCTTTCGGCGGCAAATACCAACTCACGCCTTCTATCGCCATGGCGGCGCTGTTGCCCACAAGCGGCATAACCGATACCGCCACGGTGTGTTCTTACGGTTTTAACCCCTACCTTATGAGCGAATCGCCCTTTTTGGGCGCGGTGTATTCGGTGCTCTTAAGCGTTACCAAAGCGGTGTGCGCGGGTGCGCCCGTGGGCAGTATCCGCTTAACGTTGCAAGAGTTTTTCGAACGCATGAACGCCGACCCCGCGCGGTGGGGCAAACCCACGGCGGCGTTATTAGGCGCGCTTACCGCGCAACTTCGGTTGGGGTTGGGCGCGATCGGCGGCAAAGATTCCATGAGCGGCAGTTTCGAAAAAATAGACGTGCCGCCCACGCTCATATCGTTTGCGTTGGGCGTAACGCGCGCAAGCGCCGTGATCGACAACGTGTTGCGCGGCGGCGAAAAGGTATACCGTTTGCCGCTCAAAACGGATAAGTTCGGGATGCCCGACTTTTCGCACACGCTCGAACTTCTCAAGCTGTTGTCGGGCGAAATTATGCGCGGCCGCGTAAAGTTTGCCACCGTGACGGAAACGGGCGGCAGTGCGGCGGCCGTTATCAAAAGCGCGCTCGGCAATAAACTGGGATTCCGCTTTGCGTGTGCCGACACGCGCGCACTGTTTTTGCCTCGTTTGGGCGATATATTGGTGTCGCTCTCGTCGCCCGACGATTTTGTGGGATACGATCCCGAATACTTGGGCGAAACCACGTTAGACGGCGTGCTTACGTTTGCCGACGGCGCCACCGACGTCGAAACGGCAGCCAAGGCCTTTACGGGCAAGTTGGAAAAAGTATATCCCACCGTGGCGGCGGCGGACGGCCAAACGCACAACGTTGCGTTTTGTGGCGGCGTTACGATTGCGCCGCAGAAGAAAAAGAAAAAAGTGCGGGTGTTCATTCCCGTGTTCCCCGGCACCAATTGCGAATACGACACCGCCAAACGGTTTGCGTTGGCGGGCGCCGAACCTATCATCTGCGTGATCCGCAACCGCACGCCCGAAGAGTTGGCACAATCGCTCGACGAGGTGGCCAAAGGGATAGGCAAGAGCCAGATCATAGCGTTCCCCGGCGGATTTTCGGGCGGCGACGAGCCGGACGGCAGCGGCAAATTCATTGCCACGGCTTTCCGCGCGGGCAAGATCGCCGATGCTATCGATTCGTTGCTGTATAAGCGCGACGGCCTCGCGATCGGCATATGCAACGGTTTTCAAGCGTTGGTCAAGTTGGGGCTGTTGCCCGACGGCAAGATCTGCGAGCTTTCTTCGGACGCGCCCACGCTCACTTTTAACAATATCGGTCGGCACGTGTCCACCGTGGCAAACGTGCGGGTGGCCAGCAACCTCTCGCCTTGGTTCGGCGGCGTTCGCACGGGCGACGTGTTCAAAGTGGCGGTAAGCCACGGCGAGGGCAAGTTTATAGCGTCCGACGCGAAAGTGGCGGAACTTATCGCCAACGGCCAGATCGCCACGCAGTATTGCGACGCCGAGGGCAACGCCACCATGCAAAGTCCTTTTAACCCCAACGGTTCGGTCATGGCCATAGAAGGCATCACCAGCCGCGACGGACGCATTTTGGGCAAGATGGGGCACAGCGAACGTATCGGCGCGCATCTCATGCGAAACGTTCCCGGCGATGCGGACATGCAGATCTTCGAGAGCGGCGTGCGCTATTTTCGATAATAAAACGTTGCGTTAACGCGTAAACTGTGATATACTGAACATATGCTGAGCGCCGCAAAATTCATTATCACCATACAGCCGTTCGTGCTCCCCGTTTTGGTGGGCGCCGTTTGCCTTGCGGTGAGCGCGGTGTTGGTCATCGCCGCGGTGCGGCAGATCATGCGGCAAGTCAAGCTGTATAACTCCATCACGCTGGTGGAACTCAAAAATTTCAAATGGCACTACTACGTGTTCATTTGCGTGATTGCCTTTTTCATTTTTTACGCCATCACGCAAATGGCCGATCCCGAGGCCCCCGAAATCGCGCTCATGCACGAAAAACTGCACATGGCGCGTTGGCAGACCAATATGGTGTTGGGCGCGCTGGTGGGGTGTATGGTTTGCGTGGAGTTTTTGCTCGTTGTGTTGGCGCGCAGTCGCAGTGCGGTGGTAGACCGCGGCGTGTACTCGGGCATGCGCTACTTCGATTGGTATCACGTGCACGATTACATCATCGACGAAGAGCACGGGCAAGTCATTTTGTCGTCCGATAAATACACCTTTTTCACGTTGCTCGGCACTACGCCCCCGTTAAAGGTGGCTAAAAACGATATTCCCAAACTGAAGTTTATTCTCAACAAAAACAAAAACAAATTTTCCTTGTAGCGTTTGGCGCGGGCGGGAGGCGATATGGACGAGAGAGAGTTGGCAAGAGCGCGGTTCAACGAGTTGCGCAAAATGGCGGCAACGCCGCGGCTTGTGTGCGATTGCGAAGATCTGTTGCCGTTTGCGTGGCGCACGCCGTTGCGCTTAGACGGCCGCCGTCCAAGCAAAGTGTTGCGCGAGTTGGCACAGCAAGAGGCTTTGCGAAACGCCCCGCCCGCGCCGCCCAAACCGCGTAAAATGTAGATTGCACTATATAAAAACGCCTTTTCTCAAGGCGCTTTTTTTATTGTTTTATACCGTTAAATGCATCTTGACGCCGCTGTCGTTTCCGCAAGAGTCAAAAAAGGCGTTAAGCGGTGAGCGGCATTTTCCCTACCCACACGTCGGTGCCGCCGAAAAAGTCGCCGCAGTCGGCGGTGGCGCCGCTCGTATCGGCGGCAAACAAAACGCTGCTGTTGCCGGCGCATAAAAGCGCCGTTTGCGGCTCTTTCGCCGCGAATGTGCGCGTTTGCGTGGCTTGCGCGCCGATCATAACAACCGTTATGCCGTTTGGCGTAATACCCGCCGCAAAAGCCGCTACGCCGTTATAGCAATAGTCGGTTATGCGTTGCACGGCCAAATCGAGCGTGCCCACGATGCGCCCGTCGTCCGAAAGTTTCAGAAGTTTTTCGCCCGTGTACGCGTAAGCGCCGCCGGCATAAAACAGCGTTTTACGATTGGCGTTGGGCGTTTTGGAAGAAAAGTGCAGGTTGCTTTTTTGCAAGTCGGCGTCTATCAGCAGTATCTCGCAGTTGCCGCCGTTATCGCACACGGCGGCGTAACCGTCGCCCAGCGGCATAAAGGCGGTGGGGGCATAGGCGTGGCCGAGGTCGATATCGGCGGGCACGGGTTCGCTCATGGCCGAAAACCGAAAAAGCGTTAAACAACCCAAAGACTGCAACTGCGCCGAGGCGGCCAACAAATAGCCGCCGTTGTAGGGCAGAATGTCCAGAAGTTCCAAGCCGTAGCTGTGCGCAAATACTTTTTCGTATTCGCGCGATAGGCCTTTGGTGTAGATGTGCAGTAAAAGCGACGTTTTTTGCGTGAGGTCGTTGTACGCCGACGCCACCAAAAAATAGCGGTTATCGAATTCGTATAACCCCACCGCCGTCAGCGCGTGCGTTGTCGGCATGTTGGCTTTGCCCGTTTGGGTCAGATCGTCGGAAAGCAGATAAATGCCCGCCACCGAACCTTCGTTGCCCGCCACGGCAAAACCTTCGGATACGGGAATGGCCTTGGCCACCGTGAAATCGAACACGGTGAACGAGAGCGTGCGCCCCAAAAGCGAAAGCCGCGCGCAAAAACCGCGCGTTTTGTCGGCGGCTTTGCCCGCAAAGTCGAGGTCGGCGGAGTCCGTGTTGCCGAACACAAAGATCTCGTTGTTCTTTTGCAAAACGGTCACGGGCGTTTCGCGGCCGGTGCCGCCCAAGTTGGTTTCCCATGCAATGTGTTCGTTGGCGCTTGGCCGCGCGGCGCGCAACAGTTCGTGCGGCGGCTTTTCCGCGCCCGCGGGCGTATTGTCTACCGCCGTGGTCGTGCGCGTGGATACCGTGTAGGCCACCCCGCACAGCAGAATGAATATCACCGCCGACAGCAGTATAATGGTTTGTATTTGCCTTTTGCAGAGTATACGTTTCATATCCGAAAGTATACTACTTTGTCGGCGCAAAAAATGCGTCGCCGCAAAAGTAGTCGACTTTCGACACTATCTCCCAAAGCTTTTCAAAATCTCCGCCACCGCGCGGGTGCCGTCGGGCGAGGGCGCTTTTTGCATGGCGGCAACAAGCGTGCTTTTGCGGGCGGGCAACGCGGTTATGCGTTCATATAGCGTGTCGGGCGTAAGGTCGCTTTGTTGCAGCACGTCGATACAGCCGAGCGACGCATAATAGGCGGCGTTTTGTTGTTGGTCGCCGCGGCTCGATCCGCTTTTGGGTAACGGTATGACAAGCGCCGCTTTTTTAAGCGCCACAAGTTCGGCCAGCGTGCCCGCGCCCGCACGGCACACCACGTAGTCCGCCCACGCGTAGCAGTCGGCCATGGCGCTGCAAAACGGTGTGCGTCGGTACCAAGGGTTGTCGCCCGCAAACGCGTGCTTGCCCGCTATGTGCAACACGTTGAAACGGGCGCACACGTCGGCCAAACGCGCTTCGAGCGCGTTGTTGAGCGCCAACGCGCCTTGGCTGCCGCCGAACACCAGTAGGTTGGGTTTGTTGTTTTGGGGCAGAGAAAACGTGCGCAAAACATTGTCTTTGCGCCCTTCGTACAGTTCGCGGCGAATGGGCGCGCCCGTATGCTTGCCGTTGCGCAAAGAGGCGGCCAACGCGGGAAAAGAGGTGCACACCGTGTGCGCTTTTTTGGCCGCCAAGCGGTTGCTCAGCCCCATGCTCACGTCCGATTCGTGTACTACGAGCGGGATGTGCAGCTTACCCGCCGCCAACGCCACGGGCAAAGCCGCGTAGCCGCCTTTGGAAAACACCACCGCGGGCGACAGTGCGCGCAACAATTTTTTGGCTTGGCTTATGCCCTTATGCAACACGAACGGCACTTTCAAATTTTGCGGCGAAAGCGACCGCCGCAGTTTGATACACGGCAAGGCGTGAAAGATCACGCGCGGAAAATCGGCGAGCATCTTTTCTTCCATACCGCCCGCCTCGCCGCAGTAGTGCACTTCGTAGTCGGTCAAATAGGGCAGTAAAGCGAGGTTGGGCGCAATGTGTCCGGCCGTGCCGCCGCCCGTCAAAACAATGGTTTTCATGTTGACATCCGTCCTTTTTATAGGGTATACTATATAGTATACGAGGAAAAGGTAGGGCTATTCGCATGAAAACAGAAACATTCACGGCGCACGACGGCAAATCCGTTTCGCTCAAAGTGTGGGACGAGGTGCAAGCGCCGCGCGGCGTGTTGCAGATCGTGCACGGCATGGCCGAGCACGTGTCGCGCTACAACGATTTTGCGTGTTTTCTCAACGAGGCGGGATGGATCGTGATAGGCGACGATCACCGCGCGCACGGCGATACCGACCCCGACGCGCTCGGCTTGGCGGGCGAGGGCGACCTCTTCGAAAACACGGTGGCCGACGAAAAGGGGATCACCGCGCTTATAAAAGAGCGCTACGGTCTGCCCGTGGTCGTGCTCGGCCACAGCTACGGTTCCTTTTTGACGCAACGCTATTTAACGCTGGGCACGCAAGATATAGCGGGTTGCGTTTTGATGGGGTCGGCGTCTATGACGGGGTTTGTGCCCGACATGGGACGCAAGATCGCCGCAAAAAAATTGAAAAAGGGGCAAAAAGACGCGCGCGGCAATTTCTTTGCCGCCCAAACGTTTGTAAAGTACGACAAAAAGATCAAAGACGGCATCAACGGTTGGCTGTGTCGCGATCGCGCCGAGGTGGGCAAATTCAACACCGACCCGCAGTGCAATTTTACGTGCAGCAACGGCTTTTATTATTATTTCTTCGGCGGCATGCAAGCCATTGCGCGCAACAAGGGCGAGAACATTCGCAAGGATCTGCCGCTACTCATCATTTCGGGCGACGCCGACGGCGTGGGCAACTATGGCAAGTTGGTGAAAAAGCTGTATAAACGCTACCTTTCGTTCGGACTGCAACCGCAGTTGCAGCTTGTGGCGGGCGCCCGCCACGAACTGTTGAACGAAACAAACAAACAAGAAATCTACCGCGACGTATTGCGGTTTATGGAAAGCGCGCTGCAAAAAGCCTAACGCGAAAATTTTTTTGTTTCTCTTGCGAAAACGTTTGCGTTTTTGCTTGCAATAGTGTATAATTGTTTTTGCCGTGTAAGGCACACGGCATGCGCTGTTATGGCTCAGTAGGTAGAGCACGTCCTTGGTAAGGACGAGGTCCCGGGTTCAAATCCCGGTAACAGCTCCAAACGAAAAACCACCGAATACGGTGGTTTTTTCTTTATTTTGCAACTATATTTTTTGTTATAACGTAAACGTTTTGCCGCTATCGGCAAAATAGCAAGATATTTTCATTTTACCACAAGGTAAATATCCTTGGGGATAAATTAAAAATTAGAAACAAACAGCAAGTTCGTAAATAGAGGAGCTGTCGCAAGCGTTATTTTCTTGCGGCAGCTCGTTGGTTTTGTGTTTATTACCATGTGAATTTAGCAATTTTATTTGGTGTGTAGTTTTCTGTATTCGCTTGGTGTTTTGCCTGTGTACTTTTTGAATACGTTTGCAAAGTGACTTTGCGAGGAAAAGCCGAGATAGACGGCGATAGCGGTTGCGTGCTTATCGGTGTAACGTAAAAGTCGTTTGGCTTCTTCCACTTTTTCTTTCAGGATAAAATCGGTCAGCGTTGTGCCCGATTCCTTTTTGAATTTAGTCGCCAAATAAGTCCTGCTTAAAAACATCGATTTTGCAAGAGCTTCTACGTCGATAGGTTCGGATAAATGGTGCTGGACGTAATTGCTCACGTCGATAACAAGTTTTGAGGGGGATTTCCCCTTTTTCAATTTTTCGACCTGTTCCGTATAATCAAGAATCATGTGATATTGAAGATTTGTAATTCGGTCAACACTGTTCAGTAGGTCGCATTTCTGGATATAGGCGTCCGATAGCGAAAGAGCGTCGTCAATATTGATACCGCCGCGGATGGCTGCGCGCGATATCAGCGTAGCGGTAACGATAAAAGTATTTTTCATTTGGCGAAGCCCGTCGGCGGCGAGAATACCGCCACGCACGGCGGGCGCATTTTTTACCCATTCCCGAAGTGCCGCCGTATCGCCTTTACGGACTATATTTACAATGGTTTGTTCAAGCGCAAGCGTATTATGGACGGCTTGTTGTTTTTGAATATCCTCCGCATCAGAACCATAGAATTTTTGATTGGTGCGTTCAGATTCGATTATTTCTTTTAAGTCTTGTTGTTCGCTGTCGTAAATCTGAATATCTTCAAGCGACAATTTTTCATCGTTCAAAACGTAATTCATTGTGCAAAGGATCTGGACAATACTGGAAAGAGGCATTTGCACGATACTTTTCATTGAAGAAACAAATTCATCCACGTCGTCGGGTGCGACGTCACACTTAAATGATAATTCTCTTAAATCCCGGTCGTTGACCGAAGAATGTCTTGATGGACCTATAACTATTTTATAAGGCGGACAATTTACTACGCCGTAATAATTAAAATACGGCGTTATAAAATAACCGATATGTGCTTTGATGGCAAATATATCCGAAAGGTATGGTGTGAGCGGATCTTTTGGTAATTCGACAAGCGAGTGATAAAACACTTGCTCGTCGTTTTTATAAGTGCGGATAGGAATTCCGGCAAGGTTTCCTATAACGGTGCAAAGATAGTTTAAATCTATGTCTTTCATGGTGTGCTCCCATAATACAATACAATTATAAACTATTTCGTACAATTGTGCAAGTATTATGCTATGGGATATGTTATAATTTATTCAGGAAATATGAAGGAGTATCATTTTTAATGGATATTCAAAAAATATTGACGGAATTGACGGTAGAAGAAAAAGCGGCTTTGCTTTCGGGTACCGACTTTATGTTTACAAATCCCGTGCAAAGGCTGGGTATTAAATCGGTAAGAATGTCGGACGGTCCGCACGGACTGAGAGTGCAGCAAGAAGGCGGCGACAACGGCGTGAACGGCAGCGAGCCTGCAACCTGTTTTCCTACGGCGGTAACAACGGCAAGCGGTTGGAATCCCGACAATACATACAAAATGGGCGAAGCGATTGCCGAAGAAATGTTACATTACGGAATAGACGTTTTGCTCGGTCCGGGCGCTTGCATTAAGCGTAACCCCTTATGCGGAAGAAACTTTGAATATTTTTCGGAAGATCCCTTGCTTGCGGGTAAAATGGCGGCGGCTGAGGTAAACGGTGTTCAGTCGAAAGGCTGTGGCGTTTCGGTAAAGCACTTTGCACTTAACAATGCCGAGAATTTCCGCTTTATGGGTGATAGCGTATGTGATATGAGAGCCATACGCGAGATATACTTAAAAGTATTTGAAATCATTGTAAAGGAAAGCAAACCGCACACGATGATGTGCGCTTACAATAAAATCAACGGCGAATATTGTTGTGAGAATAAATGGTTGCTGACAGACGTACTTCGCAATGAGTGGGGCTTTGACGGTGTGGTTATGTCCGATTGGGGCGCAACGCACGACAGAGTTAAGGGTGTTGCGGCAGGACTTGATTTGGAAATGCCGGGCGATACCGATATTTGCCGCAAATGGATTATAGACAGCGCAAAGAACGGGACGTTAAAAGAAGAAGATTTGAATAAGGCGGTGGAGAATATCCTGCGCCTTGTTCAGCGTTATGAAAACAATCCCGAAGGAGTGGAATCTGATTGGGAAGCACATAACGCTCTTGCCGCAGAAATAGCGGAAGATTGTGCGGTACTCTTAAAGAACGACGGTATCTTACCGTTTGATATAGATAAGAAACTGTTTGTCGTCGGAGATTTGTTCGAGAAAATGCACTATCAGGGTGCAGGCAGTTCGATGATTAACCCCACGTTCCTTACATCACCAAAGACAGCTTTCGACAAGCAAAAGGTCGAATATAAATTCTGCCGTGGATATGCAGAAAACGCACTTGAACCTAATGAAAAACTAATAGCCGAAGCTGTAAACGGTGCAAAAGACTTTGACAGCGTTCTCGTATTTGCAGGACTTACCGATTATGTAGAAAGTGAGGGTGGCGACAGAGAAAATATGCGGCTGCCCGCAAATCAGCTTGCCGTGATCGATGCACTTGAAAAGGCGGGTAAGAAATTAACGGTTGTTTTATACGGCGGTTCGCCTGTGGAATTACCGTTTGCAGATAAGGTCAGCGCAATATTAAATATGTATTTGCCGGGGCAGAACGGTGGAACGGCAACTTATAATTTGTTGTTCGGCAAGAAATCGCCTTGCGGTAAACTTGCCGAAACGTGGGTAAAGAGTTATGACGATGTTCCGTTTGGAAACGACTTTGCAAAGACGATAAACGAAATTTATAAAGAGAGCGTTTTCGTCGGTTATCGTTATTATCTGACAGTAAACAAAGAAGTGCGCTATCCTTTTGGATACGGGTTGTCATATACAACTTTTGATTATTGGGATATGCAAATCGAAGAAAACAACGAAGAATACAAAGTGTCGTGCGAGGTTGTCAATAACGGAAAATATGATGGCGCGGAAATCGTGCAGCTATATGTCAAAGCACCGCAAGGAGTGTTCAAGCCGTTAAAGGAACTGAAAGGCTTTACGAAAGCTTATCTGAAAGCAGGCGAAAGCAAAAAAGTAGCGATTACGGTAAAGAAAGACGATTTGCGTTATAGGAATGTAAAAGAAAACCGATGGGCAACGGAAGGCGGCGAATATGAATTGCAGCTCTGTTCCGACTGCCAAACCGTGAGATTGAGTCAGACGGTAACACTTGACGGAGATAATGCGGTTATGCCGTATTCGGAAGAAATCAATGCAGTATATGGCGCGGCGGCTTTCGATACAATGAGCGAATCACTATTTGAGAAAATGTCGGGATTGAAAATTCCCGCAATTCCGCCGAAAAAACCTATCAGGCTTGAAAGTCGTTTTACGGATATGCGGGCGACGTTTATGGGTAAGATCCTTTATAACGCCGTGTTGTCCGTAGCGAAAAAGGACATGAAAAAGGCGAAAAAACTTCCCGAAGGAGCAGAGCGAGATAACAAGATAAAAGGCGCAATGTTCTTAAAAAGAATACTCGAAAGCAACTCAATTATTACAATGTCGATGTCAGCGGGTACAAATTGTCCGTATAACTTTGCACAAG
>CAJULQ010000013.1 GCA_910587595.1 uncultured Christensenellaceae bacterium
TCAATGTGCATCGCTTAGCCGCCCTAAAACAGACAGCTTTTATATATTATCATATTTGTTTGCAATTGTCAACGCTTTTTTTGAAATATTTTTGAAAATTTTACAAAAATTGCAGACAAAATCGCTAAAAACCCAAGTCTTTCAAAATAGATTCGAGATCCTCGGTGGGATTGAGCGCCTCTTCGAACGAAAAACCGGACGGACTTCGGTCGGCATAGTCCTTTGGAGCAGCAGCTGCCGCGGGGCGCGACGACTTGTGTTCGGCGCGTTTTTGCTGTTCGTGCTGTTGCCGTTCCTTTTCGGCGGCAAAATACCTGCCGATACGCTCCATGGGGTCGAAGTTGCCCGTCAGCACGGGCGACGTAGGGTCGGCATCGGGCAACAACTCGGTGATGTCGGCCTCCCCGCCCTCGTTTTCGGCTTTCACGCTGATATACCCTATGCGCACGTCGTCGGTGTTTTTGGGCGCAACCGTTGAAGGTTCCGAACGGGTGGCGGCCATGTCGCCATCGCCCACGCGCGATAGGATTGTATCCATGCGACGGTTGAATTCCCCCGCCGCCGCCAAGCGGTCGTCGAGCGGGTACGCGTCTAAAATTTTATCGTAGTATTTGGTCCACTTTTCGTGGAACTCTTTGAGCCGCATGATCTCTTGGCTGTATTTGATGCGGCTGAGCCGTTCGATCTCTTCGGCCTTGGCCACGGCGGAAACGATCGCTTTGCCGATCTGGTTGCTTTTATCGCGGTGCAACGCCAGCTCGCGCTCCGTTTCCTCTTTTTCGGTCAACATTTCTTTGATGCGCTCGCGCTGTTTTACGATGGTGGCCTCGTACTCGCGGCGTACCGCCGCAATGTAGTCGTCCACTTCCTTGGGCGAATACCCTTTTTTTACGACTGAAAAATCCATACGCTACTTGTTTGCCTCCAACAGCGAAAGCTTAAGAGCATACAGCGCGTCGGACAGATCCACTTTGTAGATGTGCGGATTGCTCAAGCGTTTATATTCGTCCCAAAAACGCGCCAACTCTTTGGCTGAAAACGCCACGCTGTCGTGTAGGGGCGGGCACTCGTATACGCACTTGCCGCGCGCAAAGATCTGTTTGTGCAAGCAACGGGCGTCGTAGTCGGCAAACGTGGTTTGTTTCCAACGATCCACCGCGTGCGTGAGCGTGAGCGGCTTTGTAAGCGGCTGTTCGTCGCGCAAGGCGATCAGATCGGCAAATGCTTTGCCGCTCCCTTTTTCGTAAATGCGATATATGGTCTTAAATCCCGGATTGGTGATCTTTTCGGTGGTGTCCGAAAATTTCATGCGCGGATACCGCACGCCGTCGCGCTCGATCTCCGCCAACTTATACACCCCGCCCAAAGACGGCATGTCGTGGCTGGTGATCAGCTTGGTG
Source organism: uncultured Christensenellaceae bacterium (assembly GCA_910587595.1). Lineage (GTDB taxonomy): Bacteria > Bacillota > Clostridia > Christensenellales > Pumilibacteraceae > Pumilibacter. The sequence goes on from CAJULQ010000013.1 coordinate 1,401, forward strand.
CCCACGCCGTACACGTCGATCTTGGCGTCTTGCAACCTTAATTGCGCGATTAGGTTTTCGTCTATGTCGTTGCTGGCAAAAATAATGGCGTCCGAAAAGCCCGCCTCGTCTAACATGGCGCGCGCCTTTTTGCTTAGGTAGGCCAAGTCGCCGCTGTCCAACCGAATGCCCACCGGCTTATGCCCCGCCGCGCGCAAACGGCGGAACACTTTTATCGCGTTGGGAACGCCCGACTTGAGCGTGTCGAACGTATCGACGAGCAACAAGCAGTTGTCGGGATACATGCGCGCAAACGCCTCGAACGCTTCGAGCTCGCTCGGATAGCTCATCACCCAACTGTGCGAGTGCGTGCCTTTCACGTCTATTTGGAACATTTGCCCCGCCAACACGTTGCTGGTGCCTTTGCACCCGCCTATAATGCTGGCGCGCGCGCCGTATATGCCCGCATCGGGACCTTGGGCGCGACGCAAGCCGAATTCCACCACCGCTTTATCGCCCGCCGCCATCACGATGCGCGACGCTTTGGTGGCAATAAGCGTTTGGTGGCTCACGATATTCAGCAGCGTGGTTTCTATGAGTTGCGCCTCGATGAGCGGCGCTTTCACCACCATGATAGGCTCGCCGGGGAAAACCACTTCGCCCTCTTCCACCGAATAGATGTCGCCCGTGAACGAAAAGTCGCGCAAGTATTCGATAAAGTCGGGCGAAAAAATTTGCAAACTGCGCAAATATTCGAGGTCTTCTTGGCCAAACGACAGTTTTTTTATGTAGTCTACCGCTTGTTCCAACCCCGCCGCGATCGCATAGTTAAGTTGGCCGTTGGCGCGAAAAAACACGTCGAACACCGCCTCGTTTCGATAGGTGCCGTCTATAAAATAGCCGTTCATCATAGTGAGCTGATACAGATCGGTCATCATGGTGAGATTGCGCGGTTTAGTTTGCATCTTCGTCATCCTTCTTTTTTCCTCTCAGTGCCAATAACAACATCAGTAAGCCCGCATACAGAACGAGCGCCGGCACCACCACGCTCCAACCCGCCACGCCGCCCGCATGCAAAGCGAACACGGCCGACGGCACGCCGAACAGCGCGATCACCGGCAAATGCGAAAGCCAACAACGCGTGAAAAACATGGTGACGAGCGACGCCACGGCCGGCGTGGCGATATACAGCGGGTACAGCTCGGCATACCCCGCCCGCGTTGTTTTTACCAACAGTTCCACAAGCGCCGGCATCAAAAAGCAAGCGCTCAACCAAAGCGACACGCTGTTATTGCCGATCAGAGCGCTGCCCAAAAAGATAAGACCCCCGGCGCACAAGAGCGTGCCCACAACGGCGCGCGACACTTTTACGGCGATCACGTCCAAGCCGCACAGTAGCAAAAACAGACCGGCGGCCAACACCACGCCCGCGGCGAATAGGTTGCACGCCAACCGCCGCGCGGGCGAAAGTTCGCGAATCTCGTCGGATACGTTGTCCATACCCTTTCCTCCTCTGCCGCTAATTGCCACGCGGCTTTTTGGCGTTCGTCGGCTTTTCAGGCAACGGCGGGTCGTCTTGCGCGGGCACCGTTACCGTTAGATCGTCGAGCATCGGCTCGGCCGTATCGGCGGATCCGTCCGCTTGCTCGACCCTTTCGTTTGCCTCTTCGTCCGCTTGCCCTTCCGAACGCAACAACTCTTCCGCGCGCGGCGCTTGCTCCGATTCTTTGTCGTCCGCGCCGTTCGGTTCGGCCGTATCGGCGGGCGCATCCTCGGGGTCGGGCGTGTCCTCGGTGGGCGCAAACATTTTGGCAAAAAAGCCCTTTTCTTTCTTTTCGTACACGTTGGGGTGGCTCAAAATACTTTGCTCGTATCCGAAGTATGTGCCGTCCAGCTTTTCTTTATCCACAAAGATAAACGGTTTTAACCCGCGCGAACGGGCGCGGTACATATGCGCCAATATCATGGCAACACCCACCACAATCAATATACCGCTCAAAAGCTGACTGACGCGCACGCCGCCCGACATATACAAGCTGTCGCTGCGCAATCCCTCTATAAACACACGCACGATGCCGTACCAAATGCAATACACCGACAGAGAAAAACCGTCGAAGCTCTTGCGCTTGCCGTTATATATCCACATAAGCAGCGCAAAGCCGATCAGATTGAGTATAGACTCGTAAAAGAAAGTGGCTTGGAAATAAGCGCCCTCGTCTTTGATATACACGGCATACGGGAACCACTGCATAGACGGATCGGTAACGGGACGGCCGTAGGCCTCTTGGTTGGCAAAGTTGCCCCAACGCCCGATGGCTTGCCCCAAAATGATCACGGTAAAGGCAAGGTCGCACATCTGCAAAAAGGTAGCTTTTTGCTGCGGCGGTTTTTTGCGTTTCCAAAAATGCACGATCACGCCGCCCAACACCGCGCCGATCAAGCCGCCGTAAATGGCCAGACCGGAAAGTCCGCCGCTGCCGATCCCCAAGATCTGCTTGAACGTCCAGTGCCCGTTGTTGCCGATAATATCGAATATCACGTAATACAGCCGCGCGCCCACGATGGCCAACGGAATGCCGATGATGCAAATGTCAAAAACGAGGTCTTTGTAATAGCCTCGTTTGGTTGCCATGATATAGGCGATCACTATGCAGACCACCATGGCGCTCCCTATCAAAAAACCGTACCAATTGAAAGCGCCGATCAAAAAATTCGCCGATGTCATCATTATTTTATTATATACCGCGCGCAAAGTATTTGTCAACCATAATCTCATTTTTACGCGCCCGCCACCCATAGGCGGTTATTTATTCATATCTTTCGTATCGCAACAAAACGTCGTATAAAGCGGGCGGCACCGCGGCGATCATTCCGCCCGCCGCCAAAGCGGCCAGCGTATCGGCCGAGGCGTTCATGGCCTCGGCGCCTTGCAAATAGGCGATATATCTAAGTGTTTGCAAAAACTGCTCGTAAGCATCGTCGCGCCGCAACGTTTTGGCCTCTTCCCCCTCGGCCAGACGGCGGCAAGCGGCGGCGTAGTCGGCGTTTACAATGTGCAAAAACTTGAGCACCGACAGCGGCAACGCAAAGCACGAGCGCCCCTCGCGCATGGCAGCCGATATATAATCGACGATCTGCAAAAAGTCGGCCGCCGCGCGTTCGGCATCTATGCCGAGCGCCACGAACCCGTCGAACACGTCGGCGCGCGTGCCCGGCGGAACGTCGCGCGTTTTTTCGCACGCCGTTTGCGCGTGCGTGAGCGACGCGTCCGGCTCGATACCCAACAGGCGCATGCGCGCCTCGATCACGGCGGTGTGCTTGGTCATGGCGCTGCGCTCTATCAATCCCGCGCTCAGCGAAACGGCGCGACGCATCAATTCTTCGGCGGCGGTAAACACGCGCTGCAACTTGAGCGACGCGGTGGCGGCAAACAGCGTGCAGCAAGGCAACAAAGAGGCGGCGCTGTCGCGCAACGTGCGCGCGCCCTCTATGTGCAAGGCGGCGGCCGAACGTATATATTCTTCTCTCAGCATGGTTGTTTTCCTCCTGCCGCTATACTATTACGCTTGCGTGCGCAATACAACCGCAGCGACATTATTCGGGCAATACGGCAACGATTCCCTGTGTTTCGCCGTAGATATCGGTACGTATTTTTTCCTCGCGGATAAACGCGCCCGACGGCGTAAAATATCGCAAGTACGCCTCGCTTTTCACTTCGGGGTGCCCGTACGAAACGCGCACGCGCGTTCCCGCGGGCGAATCGGGCGAAACGAACTTGTGCTCTATGTCTTGCACTTCCTTGTCTTGCGGCACTTGTTTTCTGCTTATTTCGCGCGAAACCGTTTTGATCTTATATGGCAGTTCGGCGCCGTAAAACCACACTTTGGCGCAATCGCCCACGCACTGCGCTTTGATAAAAACGGGCGTGTCGAACGGATTGACGAACCGCAGATCGGAGGACGACGCATTGACCATGGCGTCTAACGAGGGCGGCACATACGACGGGATGATGCTGTGGTTGCGCACGCACGTGATACGCATGCCCGCGGTGAGCGCGGCGTTATACACCGTGGTAGAGGCCTGACAAACGCCGCCGCCCACGCCCTCTACATACTCGCCGCCCACGATGATCTTGGCGTTGGCAAACCCGTTCTTTTCGGTGCGCGGCCCCACGCGGGTGTTGAACGAAAACTCCTCGCCCGCCGCCAAGACCGTGCCGTTGATCTTGCCGAGCGCTATGCGGATATTGTTTTTGCGCCCCTCGGCCGAGGAAGAAAAGGAGGTGGAAAAGGAAGATATTTGCCGCGTGAGTTTTACGTTATCCTCCACCGTGCGCGCAGGGCGAACGGCTTGCGGCGTTACGGAAATTTCCGCTTTGGCGTTTTTGCGCCAAGCCAAGTAGATATCTTGCAACAGTCTTTTTTCGTCCAAATACACGCCGTCTTTGTCGCGCGATATGCGAAACATGGGGCGACGGTCGGGCGAAAAAGAGATCTCGCTGTCCTCGGCGTCGCGGTCGGTCTGCGCTTTCACGTTGTCTACAAACGCGGGCAACAGCGGGAAAGCGTATTTCATGGCCTCGCGCCAAAGCGCGCCCGCCGCCAAACACTTGTCTACCGTTTTGATCTTCTCTTCGAGCGGGGCGTTCACATTGCGCCGCTCGATCTGCTCGTACACGGTGTGATCGGGCGCGGACAACAGCTCGTCGCGGTAGGTAAACGTTTTACCGCCCACATGCACCGCGATCTCCGCGCGTACGTCGGCGCGCACGGGCGCCGCCTCGGCATGGCACCCCGCCGCCACGCACACGGCAAGGCAAAATAAAAAACACGCCGCCGCCAACGACCTCGTTTTGTACGTACGTGTTTGTTTCATGCGCTTACCCCTCCTTGTCTACGAGGTAGTATGCGTTTGTATTTTAAAATTATACGTATATGTTTTTTACAACGGTATTTTGAGCGTGCGGGCGATGATCTCGTTTTCGCCGCCGTGAAAATCGGCGCCCGCCGTAACGAACAGCCCATACTGCCGCGCCATATCTTTGAACTCTTTTACGGCGGCATGCGACGAACGCTTATATTCGGCCTCGATACCGTCTAACCCCGCCGCCGCCAACCGCTTGACAAGTTCGGCGCGGGCATAGCCGTCGCGATCCAGCCGCACGGGGTGCGCCAACACTGCCTTGCCGCCCGCGGCGTGGATCTCCTCTATCACCGTTTCGGGCGACGCGCCCGTCAGCGGCACGAACGTGGGCGCGCCTTGGCGCAACCACTTATGCACGGCCTCGTGAAAATCGCGCGCATACCCCAATTTGACCATAGCGGTGGCAATGTGCACGCGCGACACGGGGCGGGACACCGGCCCCGCTAAACGTTCGGGCGGCACGAACATGCCGTGCGCCGCCAAATTTTCCAACAATTGCGCCGTGCGCGCCTCCCGCTTTTTCTTTTGGCTTGCGATAAACGCGCAAAAACGCGCGCTGTTGCATTGCACGCCGTAGCCGAGAATGTGCACCTCGGCGCCGTCGTACGCCGAAAACTCCACGCCCGCAATGTTGCGCATGCCCAAAGCGCCGGCCGCCGCCGTTGCCTCGCGCACGCCGTCTACGGTGTCGTGGTCGGTAAGCGCCACCACCTCGCACCCCGCCGCTTTGGCACGCGCCATCACTTCGGCGGGCGAATACGCGCCGTCGCTGTAATACGAATGTAAGTGCAGATCGCCTTTCATTTGGGCAATCTCTTTTTCGCGTAGTCCATGAGCCAAGCGCGATCGTTCAGCTTGGGGCAAAGCACGCACTCGCGAAAAGCGCTATCTAAAAGCTTGCCCACGGCGGGGCCTTCGAATCCCATGTCGGTGAGATCGGCGCCCGATATTTCGAGATCGCCCACGGTGCGCGGCGCGCCCTCTTGCACCATGCGGTCGCGCACGGCCAACAAACGCGAGGGCGGCACGTCTTGGGCATCGATCTTGCCCGTGCCTATCCGATCGGCCGTTTGCAAAGCCGCCAGATCGTCTATAAGATCGAAGTGCGCGGCCACGAACAAACGCAGTTTGCCCTCTTTGGTCTTGCCGTCGCCGTCGTACATGTGCCACTCCGCCAACGCCGCCGCACGTTCCGCCGTGTCTTTGGGATAGCGGAAAAACCGTTGTCCCAACAGATCGCGCGCGATCACGGCGCTCGCTTTTTCGTGTCCGTGCATATTGCCGTGCACGCGTTGGCAATACGGCTTGCCGATGTCGTGAAAGAGCGCGGCCAACCGCACCGACGGCGGCGCGGCCTTCACCGTGCGCAACGTGTGCTCCCACACGTCGTAGGCGTGATACGCGGGGTTTTGCTCTATTTTGTCGGCGCCGTCGAACGGCTCCAACAAATAAGGCAACAGCCCCAACTTGTGCACCAACTTCAAGCCGCGATAGTGCGCGTCGGCCACGCCGTATTTTTGGTCGGCGTGCAGTATCTTTTCCAATTCCTCGCGCTTGCGTTCGCCCGAAATATCCGCCAAGTTGGCGGCCGACGCAATGGCGGCGCGCGCGGTGGCGGCGTCTATCTTATATCCCGTTTCGGCGGCGATACGCGCCAAACGCAACAAACGCAACCCGTCGGACGCAAACGTTCGTTCGGGCGCGCACGAACGCAACACCTTGCGTTCAACGTCGGCAATGCCGCCCACGGGGTCTTTTACTTCGCCCGTGGCGGCGTTCACGTATATCGAATTGACGGTAAAATCGCGTCGTTGCGCGTCGGCCTCCAACGAGGTGGTGAACTTGACTTCCACGGGCGAATGCCCGCCGCCCTCGGCGTATTTTTCCAAACGGAAAGGCGTGTATTCGAAAGAACCGCCCATAAACGTTATGAGCGCCGTTCCCAGCCGATAGTTTACGATCTTGACGCGCGCGCCGCGCGGCAGATTGAGTGCGGTGGCGATCAGAGGGCCGCACAGATCCACGTCCGTTTCCCCCAGATGGCCGATAGCGTTTCGTACGCAACCGCCCACCAAATAGATGGGCGTGCCGGCGGAGGCCGCCAGTCGCTTTACCGCTTCGGGTATAAAAATTTCCATGCTTTCATTATACCAAAACGGCGCGCGATTTGCAAACAAACGGTATACAAGTTTTGCCCGCGTTCTTTGTGCGAATTGCACAATGGCCGCCGCTTTGCCTTTTCTTTTATTTTTCGGAGAACGACGCCGCCGTAGCCGACGGCTACGCGTTACGCCATGACCAAATACACCAATAAGTGCATGGTAGAACCCATTTCGCCGTACACCACGAAATAGTCTTTATCTTGCTTGTAGCCCTCCTTGCTCATAGCCGTTTGCAACGCGGACAGCAACGTTTCCGTCCGATACCGCGCGTCGGCCACGATCTCATACCCGTAATACGACGAGAAAGCGTTGGTTTGGCAAGGATACACGAAATAGGCGCGTTCGGACGCTTGCGCGGTGTCCGCCATATACGCCGCCAACGTGTCGAGTTCTTTTTGCAGCGTATCCAAGCGGAAAGCGTACGGCAAATAAAAGTCTATCTGCTCGCCTTGGTGCGTCACTTTTTCTTCTTCATACCACTTGTACCGCGTGCGCGCCGTGGCGGGAAAATCGGAATACGCGTCTTCTATGTGCGTGTCGGCAATATCGGCGTCGGACAATAGAAAATACAAATGACTGGCCGATTCGGCATGCGCCCCGCCCGGCATGAGCTGCACCGAAAAGTCGCCCCACGTGCAGTCTACCACATACCACTGCCCGTACAGTTTCACCTTGTTCCACGCGTGGCCGCCGCGTACCCCGCCCGACAGCGCGTCGCCGGTAACGCGCACGCTTTCGAACCCTTCGATGCTTGCCATGAGAACGAACGCCTTGCTCATGGCGTCGCACACGCCGTAGTGGTATTTGTCGGTAAACACGCTTTCCAGATAATAGGCCTCGTATTTTACCGCCTCTTCGAGATCGGTAATATACAGCACGTCTTCGTCGTAGATCACGCGCCACATGATCCAATCGTAAATGGCATGCAGTTTTTGCACGTCGGTCATATCGTCGGTAATGATATAGCGCAACGTGTTGCGCGCGTAGGCATACAGTCGCGCCGCCGCGCTGCCGCTTTTGGGCACGGGCTTATAGCCCGACTGCGCCACGTAATACAGCTGATCGCCCGTTTCCACGGTCACGGGCGTGCGCCCGTCTATGGGGAACGCATACGAGGCCGACCGCGCTTTGCGCACGTCGTAATTCACATGCGGGCGCATGGCGTCCCACGATTCGCCCGAGGCGTGCTCGGTGCGTTTGCTGGGCGTGCCGTCGGTGGCAAACAGTATGCGGAACGAACACTCCTTGCCCACATTGGCGCCGCTATAGCTGTATTGCCCCGTGAAATGCATTTCGTCCATGGCGCGTTCTATCACCGACGATGCCGTGCCGAACGCATAATCGAGATACAGCGTTTCGCCCTCCGTATCGGATACGGCGTCGGGACGCCACAGCATGGCGTAGGCAAACCATTCGTAAAATTCTTCGTAACTGCGCACGTAATAGTTGCGGGCGCCGTCGTAAAACGTTTTGGCCAAATACGGCTTTGCCGACAGCGGCACTTGTTGCGAGCGGTGCTCTACCGACCAATCCGACTCGGCCAAAACGCCGTCGGCGTCGGGCAACGTTTTTACTTTGACCTTAAAGCGCGTGTTGAAAACGGTTTGCGTCCCCGACAAAAATCGGGTGGCGTTAAAGCCCGACGACGTGAAATCGTTTTTAAGCGCAAGATTGCGCGTGCTCAGATCGTCGCTCACCGTCAGCCCCGTGCGGTCGTCCACGATAGACACCTCGAATCCCGCCGCCGCGGCGATGGGATCCCACCGCACCCACACTTGGGGGTAGCAGTCGTCGTAATCCAGCCACACGTTTTGCGGCACGATCACGCCGCGCACTTTTACCGAATAGCCGCCCGCTTTGCGGCCGTTGATACTGCCCTCCACTTCGTACACGCCCGGTTGCACGGGGGTAAAGTCGAACGTTTCGCCCGTGCTCCTTTCTTCGCCGTTCACTTTCCACAAAATGACGGGCGCGGGATTGCCCGCGGGTAACGGCGCATACGTTAAAGCAAAGCGCACCGTAGAGCATGCGTCGGCGTTTTGTTCCAATTGACCCGCATACGTAACGGCAACGTTTTCCACCTCGTCGTACACGTTGATAAACGCCGTGTCCGTCCACTCGGTTTCGCCGTCCGTAACCGTGGCGGTTATCTCCGTTTGCCCCACGCCCGCGGGCGTGTAGGAAAACAACGCGTCGGCCGACAGCGTTTGCGCGCCGTCGTCTTGGCCGTTTAGCCGCCAACACACCGCCAGATCGGGGTCGGCATTGGCGTCGATACGCGCCGAAAAGCGCGCGGGCACGATATTTTCCGCCGTCATCACCACAAAGCCGGCCACCACGTTAAGATCGTCGGCGGGCACGATCTCTATAGACCGCGGCGCGGCGTACCGCACATTCACCGTGAGCGTGGCCGTTTTGCCGCCGTCGTCCGACGTAGCCGTAAGCGTGGCTTGCCCTACGCCCGCCGCCGCCGCGTAATAACGCGCCGCGCCCGACGACGTTTGCTCTTTGCTTACGGACACCACCGACGCGTTGTCGCTCTTTACCGAAAACGCCTTGTTTTTGGCGCGGGCGGGCAACACCGACACATAACGGTTCAATTCGATCCGTTCGCCCAATGCAAGCGTTAACTCGGTGATCTCGTTGCCGTCGGCAACAAACGCGATCTCGCGCACCGAAACGTCCATAAACCCCGTGCAACTAAAGCAACCGGTGGCCGACAAACAAAAAAACGCCAATATGACCGACAACAAGACAGTCGGTATTTTTCGCATGGTTGTTTTCATAGCGGTATCGTTGTTCCCTCTTTGTTGGTAGTATACCACATATATATGTTTTTTTCAATCTTTTTTCACCGCAAATCCCAAATTGCGCCGCCGCCCGCCGTGAAGGGCATAACGCCGCCGCCGCGCTAATATATTTAGAAAAGAGGTGGACTTGTGAAAAACGCTAAAAACCATTTGATAACGGCGGTATTTACGGTCACGTTTTTTACCGTGATCGACCGCGTACTCGGCTTTGTGTTCAAAATATATCTGTCGCGGGAAATGGGCGCGGTGCAGATGGGCGTGTATCAGGTAGCGCTCAGCATTTTCTTTTTGCTGCTTACCGCTACCACCAGCGGCCTGCCGCTCATCGTTTCCAAGCTGACCGCCAAATACGAAACGGCGGGCAATCGCCGCGCGCAACACGGCACCGTTTCGGCCGCGCTCATCGTGGGGCTACTAAGCGCCGTATTGGTGTGCGGGGTCACCGTTTTGCTCCGCCGCCCCATCGGCAAGCTGATGGCCAGTCCCGAAAGCATGGTCATTTTGCTGTTCATGTTGCCGGGCGTGGTGTTTTCGGGCATTTACGCGGCCTTTCGCGGCAATCTTTGGGGCAAACAAAAATATACGGTGATGAGCGTGATAGAAGTGGCCGAACAAGCCGCCCGCATCGCCTTGACCGTGTTGCTCTTTTTATTGGGGTGCAATAAGTTAAAAGCAACCGCGCTGTCGCTGTCGGCGTCTTGCGCGGTCACGGCGGCGTGTTGCGCGCTGTGCTACTTTGTATATAAAGGCCGCATGGCGTCGCCCAAAGGACACATTGCGCCCCTTGTGAGCTCGTCGGTGCCCATCACCTTTGTGCGCGCGTCGTCGAGCGTGGTAAATTCGGCGGTGGCGCTCGTGGTGCCCATGATCTTGGTGGGCATGGGGCACACCAACGAACAAGCGCTGTATATCTTCGGGTCGAGCATAGGCATGGCCATGCCGCTGTTGTATATTCCCATCACGGTGGTGGGGTCGCTCGCGTATGTGATGATCCCCACGCTGTCGTCCGCCTATTCTACAGGCAACATGCGTTCGGCGCGGCGGCAGATAGAAACCGCGCTCAAATTTTCGGCGGTGGTGGCGGCGGTGTTCGTGCCCGCGTTTTGGGCGCTCGGCACCCCTATCGGCAAATTCGTGTACGACAACGCCGACGCGGGCAAATTCCTTTCGCACGCGGCTTGGCTGCTCATTCCCGTGAGCATAGAAAACATTGCGTCCAGCATGCTCAATTCGCTCGACCTCGAAAAACGCGGCTTTCTGAACTATATGATAGGCTCGGCCGTGCTGTTCGGCATTCTCGCCGCTTTTTGCCGCAACTTTACCATCGACGTGCTCGCGTTCGGGTTGGGCGCCTCGCTCACCGTTTCGAGCGTGCTCGACATTCTCTGCATTCGAAAGCGCACGGGCATTTCGCTGCAATTTTTAACGCCGCTTGTTTTGTCCGCTTTGCTCGTTTTGCCCGCCGCTTTCTTGACCAAAACGGTGTTCTCTCTGCTTGGTTATTGGCCGCTTTTGTTCTCTATCTCGCTGAGCGCGCTGGTAGGTTGCGTGTTTATGTTCGTGCTCGCGTTGGTGTTCGGCATCATAGACCTCGGCGTGGTGTTCGGCAAAAAAAATCCCAAAAGGCGGCTCAAATCGATTGCCAAAACCGCTTAAACAAGATATACTGTAGCTACAATTGAATAGGAGGTTGCCCGACATGGACAAAAGTTCACAGGAAATTGCAACCGTAGACACCAAAGCGGAATACGGTAGCAAGAAGAAGCTCAAGAGTACGCAGAAGATCACATACCAAGCCACCTTGGTTGCGCTCGCTCTCATACTCAAACTGGTAGGTCAAGTATTTCAGTTCGGGAGTTACAAGATCACATTTGTGTATATCCCTTGGATACTTGCCGCCGTGATAATGGGGCCGTTTCGTGCCGCTGCCGTTATCAGTCTGACCGACTTTATCGGCACGTTCGTGGTACAAACAGGCGACATGCCGTTACCCGTCATACTGCTATCCAACACGCTGTTCGGTTTTATCATGGGTTGGATCTTCAAAATACCCAAGTTGGGCGCGCGCTTAAAACTGCTTATCGGCACCGTGATCGTTACGTTTGTGTGCACGCTGGGCATTTCCACCGCCGCGCTCGCCGATCTCTACGCCATGCCCTATTCGGTGCTGTTCGTAGACCGCTTGCTGTTCCAAGTGCCCGTGCTGGTGCTAAACGCCGTGATCGTTGCGTTTTTGTTCCCCGTGGTGCGCAAATTGGGACTGATGTAAGAAAAAACCGCATAACAAAAGGCTGTCCGACTATCGAACAGCCTTTTTTGCTTGCCGTTTGTTTACGCCTCGGCAATAGGCACGTCGGCGTCGGTATCGGCGGCGTAGTCAACGCCCTCCCAACGAAACCCGAACATGCGGTAAAAATCATCCCAATAGCCGTCGAGATCGGCATAATCGGTCAAGTTTTGCGTGGTCACTTCTTTCCATGCTTTGGCCACCTCTTGTTGCACGCTCTCTTCCATCTCGAGATCGTCGAGGCGGATATAGCCCGCGTCGTCCGTTGTGTGTAGCTTTTCGGCAAACAGACGGCACATCTGCTCGATACACCCCTCGTGCGTGCCCGCCTTTTTCATGGCCTTATACAGTAGCGAAATATACAGCGGCACAACGGGAATGGCCGAGCTGGACTGCGTGACAAGCGCCTTGTTCACCGACACGCGGGCAAAAATGCCGTGCTTTTTGGCAATGGCTTGCGCGGTGTAGTAAAGGTCGCGCTTGGCCATGCCGATGGTGCCGTTGAGATAGATGGGGTGCGTGAGCACGGGGCCGATATACGAATACGCCACCGTGCGCGCGCCGTCCGCCAAAACGCCCGCCGCTTGCAACGCGTCTATCCACGCCGCCCAATCTTCGCCGCCCATCACTTTTACGGTGGCGTCTGTTTCCTCTTTGGTAGCGGGCGGCACCGTGATCTCGCCCACCTCGTTGGTGCGCAGATCGATGGTCTTGTTTGTAAAGCTTTCGCCCACCGTTTTGAGCACCGAGGACACCGCCGTGCCGTCGGGCATCGTGCGACGGGGCGCGGCCAACGAATACACAACCATGTCCACCGTGCCGAGATCGCGCTTGACGATATCGACAACACGCGCTTTCACCTCGGCCGAAAACGCATCGCCGTTTACGCTCTTGGCGTACAGTCCCGCTTTTGTCGCCTCGGCCTCGAACGCCGCCGTGTTATACCAACCCGCCGTAGCGGTACGCGCGCCCGCCGCGGGACGCTCGAACATCACGTTGAGCGTAGCCGCGCCGCCGCCGAACGCCAGCGCGATGCGCGACGCCAACCCGTAGCCCGTGCTGCCGCCGATAACGAGCACGCGCTTGCCCGCGTCCGTCTTGCCCGCATACTTTCGCGCCGTTTGGATCTGCGCTTGCACCGCCGCGCGGCACCCGTCGGGATGCGCCGTGGTGCATATAAAACCGCGTACTTTCGGTTCGATCAACATATGTAAACACCTCTTTATCGTTTGCTATGTTTGATTATATACCAAACGCACGCCGCTTGTCAATCGCTTGACAAAATCCGTGCGCATGCTATAATACTTATACGATATATTCACTGAAAGGAGCGTTCGGCGCTATGCCCATTCGGGAAGAAAACAGAGAAACAGCAAAAGTGATCATTGTGGCGGCATGCGTCGTGTTTGCCGTGTTGCTCGTCATTTCGCTCGTGGTGGGGCTGGTGAGTTTGGCCTCCGCCTCCTCGCGCAAAAACAAGTTGCAACGGCAACTGAACGAACTGAACCTATTGGTCGAGCGCAAAGACGCCGATCTGCAATATTACATGAGCGACGAATACGTGCAACGCATCGCCCGCGAATATCTGGATATGCAAGGCGACGGCGAGATCACGTTTATAGGAAAGTAACCATGAAAACGGCCGTGATCGATATAGGCAGCAATTCGGTCCGCTACGCGCTCTTTACCCCCGCCACCGTGGTAGCCGCCAAAAAATTGAACAGCACCGTTTTAGCGGACGGGCTGTTTTTTTCGGGCAAACTTTCGGACGAGGCCATGGCGCGCACGATAAACGCCGTGGCCGCGTTTTGCCGCGAGGCAAGAGAGCAAAACGCCGACGACATTTATATTTTCGCCACCGAAGCAGTGCGGGCGGCGCGCAACGGCAAAGCGTTCGCCGAGGCGGTGGAAAAAGCGTGCGGCGTAACGGTGGATGTGATAGAGGGCGCCGTAGAGGCGCAGATCGGCTTTTTGGGCGCTACCGTGCCGTCCGACGAGCAAACGGCCGTGTTCGACATGGGCGGCGCCAGCTGTGAGGTGATCCTCGGCAAAAACGGCCGAATATCGTATGCGCAAAGCTTTCCCATAGGTTGCGTGCGTCTGCGTGACGGCGCGGGCAAAGACAAACAAAAAGCCGAACGAATGGTTGCCGCCGCGCTCCCCTCCTTTTTGCCGCCCGCCGCCGTCGCGGTGGGGATCGGCGGCACGGCCACCGCGCTCGGCGGCATGTTGCACTGCCCCAAATGCTACGACCCCGCCGTAACGCACGGCAGTTTTGTTCCGCTGTCTTTTTTGCAACACGCGGCCGACTTGTTTTTTCAAGGCGCCGACATGCAAACGCTGTATCCCTCTCTCTCGCCCGCCCGCGCCCGCGTGATAGGCTACGGCGCGCTCGCCGCCTTGCGCATTCTCGAGCTGCTGTCTTTAGACGGTTTTACCGTGTCGGAACGGGACAACATGGAAGGATACTACGAATTGCACCGCAAAAAATAAACGTATAAAAAAGAACGGTCTTGCCTATCGGCGGACCGTTCTTTTTTTGTTTGTTTATTATTCCGTCACGGCATACAGCGAGGACACCCAGAACACTTGCCCCTTTTGCAGCGGCGGCTGATTGAAAGCGCCCGCCAATCGGAAGATGAACCGACTTGCGCCGTTATCGAACGCATTGGTCCCGCTTTGAATGCCCGTAAGCCCTTCCATGCCTTTGGTGATCGTCACTTTCGTTCACTGTCCCGCCGTAAGCGAAGTGTCGCCGCACCACCATGACCCCGCCATAGTTTTAGCCGTCACGTCGGTATACACGTAGAAATAGATTTCTTTGCACCGTTCCAACCGCCCCGTCATGAGCACCGCATCGGTGGCCAAATACACTTCGTTATGCTCGCCGTCCACGTCGCCCACCGTTACTTTCAAAGAGCCGCGCTCGGTAACGTTGGCGTCGTTCACCGCCACTTTCTTGTTGTCGTCGTATTCCAAATCGGCAAAGCGGGAAGTGATCACCGTGCGCGCGTACGCAATGGCGCTCACTTGGTTTTCGCTGTATTTGCGCGTGAAATTTTTCAACGTGAGCGCGGAAACGTAAAACGTGCCGCCACCCTCGCACATGAACCGCAATGCCAACTTGCCCACGGGCGCAGTGCCTTTTTGTTTGTTGTTGGGCCAAAACTCGTTATCGTTTGTATCGAGCATGCAAAGATCCATAAGCCCCAAATGGATCTGCACGCGCGTCCACCGGTTGGGCATCAGCGGCGTGTCGCTCACCCATTGCGTGCCCGCTTGCGCCGAAACGTTTGTCGTATACACATAAAATTGTATATAATCGTGCCCCGTGTAATCATAAACGGGCAGCCAAACGACCTCGTCGTTGCCCGTTGTGACCACTTGCAGCGATCCGCTTTCACTCTCGTATGTTTGGGTGGTGCTATATGAAACGGTATTGTTGCCCGCTTGCAACGTTTGCACGCTCTCGGCGCTCGGCGCAAACAGCACCGTATCTTGCGGTTCGTTCGTGTTGTCTTTGTCGCGTTCGATACGCTTGACCGTGGCGCAAGACGCAAACAACGCGCAACTCGAAACAAGCATGACGCATAACAGTATGTACGCACACACCCTTTTCACTCTTTGCTTTGCTCTCATTTTCGTGTCCCCTATGGCAAAATGACCGCAACGGATAGCGGAAAAGTGCCTCTATCCGTTTTTTTATAGTATACAGTACCTACGCGAAATTTTCAATAGGTTTATTCTTTCCGATTTTTGAGTGAATGAACGTTTGGTTTTTCCGAATTTCGGAAATATTTACCAACGTTGCACGCGCCTCGACCATACATTGTACGAAAAAATGGGTATACAAACGTATAATTTCCCATGTACGGGCAATACTACTACCGTAACGCAACCCGTTACAGAGGAGTAAGGAAAATGGCTACTACGCAAAACAAGACCCAAAACAAGGCTACGCAGAACCGTGCCAACACGCAGAACAAAGCTTCTGCCAAGTCGACGAGCGCGAAGACCGCTTCGAGCAAGTCTACTTCGAGCACGCAGAGCAAAGCGGCGCAAAACAAAACCGCGTCCACCAAAAAGTGCTGCTCGGCCAAAGCCAAGAGCACTTCCGCTCGCAACTGCAAATAACCCGATAAACCTGTTTTGAGTACGAAATATCCCGAATGATCATGCATTCGGGATATTTTGTTTTTTCTTATTTGCGCGAAAATTTGTTTTGCAACGCTTGCAACATTTCGTCTAAACTGCGCTCTTTGCCGCCGCCGCGATTGTCGCGATCGTTGCGGTTGCGGTCGTTGCGCCGCTCGCCGCGGTTGTCGCGGTTTTGCGGGCGGGGGCGTTTTTCGCCGCTCTCTTTGTTTTTCTCGGCCGCCTCCGGACTTTTCATGCTCAAATTGATACGTTTTTTCTGCGGGTCCACGCCGATCACGCGCACGCGCACCACGTCGCCCACCCGCAAAGCCTCGCTCGGATGTTTGATATAGCGATCGGAAATTTCCGAGATATGCACCAATCCGTCGTGGTGCACGCCGATATCCACAAACGCGCCGAAGTCGATAACGTTGCGCACCGTGCCCGTCAGTTCCATGCCCACTTGCAGATCGTTTATATCCATGAGATCGGCGCGCAATAACGGCGGGGGCAAGCTGTCGCGGATGTCCCGCCCCGGCTTTGCGATCTCTTGCAACACGTCGTTGAGCGTAGGCTCGCCCACATTGAGCGCCTCGGCCACTTTTTTGGTGCCCTCGGCTTGCACTTTTTCGGCCATGTCGCCGAGGTTGCCGTTTTTAACGTCGTCGTCGCTCTTACCGTAACGCGCCAACAGTTTTTCGGTGGCCTCATACGCTTCGGGGTGCACCGCGGTGTTGTCGAGCACGTTGTCTCCGTCGGCTATGCGCAAGAATCCCGCGCACTGCTCGAACGCTTTCGGGCCGAGCTTGGGCACTTGGCGCAACTGCTCGCGGGAAGTAAACGGTTTTTCCTCGCGATATTTAACGATGTTTTTGGCAATGGACGCGTTCAAACCGGACACATAAGACAGCAAACTGTACGACGCCGTGTTAAGATCCACGCCCACGCTGTTCACGCAGTCTTCCACCACGCCCGTGAGCACTTCGGTCAAACGCTTTTGCGGCATATCGTGCTGATACTGCCCCACGCCTATGCTTTTTACGTCGATCTTGATAAGTTCGGCCAACGGATCGAGCAAGCGGCGGGCAATGGAGATGGCGCTGCGATATTCCACCGTAAGGTCGGGGAATTCTTCGGCGCCCAACTTGCTGGCCGAATACACCGAGGCGCCCGCCTCGTTCACCACCGCGTAGCTTACGGGGCGGTCGCACTCTTTGATCAACTCGGCCACGAATATCTCGCTCTCTTTGCTGGCCGTGCCGTTGCCAATGCTGATAACGTCTACGTTATGCTTGGCGATAAGCTTTTTGAGAATGGCCTTGGCCTCTTCCACTTTCTTTTGGGGCGGCGTAGGATAGATCACCGTGTGATCGAGCACGTTGCCGTTTTCGTCGATCACCGCGATCTTGCAACCCGTACGGTAGGCGGGATCCAGCCCCAAGATCACTTTGCCTTTCAGCGGCGGTTGCATAAGCAGCGGTTTTAGGTTTTGCTCGAACATCTTTATGGCTTGTTCGTCCGCCTTATCGGTCAGTTCGCCGCGCACTTCCCTCTCGATCGACGGGAAAATGAGCCGATCGTAGCTGTCGGCGATCGTTTCGTCCATCGCGGCTGAAAAAATGCTCTCTTTCTTATATGCCGCCTTGATCTTGCCGAGCGCCGTTTCGCGGTCGGCGTTCAACGACACTTTAAGGCACTCGTCCGCCTCGCCGCGGTTAACGGCCAAAATGCGATGGCTGGGTATGGCGGCGATCTTTTCGCTGAACGCGGCATACATTTCATACGTTGTCTTCTTGGCGTTGTTGGGATCTTTGGGATCGAGTTTGGCGTCGAGCGTGCCGATCTCGTACATCAGCGCGCGCAAACTCTTTCTGATGTTCGCATCGTCGCTGATACGTTCGGCTATGATGTCTTTGGCGCCGTTCAACGCGTCTTGCGCCGTAGGTACGCCCTTTTCCTCGTTCACATAGGGCGCGCATACGGCGAGCACGTCGCCCTCCGACATTTCTTGCGCCAAAATGACGTCGGCCAACGGCTCCAAGCCGCGTTCGATCGCCACCGAGGCGCGCGTCTTTTTCTTTTGCTTATACGGGCGGTAGATATCTTCCACTTCGGTGAGCGTGAGCGCCGCGTCGAGCGCCGCTTTCAACTCGTCCGTCCATTTCTCTTGCGCCTCGATAGAAGCTTGCACCTCTTCTTTGCGCTTTAACAAATTGCGCAAATAGGTCAGTCTGTCGGCAAACTCGCGAAGCACCTGATCGTCGCACGCGCCGTGCATTTCTTTGCGGTAGCGCGCGATAAACGGAATGGTGTTGCCGTCGTCTAACAGGCTCACGATGTTGGCCGCATAATCGGCGCGAAGGGTAAACTCTTCACTCAGCTTTTTTACGATGTCCATATTTTTTACCTCATTTTGCGTGCGCACGCACACGATCTTGACATACAACGGTATTGTAACAAACTATACGGAAAAAAGCAACTTTTTTCGTATCGTTCGTTGTATTTTGCCGCGCGCCGTCATATATATAGCCAAGAGGTGAATGTATCATGGATCAATCCGTTTCCGCAAAATCCGCACGCGGCGCACACGAGTTGCGCCTTTCTTGCCGTGAAAAGGGCAACTTGAGCGGTATAGAAAAAGTGATCTCGTCTTGCGAAACGTCGCTGCAGTTGGTTTCGTCTTGCGGCGGCTTAACGATCACGGGCGAAAAACTCAAGATCGTGCAGTTCAACGCGCAAACGGGCGCGCTGGACTTCGAGGGCACCGTGCACTCCGTTAAATACAGCGCCCCCAAACAGCCGCTACTTAAGCGCTTGTTCAAATGAGCATACGCTTGTGCGCGCTGTGCTTTGCCGCGGGATTGTGCGGCGGCATTCTAAACGGCGCATTGGCTCCTTTGCGCACGCGGGCGGGGCGCGTTTTTACCGTGATCACCGACGTGATATTGGCGTTTTTATCGGTGGGCGCGCACGCCGCCGCCACCTTTTTTTACGGCGACGGGCGCATTTTCCCCTATGCCGTGGCCGTGCAAGCACTGGGATTTTTGCTTACCGCCCGTTTGTCGGCGGGATTTTTACGCGCCGTTCGCAAACGGTTGCCCGCCAAAAAGAAAAAAGACGCTCGCCCGCTTGCCTAATCGGCCGCGCGGTGGTATACTTATTACACTATGCTGAACGTTGTTTTGGTGGAGCCGGAGATCCCGCAAAATACCGGCAATATTTCGCGCACGTGCGCTTGCACCGACACGCGCTTGCACCTTATCCGCCCCTACGGGTTCGAACTGAGCGACCGCACCGTGAAACGGGCGGGTCTCGATTACTGGGACAAGTTAGACTTGCGCGAATATGATTCTTGCGAGCAGTTTTTCCGTCAAAACGAGGGCGGCGCGTTTTTCTATTTATCTACCAAAGCCAAGCGCTCGTATACCGACGTGCGCTTTCCCGACAACTGCTTTTTGCTGTTCGGCAAAGAAACCAAAGGGTTGCCCGAAGAAATGGTGCGCAACCACCCGGAAACCGCCTTGCGCATTCCCATGGGCAAGCATTTGCGCTCACTGAACCTAAGCAACAGCGTGGCAATCGTTTTATACGAGGCTTTGCGCCAACACAACTTTTTCGATCTGATCTAAAGCACCTACCAAATGTTTATGCGCCTACACTTCGGTGCGTGCTATTACCTATAAAAAAAGCGGCAACCTTACCGTAGTTCCCATAGGGAATTTTAGGTAAGCCGCAGGTGAAAGAGAATTAGGCGTGGCGTGAAGCCACGCCTTTTCTCTTGTCTTGGTTTAGTTGTTTGTTTTAATCTTCATCATCATCGAAGAACGACGGGGCTATTTCTCCAACGAAGTTATAGACGATTTCTACGGTCTGCCTGTAATGTCCGTTTTCTTTCGTTTTCTCGTGGACGATAACCTTGTCAATGAACGAACGCAGAATTTCGGGCGTAATTTCTTCGAAGTCGCTGTACTTGTGTATGAGTAGCATAAAGTCCAAAATCTTATCGTCTTGCGCCTTTGCTTTCTCGATTTCCGTTTTCAGAAGTTTGACGCGCGATTTGAGCGTGGCTTGTTCCGTTTCGTAGGTATCGCTCATTTTCAAATACCGTTCTTCCGAGATTTTACCCGCAACTTTATCTTCGTATAGGCTCTCTATAATCTTGTCAAGTTTGCCGATACGTTCTTCCGAAGTTCCGATTTCGCGTTGGTTCTCTTTGAGTTCCTGCTTTGTCTTGGCTTCGGCATTGTTGCGAAGTGCCTGTAAAAATGCTTCGTTATGTTTCCGTGCAAAATGGATAGTGCGCCGCAAATCGTCCTGTATGATTGCCGTTAACGCTTTTACCGTTATTTGGTGCGAAGTACAAGTGCGCTTTTTCTGCTTACGATAGGACGAACAGTTAAAGTATTCCGACTGTTTTACCGTAGAGCATCTGCAAAGATACATTTTCTTTCCGCAGTCCGCGCAGTAAATCATACCCGACAGCGGACTCATCTCGCCCATATCGGTAGGACGCCGTTTGTTCTCGCGTATCTTTTGAACGGTATCGAAAGTCTGCTTGTCAATGATTGCTTCCTGCGTGTTCTCGAAAACCGCCCAATCTTCACGCGGTACGTCAATGCGCCGTTTCGATTTGTAAGATTTCTTATACGACTTGAAGTTTACGGTGCAACCCGTATATTCCAAGTTTTCCAAAATGTAAGTAACGCTTCGTTGTTCCCATATATGCGAATCTTCCTTTATCTTTAACGACGTAGGCAATCCGTTTTTATGGAAGTAGATGACGGGCGTATCAACTCCGCGTTCCGTGAGTATTCGCGCTATCTGCGTCGGACCGTAGCCCTGCATACATAGTTTGAAAATCTCTCTTACGATTTCCGCGCCTTGCTCGTCTATTATCCATTTTTCCTTATCTTCGGGGTCTTTCTTGTATCCGAGCGGCGGCATATAAGTTATATGTTTTCCTGCGTTTCCTTTGGCGCGTACTACGGCTTTGATTTTCTTACTGCAATCTTTGGCGTACATCTCGTTCAAGATATTTTTGAACGGCGTAATATCGTCGTCGGGGTTGGTTTCGCTGTCCACTTGGTCGTAGATTGCTATAAACCTAACGTCCGCTTCGGCAAGATAGTATTTCGTGTAGTAGCCTACAAGAATATGGTCTCTGCCGAATCTTGACATATCTTTGACGATAACGGTATGTATCTTTCCGTTGTCCACGTCGTCCATCATACGCTTGAAGTCGGGACGGTCGAAGTTGCTTCCCGAATATCCGTCGTCCACATAAAACTTTACGTTTCTCAATCGGTTTTCGTCCGCATACTTCTGTAACAGCATCTTTTGATTGCGGATACTGTTGGAATCGCCGTCCAAATCGTCGTCGCAGGACAGTCTGCAATAACAGGCTGTCCATTGTTCTTCTGTGTTTTTTACTTTCTTATATTTAATTGTCGGTTGCAAATTCATTGTTTATTACCTCCCGAATTGCAACTCCCAAGCGATTGCTTATGAGACAACCGAATAGGATAAGACGGTTTCAACGCTTCGTCTATATTCCGTTCGATTAGTCTTTTTGTAATATCGAACGCTGTTGTGGTCGCGTCCGCTCTTTCACGGGATATAACGGTATAAACCGTGTTCCCGATAACCTTTTCTCGGCTTCTTTCAAATGAGCCGTTTTCCGTATCGGAATAGTATTCCAAATAATTAGCTTTCGGTGTTTGTGTCTTGTTCGTTTTAATAGTAGTACTCCTTGTCTGAAATCGGGCGTTTCAAGTTATTTGTTCCCGTTCCGCAAGAAGAACACATAAGGTTGGTTTTGTGTCGTTACTGTCCGTTTTCCTTTTTCATAGCGACTTCGTCTTTCAATGCTTTATATCCCGCTTCTATCAATCGGACTTTTGTGTAACCGTTTTCAATTAAAAATGTGTTAATTTCTTCCGCTTGTTTGCGCGGCACGCTCGTCCCCCAAACCAAACTCTTTGCTTTGCGTTCTTCTCTGTGCCGT
>CAJULQ010000014.1 GCA_910587595.1 uncultured Christensenellaceae bacterium
TTCCCTCTCTAACCTCCTCCCTTTCCTCCTTCTGTGCTGTTGTGAGTGTGTGAATTCGGCTACACCTCAAAAACGTATTCCCCCTTAGCTCAGTCGGTAGAGCATGCGGCTGTTAACCGCAGTGTCGACAGTTCAAGTCTGCCAGGGGGAGCCAACGGAAAATGCCGTGATTTGTTAAAAACAGATTGCGGCGTTTTTTTTGTAAAAAGAAGGGGTGGGAAGCTGTATTGTTGACAAATGTAGTCAACAATAATGTGTTACAATAGAAATAAGGAAAAGAGCGGCAAGATGATGCTGTTTTTATCGACCAAGGAAGAGTATGCGCGACAAGGCATAACAAACGGAATGTTTGGCGTAATCGTTGCCAAAGACGAGGTGTTGAGCGCAGAACATAAGGATAGGTACGAAGAAACAACGTATTGGAAGGTGAAATTCGATACGGATAGCGGCGAAAAAATTGTTTCCGTTTATTTTAACCATATGTTGCCGATACGCGACGATGAATTGGATGCATACAAACAAAAAATTGCAAGTGAATTAAAAAAAAAGGCAGATGCAATAAACGGCGAGTTGACATGCAAAAACCGCAAGGCGAAAGGCTTTGCGGTTTTTTTCGTGTGTAAGTGGGCAAATTTCGGTTTGGGCGATACGGGTGCGGCGTTATGTATAAAAAACAGTGGAAAAAACCACACTTTGTATAGACGGAAAAACGAAAGGCGCGACGAACGGTGGTGCGACCGAGATAAGAGTGTGGCGCGTAGTGGTGCGTTGGGGTGAAAAGGGTGAGGCGGCGGTTGGGAGATGGGAGAGAAGAGAACGCGGCGGATTGAAAATTTGGGGAAATATTTTTGAAAAAGGGGTTGACAAACGGGAAAATGTGTGGTACGCTTATAGCATAGACAATATGATAACGATATCACATCTCGGAGTTTGCCTGAAAAATGACGAGATTTTTTTATCGGAAATGTGGTAACGATATCATATGGAAAATTTGATAAGCGGAGCAGGAGGTTGAAAAGGATGAAGAGAGCAGGAAAACGTTTGACTCTTTTTTTGGTTGCCGTGGTTTTGGCGATGACTGCGTGGGGCTGCGGAGCGAAGGACGACATCGAGCCGGGCGCTACGGTGGTTACGGTTTGGCTTCGGGACTTTGAAGATTGGAGCAACGGCGTATTGAAAGGGGTGATGGACGACTTTAACAAGGACAAGACGGACGGGTTGCACATTGTATATCGGTTTATTACCGACGATTCGTTCGGCGATGCGTTGGCTGCGGCGCAGGACAACAATGCGGCGCCCGACATTTATCAGGTATCGTACACGAACTTATACAGCGAAGTGCGAAACCAAACCGTATTGCCGCTGAACGAGTTGTTGCCCGAATCGGCGTTTGCCGATTTGAAAGACTCTGCCAAAGAGTTGGTGATGTACGACAACAAATACTATGCGTATCCGCAGTTGACCGAGCCGTCGGCGGTGATGTACTACCGCAAAGACCTTCTTACGGCGGCGGGTGTGGATTATTCAAATGCCGAGGCGTGGTCGTTCGACGATTTATATGCTGCGTGCGCCAAGTTGAAAACCACGATGCCCAAACGGCAGGGAAAATATCCGATGCTCGGATTCGATTTCGGTCAGGCGGGTTGGGCTACGCAAGGATTGCAGGCGAATCTTACGGGCGGGGACGTATGTCTTACCGAGGACTGGACGGAAATCATTGTGAATACACAGCCGTATAAGGAGTTGGCGACGTTTTTTGCGGAGTTATACAAAAACGAATACGTGCCTGCCGCGTGGAGTACGGGATACAACGACCAGATTATCGACTTGTGCGACGGCAAGGCGGCGATTGTATATACGGGAAGTTGGGGAATTGCCGAGATTTTGGAGTCGTACGGTTGGGATATGGCGGAGAAAATCGGCGTAGCCACCATTCCCACGCTTACGGGCGGAAAGGAGAAGGGAACCACGGCTACGAGCGGCGGATGGTCGTTTGTAATCGACGGGAAATCCGCACATCCCGAGGCGGCGGCGAAAGTGATTGAATATATGGCGGCGGGCGAAGATACGACCGCGCCCGAAACGTATTTTCGGGCGGCGCATTATTCCAAATCGATTCCGCGCAAGAGCATTCAGGAAAAAGTGAACGCGGCGGATATTTCTTCCGCTTGCCCGCCCGAGTGGTTGCGCGTGATTTCCGATATAGCCGACAAAGCCATTCCCGAATCCATTTATACCTTTGACATCAACACGCAAGTGGTGGGCTTGTTACAGGGCATTGCCATTGATGCGTTGGACGACATAGGGGTGGAAACGAGCTGGAACAACCGCATAAACGGCGTAATTGCGGAAATCGAAAAGATTATGAAAAACAACCAACTGGCGGGGAACAATCCCCGTTTGAATAATCGGGTGGCGTAATCATGAGCGCGAAAGAACGGGCGACGAAAACGTCTTTTCGGAAAAAGCTGTTCGGGAAACGGTTTTTCCGATATCGCTACGCGTTTACGGGGTATGCGATGATTGCGCCTGCGTTTATTCTGCTGACGGTGTTTGTGGTGGTTCCGCTGGGCATGGCGGTATACCGCAGTTTCTTTGACTACCGCGCGTATGCCGCCGTGCAGGAATTTGTGGGACTGAAAAACTATTTGACCATACTGCGCACGACGTCGTTCGTCAATTCCTTCAAAAACGCGCTTTTGTTTGCCGCGGTGATTGTTGTGGTGCAACTGCTGCTTTCGTTTACGTTTGCGCACGTGCTGAAACGGTGCAACACCGTATACGGGCGGATTGTGCGCACGGTGATATACGTACCCTTTTTGATTTCGGGTATAACGGCGTCTATTGTGTTTTTGTTTATGACCAACTACGGCGGCGGACTGATTAACGGCATTTTGCTGTATTTCGACGCCGACCCGATTGCGATTATCATGGACAAAAACTGGGCGCGGATAGCGGTGATTGTACCCACGCTGTGGTTGGGGTTCGGATACAATTCGCTTGTGATGTATGCGGGACTGTTGAACATACCCAAAGATTATTACGAAGCCGCCACGCTCGACGGTGCGGGTTGGTGGAGAAAGCTGATAAAAATCACGTTGCCCGGCATGACCAACTATTTTTTGCTTACGATTGTGGGGCTGTTGACCGGCGCGCTCACGATGTTCGACATTCCGTTTTTGATGACGGGCGGCGGACCGTTGGAGAGCACGCTCACGCCCGTTTTGTACTTATTCAACAACTACCGTAACGTGTTGCAGACGTCGAGTATCACGCTTGCGGGTGCCATTTTGGTGATGTTGATTGTGGGGGCGTTGAACGCGGGCGTATTCTTCGGCGTGCAGTCGAAGGTTTCGGACGACTGACGGGGTACGGATATGAGAGTGAGTAGGAAAAAGAAAATCGGGCATGCCGTTTCCGTTGTGTGTATGACGGTTGTGGTGGTGATTGTATTGTTTCCCATTCTGTGGGCAATGCCCGCCATGTTCAAGAACAGAAGCGAAATCTTTGAATTGCCGCTGCATTGGCTGCCGCACGAGTGGTCTACCGATAACTTTAAGACCATATTCGGCATGGACGATTACAACTACTTTTTATCGATAGGCAGCACGACGCTGGTAGCCGTGGTTTCGGTGGTATTGAGTTTGATTGTGAACATGATGGCGGCGTATGCGTTTGCGCGAATCGAGTTTCCCGGCAAAAAGTTCTTTTGGATGTATATGCTTTCTACGATGTTCATTCCCGGGATTACCATACTGTTGACTTCGGTGCGGGTGGTGACGGCGCTCGGCATGCTGGATACGATTTGGGTGCTGATTGTGCCTGGGCTGGCGTCGGGGTATAACGTGTTCTTTTTTCGGCAGTACTTTTTCGGGGTGCCCAAGTACATGGAGGAGGCGGCGATGATAGACGGGCTTTCCAAGGGCGGCATTTTTTTCCGAATATTTACGCGCATTTCCACGGCGCCGATGGTGATTTGCGGGATGTCGGTGTTTATGGGGTATTACAATTCCTTTTTGTGGCCGGTGATGACGATTACCAAAAACACCGAACTGTATCAGATTATGCAACTGATACGAACGCTCAATTCGCGGTACACGGGGCAGTACGGCGTGGTGCTGGCGGCTACGCTGATGAGTTTGACCGTTCCGTTCGGATTGTATTGCTTTTTTCAAAAGTATATTGTGCAGGGCATATCCATTGCCGGCGTTAAATAGAAAACAAACCTACAACGAATAAAAGGAGAAAAAGATATGGATGGATTTGTTTCGGATATCAGTAATGTTTTTATGGCGAGAGAGGGAAAGCGCCGTCGTATTTCGAGCTATGACCGTTCGGGCGGAAACGACGACAGGCTGACCATTCCGCAGGGAGAAAAGCGGGTGATTGCCGATATAGAAGGTAGCGGCGTGATTACGCATATTTGGATTACCGTGGCGGACAGAACGAGCGGGAAAGGCAAATACGAAATGCGGAAAATCGTGTTGCGCATGTATTGGGACGACGAGCAAACGCCGTCGGTGGAGGCGCCGCTCGGCGACTTTTTCGGGATGGGACACGGAACGTGCAAAAACTTTGTGTCGGTGCCGTTGCAGATGAGTCCCGAGGACGGCAGAGGGCTGAACTGTTGGTGGCCCATGCCGTTTCGCAAACGTGCGCGCATTGAAGTGGTGAACGAGTGCGACGATTTGATTTTCTTCTACTATTATATAGATTACGAAGAAAAGAAACGAATACCCGACGACGCGTTGTACTTTCATGCAGTATGGCACCGCGAATGTCCGACGGGGGGCAAAGACGAAAGGTTGTATAAAGACCGCGCGCAATGGTGCTTTGGCGGATACAACAAGACGGGCGAAGAAAATTACGTGATACTCGAAGCCGAAGGGCGGGGACACTACTGCGGCTGTAATGTGAACATACACAATTTGAGCACGTCGGCGCTGTGGAATTGGCCGGGCGAAGGGGACGACATGATTTTCATAGACGGAGAGAAAACGCCGTCTATACACGGAACGGGTACGGAGGACTACGTGAACATGGCGTGGTGCCCGCAGCAGGAGTATTCCGCGCCCTATCACGGCATTATTCTGGGCGGCAAGAACAACTGGATGGGAAAAATCACGTATTACCGCTACCACGTGCAAGACCCGATTATGTTTGACAAAAGCATTCGTGTGACCATAGAACACGGGCACAACAACAACCGCAGTGACGACTGGTCTACCACGGCGTATTGGTATCAGACCGAACCGCACAAGCCTTTTTCGCCGTTGCCTTCGGTGCAAGCGCGTTTGCCGCTGGACGACGACGACGTTATTTGGGGGAGATTGGGAGAAAAGAAGGAGGGCGAATAGGACGAGAAAAAACGGATTGCAAAAGGTATAACGGACAGAACAGACAAAAATAGGAGGAAAAAATGAAAATAACGAATGCAAAGCGCCGCGGGATTGCCCTGCTGATTTGCTTACTGCTGCTCGCCCTGTATTTTGTGCCGGCAGTACGGCAGATTCGCGTGCGCGCTATGGAAACGTCGTCTACTACGCAGACGACCGACCCGCAATACGGCAACGAACGTGTGGCGGCAAACGATTACAAAAATTTTCCTTTACGGGAAAGCGGAACGCCGCCGTACGTATACGGTAGCGACGTAGTGGAAAACGGCGATTTCGACAGCGCGTTGGGCGTGGTGGATGCGCACTATACCGACAATTTGCTTGCGGGCGACGGCACCTATTCGTACGAATTGCAAGAGAACGACGAGTCGGGATGGACGACGACGGGCACGGGCGTGATATCTTCGGTGGACGGCAGCTATGCGTTGACCGTTACGGGGCAGGACGCCGTTACGCAAAAGGCGTTATCCGAGCAGAAAGCGGGCACGTACAGTCTTGCGTTGAAATACAAAGCCGAAGAAGGCAACACGCTTACGGTTACGCTGGGCGACGAGCAGGCGGACTTATTGACCGTGCCGAGCGAAGCGGACGGGAACTATCGGAGTGCGGTGGTGATTCTTTCGCCCGCGAAAGCGTTCGAGCGTTTGGTATTTACGTCGACGGGCACGGTTGTATTGGACGACGTGTCGTTGCGGTGGGCGGATATCGATTACGGAGCGGCGAGTAGCGTACAAGAGCAAGACGTTTTCGAAGGCGACAACTTGGTTGTGGACGGCGGCACGTTAGAAACGTATTTGGACGACGGCGTGACGAGCGAGACGGCGGCGGCTACGGTTACGGAAGCCAAACAGGGCGTATGGTCGAACGGCGTATGGGGCGATTCTCCCGCAACGATTATTCGAGAGAACGACAATACGTATGCGAAAATCGGATTTACGGAAGGTAAGGGCACGTTTGCGCACATTATCTGGACGTTTGAAAATCAGGGTGCGGGAAGATATTTAGTGGAATTCGATTATTTTCATTCGGGGAGAACGGACAACTGTGCGGTGGGTGTAAACGAAATGCTTTCGGCGACCAACTTTGCGGGACCGGATACTACCGTACTGAACAAAGGGGTGGCTATCGACGGCAAGCCGGGCTGGTATCGGTTTTCGGCGACATTCGACGTGACGGCTTCGATGCGGTTCATTCGGTTATGGTACAACACGGCGGGGAACGCGAACAACTATCTTTTGATGGATAATCTTTCGGTGAAAATCAAGACGGGAACGGCGTTACGCGGCGAAGGGTCGTATATCGTGCCCACGGTTGCGCCCGCGGTGCCTGCCGAGATTTATTCGTTTGCCACCGACGCGCCCGCGGTGCTTACCAAAGAGGGCGGCAACGCGATTGCCAAAATGCATGGGGCGGCGTTCAGCAGTTTATTCTATCCGTTCCGTTTTGAGAAGGCGGGGGTATACGCGTTTTCGTTTGACTTCCGATTGGAAGGAGAAACGGGGAACATAGGGTTGCGCATCAATCCCGTAGAGGACAAATACACGTTTGACATTCCGTTATTGCA
Source organism: uncultured Christensenellaceae bacterium (assembly GCA_910587595.1). Classification (GTDB taxonomy): domain Bacteria; phylum Bacillota; class Clostridia; order Christensenellales; family Pumilibacteraceae; genus Pumilibacter. The sequence goes on from CAJULQ010000014.1 coordinate 6,961, forward strand.
ATACGAGGCGCAATGGGAAGAGAGCGAGTTGGGCGACGACTGGCACCGTTTTATTTACTACATCAACATCGAGAACGAAGTGGCGTACAAAGACGCGTCTATGCAGTTTTGGGTACATTCGGCGAACAAAGCCACGTTATCGGTGGATAATCTTTCAGTGAAACGGTTGGTATCGGCGCAGGTTACGGGCAATCCCGTATGGGGCAAAGAGCTGATTGGCGACGGCGGATTCGAGAACATGCTCGGGAGCAAGGAGAGATACACCTTGCCCAACGCGCAGAACGCGGCGTATACGGCGGTATCGTCGGTATGGAGCGGCGAGCGGAATGCGCTTGCGAAAATCACGGTGAAAGGCGGGGTATTCGTTGCGGAACTTACGGGGACGGAAGGGTTCTCGTCTATTGCGAACAGAGCGGTACTGCAAAACGAAGGGCTTTACCGTGTACGGATTCGGTATGCGGTTTCCGAAGGGTACGCGCAAAAGGAAGGGGCGCAACTGACATATGCGCTCGGGGCGCTTGCGGCGCAGGATATTCTGGCGTCTGCTGTGGACGACGGGGCGACGGGATTCCGTATCTATACGCAGTACGTGCGTCTTACGGCGGAAGAGGCGGACGCGGTACAGGCGGTTACGGTACGATTTGCGTGCACGAGCGGCGACGCGGCGTGGATTGATTTTGTATCGGTGCAGAAAGAAATCGGGTCGGACATTCCCAAAGAGGAAACGCCCGGGGAAGATATTACGGGGAAAGTACGGTACGATATTGTGAAGGGCGGCGACTTCGAGGGATACGAGGAAGGGACTTCGTTTGAGGAGTCGGTTACCGACGAGATGTTCGGTACGACTTCGTTGGATATGCCCGCGAAAGTGGTTACCAACGACAAAGACGCGCTGAATCCTTCCAAAGTGCTCTTATTGCAACATCTTGCGGGGAGTCAGAAGGATTTCTCGTCGGCGTTCAATTTATACTCTTCCAACGTGGAATTGGAAAAGGGCAAGACGTATTACGTGTCGTTTGACTACAAATACAACATAGAAGAACCGCTGGACACCGCACTTGTGGTTTCGGACGGCAGAAGATTTACGATGGACGAAGGGTTTACGTTCTGCTTTGTGGGCGGCACCAACATCGGGCATCATGAAATCAAGCTGGGTTCGGTGCAGGACGGCGACGAAACGACGGGCGCCAACAACCAAAAGTGCAAGATTTCCAAAACCGATTTGGGCGAAGGCTGGTCGCGGATTTCGTTCTCGTTTACGGCGAATACGGGCATTAACGTGGCGTGCAACAGTTTCCGATTCTTATTGCTTACCAACAAGAACGCGGCGAACTACGCAATGTTCGACAACGTGGCGTTTTACACGTACTACGACAGCGGCGAAGTGCCGCCCGACTCGCCCGAACCCCCGGGACCGGACGACTCCGAAAAGCCCGACGACACGACGCCTACGCCGCCTGCGAAAAAAGGGTGCGGTTGCGGTTCGTCGATAGCGAATACGCTTCCCGTGGCGTTATGTGCGGGTGCGTTGCTGATTGCGGGTGCCGTGGCAATCACGTTTGTGAGAAAAAACAAAAAACGCGTAAAATCCGACAAGGAGGAAAAGTAAGATGAAAAAACGCAAATTGGTATCGGTGCTGGTACTGTTGCTTGTTTCGGTGTCGTTACTGTTTGGGCAGTCTGCCGGTGCGGTTGCCGAAGTGTCGTCGGGCGTGAACGGCGACGTGGCATCCGACTGGATATCGTACGGTACCGAACACATAGAGGGCACGCGGCGCATTTCGGCGGTGACGGGGCGGTATGCCACAACCAACACGCAAGAGTTATTCGACGTGGGCGGCACCGATTTGGGGATTCCGTTCACCTACACGTACAAAAACGAAGCCGAAGAAGAAAAGACGGAGTTACGCATTTTATTCGGCGACACGTTTTCTACCGAACATTTACAGGGGATCTGGCGTTCCAACGTGATGGCGATTACCGAAGATTTCGATTTTTTGGACGGAATTACCATTGATTCGTTTGTGTCGACCGACACCGTGAACGGATACGCAACCGAATTGATTCCCGGGATTCATGTGAGTCAGCAGCAGATGACAGCCATACCCACGGGCGCGATGCAGATTGGAGATGCGATTTACGTTTACTACATGGGTGTACGCGTATGGGGTGACGACGGCGAGTGGTGGAACAATTTAGGCGGCGTATACAAATCGACCGACGGGCTGATATTTTCCCGCGTGGAGAGCATGTATATATACGCCAACAAAATGGCGAACTTTACGCAGAACTATCCGCTTGTGGTAGACGAGGACCACGACGGCACCGACGACTGGCTGTATGTGTTCGGAATCAGCGGCGGCAGAAGCAGCGGATTGCGTTGCATGCGCGTGAGTTTGAAAGGAGAGAACGACGAAGTTCTTACGGGCGCGGAGCAGCAGGCGCGTGTGGAGAATCTGGATAATTATACGTATTTTAACGGATACGAGAACGGCGAGCCGACGTGGATACCGTACAACGAGCATTACATGGCGCTTGTGTGGAATTACAGCGAAGAAGCCGAAGTGATTTCCGCGCCGTGCGGTGAGATGTCGATTTGCTACAATCCGTATTTGGGCAAATACATGGCGACGTATCAGCAACACAATACGCTCATCATGAAACTTGCCGATACGCCGTACGGTCCGTACGGAAAATCGGAAATCATTCTTACTTCGTCTGATTTTAATACGTTTTATAATGCGTTCACGACAAGCGCAATGCTGAAAGACGACGGAAAAACGGTGTATTTTCTGATGAGTCAGTGGCCGCGCAGCGATTCGGGCGCAACGCTCAATTACTTTGTAGGCTTGATGGAAATGAAGTTGAAATAGGATAAAGCTGTCGGAAGGAAGGGGAGAGTGAACGGGCTTTCCCTTTCCGCAAACCGACGGCGGGAGAATGGGATATGTGTGTTTTCAGCGAAAAATTGGAATATGTGCGTCGCGTGTGCGGAGTGACGGGAAAAGACGCGAGAACGAACACCGAGCCGTTCGGGGTTGTGGGCACCGATTTGGGATTCCCTTTTTCGGACGGGAAGGATTTATATCTTTTATTCGGGGACACGTTCAGCGAATTCTGGCAAAAGGGACGGTGGATTAACAACTGTTTGGCAAAGGTGAAAGACACGTCTGCCGAAGGGTTCTGTTTGGAAGGGTTTGTTGCGGACGACGACGGACTTGCCAAAGAGTTGGTTGCCGCAAAGAAGAAGGACAAAGAGCAGATGACGTGCATACCCACGGGTGCCGTGGCGGTGGACGGAGTGTTTTATATGTTCGTGATGTCTATTGTTACGTGGAATCCGCGGTGGACAATCGACGAATGCGCGCTGTATATTTCGCACGATAAAGGCGTTAGCTGGGAAAAGTCGGAATGTGTGCGGTTCGGCAAGGAAGAGGCGCCTGATTTCGGGCAGGTTTTTCCGCTTGCCGTGGGCGAATACGTGTATTTATTCGGCATTACGGAATCGCGCGACGGCAACTGCAAACTTGCGCGCGTGCCGAGAAAAGAACTTGACAATTTTGAAAAATACGAGTATTATATAGGCAAAGAAAAGGGCGTTCCCCGCTTTGTTTCGGGCAGACAAGGGCTTGCTCGGGCGGCAGTTGTTATTCCCGCGCCGTGCGGCGAAATGTGCGTAACGTACAATCGGTATCTGAAAAAATATTTGGCGATGTACGTGGGGACGGACGCGCCCGACCTTGTTTTCCGCACAGCCGACGAGCCGTGGGGAGAATGGAGCGATGCCGAAACGGTGGCGTTGCAATCCGATTACGAGGGGCTGTACGGTGGGTTTACGCATGAGTTTCTTGCCTGCGAAGGCGGGCGGCGCGTATTGTTTCTGTTAAGCGAGTGGAAACCGTACAACGTTTCTTTGTTTGAGATGAAATTCAAATAATCCGATGGATATGGGGGTGGTAGATTGAAATACGGAATCAAAGACATTGCGCTCATTACGGGATATTCCACGTCTACGGTGGCACGTGCGCTCGGCGGGAACGGATATTGCGATATAGAAAAGAAGAAAAAGATTCTTGCCGTTGCCAAAGAACTGAACTACGAATCCAATTCGTCTGCCATTGCGTTGCGCAGGGGTTATACGAAACGGATTTTATTCTGCATTCCCGATATTTGCAATATTTTCTATTTCAAGATGATTCAGGGCGTAATCGAGGTATTGGAAGCCAACGGTTATTACGCCATGTTGTATACCACCGAAAAGAGTTTGAAAAAAGAGATAGACATTATCCGCACGTTGAAACAGAAATTTTGCGACGGCATGATTATGGTGTCGTTTGATTTTTGCGAGGAGAATATTTCCGCCATTCGCGCGTGCGGTTGTCCCGTGGTGCTTACCAACAAATACGACGGGCAGCAGAAAGACGACAATTTTGATTATATTTTCGTGGACCATACGTTGGGCATGGCGCTTGCCACCGAACATCTGTTGGCGGCGGGCTGCAAGAATATGGCGGTTATTTCGGGCGACGTAAAAGAGCAGACCACGCGCGAGCGTCTGGACGGATATTTGCGCACGTTGGAGAAGCACGGATTGCCGTATGACGCCACCCGAGTTCTGAACGGCAAATATACCAACGAAGGGGCGTATGCGGCTTTTTCGGAATTCATTCAAAACGGCGGAACGGCGGACGGACTGATTGTTTCCAACGACTACGCCGCGATGGGTATTTTGCGGTTTTGCCACGAGCACGGAATTCGCATTCCCGACGATATGAAACTGATTTCGTTCGATAATACCGACTATGCGGTATCGTCCAGCCCTACGCTCACTTCGGTGGATATGCGTCAGTACGAAATCGGAAAGTATGCCGCGGAAATTCTGTTGGAACGGTTGCGGGGCAGAACGGAAACGCGGAACATTGTGCTGGAACCGACGCTTGTGGAGCGGCAGTCCGGCAAATAACAAACGGATAAGGAATAAGAAATGAAACAATATATAACGGATATGAAAAAAGCGGTTGCCGACGAGCGGGACGCGCTTACTTTGCTGGCGGACGGAATAGACGAAACATACGAAGAAGTTTTCGAGCTGTTTTTGCGGTGCAAGGGAAAACTGGCGTTTATGGGCGTGGGCAAGAGCGGGCACATAGGAGAAAAACTTGCGGCAACGTTTGCGAGTTTGGGGATTCCCGCGTTTTACGTACATTCCACCGAAGCCATGCACGGCGATTTGGGAATGATACAGCCGAACGATATTGCGGTGCTCATTTCCAACAGCGGGAACACGGCGGAAGTGGTGCAGAACGTGGCGCCGCTGAAACGGAACGGGGTGACAACCGTTGCTTTTACGGCGGGCAAAACGGGGCGTCTTGCCGAACTTTGCGACTATGCGATTTTTTACCCGCAGGAGAAGGAAGCGGACGTTTTGGGATTGGCGCCCACTGTTTCGAGCACGCTCGCGCTGGCGCTCGGCGACGCGTTTGCGTGCGCGCTTTCGCAGGCAAAAGGATTTACGCGCGGCAATTTTTACGCGTTTCACCCCAACGGCGCGCTCGGTTCCATGCTGAAAGAGGAAGGGAATTAAATGGCGCGCATTACGGTTGTTGGTTCGTTTGTAATGGATAACGTTGCCAAAATGGATTGCTTTCCCCAAGCGGGGCAGACGGTGCTGGGAAATTCGTTGGAACTGTTTCCGGGCGGAAAAGGCGCCAACCAGTGCGTTGCCGCGGCGCGATTGGGCGGCGACGTGGAAATGGTGGGAATGTTGGGGAGAGATGCAAACGGCGACACGTTCCGAAAAATTCTGCGAGAGGAAGGAATTGGGTCGCGGTATGTTTTTTCGTGCGACAAACCGACGGCGGTTGCGCAGGTGCAAATCGATGCGGCGGGGCAAAACCGAATTTGCGTGATTCCGTCCGCAAATTACGCATTCGGGTGGGAAGAATTGGAGAAAGCGGACGCAATTCTTAAAAGTACCGAAATGGTTGTTTTGCAACTGGAAATGCGTTGGGACGTTACGAAGGAGATAATCCGTCGTGCGCACAGTTACGGTGCGAAAGTGTTATTGAATCCCGCGCCCGCCTTCCAGTTGGAAAACGAAGTGCTTGCGGCGGTGGATTATATAACGCCCAACGAAACGGAACTGGGCATTCTTACGGGATTACCCACGAACACCGACGAAGAAGTGCTTGCGGCGGCGAAAGAATTGGTGCGGTCGGGAGTGAAAAACATTGTTGCTACGTTGGGGAGTCGCGGTGCGTTGATTGCGAACGCCGCGGGTTGCGAACGGATTGCGGGTTACAAAGTGAAAGCGGTAGACACGGTTGCGGCGGGCGACAGTTTTAACGGGGCGCTTGCGGTGGCGCTTATCGAAGGGGAAACGCTTGAACAAGCCGTTCGGTTTGCCAACGCAATGGGTGCGCTTACCGTACAGAAAAAAGGGGCGATTCCGTCGTTGCATTCCCGCGCCGAAGTAGAAACGTTTCTTGCCGCGCAGGGATAAAAGAATGCAAGCAGAAATGCGGGGAAGAAGAAAAGGACAGAAACGCTTTTTGCGTGCGGGAGTAGAAAAAGGTTAAGGCGAAAGAGCAGGGAAAGAAAAGTCGGTAAAAGTGTTTTTTGCGGCATAGGGATAAAAGGGCACAAGACAAAAATATAGGAAGAAGAAAGTCGTTTGCGGAGTGGAGCAAGCGACTTTTTGACAAATTGGCGCATAACTCCCTTGTTGCAAAACAATAGGGGAGTTTTTTCTGTTCCCACATTTTCGGGCAGGCAAGACAACGGCATACATACGTGGGAAAATAGAATCGGGAGAAGCGCATGGAAGTTACAAAAAGATTTGCGTTCCGTCTTTCCGATCTTATGGCAGAGAAAGGCGTAAACACTCGGCAGTTGGAACGCGCAACGGGAATACCCAATCAAACGATTTCTTCGTGGTTGACGCTCAAATCCGGTCCCGATTGCAAACATCTGGTTATTCTGGCAAATTATTTCGCATGTTCTATCGATTATCTTGTGGGCAGAATCGAATATGAGTAATGGAGGACAAGGAGGTATTTTTGTGAAGTATTCGGGAAAGAGTTGTGGAATCGAAGGCGGTTTACTTGCCTTTTTTTCGTATGGGAGTATAATAGAAAGACGAATAAATGTATGGGAGAACATCATGGTAAAAGTGATTACCTTGCGTTGCCCCGAGTGCGGCAATACGTATTGTTTCAACGTGGGGGCGGGCGCGCAACTTGCGTCGTGGCACGACGTGTCTACGCGCATTACGGACAAAAAAGAGCACGAAAAGATTATGGAAATCTTCGTAAAACTTTCCGCGCAGAAAAGCAAGGCGGCAATGCTCGATTTTTCTTCCAATCCCGCCAAAGTTCTGAATAATATCCGCTATGATTTATGCGGGGTGGAAGTGAAAAAACTTCTGGACGCGGAAGGCAAAATCGTAGAAGAGAAATACATCGGAGAAAAAGTGAAAGAAAGCGTGGAAGCAAGCGGCGAAAAGTGGGTGTCTGCCATACAGAAAGAAGGAATCGTGGCATTCGACGCCATGTTTTTCTGTCCGAAAACGCAAAAAATCAAGCAGGGCATGTATCTGTCCGTTCGCTGGAAAGAAAACGAAGATAAAGCCTACGTTTACCCCAATAAATGCGAGGAATGTTCTTCCGCGATGATTTTGATAGACGATGAAAACATCGGTTTCATGCACGAAGATTGCCGCACAATCGGGCATTGCGAAAAGTGCCGCGTGCCGCTTGTTGTGGAAAAAGTTTCGTTCAAAGTTCCGCAACAGGAAGCGCAATAAACCGTTCGTATTTTGCGGTTAGGGCAAACGTTGCGACAGTTTTTTGCAGTTGCAATGAATTCTCTTGACAATTCACGGGTAAACGAATATAATATATAAGCCGACCGAAAAAGTCGGCGATACCGAGATGTAGCGCAGTTTGGTAGCGCGCTTGGTTCGGGACCAAGAGGCCGCGAGTTCGAGTCTCGCCACTTCGACCATAGGAACGCCTATATAGGGCGTTCTTTTGTTATGATCGGGCCAAATAAGCATTGAGGCGTTGCGCCTCCCTATCGTTGGATCGGTTACTTACATGGGTGTAAATATCGGCCGTAGTGTCAATATCCGAGTGTCCAAGCCACGTTTGCACCACTTTTAAGGGAATTTCGGCCTCTAAACAGCGCGTGGCGAACGTGTGGCGAAGATCATGCAATTTGTGCGAGGGGCACAGTTTCTTAAAGGCACGCGTGACCGAATCGGGACGAAAAGGGAAGTAAAGCCCGTTGCCGTCGGGGGATATTTCAGCCAAGAGGCCCGCCACTTTATCGAATAACGGAATGGTTCGATCGGACAAATCGGTCTTTGTCCCGCGAATATGTAAACGGTTGTTTGCGTAGTCTATGTCGTTTGCACAGAGCGCGAGCGCCTCCGAACGGCGGCACCCCGTGTACAGCAGAAACAAAAAGTAATGTTTGGCCCAATGCTTTTGAACGTTTGCCAAAAAAGAACGGAGTTCATCGGCCGACAGCGCCGCGCCGATCTTGCGCTTATGCGGAGGAATGGATACGGCCGCCATGGGGTTGTCCCGTAGGATCTTAAGATTGCAAGCCGTTTTCAAACTTGCGTTCAGAACGTCGTACACCGTTTTGCGTGTGCGAGCCGCCGATACGGAAAGCAAAAATTTTTGTAGCTGCAAACCGTCGAGCCGATCGAGCGGAACGTCGGGCAACCCTTGCTTTATATGCACGCGCACGGCCACTTCGAGAGCATACAGCGTTATGGGTTTCACTTTGGGCCGTTTGTACATTTCCAACCAATCGTCCAACCACGCATGCAACGTGTGCCGACACGGTTCATGCAGCGCATGCAGCTCAGACATAAGCGTGTTGAGCTTTTCGTTCATTTCGGCTACGGCTTTTTCCAAATTTTGCGTCATACTGCCTCCGATCAAAAGATCTCTTCCAAGAAATGCAACTGCTGTTCGGATAAGAGCACAACTTTGTGCCCGTTATCTGGATCGATGATCTGTTGGATCTCGCCAAACCCTTGCAAACGTTCTTTATTGCGAATGTATCTATCATACGCCAAGCCGAGATCGGAAAAAGAAAATTGCGGCACGGGCGCGGGCGGCAGATCGTCTTTGTGAGATAAAAGCGCTTGTTTGGACGATTCCGAAAGTATATGCCGCAACTTCGAGCGGGTTATAAACGTATATTCGCCGGCACGCATTTTGGCCAATGTTTCGTCTAAAGTCAAATGTACCGATTCCGGCCGATCTACTTGCCACAAGTATGCTTTGAAGATAGCGAAAAACTCGTCGAAGCTATCCTCTATCCTATCATTGCAATTTAGCTTGCGCCATTGTCCGTAGCCTTGCATAAACTTTTTGCCGTGCATACCGTCTTGCAATGCCACAAAATTTTCATACGACATAAAAGCGGCATTTTCATCTTCGCACTTAAACGCATATTTGAAAACTTGAATAAAATTGCCGTTGGCCACGGGATCGAGCACAACGGAATAGCCGTGATTGTTGCCAACCGATCGTATGCTGTCCAAAGTGACTGCGCCTTTCTTTTTGCAGGCAGAGGCTTGCAAAGCGATACCGTCGCGGAAAACGTAGTACAGCGGCGAAGAGGGCGGCAACGCTTCTGTGCATAATAAGCCGAATTTGAAAACGCGGGCGGCGATACGGTCCACCAATAGCCGCCACAGCTTTTGCAAGAAAAGTTCGAAGTCCGAAAACGAACGTACGTATTCTCGACGCACTTTACCCGTTTCCGGATCTTTCACATAGTTGTACGAAAATTTGTTTCTGTGGATCTTCGGCATGACCAACCCTTTGTTTACGGCCAATATAGAATGAATATGTAAGTGATAATCTTTGCGAAGATACGTGATCTCGGTGTTGCGTAAAGCCGCGGCAAAACCGAGCGGGGAAAGATCAACGCCGCGGATTTTAACGGTGCCGTTCAAAATGCGAATTAGCCGTCCGTACGCTTCGAAGAAGATTCCCATATACGAACGCAAATAAGGCGCCGAAACATTGGGGGCCGTCAGTACAAGATGCAATATGTCTTTATCGTCGGACAAAGCCAAAATGAACGGCATAAAGCGTTGCAGATATGTTGCTTGCCGCATTTTGGCACAGTTTAGGCAAAAGCGATCGTGACACAGTTCTATGCGGATCAAGTCGGCAAGACGTGTTTTGTTGTGAAAATCAAACAGCATGGTTTGTCCGCACCCGCCGACGGCATAACTGCGTCGAAAGTAACTGTCGCGGTCTCTTTCTTCAAAAAGCCGCACAAAGTATGCCGCTAAATTGGCATTGTACTTTGTGCGGTCTTTAATGTCGGCCACATAGGATTCGGAAATCTCCAAATCGTCGGCTTGTATGCCCGCCAAAACAGTGGCGAAGTCAAAATCTTCTATCATAGTTTGTTGCCTCCTGAAATGTAATTTTTGTTTGCGTGTGACGAGATGTTTCTATTTGTTCAAGGTTGCGACTTCGGCGGGCGCTTCGCGCCCGCCTCGCGCAACAGATCCGCCGCGTGGACCGCGGGCGGATCGCACTGCTTACGCGAACGTGCGATCCGCCAACGGCCACGATGCGAGTATAAGCATCGCAGCTGCGCGCTACCGCTTGCCCGCGGGTGGCTTCCCGCGGTTAACTGCCGCCGGGGGGGGCGGCATTTTGCCCTTTGGGCTAAGACGAGTGTATTTTGCCGCGACGTTTCCGGCCGATCGCAACGGGTTTTTCACTCGTTTGTGTGCTTTTGCGTGCGATCTTCCGGCCGATCGAGCGCGGCGTTTTCACTCGGCGACACATTAGGCGCTTGCTTGCTCTTGCGTTTTTCCGTCTTTACGGCTTTTCTTGTCTGCCGTTGCTTTTCTTTTGCGGCAGCATTTGCCGCTTTACGGCTCTTTACAAGTTCGCGCCTATCTTTGCGCATTTGCCGCACTTTGTCTTTGTGCGCCCATTTGT
>CAJULQ010000015.1 GCA_910587595.1 uncultured Christensenellaceae bacterium
ACTTCCGTTTTCGGGCTTTATGTTGTAGGACAGTATTTTCGTCCTACAAAGATGGAGCTTCTGGGCGGACTCGAACCGCCGACCTAGTGATTACGAATCACTCGCTCTACCAACTGAGCCACAGAAGCATGGCGTGTTGCCGATACGGGCAACACAGCTTTTTTATTATACTTGATTTGCAAGAAAATTGCAAGGGTTTTTACAAAACTTTTTTAAGAAAAGCGGCAAAGATTTTTATAGATCAGCCAAGCATGCGCACGGGCAAAATGAGATACATGAAATCTTCGAGCGAACCCGCGGGCACCACAACGCACGGCGAAACGGAGTTGATGAACTTTATAACGATATTGTCGCAATCGATATAGCGCAACAACTCGGTGAAATAGCGCGCGTTGAACGCAATGGCAATATCCAAACCGTTGAGTTTTACGGGGATCTTTTCGGTGATGTTGCCGATGTCGCTGTTGCTCGAAAGTTGCATGATGCTGTCTTTCACGTCAAAGCGCACAAGGTTGTTTTTATCCGAACGCGCCAGCAAGATAGCGCGCTCCAAGCCCGATTCGAACTGGTCTTTGGGCACCGTTACGGTGCTTTCGAACGCGCCGGGAATGATCTGCTTGTAGTTGATAAAGTCGCCGTCTAACAAACGTGTGGTAACTTTGGTGTGCCCCAAATCCACCAACATATAGTTGCGCTGAATGCGCACTTCCACCAAGTCCTCGTTGTCCTCTAACAGCTTGGCGATCTCGGTAAGACAGCGGGCGGGCACCACGGCGCTCATCATGGCCGTTGTTTTTTCAATGGGTTTGACGCACTTGGCCAAACGGTAGCCGTCCAGCGCAACGCCCGTGACCGCGTCGTCGGCAATTTCCAACAGAACGCCTTTTAACATGGGGCGCGCGTCGTCGGCGCTCACCGAAAAGGCAATCTTGTTCACCAGATCGCGGAACGACTTTTTGGCGATGGTGAAAGACTGCGCCTCGCCCAATTCCTTGATCTGCGGATATTCGGCGGGATCCATGCATTGCAACACGCCCTCGCTGTCGGTATACTTTATTTTGAGTTGGTTGGCCTCCGAAAGGCTCAGTTCGATACGGTCGAACGTGAGTTTTTTCACAAACTCGGAGAAAAAGCGCCCCGGCACCACCGTTTCGCCCTCGATGAGCACATCGGCCACAATGCACTTTTCGATGGCAAGCTCCAAGTCGGTGGCGGTGAGCGTCAAACTGCCGTCCGCGGCCTTGAGTTTGATGCCTTCCAAGATCACGTTGGTGGTGCGAGCCGACGCCGCCTTATACACCTTGCTCACTGCGTCGGACAGATCGGCTCCGTTACAAATAATCTTCATTCTCTTTTCTCCGCTGTGCTTCGTTATTTATGGTTCTTCCTTATTATAGACCAAATCATGCCGTTCGTCAATTAAAATTTACGCTTGCGCCCCGCAAACGTTTTTTTGCGCGTACGCTTTTTGGGCTTTTTCACGCTGGAAATAATAGCGTATCGCGCCATTTGCGCATGCAGTTGCGCATAGCAAAAGGACGCGACGCCCGCAAAAAACAGAAAAAACAGCGCAAACAGCGCCGCCGTTGCGCTGAGCGCGGCCGAGAGCGTGCCGAAGAGAGCAAAGGCCGACATGACCGCCGCCGCCGCAGGCGCGCAAAACACCGCCGCCGCCAAGCACGCCGTTGTCATGCGCCGCACGAACTTGGACACCGAGTCGTACACCTCCGGCCGCTCGTAATACTTTTGCTTGAGCCGTTCGGCGCGCACGTTGTATTCTTTGACCAAGCGCCCGTCGCAATACAGCGACACATAGCGTTCGCCGCGGAATTTTACGTCATTCACGCTGACGCACGTGTTTTCGGGCGTGCGGTACACATATGTCAAACCGCTGCGCAACACTTTGATGTCGTCGAACAGCAATCGAACGTCGCCCTCGAACACGATGGAAGACGCCGTTTTGCGCTCGTCCAAGCGCGCGCAACATATTCGATTGTCGATGTCGAACCACCAGTCCAGCAACGCAACGATCCTCTTTTTCCCTTTGTTTACGATTTGTGCTACGTTCGTAAAATATTATACCCGAAACGCGCGCGTTCGTCAAATGATTTTGTTTGCGACACGACGCCGCCCCGCCGTACATATGTATTATAAACGGAAAAACAATAAACACGGAGCAAAAAGATGACAGCGCGGGCAAAATATGATACAATACGGAAAGAAAAATGTGCAAGAGGTCCGGCAATGAAAAAGTTGTTGCGTTTTTTGCGAGGGTATCGTGCCGTTACGGTGCTCGGCCCGCTTTTCAAGCTGTTGGAAGCGGTGGGCGAATTGATCATTCCGCTGGTGGTGGCCGCCATTATCGACAAGGGAATCGCCGCCGGCAACAGCGCCTACGTGTGGAAAATGGGCGGCGTGATGTTGGGGCTGGGCGCGGCGGGCCTTTGCTTTGCCGTTACCGCCCAATTCATGGCGGCCAAGGCCAGCCAAGGATTCGGCACCAATCTGCGCGGCGCGCTGTATCGGCATATCCACTCCCTGTCGCTATCCGAGCAAGACAAGTTCGGCGCGGCGGGACTGCTCACCCGTTTAAGCTCGGACACCATCCAAACGCAAGTGGGCGTTGCCATGTTCATTCGGCTGGTGCTCCGTTCCCCCTTTTTGGCGGCGGGCGCTTTGGTCATGGCCGTTTCCATCAGTCCCAAGATCAGCATAATCTTTCTTGTAATGGCGGTTGTTGTCAGCCTCATCTTGTGGTTGGTGATGTCGCGCACGTCGCCCTACTACCGCAAGATACAAAATAATCTCGACGAAGTTTCGCTCTTAACGCGCGAAACGCTTTCGGGCGCGCGCGTGGTGCGGGCGTTTTCCAACCAAGCCGAAGAACAGCGCGACTTTTTCACGTCGGCCGATTCGTTGGGCAAAAAGAGCATAAAGGCGGCGGCGCTCTCCGCGCTGTTAAATCCGCTTACCTACGCGGTGATCAACTTTTCGGTGATCGCCGTATTATACTTCGGCGGCAAAACGGTGTCGGCGGGCAACCTAAGCCAAGGCGACGTGATCGCTCTCGTCAACTACCTTTCGCAAATCTTGCTCGCGTTGGTGGTCACCGCCAATTTAGCCGTCACGTTCACCAAGGCGTCGGCCAGCGCGGCGCGTATCAACGAGGTGTTCGACACCGTGCCTTCCGTTTCGCAAACGGCCTCCGAGTGCCCCGCGCCCGTAGCAAACAGCGCCAAACTGCGTTTCGACAACGTGAGCTTTGCCTACTATGCGGGCAGTCGTAACGCCTTGGTAAATGTGGACTTTTCCCTATCCGCCGGCCAAACATTGGGCGTGATCGGATCCACAGGCAGCGGCAAAAGCACGGTGGCCAATCTCATTCCCCGCTTTTACGATCCCACGGCGGGCAACGTGCTGTTAGACGGCGTGCCCGTTTCGCAATATCCGTTTGCCGACCTACACCGCAAAGTGCATATCGTGCCCCAAAAGGCGGTGCTGTTTTCGGGCACGTTGCGCGACAATCTTTTATACGGCGACCCCGACGCGACCGACGAACAACTGTGGGCGGCGCTCGAAGCGGCGCAAGCGCTGGACTTTGTGCAAAAACTGCCCGACGGCCTGAACGCGCAAGTGGCGCGCGGCGGCCGCAACTTTTCGGGCGGACAGCGGCAACGTCTTACCGTGGCGCGCGCGCTGGTGGGCAACCCCGAAGTGCTTATATTAGACGACGCATCGAGCGCGCTCGATTACGCCACCGAGTCGCGCATGCGGCACGCCATCGAGGCGTTGCCTTTCCACCCCACCGTTATTCTGATCAGCCAGCGGGCATTCTCGCTCTCGCATGCCGATAAAATCTTGGTGCTCGAAGACGGCGGCGCGGCGGGCTACGGCACGCACGAACAACTGCTGCAAACTTGCGAGGTCTACCGCGAAATATGCAACAGCCAGACCAAAGGAGGGGCAGACAATGCGTAAACAAAACAAGCAACGCAAAAAGGGCGCCATCGCTTTGGTACTGCGTTTTATGCGCCCTTATTACCCGCTCATTGTGTTGGCGCTGTTGTGCAGCGTGGTGCAGATCGCCGCCACCTTGCTCGCCCCCGTAGTGATCGGCAAAGCGGTGGACTATATCATAGGCAAGGGCAACGTGGACCTCGACAAGGTATTGCGCTACGCCTATGTACTCATGGCGCTCATCGCCATCGTAATGCTCTTTCAGTGGTTGGGATCGCTGTGCACCAACAAGGCGGCGTTTCACACGGTGCGCGATCTGCGTTGCGCGGCGTTCAACAAACTCAACCGCGTGCCGCTGTCGTTTATAGACAACCGCTCGCACGGCGATCTTCTGTCGCGCGTGGTGAACGACACCGACCTCATTTCCGACGGCTTGATACAAGGCTTTACGCAACTGTTTTCGGGCGTTGTAACGGTGGCGGGCACCTTGGGGGTTATGTTGTGGTACTGCTGGCAGTTGGCGCTCGTGGTGGTGCTCATCACCCCCGTGTCTATCTGCGTGGCCTACCTTATCGCGCGCGCCACGCACAACATGTTCAAACTGCAACAAAAAAAACGCGGCGAACTGAGCGGCCTTGCCGAAGAGGACCTAAGCGGCGCCAAAGCGGTAAAAGCGTTCGGACGCGAACACGCCGCCGAGGCGCAATTCGACGCGGTAAACGAAGACTTGCGCAAAGTGGGCGTGAAAGCCATGTTTTATTCCTCGCTCACAAACCCCGGCACGCGGTTCGTGAACGCCATTGTGTATGCCGCCGTAGCGGTGGCGGGCGCGCTTATGGTGATTCGCGCGGGCAACGTCGGCTTTACGGTGGGTTTATTAAGCTGCTTTTTATCGTACGCCAACCAATACACCAAGCCGTTTAACGAGATCACGGGCGTTGTTACCGAACTGCAAACGGCCTCGGCGGCGGCGGGCAGAGTGAAAGAACTTTTGGAAGAAAAAGAAGAACCGAGCGACGACGGCTTGCCCGCCTTGCAATATTGCGACGGCAGTCTGGAAATAGAACACCTTAGCTTTGCCTACGACCCCGCCCGCCCGCTCATTCAAGATCTAAACCTATCGGTGTTGCCGGGCAGTCGCGTGGCCATCGTGGGGCCTACGGGTTGCGGCAAGACCACGCTCATCAATCTTCTGATGCGCTTTTACGACCCGCAACAAGGCGTTATACGGCTGTCGGCCACCCCCACCACCGAGATCACCCGCCAAAGTCTGCGCGCCGCCTACGGCATGGTGTTGCAAGACAGCTGGATCTTCCGCGGCACCGTGGCGCAAAACATCTCCTACGGCAAAGAGGACGCCACGCGCGAAGAGATAGAGGACGCGGCCAAACGCGCGCACATCCACTCTTCCATACTCAAACTGCCGCAAGGCTACGACACGGTCATCGACGACGAAGGCAGTTCTGTCAGCCAAGGCGAAAAACAACTGCTGTGCATTGCCCGCATTCTGCTCACCCAACCGCCCATGCTCATTTTAGACGAGGCCACCAGCAACATTGACACCCGCACCGAGGCCAAGATCCAATCGGCCTTTGCCGCCATGATGAAAGGCCGCACGTCGTTCGTGATAGCGCACCGCCTTTCCACCATTATCGACGCCGACCTCATTCTCGTGATGCGTGACGGCAATGTGATCGAACAAGG
The DNA here is from genome assembly GCA_910587595.1 of uncultured Christensenellaceae bacterium. GTDB lineage: Bacteria > Bacillota > Clostridia > Christensenellales > Pumilibacteraceae > Pumilibacter. Next base: position 5,662 of record CAJULQ010000015.1, read on the forward strand.
CACGCACAGCCAACTGCTTGCCGCAAACGGCTTTTACGCGCAACTATATAACAGCCAATTCGTGTAATGTAAAAATAATATCCCTATCGCACTGTAAACATTGCAGATAATCTTTCATATCTTATAGTAAGATATACCTATTTATTTCACTACATACTCCGCCTTTTCAGCGGCAGTATGTAGTGTTTTTATTTAGGAGCGTGGAATACGAATATATCCAATCAATCAAATGTAACCTACAACGCCGTGCCGCCCAACCAACCCGGCGTTCCCGGAAGCCTTGCAAGTAATACCGTAACCACCGAAGTATTGTCCGACCTCATTAAGAAAGTTATGACCACCGACAAAACTTATGCCAAAGAAGGAGAAGAAGTGGTAAAAAGCGTAGACAAGGCGTTTGCCGTCAAGGGCGAAACGCTAACCTACACCGTTACGTTTACGAACAAGGGCAATATCAATATAAACGATATTTATTTTACGGATAATATCCCGCAAGGCACCACGTTCGTGAACGGTTCGGTAAAGATCAACGATCAAATCATTTCCGCGTATCGTCCCGACGTCGGATACAGCGTAGCAAATTTGCCGCCCAACGACAGCGCAACGACAAGTTTCAAGGTTACGATAGATTAAATCCTCTCCTATCGATCGGCGTGGTAAAAATTTGTTGCAGTAAATTTTACCGTAACTTCCCAATGCATAAAGCGCTTACTCTCCTTTTAGGTTGTAAGCGCTTTATATTTCGCCCACCGATCTTGCCCCCGATTCGTCAACCGTTTCGCGGCCGTTTATAAAATTTCTTTACAACCGCTTTTTCACAATTTTGTATGTTGCATACATTTATCACCCCGTTGCAAATAGGCGGCAAACAACGCGATTTTCGGGGGTTTTACGGGGCGGCGGAGCGTAAGAAAAGCGCTTTGCGGTCGACGTATGCAAGCGGATAGAAAAACAGTTTTCTTTTTTTGTATTTTTTACGCAAAAAGTCTTTATAAATCAAAATTGTATGTTATAGTAAGAGAACAACGGTTTTTTGTAGGTAAAAATGATGAACAAGCGCATTTTCGTGGTGAACTGGTACACCTTGCCCGAAACCAACACGGTAGCGCCCGAAGCCATGGTGCGCAACTTGTTGCTCGGCCACAAAATGGCGGCCGAATCGGGTGGCGGCATGAAGTCGGGCTACACAGCCACTTCGTACGGCCAACCCTCGCAATTGCCCCAACTGTATCGCGGGTTCGGCATAGAAAACGCCATCTTCTACCGCGGCACCAACAAATACGTGCTCACGCCGCTGTTCGATTGGCAAGCGCCCGACGGCAAGCAATACCCCGCCACCAACCTCCAACGCGCTTGGAGCGCGCTGCTCAAAAACCATGCGCACGACAGCATTTGCGGCGCGGCGGTAGACAGAGCGCACGAAGACATGATGTATAACTTCTCGTTGGCCAAGACGGTGGCGGAAGAATGCACCAACCGCAGTGTGAAGTGGCGCGACCACAAAGACAACGCCGAAGGTTTCTTCCCTTTCCAACCCATGCAAAACTTTGTGGACGTGTCGGGCGGCGCGGGCGTGTGCAGCATTCGTTTGGCGGGCTACCCCACCATAGGTTTTGCGGGCGGCAACATAGAGAGCAGCGGCACCAAGGCGCTGTGCGACTATTACGCCGACACGTTCGAAAAGATCTGGGAATACATCAAATAAAAGCCGAGCGCACAAAACGCGCCGAAAAAGAAAAGACCGCAAGGCAAAGCGCACTTCCCATAGGGAATTAAAAAACTAAATTATTAAGAGTTATACTTTCAAGCAAGGACAAAAGCTCTCGAACGATATGTTCGAGAGCTTTTTACTACAAACCTTTTAGAAAGATAAATTGAAATTTATA
>CAJULQ010000016.1 GCA_910587595.1 uncultured Christensenellaceae bacterium
CTCTTCTTTCCATATTGATTTCTCTTCTTCTTCTATGCTGTTGTCAATGTGCAAACTACGTTTACCTTACTGCCGCAACGGGCAATAAAAAAAGCATAAATCGATACGTTTTCTCCGATATCTATTATGCCCAGCGGTATTGCGTAACAATACATGGTCGGCGACCGACGCCTCAATAAACGGCTATCAAACGCGATAGCTTGTTTATAATACCATATACGCAAAACAATGTCAAGAGTTTTTTGAAAAGTTTTTTAACTTTTTTTCGAAAAATTTTGCTGTTGGGTAAGCCGTTCGAGCGTATTGACAAATTCGAGCGCATCGCGCGTGTATATATCGGCGCCGATCTCGCGGGCGATCTCGGCGTTGAGCACCGCGCCGCCCACAAAAACGGGGCACGCGCAATTTGCCTCGCGCAGCGCTTGTATGGTTTCTTGCATGCTCTTTACCGTAGTGGTCATGAGCGCGGAAAGTCCCACCGCGAGCGGCGCATGCTGCCGATAGGCGGCCGTCACCGTTGCCGCGGGGGTGTCTTTTCCAAGGTCGATCACGCTGTAGCCGTACGATTCGAGCACCACTTTCACGATGTTTTTGCCGATGTCGTGCACATCGCCCTTTACCGTGCACAGCACCACTTTGCCCTTGCTTGCCGCGCCCTTGGGTAGCCGTTCGCCCACGATGGCAAAAGCGATCTTGGCCGCCTCGGCCGCGGCCACCAATTGCGGCAAATACAGCGTGCCGTTATCGTATTGGCGCCCCACTTCGGTAAGCGCGCGAATGAGCACGTCGTTTACCACCGCCAGCGGTTCGCGCGTCTGCAATTCCCCTTCGCACAGCGTCGCCGCTTGATTTTTCAAACCTTTGCACACGCAGTCGTACAATGTATCGGCCTTTTCTTTTTCGGCGGGACGCGCCGACACGGCGGCCGTCGCGGGTGCGGACGCAACGTCCTTATAAGCGGCAATATAATTTCGGGCGTTTTCGTCGGCGGCGTTGAGCACGGCGAACGCGCGAACGGCACCCGTCATTTCGCCGTCCAACGGGTTGAGTATGGGCATATTCAATCCGCACGTCATGGCCATGGTCAAAAAAGTTTTGTTGAGCAACGGACGGTTAGGCAACCCGAACGAAACATTGGAAACGCCCAACGCCGTCTTTACGCCCAGCTTGCGCACGGCGCGCAACGCCTCCGTGGTTTGCCACACCGCTTTCTGCTCGGCGGATGCGGTGAGCACCAACGTGTCGATCATCACTTTATGGCGCGGGATACCGAACTTTTGCGCCGTAGCGATAATGCGCTCGGCGATCTCGCACCGCGCCGCCGCCGTGGGCGGCACGCCGTTTTCGTCCATGGTAAGCCCCAGCACCACCGCGCCGTAGCGAGCGGCAATAGGAAAAATGTGCGCCATGGTTTGGCTGTCGCCGTTCACGCTGTTGATAAGCGGCACACCGCAATAGTAACGGCACCCCTGCTCGATGGCTACGGGATCGGACGAATCGATCTGCAACGGCAGATCGGTATATTCTTGCACGCGGCATACCGCTTGTTGCATGACTTCGGGTTCGTTGAGTTGGGGCAAGCCCACGTTAAGGTCGAGGATATCCGCGCCCGCCTCTTGCTGACGGACAGCCTCGTCGATAAGATAATCGTAGTTGCCAGACAGCAACGCCTCTTTGAGCTTTGGTTTGCCCGTGGGGTTCAATCGCTCGCCGCAGATCGTTACGCCCTCTATTTCCGTTAGGCGCGTGCCCGAACACACCGCGGTGACTTCCCGCACTTGGCGCGGACGCACGGGCATGCCGCGGTATTTTTGCGCGATACGTTCGATAAACGCCGGCGTGGTACCGCAGCAGCCGCCCACCACGCTTGCGCCCGCCTCGATAAACTTTTGGGTGTATCGGTCAAACGTTTCTATATCCAATTCATACACCGCTTTGCCGTCCCGCAAAACGGGCAATCCGCGGTTGGGTTGCACCACGACGGGCACGGGAGAACACGCCGTAAGCCTGCAAACGACGTCGTAAAGCTCGCAAGGCCCCAACGAACAATTTACCCCAAGCGCGGCCACGCCCAGCCCCGCCAACGTGAGCGCGGCGATTTCGGGCGTGGTTCCCGTGAGCGTGCGCCCCTTTTCGTCGAACGTCATGGTGGCAATAACGGGCACATTCGAGTGTTCTTTCAGCGCCAAAACGCAAGCTTTCAATTCGTATAGATCGCTGAAAGTTTCGGCGATGTAACCGTCTACCGCATGCGCCGTTATTTCGGCCATGCGGGCATACGCGCGGTAGGCCTCGTCGAACGAAAGCGTACCCATGGGCGCCATCATCGCACCCGTTGGCCCCACGTCGAAAAATACTTTTTTGCCGGCGGCGCGCGCATTCTCTATCGCTTTTTCCGCCACACGCTCTATCTCGTACGCCCCGTGGTATTTAACGGGATTTAGTCCGAACGTGTTGGTGGTGACGATGTCGGCGCACGCATAGGAACGGTGGATGTCTTGCACTTGTTGCGCATGCGTTATGTTGAGATCTTCGGGAATGCCCGTAAGGCCGCGCCGTTCCAACTCACTGCCCAACCCGCCGTCCAATACGATCACTTTTTTGCCGAACTGTAGCATCTGTTTCCTTCCTTTCTGAAAACGCAATGCGGTTGCACGATGCAACCGTCGCACGATTTTTGCGCCGTTTTGCCCACGCCCACAATGCCCGCCATGGATTTTTCGGGCAATATAAAACAAGAGGGCGAAAGCGTTACGCCTATTTTTTCCGGCCGCACCGCCGCAAACAATCGGGGCAGATCGGTCACGCTGCTGCCGCCGTATCCCGGACAAAAACGATAGGTGCGTTGCTCGCCGAACCGCTGTTCGTACGTATCGGACAAGTGCTCCAAATACGCGCTCGCCGCGGCGCTAAGCACCACCGCCCGTTCCATATCGGCGCGCGCATGCCGTTTGACGGCTTTGTCCACCTCGCCGCCCAATGTCATCACGCCCAAAACAACGGCGCGGCACCCTTGCAAAAAGGAAACATACGGCTCCTTTTGCAAAAAGGAAAGCGGCTCGTCGTATATCTTGTGCAAGTAGCGAAAATGCCCTATCTCATGCAACTCGTTTACCGCCGCGTCTATCAAATCATCGACGCGCGCATCGGCCGCCATGCCGTGAAAACCGAGATAGGAATATATTTGCGGGCGCCACTCAGAACAGTTCGCGGAACACATGTTGCATTCGGCCGCAGATCTCGGCGGCGGTGTCGGCGTGGTTCATGATATACAAATGGATACCGGGCGCACCCATGGCGATCAGATCGATGATCTGATACACCGCATAGTTGAGCCCGATCTCGCGCATCACGGCGGGACGCGACGAATATATTTCTATCATGTTGCGAAAAGCGATAGGTATGGTACTGCCGCACATGCTTTTGATCTTGGCTATGTTTTTGGCGCTTACGAGCGGCATGATACCCGGCAAGATGGGCACGGTCACGCCGATCTTGCGCGCCTCGGTCACCAAACGGTAGTAATACGTGTTGTCGTAAAAAAGCTGCGAGATAAGAAAAGACGCGCCCGCCTCTTGCTTTTTTTTGAGATTGGCCAGATCGGCATATAACGTTTCGCATTCGGCGTGCCCTTCGGGATAGCAAGCACCGCCCATGCAAAACCCGTGTTTTCGAACGTGCGCGATCAGATCGGTGGCGTGCGGAAAGTGCTTGCCGTAGTCGGCCGCGTAGTCTTGCGGACGGTCGCCGCGCAAGCACAGCACGTTTTCCACGCCCAGATCGTGCAACTCGCTCGTCAACGCATCGATATCTTGGGGCGTAGACGGGCCGCCCGTGATATGCGCCAACGGTTCAACCCCCAAACGCTTGATATACCCCGAAATGGCCGCCGTCCCGCGCGAAAGCGAGCCGCCCGCCCCATAGGTGACGCTGATAAAATCGGGACGCAATTCTTTCAGTTTGTCTATACTGCGAAAAAGCGCGTCCGTTTCGGCTTCGCTCTTTTTGGGCGGGAACACTTCGAAAGAAAGCGTCCGCTTATGCTGTAATATTTGATCGATACGCATGGCGCGGCTCCGTTTTTTAGATATATGATACACCTTTTGCGCGCCCGTGTCAATTTTGTTGCCGTCCGCGCGAAAAAAAATTGCCCATTTGCTTGTATTCCCGCCCGATGTGTGCTATGATAAACGCATGAAAATATCCACCAAAGGCCGCTACGCCTTGCGATTGATGCTCGATCTGGCCGAGCACCGCGGCGACGGTTTCATCGCCTTGAAAGACGTGGCCGAGCGGCAAAACGTTTCCAAAAAATATCTCGAACAGATCGTGCCCCCTTTGCAAAAAGCGGACATGTTGCAATCCGGTCGCGGACTGCAAGGCGGCTATCGTTTGGCCAAAGACCCCGCGCAATACACCGTGGGCGAAATTTTGCGCCGCACCGAGGGCAGTCTTTCCACCGTGCGTTGTTTAGACGGCGATATAGACGAGTGCCCGCACTCGCCCTCTTGCCTCACCTTGCCCATTTGGCAAGGATTGAACCGCGTGATCGACCAATACTTGGACGGCATCACCTTGCAAGACGTGCTCGACCGCACGTGCGACAAACTCTGAACATAACATTACCTACACAGCGAGGACACACTCACGGACAAACGGGAAAAACAACAAAGCGCTACGGCGTTTATCAGGCAGAAAGAGAGCACGCTGGCGGCGTTGCCCTCTCTTTTGTTGCCTTGGTATGCCGCCAACAAACGTGACTTGCCATGGCGACACACGCGCGACGCCTACCGCATTTACGTTTCGGAGATCATGCTGCAACAAACGCGGGTAGGCGCGGTGATCGGCTATTACAACCGCTTTTTGCAACAGTTCCCCACCGTGCAACACTTGGCCGAAACCGACGACGACACGCTGTTGAAAATGTGGGAAGGTTTGGGCTATTATTCGCGGGCGCGCAATCTCAAAAAAGCGGCGCAAACCGTGTGCAAAGAGCACAACGGCGTGTTTCCCACCGACTACAACGCATTGCGCACGCTGTCGGGCGCGGGCGCCTATACGGCGGGCGCCGTGGCCTCTATTGCCGGCGAACAGCGCGTGGCGGCGGTGGACGGCAACGTGTTGCGCATACTCGCGCGCGTGTTGGCCTATCCGCACCCCGCCGACGAAATATATAAAAACGTGTTGACCGACTTTTTGACGAACGCGTACCCAATGCACGGTTGCGGCGACTTTACGCAAAGTTTTATGGATCTCGGCTCGGCCGTGTGCTTACCCGCCCAACCGCTTTGCAACGATTGCCCTTTACACCGAGTTTGCGAAGGCCATGCGCGCAATTTGCAAAACGAACTGCCCGTCCGCCCGCAAAAAGCGGCGCGCAAAGAAGAACAACGCACCGTTTTTGTTTTGCGGCGCGCCGACGCCATCGGCGTGCGCAAGCGCCCCGCTACGGGCATACTTGCCAACCTATGGGAATTGCCCAACGTGCTCGGTCGCTTATCCGAACAAGAGGCCGTGCAACAAATTGAGACGCTCGGCGGACGCATCGAGGGCGCGTTTACCGTTCGCCACTGCAAACACGTGTTTACCCACGTAACGTGGCACATGACGGTTTACGACGTTTGCGTGCAAGGCGATTGCCCCGATCTGCTTTTCACCGATCCGAGCGACCCGCACGGCAAAGCGCTCCCCACCGCTTTCCGCATTTGCTTATAAAACAAAAACGCGACAGAAAACGTCGCGTTTTTTTAATGCACTTTGGTGCCGTCTTCGTTTTCCAACCCTACCAAATAATCGGTAGTCACTTCGAAATATTTTGCCAACATCATTATATCGTCTATATTCGGCTCCGAATAGCCGCTCTTCCAATTGGTGAGCTTTTGCTTGCTTATGCCCAATTCCGCGCAAATATCCGTTTGGCGTTTACCGCTGCTTGCAAGCAATATTTTTAACCTATCTATAAATAAATTCATGCGCACACCTCTCTATAAGAATACAAAAAATTGGTACACATTGCTTGACAGTACAAATATTTGGTACTATAATAAGTGTACACAATATTTGTACAGGAGAATATCAAATGCACACAAATTATACAGAGGTATGCAAAGCAATAGGCCGGAAATTACGCGAACTTCGAATAACGCGCGGGTGGACGCAAAAACAAGCCGCCGAACGCTTACACGTTACCGAACGCACCTACCGCGCTTGGGAACACGGCACGGGAGAACTCTATATCCATAATCTGTTTTTATTCGCACGGTGCTATGATATACGTGTGGCCGATCTGTTTTCCGACAGTCCTATGGCGTAGCACCCTACATTGTCATTTCAACCGTAGTGAGCAACAGCGAACGGAGCGGAGAAATCTGCCCCCTTCTTTCGCTAC
>CAJULQ010000017.1 GCA_910587595.1 uncultured Christensenellaceae bacterium
CTTGAACAAGCACGCACGGCGGCGGCGTTGGACAACGAAAAAAGGGCGGCAGGCGAGCAAGCGGCTTTACGGCTTGCAAAAGAAAAATTTTTATTTAAGGAGGGTTTGAAAAACCTATGAAAACCAAACAGGAACTTTTGGAAGAACGCGCCGCACTTATCGCAGAAATTGACGGCGCAGACGAAAAGCGTTTTGCCGAAATCAAGGCAAGAGTGGCAAAAATCGACTATGCCGTTGAACAGTTAGACGTGGACGCGGCACGCAAAGCACAGGACGACCACGACGCAGAACTTCGCGCCGCACGCGAAAAGACCCCTAAACCCGCCGACAACGGCGCAGAGGAACGCGGCAAGCAGATTATCGCGGCAAACGGCGCAAACGCCCACAACGGCGTTGCAACGCCCGATATGGACAAAGCAACCGCGTTGCGCTATGCTCGCTCGGCTTTCGGCAAACAGGTACGCGCGGCACTTGATAAATTGCCCGCGACACTTAACGAAAACGAAAAACGCGCAATCGGTATCGCCATTACCACAACGAGCGAAACCTACACGCAACCGTCGGCGGCGGTTGACGGCGTAAACAACGGCGGCGTGTTTATTCCGCAAAACGTGCTTTACGACTTGCTCGAACTTGATACCGTCGACTCCGCGTTTTACCGCGATGTCGCGCCTTCGCACATCAAGGGCGCGTTGATATTCCCTTATGTTGTCGAGGACAGCAACGGCGCAACAAAGGGCAAAAAGGAAACCGTCAAGGCAGACGACCGCTCTATCAAGTGGGGCAAACTTACGCTTGCACAAGGCAATTACCCGCTTACGATTGAGGTCACAATGGAACTTTTGGCACTTACCGACGAGGAATTTGCCGAGTATTTGTTGAAAGACCTTGCAAACGAAATGAACTTATTGCTCGCCGACGAAGTGCTTTACGGTACGGGTGCCGACGAGCGCATTGCGGGCGTTACGGTCGGCGCAACGCAGGGCACCGCGTACAGTGCGGGCAACGAGGCGGCGGCAATTAAGACGGGTTTGCTTTCGCTTTCCCGTCGCGCACGTATCGGCGCAAAAATTTACATCTCGCGCTCGATGTCGCTTGACATGGCGTTTGAAAAAGACAAAGACGGTCGTTACATTTTCCCGCTTTACAACAACGCGGGCATATCGTCGATTGCAACCGTGCCCGTCGAAGTCGACGAAAGTTTGCACGACGGCGACTTTGTAATCGGCAACCCGAAAAACTATTTGCTTAACTTTGTTAAACCCACCGAAGTGTACGCAGAAGTACACGGCAAGACCCGCATTATCGAATATACGGCACATCTTATGGTGGCAGGCAAAGCGGCTCCGAGCAAATTCTATTACGGCAAGAAAGCGACCACGCCCGCGTCGGCAGGCTAAAACACAACGATTGATTGCGGGTTGCTGAAGTACGGCAACGCATAATCGGCGAACGATTAAGGAGGGACGGTATGACGGAAGTTGACCAAATCTTATATTCTTTGGGTTACTACGACAGCGACCCGCAAAAACAATCAATAGTGCAAGGCTACATCGACGAGGCAACCGAATTTATGCGCGAAAGTGGGGTGCCCGACGACAAGTTGACATCTCGTCGCGCGTACTCGGTTAAGGCGATATGGGCAGACTATCGCGACAAAGGCGACAACGACGCAATCATAAAAAAAGACGGTATGGTTGTTGCGCTTATATCGCAGTTGCGGAGGTGACGAACGTGGCAAAGCAACAAGTCAAATGCGCCCGTACGTTGATTAAGTTTGCCGAGCAATCGACATCGTACACGGCGGGCGGCGGCGCGTCGACAACATGGGAAACAATCAAAGTGCGCGTCGGCACAAATACCGACGGCACGCCGATAATGACCGATTGCTTTTATTGCGAATGGCTTGGCTCGTACGGTGCGGTCGCAATACAACAACAAGCCGACAATGTTATACGTCCCGCGCGTGTGCGTATGCCGTTTGTGCGTCGCATATACGACGCGTTGGTAAACGGCGATGTGCGCATTTATCTTTACGGCAGGACGGACGCGGCAAGCGTGTTTGTGCTTGCGTCGGCGGCTGATAACTATTTGAACGCAAACAAAATGCTTGAATTTAACGTCAAGCAGTATGTCGCGAGGTAATCAATGACAATCACCGACATTATGCAAAAAAAACTTGACGAATTGCTATTGCCCGACGGTGTGCTATCGCACCACATACGGCGCGTCAAGGTCGATACAATCAAAGGCTCGACGGTGCCCGTCAACAATGACGAGTATGTCGTTTATCGCCTTGTATCAAGCCGCGACGGTGCGTACGGCGACGGCAACGCGCAACTTACGCGGCAATATGTCGATGTCAATTATTATTACACTTACGACAAAACCGACGCAAGATACAAGGACGCGGAGCGGCGCATAAAGGCAATTAAAAAAGCCTTCAAAGCCGACCCGCGTTTTAGACTTGCGAACGGTGAGCACGATTTACCCGAAACCGACAACGGGTATCGCGGGGTCGGTGTCGAGTTTTTGTATATCGGGGTAACGGACAGTGGCTGAAAAAGTAAACTTAACCGACCTTGACGCGGCTATCGGCGACATCTTGGACGACTACTCGGAGCAGATGTTTGACGTGCGGCAAAAGGCAATACAAGCAGGTGCAGAAGTGCTCGTCAAAGCCCTTGAACAAGCAACACCGCGTGATACAGGCGAAATGGCGCATAGTTGGAAAATCAAAAAGGAATACCCAAACCACCGATACGTCGGCAACACAAAGACCGCGAAGGGTGTGGTGCACCGAAAGAAAAAAGGCGGCGGCAAGGGCGAGGCTCGCGCCGATGTGCCTTTATCGCAAGTGTTGGAATACGGCGAAAACACAAAGCATTACGGGTTTATACGCAAATGCTTTGACGCAACCGAGCCGCAGATATTCGCGGCAATCAAAAATACTTTGAATAACGGAGGTAATTAAACCCATGAAAGAAAACAAAAAAACGCTTGTGCGTTTTAATGTGCAAAACATCAAGTATGCAACCCCCGACGCAACCGCGCCGCACGGGTGGGCAAAACCGTTGCCGTACGGCACCGCAACAAAAATGGCGTTGGAGTCCGACTCGTCCGTCAAAAAGATTTTCGGCGACGGTCGCCGTCTTTGCGCTATCGTAAACGACAAAGGCAAAACGGGCACGATGTCGACAAATAACGTCAACGACGAATACGAAATCGCAATGGGGCGCAAAAAGCGTCTTAAAAACGGGCTTGCCGATATTAAGCAACAACAGACC
>CAJULQ010000018.1 GCA_910587595.1 uncultured Christensenellaceae bacterium
TAGTTGATAAGGTAAGGCGGGTCAGCAATCACACAATCAGCGTGTACCCCCCCCGTAACATATCGCGTAACCCGTCAAGGCAATCAACGTTATAAATGTTGTTGCGTTCGATTATCATTGCCCGCCGCCTTTTGTTTGCATTTCAAGAAAAGCAACCGCCGCGTCATATTCTGCCTTATTTACCGCCTCCCAACAATGCGATGTGTCGCCGTTGTCGTATGTAACAAAGTAAAGCACTTCGTATTTTTCGGGCACGGTTTCGGTGTGTACGTTCGGCACAAGCACGAAGTCGCCCGTCCAAAAATTATATTTATATTCGTAGTCTGTGACCGTTTCTTGTGTTTGCGGGGTGTATCGCGCGTCCTCGATTACTTTGTCGACGACAACGGGGTCGTCGCAAGCCGTAAAGCATACCGCAACAATAACGCACAACAAACATAATGCGATTGTTTTTAATTTTTTCATTTACTGTGCCTCCTATGTTCATTTGCAAACGGACACGTCGCCCAATGCGGCGTATAACCTTTGCCGTCGACAAGCGGCACGAGTCCGCTTTGCGTCGGGCGTACAATGCTTGCTTTTAGCACCTTGCCCGCGTCCGTAACGATAACGTCTTTGCCTTTGATGTTGTCTTGACAATCGACCGCCGCCGCGTCGCACGGCATTTTGCGTCCGTTTTCGGTCGTAATAAATATGATGTCGGCACCGCACGAGCGGCACTTTGTAATGTTGTGCGTCATACTTTGCCTCCATGTAATTCGTCGCACTTTTTAACATCGGCGCAACGCTTGCAATATTTTGTGCAATAGGCGTACGCGTGTGACATACCGATTGCGTGATAATTCGCGCAATAATGCGGGTGCGACCACGTGCGTCGTTCGTGATGTTTGCATTTTTCGCAATCTGCAACTTTCATTGATTGCCTCCTATGATGTCAAATATTGATACTTGCGCTTTTGCGGCGTTTAATCGCGCCGTGCCTTGCGCGTAATAGTCGGGGTCAAGTTCAAACCCGATGTAATGCCGACCAAGTTTATGACACGCAACGGCGGTTGTAAAACTGCCAGCGAACGGGTCAAGCACGATGTCGCCCTCGTTCGTAAATGCGTTTAATAAGTCAATCAGCACCGACAACGGCTTTTGCGTCGGGTGGAAGGTGCCGTCCTTCAGCAAGTCGACGCGGTTGTGCGTAATAATGCGCGTGGGGTTGTCCGTCGATGTGTATATCAACTCGCAATCGGACATTGTCAAACCGCGTTGCCCTTTGTCCCATACGACCCAACCTTTTTTGCCTTGCGGCAAGTATTCGTTGAAGTAGTTTGCACCGAAAACAATTTGATTGCGGGACACTGCAAACATCACGTCAAAATATCGCTTGTCGGGCGGTGCCGCGTCCCATGTCTTTTGCGCGTGCGCCTTGCGGCTGTGTTTCGGGTTGCGGGCGGTGTATTCTTTTTGCCCGTCAATGCCGATACCGTACGGCGGGTCGGTGACAAGCCAATCGGCAACAATTCCTTGCGCCCGCATTTGCTGTAAACCGATAAGACAATCAAGGTTGTACACCTTGTCGACTTCGATTATCGGCGGGTCGGTCAATGGGGTTATCATTTACCCCCCCCCGATAACACATCGCCGTTTAACCCGTTTGCCGCCGCCTCCGCGCGTACGTCGTCGTAACTGTCAACGTGCCCGCAAGGGTTTTGCCAAGTATCACAAAACAGTATGCGGGAGCCGTCGTACGACCGCCCGCTTTTTACTTCGCCGCGCGGTGCGCCGCATTTCGGGCACACCCAACGCAATTTGACGTACGCGCCGTGCGTGCCGTCGTGTTCGGCGCAAGCGGGTATATACACCGTTTTAATCGGTACGTCGGGTGTAGCATTGCCCGACGCGTCCAAAACGGCAATATGTTTTACGTGTGATTTGCGAAAATGTAACTCGGTTTTGCCGCTGTCAAGGTAATACCCGATAATCTCTTTGTTGTCATTGTCTGCATACGTGCAATAGTGTACCGCGACTGTATCGACGTGTAACACGCCGACTTCGACGCAATCGTCGTACATAGTAAGCGCAACGCGCTTGCCGATGTGTTGATTGAGTGCCGCGTCCGCGTGTTTATGTATTTGCGTTTGCGCGAGTCTGTCCGCGTCCATTCGTACCGTTTGTTTGCGGGTCAAAAACATACGATACGGTATCACCCATTTTACATTGCAAACGTCGCAACACGTACCTCGCATAAACGGGTGCGCATTGTTGCCGAGTCCGTCATATTGTTTTTTACATATACAACACTTTTTCATTGTTCGTCGCCTCCGTGTATATAGTCAAAAATACTTTGTTGCCCGCCGATGTGCTCTTTGCGGCGTTCGTTTTCCTTAAATTCGCGGTATTTGCGCGTATATTCATAACTCGCGCCAAATATTGCACCCGCCGCCCGATACAACTTCGGCTCGTAAGTCCGCAATATCTGCAAGTCAGTTTCAAATTGCGAATTAAAAGGACAACCCGCACACCCTGTGCGACGCATACCATAAACAATGTAGCAATCGCTTAAAACCACGCCGTACGTGTTGATATATTCCGCTTTGTCCGCGTCCGTAAGCCACCATATCGGGCGCATATTCTGTATGGGTGCGGCGGGGTCGTATGTATAGCAATTCTTATATGTTGTTGAACAGATACCGCCTTCAGCGCGACGCAAGCCCATACATTTACACTCGAAGTTGTGCGATTTTTCGTATTTATGTGACGGTTGCTTTTTTGCGCCGTTGCAACATTTATCACTTATTTTGAACGTGGGCGGGCAAGTAATTAAAAATTCTTTTAGTTTGTAGTTTCGCTCAATACAATACTT
>CAJULQ010000019.1 GCA_910587595.1 uncultured Christensenellaceae bacterium
GCGATCACGATAGACGCAATAAGGAAAAACTCCCAAAACTTCCGTATAAACGCCCCAATGCGCTTGAGCCATGCCCATAGCGCGGCAAATATATCTGCGTCGCAACCGCGATCTGCGCTTGGCAAGCTATCTTCGGGAAGTTTGCCCGATTGCACGTCGTCCACGGCGCCCAAATCATACACAATGCCCGCCGTTTCGTATTTCAAGCGCAATATGCAAGTGTCGAATACTTGCGTGCGCTCTACAATAGTCCCGGTGGGCCGTACCGGATCGTCCAAATATTCTTTATACGACGTGGTTAAAAACCGAATCACCCAATCGTGTTGTAAAACGTTTGCGCGTATGCCTTTATTTTCGGAATATGCCGGCGCGTCTTCATTCCACGTCCAACCGTCGACACATGCTTTGGAAGTTTGGATCTTTTCCCAGGAATACACGTTTTTATTCCCGTTCGGCGTGGCAACGGTTTCTTTGTGGTCGGCTACGATCACATCGGTAACGTCTATTTGCGATCCTTTCCAAAGAACCTTATTGCTGCCTTTGGATAATTTCACGTCTTGCTTGGTGTAGATAAGCTCCGCCTCGTAAAGCTCGTCGAACGTGCGGTCGGCCGTAAATGCAATAATGTGGTTGTATGTGCTCGTATCGGGAAATTTTACGGCGGCCACATACTTGGAAGTTACATCTACAACGTCGCGCGTGATCATGGAATACTTCACATGCTCGCCCGCACCCGTAGCCGTCCATGCTTGGCCGACGGGATAGGCTTTTTCCGTGATCGTGTTATCTCCGCCCGGCTCTTCGTCCACGCCCGCTATAAACGAACGCGTGATCGATGCTATGTCGTAATACCGCACGGCGTCGCTTTTTACGGTGAAATCGTCTACGGCATACTTGTATACGGTTTTATCGCCCGCAATCGGTGTCAAAGCGAATAGATTATAGTTGCTCGGCTTTCCGTCGATATGCGTAGTGCACAAATTTATATGCAACGCCAAAACGCGCTTGTCTTCCCAACCGCCCGGGTGATATACATAAACGTACAGTTGCCCGTCGGTGCTTTCGGCGATCTGAAACAAATGCAGCGACAAGTCGTTTTCCGTGTAGGGATAATCCGCTATTTTGAAGTCCGGGTCTTTCTGCAACTCTAACAGAATGCTTTCCGAAGTGTCGGCCGCTTGCGCCGTCATAAGAGTACCCTCGCAAGAAAACGCGCCGCAGCTGCGGTATAAATAGATCCCGCCCAGCACGAGCGCAACGGACACTGCCACGGAAAAGATCGCGCGAACCAATTTCATGTTGCTACCTCCGCGCCTTTACAAGCAACACTACGGTTATACTGAACGCCACGGCCAAAGCGCTGCCTAAGCCCACCATGAGCCATGTGTACCACGGCGAACGCCCCACAAAGTCGCCGTACTTCTCCCAACCGTTCAGCTCGTGTATGAGCACGGCCGTGTCCTCGGTGATCGTGGAATACTTGCTGATCCGCGTGCCCTCTATGTCTTTGACGCCGTAGTCGGCCACTTTGGCGTGTTTCATGGCCGTAGCAAGCGACGTGCCGTAGGGCACTTGCATAGCGGTGTATTCTTTACCGTCTACGTAAAACGTAACGGTAAACACTTGTATATCCCACCGCGCCGTAAGCGTAGTATCCTCGGTGATCGCCTCGCCGTTGTATTGCGTGCCGTCTTCTCGAAACCAACCCAAAAAGTTGTATCCCGTGCGTTTGGTTTCGGGCGTGGGCGCCGCCGCGTTCCAATCCACCATGGAATACCCGACGCCCGACCCGCCGTTTGCGTCGTATGTAACCTTGAACCTATCTATTTCGAACTTGGCATACAGTTGCGTGTCTGCGAAAATGGGCGCGTCGTCATACGGCTGCGTGAACTCTGCGTCGTAATACCACCCCACGAAATGGTGCCCCTCTTTCGTGGGTTCTTCGGGGAGCGGCACGGTGGGCGCAAGTTCCAACTTATACGTCACGTTAAGCTCCGGCAAACTGCTGTTCGGCGGGGTTGTGATAGGTTCGTTAATACCCCATACAAACGCGCCGTAGTTTTCTGTTCCCGTATTACCCGCATAGCGTTCCAAATCTATGGTCACCGAGGTAACCACATAGTTTTTAAGACTCGGAAAGGGGTTGCGCTTGGGATAGAATAACCCATATTGAGCAATGGGCGTATGCCCAAACATCAAGTAAACGTCGGTGTTTACGATCTCATTGTTTATATTATTGCGCAAGCGAACCTTGGACAAAAAGACGTCGTCGGTGGCGTCTACTACGTACCGTCCCATAAACGGCGAGGTGCAGTTCAGCACCTCGTCGGGTGTTGTGCTTGCTGCCTTTGCGCTCGTATTCGTGCCTATGCCGCCCGCAAGCAACACTGCGATCGCGCACGCCAACACGGC
>CAJULQ010000020.1 GCA_910587595.1 uncultured Christensenellaceae bacterium
TAACGCCGCAACAAAAGGCGTCTTGCCGTTTTTTCGGGCGACGAGTAGGAATATTTCTTGAAACCGTCGCGCCCACCGCCCGCCGTCGGACGTTTCGGGATCGTAAACATAAAACCCGAAAATCGCCTCCGCAATCGCTTTTTGGTTGATTGCTAAAATAAACGGTTTCCCCGCAAACGGACTTTCAAAATGCTTGATTTCCGTTTCGATAAATTTTATCCGTTTATGCGCCTCCGTCAAATCAAAACGGTACACGTCCGAACGGCAAAAAACATCTTGTATCAAACTTTCGAGCGTGGTTTTTAATTCGCGTCCGATAATGATTTCGCCCGCGCGGCAACGTTTGTAATATTCGATCAACCAACTATGCCGCCCGCCGACGTCCTCGTTTAATACTTGCCACCCCGCAAGCGGTGTAATATCGGGGTTTACGAGTTCCCATGTTGCCGCGTCCGTTGTATTATACATAATCCTCCAAACCGTCGCCGTCGTCGCCGTCCAACGCGCCGAGTAATTCTTTGTTGAGTTTTTGCATGCACGACGCATATTGCGCCATGTATTTGACGCGCACTTTGCCCGCCGCCGTTTCTTTTTGCACGGTGGGGTTTGCGGGGTCGTATAGGATCGTCGGCAAATCCTTGATAACTTCCAAACACGCGAAAACCTCCGCAACCTTGCGGATCAATTCGTCGAAAATATCAAGTTTGATTTTATCGACGCCCGCGTCCGTAAATAACTTGACGAGGCGGTCGTATTCCGCATTTGCGATTGTCGCTTTGTCTTTCTTTTCCGTTTGTTTTCCTTTTGCCATGATACCTCCTCCGAAATTGCAAAACTTTTCGCAAAAAAAGTCAAATTTTCGGTGTGTGTTCTAAATGCCCGCGGCTTGGAGTCTTTCGGCGTTCCAAAAAATCGGCGAGGGGTGGGGGGATATAAAAATATTTTTTATTCCGAATACCTTTGCCAATACGCCTCGATCCAACCGATAACAGCGTCGCGCGCCGCCGCCCGCGTAACGCTTTCGTATGCCCGTTTAATACACTCGTCTTTCGGCGTGTCAATGTGTATGAGTTCCGCCCCGTATCGTTGTACCATATCGTCGCGGTCGAAACGCGACGGATACGTGCCGATAATATATGCGTCTTGCCATTTGCGACGCGGCGTCGCCGTGCGAATTTCTTCGAGCATATAATCACGGATACCGAACGCAACGCGCTTTGTCGCGTCGGGTTTGTCGTATTGTTCGCACGTGCATATTGCGGCGTGGATACGGTCTAAATCGACGACAATATCGTTTCGCGTGGCGACGTTTCGGACGTATGTTGTTTTGCCCGCGCATGGCGACCCGTGTACGACGTACACGTGTTTTTGCCCGTTCACGTTTCCGAAACGCGCGTGTACTGCATTGTGGCAAGAGTGGCACAAAACCTCGATATTATCGGGGTTTAATGTGATTGTAACGTCGTCGATATTATCGAGCGTTAATTCGGTTTTGTGGTGTGGTCGCAATTCGTTTATATCGAATATTCCGCCGCACCGAGCGCATACGCCGCCGCTTGCGATCTTGCATGCTTGCGCGAGTTGCAAGTAGTCTTGACGGCAATAAAACGCATGTATCGGGTCGATAGCCATATCACACGCCCTCCCAACCGTCGGGCGGGATTTTGCCTTGTTCGGCAAGTTCCAACGCCTTTTTGCGGAGTTCTACCATGTGCGGATCGCGGGCATATTCCGCCGTGAAACGGTTTATCAAAAGGAATTGCAACATACCCGCGTCGGGTTTCGCGTACTTCTTTTGTTTTCGTGTTTTACTGCCTATGACCGCGCCGTTTTTGTCTTTGATTTCCTCGGTATATTCTTCCTCGTATTCGTACCCGATAGCGACGCGGAAAGCGTTGTCGAGTAGGTCTTTTTTTTGCGCCGCCCGCGCGCGTGATAGTGTTTCGGTTAATTCGGGATATTTCTTTTTGTATTCCGCCCATTGTGTTTTACCGACGCCGTAAAAGTCGCATATATCGCCCTCGGTAACTCCGTAATGGATATACCGTTCGATTTCCGCCAAATAAGGTAAAACCTTATTTGCGTATTGCGATTTTGCGCCTCTTTTGGTCTTTTCGGCGTTTTCCGCCGCCGCGTCCGCCTTTTTGACGGTCTTTTTTGCGGGTGGTTTTTTTGCGGCTTTTTTGGTCGTCTT
>CAJULQ010000021.1 GCA_910587595.1 uncultured Christensenellaceae bacterium
TATGGGAATTAAAGAACTTATCGAGAAACGCGCCGCCCTTTTGGCGGAGGCGCAAAAACCCGAAACCACCGCGGAACGTTTCGCGGAAATCCGCTCCGAAGTCGAACGCTTGAACTTCACGATCGAAGAAATGCAAAAGGCGGCGGAAAGCGAACAGCGCGAAGAAGAACTCCGCGCGGCACGTAAGCCGAACGGCAAACCCGCCGACGGTACGGTATTCGATCAGAACAAGACGGACGCGGAAACGCGCAAGGCGGCGGAAATCGAGGCAATCGAAACCCGCGCAAAAGACCTCAAAGCGGGCAAGCATGCGTCGGTTGAACACCGCGCCGTATCGTCCACGCAAACGCCTTTGTCGGTACTTGCAAGCGGCGAAATCAACCCCGCTTTTGAACAGGTCGGAACGCTCGACCGCCTCGTCAAAAACGTACACCTCGAAAACGCAAACGCCGAAAGTTACAAAGCACCTTTCGCAAAGACTATCGGCGAGGGCGGTATCACGTCCGAGGGGGCGGCGGCAACGTCCGCCGAGCCGACGTTCGGTTACGCAACGATCAACAAAATCAAAATCACGGCTTACGCCGAGGTAAACGAAGAAGTCGAGAAGTTGCCCGCGGCGGATTACGTTTCCGCGGTCGAGGACGCCGTCGTCGGAGCATGGCGCAAAAAGGTTGTCGGGCAAATCGTGAACGGTAGCGGCACGGACGAACTCGTCGGAATTGCGAACGCGCCGACGAGCATTATTACCGCGGCGCAAAGAAAGACGATTGCCACGATCGACGAAAACACGCTCGACGAAATCGTATTCGATTACGGCGGCGACGAGGACGTCGAGGGCGACGCGTACTTGATCCTCAACAAATTGACCCTCAAAGAATTTGCAAAGGTCAAAGGAACGGACAAAAGACGCGTGTACGAAATCGTCGTCCGCGGAAACACGGGAACGATCAACGGTATTCCGTTTGTATGCACGTCGAAAGTTTCGGCGTTCGGCAACGTCGCGGACGGCGCGGCGTACTTGTATTACGGCAAATTGCACGGATACGAACTCGCCCTCTTTTCTACGCTCGACGTTACCAAATCGACCGATTACAAATTCAAAGAGGGCGTTACGGCGTATAAGGTCGTCGGTTTCGTCGGTGGATCGCCCGCCATGTACAACGGCTTTATGTCGGTACAGAAAAAGGCGAAAACCACCTAATAACAACGGTTTTGATTGCGGGTTGCGGTCGATAACCGACGCGCAACGGCGAACGTTAAAGGAGGTCAACCGTGCAAAACGAAGTTGATAAAATTCTCTATAAAATGGGTTATTACGGTTGCGACCCGCAAAAAAAACAAGAAGTACAAGACTCTATCGACGCGGCAACCGAATTTATGCGCGAGGGCGGCGTACCCGAAGAAAAATTGAAATGCGCCCGCGCGTATTCGGTTAAAGCACTTTGGGCGGACGGTATCGACAAAGGATTAACCGTTGACGAAATCGTAAAACCCGACGGTATGGTTTGCGCGCTTATCGCGCAAATGCGGGATTGATTATGTCGGAGCAACGGATCACAACAAAACGTACGCTCGTCAAATTCGGCGTACAAACGACAACGCAAATCGCGGGAAAAGGCGCGTCCACGACGTGGGAAATTATCAAAGTACCGATCGGAACGGACGCCGACGGAAACCCGATAATGTCGGATTGCTTTTTTTGCGAGTGGGTCGGCAGTTACGGGGCGGCGGCTATTCAACAGCAAGCCGAGGGCGTAAAACGATCCGCGCGCGTACGCTTGCCGTACGTTAAAGCGGTTTACGACGCGTTGACGACAAAACAAACCCGCATTTACCTTTACGGCAAAACGGACGAGGCGCATACTTTCGTACTCGCGTCGGACGCGGACGATTACCTCGAACGGCATAAATTTATCGAGTTTCAAGTCAAGCATTACGGAGGCAAATAATGGACGTAAACGCGATTGTACAAGAAATACTCGACCGTGTATTGTTGCCGTTCGGTGTGGTATCGCACGATACGCGGCATGTCAAGGTTGACAAGATAGACGGTAGCGACGTAAAAGTCAATAACGACGAATACGTCGTTTAC
>CAJULQ010000022.1 GCA_910587595.1 uncultured Christensenellaceae bacterium
GCCTTGTAGGTATCTTTGCACTCCCACTTGGCGCGGTACTGTTCTTGCCATAGCCGTAGCTTTACCACAACGTTGGCGGCCGCCGTAACGGGCTGTTGCGCGGCACGCAGTTGGCGATCGTCTATTGTGTCATTGTCCCGCAACTCGCCTTGCTTACACAATTGGTTGTAATGCGGGCGGGTGAGCGCCACCAACTCGTCGTCGGACATCTTGGCGATCTGTAATTTTTGTAACATGGCCAAAGTTTGGCATTCTTCGTCGGTCATGCGGTTTTGCCTCCTTTCTTGCTCTTGTAGTATGTTTCGGGCACTTTGTAGTCGTGTTCGTCGTTAAAGTCCATAACTTCCGCGCGTGTGTACCCCGTGGGCACGGCATGCCGAAGATTGAATGTGCTGTCCTCGTTGCCTTTGAGAAAGGCGGGGAAGAATGCGTAGCTGTCGTAATGCTTGAAGATGTTGCCCGTGAACTCGAATATAACGCGATCGCCGCGCAGCGAACTGCTTTGGCCGCCCTCTATAAACGCCACTGCGGCGGCTACGTTATCCCATAGGTAGCACGTCCATTGCGACGCGTGAATGCGACGGCCGCTTTGGTCATGCTCGAGCGTGGCCACATACAGTACTTGCGCGGCCAGCTCGCGTATGTTCAAATCTATAAGTTTGGGGCGTTGCACCGTGCACGTAACGTCTAAGCGATAGTGCCCGTGCAATTCGTAATACCGCGATACAAAATCTTCCAAGCCTTTGCTCTCTCTCGAATTGAAATACTTTTGCGCCTCGTCGAGATATACTTTGGCGGCGGGCGGCAAAAACATGGTAGGGTGTTTGTCGTTGTATAAGCCGAGGTGAAAACCGTTGCATTCGTAATTGCGTACGGCGCCGTTCGCACCCGCTTGGATCGTGTAGTCGGCGAACACTATGTGGTCTTGCGGCGCGGCATAACTAAACCCGCCTTCGTTGAGCGGGGCAAGCAGTTTATTGCATAATACAAGATCGCGGTGCGCTTGTCGGCCTTTCATGTGTTCGAGCGCAAAACTCGTCATGAGCGCGGTTTTGCCGGCGCGCGGCACCCCGCAGATTATTCGGATCATTTTTGGCTAAAACCCCATTTCAGCACAGTGATCACC